>CAWHNJ010000017.1:0-175522 GCA_963830835.1 uncultured Actinomycetes bacterium | reverse complement strand
CTCGAGGTGCGCTCGCGCCGCGTCGGCGGCTCGAACTACCAGGTGCCCGTCGAGGTGCCGCAGCGCCGCGCGCGCACGCTCGCCGTGCGCTGGCTCGTGACGTTCGCGCGCGAGCGGCGCGAGAAGCACATGGAGGAGAAGCTCGCGGCCGAGATCCTCGAGGCGCTCGACCAGCAGGGCGGCGCGTACAAGAAGAAGGACGACCTCTACCGGATGGCGCAGGCGAACAAGGCCTTTGCGCACTACCGCTGGTGAGCGTGAGCACGATGGAGATGACAACAAAGGGAGCCGTCGCGCTCGACCACGTCCGGAACATCGGGATCATGGCCCACATCGACGCGGGCAAGACGACGACGACGGAGCGGATCCTCTACTACACGGGCCGCACGTACAAGATGGGCGAGGTGCACGAGGGCGCCGCCGTCATGGACTGGATGGTCCAGGAGCAGGAGCGCGGCATCACCATCACGTCGGCCGCGACGACGGCGTTCTGGCGCGACTTCCGGGTGAACATTATCGATACGCCCGGGCACGTGGACTTTACCGTCGAGGTCGAGCGCTCGCTGCGCGTGCTCGACGGCGCCGTGGCCGTCTTCGACGCCGTCGCCGGTGTCGAGCCGCAGTCGGAGACCGTCTGGCGCCAGGCCGACCGCTACGGCGTGCCGCGCATCGCCTTCATGAACAAGATGGACCGCGTCGGCGCCGACTTCTTCGCCTCGGTGCAGTCGATGGTCGACCGGCTCGGCGCGCGGCCCGTTCCCGGTGCAGCTGCCGATCGGCCAGGAGGAGCACTTCCGCGGCGTCGTCGACCTCATCGAGATGAACGCGCTCGTGTGGACGGACTCGCTCGGCACGGAGACCGAGGTGGGCGAGATCCCGGCCGAGCTCGCCGAGCAGGCTGCCGAGTACCACCACCAGCTGATCGACGCCGTCGCCGACCACGACGACGAGCTCATGGAGACGTACCTCGAGGACGAGGCCGTCCGTGACGCCCGAGATGCTGCGCCGCGCGCTGCGCGCCGCGACGCTCGACCTGTCGGTCGTCCCCGTGCTCTGCGGCTCGGCCTTCAAGAACAAGGGCATCCAGCCGCTGCTCGACGCCGTCGTCGACTACCTCCCGAGCCCGCTCGACGTCCCGCCCGTGCACGGCGTCGACCCGCGCACGGAGCACGACCTCTCACGCCGCCCGGCCGTGGACGAGCCGTTCGCGGCCCTCGCCTTCAAGGTCATGACCGACCCGTACGTCGGCAAGCTCACGTACGTCCGCGTCTACTCGGGTCGCATCACCCAGGGCGACAAGGTGCTCAACACGACGACCGGCAAGACCGAGCGCGTCGGCCGCATCCTCCAGATGCACGCGAACCACCGCGAGGAGCGCGACGAGATCGGCGCCGGCGAGATCGCCGCGCTCGTGGGCCTGAAGCAGACGACGACGGGCGAGACGCTCGCCGTCGACACGGCGCCCATCCTCCTCGAGTCGATGACCTTCCCCGACCCGGTCATCTCGGTCGCCATCGAGCCGAAGACGAAGGCCGACCAGGACAAGCTCGCCACGGCGCTCCAGCGGCTCGCCGAGGAGGATCCGACCTTCCGCGTGCGCACCGACGAGGAGACGGGGCAGACGCTCATCGCCGGGATGGGCGAGCTGCACCTGGAGATCATCGTCGACCGGCTGCTGCGCGAGTTCTCGGTCGACGCGAACGTCGGCCGCCCGCAGGTCGCCTACCGCGAGACGGCCGGCAGGCCCGCGGAGAAGATCGAGGGCCGCTTCGTCCGCCAGACCGGCGGCCGCGGCCAGTACGGGCACGTCGTCATCGACCTCGAGCCCGCGGCGCCGGGGGACGGCTACGAGTTCATCGACAAGATCGTCGGCGGCAAGATCCCGCGCGAGTACATCCCCGCAGTCGACCTCGGCATCCAGGAGGCGATGGAGTCGGGCATCCTCGCCGGCTATCCCGTCGTCGACATCCGCATCGTCCTCAAGGACGGCTCGTACCACGACGTCGACTCGAGCGAGATGGCGTTCAAGGTGGCGGGCTCCATGGCCTTCAAGGCGGCCATGCAGCGCGCGAAGCCGAAGCTGCTCGAGCCGGTGATGGCCGTCGAGGTCGTCACGCCCGAGGAGTACCTCGGCGACGTCATGGGGGACCTCAACTCTCGCCGGGGCCACGTCGAAGGCCTCGAGCCACGCGGCAACGCCCAGGTGATCACCGCCAGGGTGCCGCTGGCCACGATGTTCGGCTACGCCACGGACCTGCGCTCGACGACGCAGGGCCGCGCCACGTTCACCATGCAATTCGATCGCTACGAGGAAGTCCCTCAGTCGATCGCGGGCGAGATCGTCGACGCCCAAAGCGTAATCGGAAAGGAGACCGGAGGAAGGAATGGCCAAGCAGAAGTTCGAGCGCACGAAGCCGCACGTCAACGTCGGCACCATCGGTCACATCGACCACGGCAAGACCACGCTCACCGCGGCGATCACGAAGGTGCTCGCCGACAAGGGCCAGAACACCGAGTACCGCGACTTCGACTCCATCGACAAGGCGCCGGAAGAGCGCCAGCGCGGCATCACCATCAACACGTCGCACGTCGAGTACGAGACGGAGAACCGGCACTACGCCCACGTCGACTGCCCGGGGCACGCCGACTACATCAAGAACATGATCACGGGCGCCGCCCAGATGGACGGCGCGATCCTCGTCGTCTCGGCGGCCGACGGGCCCATGCCGCAGACCCGCGAGCACGTGCTGCTCGCGCGGCAGGTGAACGTCCCCTACATCGTCGTCGCCCTCAACAAGGCCGACATGGTGGACGACCCCGAGCTGCTCGAGCTCGTCGAGATGGAAGTTCGCGAGCTGCTCTCGAAGTACGAGTTCCCGGGCGACGACATCCCCGTCATCCAGGTCTCGGCGCTGAAGGCGCTCGAGGGCGACGAGGAGTGGATCGGCAAGATCCTCGAGCTGACCACGGCCCTCGACGAGTACATCCCCGAGCCGCAGCGCGACACGGACAAGCCGTTCCTCATGCCGATCGAGGACGTCTTCACGATCACGGGCCGCGGCACGGTCGTCACCGGCCGCATCGAGCAGGGCCAGTGCAACTCGGGTGACGAGGTCGAGATGGTCGGGATCCACCCCGAGATCGAGAAGACCGTCGTCACCGGCCTCGAGATGTTCAACAAGACGCTCGACTTCGCGCAGGCGGGCGACAACGCCGGCGTGCTGCTCCGCGGCACGAAGCGCGAGGAGGTGGAGCGCGGCCAGGTGCTCGCGAAGCCCGGATCGATCACGCCCCACACGCACTTCAAGGCAGAGGTGTACGTCCTGTCGAAGGACGAAGGCGGCCGCCACACGCCGTTCTTCAACGGCTACCGGCCGCAGTTCTACTTCCGCACGACGGACGTGACCGGCTCCATCGAGCTGCCCGAGGGCCAGGAGATGGTGATGCCGGGCGACAACACGAACATGGAGGTCGAGCTCATCCAGCCGATCGCCATGGACCAGGGCCTCCGCTTCGCCGTCCGCGAGGGCGGTCGCACGGTCGGCGCCGGCGTCGTCACCGAGATCATCAAGTAGGAACGCGCGAGGGAGGGTAGGGAGCACGGTGGCACAGCAGAAGATCCGCATCAGGCTGCGCGGCTACGACCACAACCAGGTCGACCGCGCCGCGCGCGACATCGTCGACAACGCGGAGCGCACCGGTGCCACGATCACCGGCCCCGTGCCCCTGCCCACCGAGCGCAACGTCTACACGGTGATCCGCAGCCCGTTCAAGGACAAGGACTCGCGCGAGCAGTTCGAGGTGCGGACGCACAAGCGCCTCATCGACATCCACAGCCCCACGCCGAAGACGGTCGACTCGCTCGATGCGGCTCGACCTGCCCGCCGGCGTCGACATCGAGATCAAGCTCTAGAGAGATGAAAGGCATCGTCGGCAGGAAGCTCGGCATGACCCAGGTCTTCGACGCGGAGACCGGCGTCATGACGTCCGTGACGGTGATCGAGGCCGGGCCGTGCCCCGTCGTGCAGGTGAAGACGACGGAGACGGACGGCTACGACGCCGTGCAGATCGCGTTCGACGAGGTCGCCGAGCGCAAGATCTCGAAGGGCGAGCTCGGGCACCTGCAGAAGGCGGGTGTCGGCGCACACCGGCGGCTCGTCGAGTTCCGCGGCCAGTCGGAGCTGACGGTCGGCGAGACCGTGACCGTCGAGGCCTTCGAGCCCGGCGACGCGGTGAAGGTGTCGGGCATCTCCATCGGCAAGGGCTTCGCCGGGACGATCAAGCGCCACAACTTCAGTCGCGGCCCGAAGACGCACGGCTCGCACAACATCCGCAAGCGCGGCTCCGTCGGCGCCTCGGCCACGCCGTCGCGCGTGTTCAAGGGCATGCGCATGGCCGGCCAGATGGGCGCCAAGCGGCGCACGCAGATCGGCCTCGTCGTCCATCGAGTCGACCCGGAGCAGAACCTCCTGCTCGTCAAGGGCGCGGTTCCGGGGCCGAGGAACGGCATCGTCGAGATCAGGGAGGAGAAGGCTCATACCCGCCACCACCGCCACCAGTAAGGCCGTCAGAGCCTGACGGCGCCGCTGCTCGACGCCGCCGGCAAGGCGGCGAAGCAGGTGTCGCTCGACGCTGCGATCTTCGGCGCGGAAGCGCGTCCTCACCTCGTGCACGAGGCCGTGCGCGCGGAGATGGCCGCCGCACGCGCGGGCACGCGCGGCGCGAAGAGCCGCGGGCTCGTCGCCGGCGGCCGCGCGAAGCCGTGGCGCCAGAAGGGCACGGGCCGCGCGCGCCAGGGCACGACGCGCGCGCCGCAGTGGATGGGCGGCGGGGTCGCCTTCCCGCCGACGATGCGCGACTTCTCGTTCAAGGTGAACCGCAAGGAGAACCGCGCCGCGATGCGCACCGCGCTCTCCGCGCACGTCGACGAGGGGACGCTCGCGGTGTTCGACGGCGAGGCGTTCGACGCTCCGTCCACGAAGGCCGGCGCGAGCTTCCTGGAGACGTTCGGCAAGGAGCTGCCGCGTCGTCGATCGTCGCGCACCGACGAGGAGGAGGCGGCCATCAAGTCGTTCCGCAACCTCTCCGCGCGTCGCGATCAGCGCCCCGGAGGACCTCGAGGTGTCCGCGGTCGTCTGGGCGCGCACGCTGCTCGTCTCGGAGAAGGCGCTGCCGGTCGTCGAGGCGCGCGCCGGGAAGGTCGCGCGATCATGAGCCTCCATCCCAACGAGATCCTGCTCGCTCCGATCGTGTCGGAGAAGAGCTACAGCTTGATCGGCGACCGGAAGTACACGTTCCGCGTGCACGGCGACGCGCACAAGACGCAGATCCGCCAGGCCGTCGAGCAGCTGTTCGAGGTCCACGTCGAGGCCGTGAACATCATCAAGGTCCAGCCGAAGCCGAAGCGGCGCAACTTCCAGCGCGGCACGCGGCCCGGCTGGAAGAAGGCGATCGTGCAGGTGCGCGAGGGCGAGTCGATCCCGATCTTCGAAGGGGCGCAGGTCTAGCCGCCATGCCTGTCCGCAAGTTCAAGCCGACGAGCCCGGGCCGCCGCTGGATGACCGTCTCGACGTTCGAGGAGGTCACGAAGTCGGAGCCCGAGAAGAGCCTCACCGAGCCGGTGACGAAGAAGGGCGGCCGCAACAAGCACGGCCGCATCACGACGCGCCACCGTGGCGGCGGCCACAAGCGCCGCTTCCGCGTCATCGACTTCAAGCGCACGAAGGACGGCGTTCCGGCGAAGGTGGCCGCGATCGAGTACGACCCGAATCGGTCGGCGCGGATCGCGCTGCTCCACTACGCCGACGGCGCGAAGGCGTACATCCTCGCCCCCGCCGGCCTGCGCGTGGGCTCGTCCGTCGAGTCCGGCCCAGACGCCGACATCAAGCCCGGGAACGCGCTCCCGCTGCAGCGGATCCCGACGGGCACGCTCATCCACAACGTCGAGCTCAAGCCCGGCCGCGGCGGCCAGATGGCGCGCAGCGCCGGGCTCGTCCGTCCAGCTCGTGGCGAAGGACGAGCCGTACGCGGTGCTGCGCCTTCCCTCCGGGGAGCTCGGCGCGTGCTGCTAACGTGTCGCGCGACGGTCGGGCAGGTCGGGAACCTCGATCACTCGAACGTCACGGGCGGCAAGGCGGGGCGCTCACGCTGGCGCGGCCGCCGGCCGACGGTGCGCGGCTCGGCGATGAACCCGGTCGACCACCCGCACGGGGGCGGCGAGGGGAAGTCGAAGGGCGGGCGGCACCCGGTCACGCCGTGGGGCGTGCCGACGCTCGGCAAGCGCACGCGCCGGAAGCACAAGGAGTCCGACAAGCTCATCGTCCGCGGCCGGCGCCGCGGCAAGGACAAGAGGTAAGGCATGGGTCGATCGACGAAGAAGGGGCCGTTCGTGGAAGAGCGGCTCATGAAGCGAATCGAGGCGATGAACACCTCCGGGTCGAAGCAGATGGTCCGGACGTGGTCGCGCGCCTCGACCATCTTCCCCGAGATGGTCGGGCACACGATCGCGGTCCACGACGGGCGCAAGCACGTCCCGGTCTTCATCTCGGAGCAGATGGTCGGCCACAAGCTCGGCGAGTTCGCGCCGACGCGAACGTTCCGCGGCCACGCCGGTGACCGCCAGGCACGGGTGAAGAAGCGGGCGTGATGGCGACGAGACGCCGTACACAGGAAGTCCGCGCGGAGGCCAAGTGGGTGCGCACGTCGCCGCGGAAGGCGCGGCTCGTCGTGGAGCACATCCGCGGCCGCAGCGTGCCCGAGGCGCGCACCGTGCTCGCGTTCACGACGCGCGCAGCCGCACGCGACGTGGAGAAGGTGCTGCGCTCGGCGATCGCGAACGCGGAGGCGAACCACGGCCTCGTCGGCGACGACCTCTACGTGAGCGCCGCGTACGTCGACGAGGGCCCGACGCTCAAGCGCTGGCGCGCACGCGCGCGCGGCCGCGCGGCCCGGATCCACAAGCCCACGTGCCACATCACCGTGAAGCTCGCGCCGCTCGCCGTCGAGGCGAAGCCGGCCGCGGCCGCAGGCCAAGCCGCGCCGCCGAGGACGCAGCCCGAGAAGCCGGCGCGCGAAGCCGCGCGCCACGAAGCCGAGAGGCTGCGGAGGCGAAGGCGAAGCCGACGCGCACGCGAAGACGACCGACGCAAGAAGACCGAGGAGGCCAGAGCAGCTAATGGGCCAGAAAGTCCACCCCGGCGGCCTGCGGGTCGGCATCATCCACGACTGGAAGTCGAACTGGTACACGTCGAACAAGGAGTTCGCCGGCGCGCTGCTCGAGGACGTGAAGATCCGCGAGCACATCTACGGCAAGCTCTCCCACGCGGGCCTGTCCGACATCCTCATCCGCAAGGACAAGCAGCGCGTGATCATCGACGTCTACACCGCGCGGCCGGGCATCGTCATCGGCAAGTCGGGCGTGGAGGTCGACGCGCTGCGCCGCGAGATCCACGGCATGACGCAGAAGAACGTCCAGATCAACATCAACGAGATCAAGCGGCCCGAGCTCGACGCGAAGCTCGTCGCGCAGTCGATCGCCGAGCAGCTCGAGAACCGCGTCAGCTTCCGGCGCGCGATGAAGCGCTCCCTCGCCTCGGCCATGCGCTCGGGCGCCCACGGCGTCAAGGTGCAGTGCGGCGGCCGGCTCGGCGGCACGGAGATGTCGCGCTCGGAGAAGTACTCCGAGGGGCGCGTGCCGCTGCACACGCTGCGCGCCGACATCGACTACGGGTTCGCCGAGGCGAAGACGACCTTCGGCCGCATCGGCGTGAAGGTCTGGATCAACAAGGGCGAGATCATGCCCGAGGGCTACGAGGGCGCCACGGGCGACCGCGAGGTACGGCTCTCCGAGCAGGATCAGGCTCGCCGCCGCGGGACGCGCCCCGAGGGTCTCGGGCAGCGCGAAGGCCGCCGTGGCCCGGACCGCGAAGGGCCTCGGGCCGGTGCGCAGGCGTCGTCCCGAGCGTGGTCGCGGACGCAAGCGCCGCGAGGAGCCGGAGGCTTCGACCGAGGCAGTCGAGGAGACCGACCGAGCCGACCGCCGAGGCCGAGCCGGTCGTCGAGGAGGCGCGAGCCGCCCGTCCGCGACAGCGGACCGGTGGAGGAGGCTCCGGAGGCGACGGCGGAGCCGCCCGTCCGCGACAGCGGACCGGTGGAGGAGGCTCCGGAGGCGCCGGAGGCCGCCCGAGGCGACCGAGGCGCCGCCGAGGAGAGTGAGTCCTGATGTTGATGCCGCGCAAGACGAAGTTCCGCAAGCAGCACCGCGGACGCCGCCGGGGCACCTCCAAGGGCCAGCTCACCGTCCAGTACGGCGACTACGGGCTCAAGGCGCTCGACGCCGGCTGGCTCACGAACCGCGAGATCGAGGCTGCCCGAATCGCCATGACGCGAAAGATCAAGCGTGGCGGCAAGGTGTGGATCAACGTCTTCCCCGACAAGCCGTTCACGAAGAAGCCGGCCGAGACCCGCATGGGCTCCGGCAAGGGCTCGCCGGAGGGCTGGGTGGCGGTCGTCAAGCCCGGCCGCGTGATGTTCGAGCTCGCCGGCGTGCCCGAGGCGCTCGGCAAGGAGGCGCTGCGCCTCGCCGGGAACAAGCTGTCCATCCGCACGAAGGTGGTCAAGCGGGAAGGTGAGCTCTTTGAGTAGGGAGATGACGAGATGAGGGCGCAGGGAGCTTCGCGACCTGACCGACGACGATCTGCAGCAGAAGCTCGCGGACACGCGGCAGGAGCTGTTCAACCTCCGCTTCCAGGCGGCGACCGGCGCGCTCGACAACAGCGCCCGGCTGCGGCTGGCGAAGCGGGAGATCGCGCGGATCCTCACGGTCCAGCGCGAGCGAGAGACCCAGTTGGAGCGAACGTAGACATGGCTGACGAAGAGAAGAACGAGACAACCGAAGAGGCGGTCGAAGAGGCGGCGCAGCCGCCCGTCCGCGATAGCGGACCGGTGGAGCCGGAGACCCGGACGACGCCCGTGGCCGAGGAGCCCGGGCCGAGGTCGAAGCCGAGACTGGCCCGAAGAGCCCGTGGCCGAGGTAGAGACGCCCGAAGAGCCCGTGGCCGAGGTAGAGACGCCCGAAGAGCCGGTGGCCGAGGTAGAGACACCCGAAGAGCCGGTGGCCGAGGTGGAGACGTACGAGGAGCCTGCGTCGGAGGAGCCGCCTGCCGAGGAGGAGGCGCCCGCCGAGGAGCCCGCCGAGCCTGCAGTCGAGGAAGAAGAGCCTGCCGAGGAGCCTGCCGCCGCCGAAGCCGAAGCGGACGAGCCAGTAGCAGAGGCCGAGGAGCCCGCCGCGCCGCCCGCCAAGAAGAAGCGGAAGCTCCGCCCGCGCTCCGAGCGCCGCCAGCGCCCGAAGCCGGTGCGTGCCTCGGAGGGCCGCAAGCCGCTCTCGCGCCAGCCGAAGCCGGAGCACGAGCGCGGCAACGCGGCAGGAGCGCCGCGGCGTCGTCGTCTCGAGCGCGATGGACAAGACGATCGTCGTCCGCGTGGAGACGCTGAAGGCGCACCGCCGCTACAAGAAGATCATCCGCCGCTCGACGAAGTTCCACGCCCACGACGAGCGCAACGAGGCGAACGTCGGCGACCTCGTGCGGATCGTGGAGACGCGCCCGCTTTCGAAGACGAAGCGCTGGCGCCTGGCCGAGGTGGTGGAGGCGGCGAAATGATCCAGCAGGAGACGCGAGTCCGCGTCGCCGACAACACGGGAGCGCGAGAGCTTCTCTGCATTCGCGTGCTCGGCGGCTCGCACCGCCGCTACGCGCGGGTCGGCGACATCATCGTCGGCACCGTGAAGACGGCCACGCCCCAGGGCCAGGTGAAGAAGGGCGAGGTCGTGCGCGCGGTCGTCGTTCGCACGCGGAAGCCGCAGGGTCGCGACGACGGCACGACGATCTCGTTCGACGAGAACGCCGCCGTCATCATCGACACCGGCCCAGAACCCGCGCGGCACGCGCATCTTCGGGCCGGTGGCGCGCGAGCTGCGCGAGCGGAACTTCATGAAGATCGTCTCCCTCGCACCGGAGGTCCTCTAGATGAGCGACAACGATGCGAGTCAAGAAGGGCGACACCGTGCACGTGATCGCCGGCAAGGACCGTGGCAAGCAGGGCCGCGTGCTCGAGGCACGCCCGGCCGAGGGCCGCGTGATCGTCGAGAACCTCAACGTCGTCAAGCGGCACACGAAGCCGCGGCCGATGAAGGACGCGAACCGCATGGGCGGCACGACGATCCAGCCCGGCGGCGTCATCGACAAGCCGGCGCCGATTCCCGTCTCGAACGTCATGGTCGTGTGCCCGGTCGTGCAGCCGGCCGACCCGCGTCGGGATGACGTTCAAGGAGATCAAGGGCAAGCAGGTGAAGCTTCGCGTCTGCCGCCGGGCCGACTGCCACCAAGAGATCGACGAGGGCGAGCACAAGTGACGCGAGAACGGCTACGACACCGCGCCTCAAGGCGCTCTACGAGCAGGAGCTTCGCTCCCAGCTCAAGGACGAGCTGGGCGTCAGCTCGGTCATGCAGGTGCCGAAGGTGGAGAAGATCACGCTCAACATGGGCGTCGGCGAGGCGAAGACCGAGGCGAAGCTGCTCGACTCCGCGATGGACGAGCTGACGCAGATCGCCGGCCAGCGCGCCCAGTTGCGCCGCGCCCGGACGTCGATCGCCGGCTTCAAGATCCGCACGGGCATGCCCGTCGGCACGAAGGTGACGCTTCGCGGCGCGCGCATGTACGAGTTCCTCGACCGGCTCGTCTCGATCGCGCTGCCCCGCATCCGCGACTTCCGCGGGCTCAGCCCGCGCTCGTTCGACGGCCGTGGCAACTACTCGATCGGCCTGCGTGAGCAGATCATCTTTCCCGAGATCGACTACGACGACGTCGCACAGATCCGCGGGCTCGACGTGACGATCACGACGACCGCGAAGTCCGACGACGAGGCGCGAGCGCTCCTCGCCGGCCTCGGCCTTCCGTTCGCGACAACGAAGGAGACAGAGCTAGTGGCCAAGAAGTCGATGATCGCGAAGGCGTCCCGCACGCCCAAGCACCCGACGCAGGCGCACCGCCGCTGCAACCGCTGCGGCCGCCCGCGCGCCGTGTACCGGAAGTTCGGCCTCTGCCGGATCTGCCTGCGCGAGCTCGCGCACCAGGGCGTGATCCCCGGCATGACGAAGGCCTCGTGGTAGGAGAAACCAATGCTCACTGATCCCATCGCCGACATGCTCGCCAGGATCCGGAACGCGAACAAGGCGCTCCACGACACCGTGGAGATGCCCACCTCGCGCGCGAAGGTCGAGATCGCCCGCCTGCTGAAGGAGGAGGGCTACGTCCGCGACTACCGGATCGAGGACGGGCGAGAGCTTCAACAAGCTCGTCATCGAGCTGAAGTACGGCCGCAACCGCGAGCGCATCATCACCGACCTCAAGCGGATCTCGAAGCCGGGTCGCCGCGTCTACGCGCGCAAGGACCGCCTGCCGCGCGTGCTCGGCGGCATGGGCACGGCCATCCTGTCCACCTCGAACGGCGTCATGACGAGCCGCACGGCCGAGCAGAAGGGCATCGGCGGCGAGGTCATCTGCTTCGTCTGGTGACGAGGAGCTATGAGCCGAATCGGACGACAACCAATCGAGCTGCCCGCCGGCGTCAACGTCGCCGTCTCGGCCGGCCGCATCCAGGTCAACGGGCCGCTCGGCGAGCTGAGCCAGCAGCTGCCGGCGCGCATCACCGTGACGAAGGAGGACGAGACGCTCGTCGTCACGCGACCGACCGACCGGGGCGAGGACCGCGCGCTGCACGGGCTGACGCGCACGCTCGTCGCGAACATGGTCGAGGGCGTGACGAAGGGCTTCCAGAAGAGCTGGAGATCCAGGGCGTCGGCTTCCGCGCCGAATCTCCGCGGCACGGACCTCGAGCTGCAGGTCGGCTTCTCCCATCCCGTCATCGTCTCGCCGCGGCCGGGCATCACGTTCGAGGTGCCTCAGCCGACCGAGGTGATCGTGTCGGGCATCGACAAGCAGCTCGTCGGCCAGACTGCGGCGGAGGTGCGCAAGGTGCGCCCGCCAGAGCCGTACAAGGGCAAGGGCATCCGCTACGAGGGCGAGTACGTGCGCCGGAAAGTCGGAAAGCGCGCATGACGACGCTCACCAAACGAGACGCCCGAGCGCGCCGGCGCCGCCGCGTGCGCGGGAAGGTGTCGGGAACGGCCGAGCGGCCGCGCCTCGCCGTCTTCCGCTCGAACGTCGGCATCTACGCGCAGCTCATCGACGACCTCGAGGGCAAGACGCTTGCCGCCGCGTCGTGGAAGGGCCTGCCCAAGAGCTTCAAGGGCACGAAGACCGCCCAGGCGAACGAGGTCGGCAAGCGGCTGGCCGCTGCGGCCGACAAGGCCGGGATCAAGGCCTGCGTGTTCGACCGTGCCGGCTACCTGTACCACGGACGCGTGAAGGCGCTCGCCGAGGGCGCACGCGAAGGAGGCCTCGAGTTTTGAGCGTATTGGCGGATTCCAGGAGAACGCGCGAGCTCAAGGAGCGCGTCGTCGAGATCAACCGTGTGGCGAAGGTCGTCAAGGGCGGCCGGCGCTTCTCCTTCACGGCGCTCGTCGTCATCGGCGACGAGGTGGACAAGGTCGGGCTCGGCTACGGCAAGGCCCGCGAGGTCCCGCTCGCCATCTCGAAGGCGGTCGAGGACGCGAAGAAGAACATGTTCGTCGTGCCGAGAAAGGGCACGACGATCACGCACGAGATCATCGGCGAGTTCGGCGCTGCACGCGTCCTGCTCCGCCCTGCCAGCGAAGGCACGGGCGTGATCGCCGGCGGCGGTGTTCGCGCCGTGCTCGAGCTCGGCGGCGTTCGCGACATCCTCGCGAAGAGCCTCGGCACGACGAACCCGATCAACATGCTGAAGGCGACTGTCAACGGTCTCCAGCGTCTGCGGACGCCGGAGGACGTGGCGCTCGCGCGCGGCCTGACGGTGGCGCAGGTGCTGCCGATTCCGAAAGCGAAGGCCGGCGGCGGAGCCGCCCGTCCGCGATAGCGGACCGGCGGAGGGGGCTCCGGGGGAACCGGGAGGTTCCCCCGCTGACGACGAGGCGCCGACAGAGTGAAGACGCTGAAGATCACGCAGGTCCGCAGCCAGATCGGCCAGACGCCGAAGCACCGCGGCACGCTGCGCGCGCTCGGCCTGGGCAAGATCGGCCGCTCGGTTGAGCGTCCGGAGAGCCCTGAGCTCGCCGGTATGCTGAGGAAGGTCCGCCACCTCGTCCGGGTGGAGGAGTCCTGATCGTGCCTTCCGAGCTCAACCTCTCCAGCCTCAAGCCGGCCCAGAAGCGCGTCGCGCGCAAGCGTGTCGGCCGCGGCATGGGCTCGGGCAAGGGGCGCTACGCCGGGCCGCGGCATCAAGGGCCAGAAGTCGCGCTCGGGCTCGCACAAGATGCCGGCCGGGTTCGAGGGCGGCCAGACGCGCTTGTTCATGCGTCTGCCGAAGCTCCGCGGCAATACGTCGAAGGACGCGATGCCGATCGGGCCGTTCCGAACGCACACCCAGGGCGTCAACGTCCGCGATCTCGAGCGCGTGTTCGACGCCGGAGCAGAGGTGACGCCCGAGGTGCTGAAGGCGAAGCGCCTGATCCGCACGACGCGGATCGACGTGAAGATCCTCGGCCAGGGCGACCTGACGAAGAAGCTCACTGTCTCGGCCCACGGCGTCTCCAAGTCGGCGCGCGAGAAGATCGAGGGCGCCGGCGGCAGCGTCGTGCTCCTGCGCGAGCCGAAGGAGCGCAAGCGCAAGCGCCACAAGAAGGCGTCCAAGCCGGTCGAGGCCGAGGTCGAGACGCAGGACGCCGAGGATCGGAGGAGGCCGAGCTCGAGGCTGAGCCCGAGCCGAGCCGACGCCCAGCCCGAAGAGGAGTAGCCGCGTGCTGTCCTGGCTGACGAACGCATGGCGCGTGCCGGAGCTGCGCCGCCGCCTGCTGTTCACGGCGATGATCATCGCGCTCTACCGGCTCGGCTCGTGGGTGCCGGCGCCGGGCGTCGACTCCGAGCAGATCAGGAACTACTTCTCGACGCAGGGCGGCACGGTGCTCGGCCTGCTCAACCTCTTCTCCGGCGGGGCGCTCTCGCAGTTCTCGCTCTTCGCGCTGGGGATCATGCCGTACGTCACGGCGTCGATCATCCTCCAGCTGCTGACCGTCGTCGTGCCCTCGCTCGAGCGGCTCCAGAAAGAGGGCGAGGCGGGCTACGCGAAGATCAACCAGTACACGCGCTACCTCACGATCGTGCTGGCGGCGTTCCAGTCGCTCGGCTACGCGTACCTCTTCAAGCGGCAGAACGCGCTCGAGGCGAACTCCGGGCGCGTCGTGCTCATCGTCATCACGCTCACCGCCGGCACGGCGCTGCTCATGTGGATGGGCGAGCTGATCACGAAGCGCGGAGTCGGGAACGGCATCTCGATCATCATCTTCTGCTCGATCATCGCCGACGCTCCGACGACCATTCGCGCGTGGGTCGACGGCGGCCCGACGACGAAGCTCTTCTTCCCGATCGTGTTCCTCGCGGTGACGGTGGCGGTCGTCTTCATCCAGGAGGGCCAGCGGAAGATTCCGGTGCAGTACGCGCGGCGCGTCGTCGGGCGGCGCATCACGTCGGGCGGCTCGACCTACATGCCGCTGCGCGTGAACATGGCCGGCGTGATCCCGATCATCTTCGCGGCGGCGGTGCTCGCGTTCCCGCCGACGATCGCGCAGTTCTTCCCTCAGACGCAGGACTTCATCAACGACTGGTTCAGCCCCACGGACGTCGGCTTCCTGATGCTCGAGGCCTTCCTCATCATCCTCTTCACGTACTTCTACACCGCGGTCCAGTTCAACCCGATCGACCAGGCCGACAACCTCCGCAAGCACGGTGGCTACATCCCGGGCATCCGGCCAGGGCCCGCCGACGGCGCACTACCTCGACCGCGTGCTCACGCGGCTGACGCTGCCGGGCTCGATCTACCTCGCGCTCGTGGCCGTCATCCCGACGTTCCTCATCCAGTTCTTCGACTTCTCGTCGTCGACCCAGAACTTCCTGGGCGGCACGTCGCTGCTGATCATGGTCGGTGTCGCGCTCGACACGATGCGCCAGATGGAGTCGCAGATGATGATGCGCAGCTACGAAGGCTTCTTGAAGTAGCGCAGCTTGTCGCTGAACGTCCTCGATTCTCGGGACCGCAGGGATCAGGCAAGGGCACGCAGGCCGCCCGCATCGCCTCCGAGTACGGCATCCCGCACATCGCGACGGGAGAGATGTTTCGCGACGCGCGATTGCCGCAGGGACACCGCTCGGCCGCGAGGTGGAGCCCATCCTCGCGTCCGGCGCCCTCGTGCCTGACGAGCTGACCATCCGCCTGATGCGAGAGCGGTTCTCGGAGGACGACGCCCAGGCCGGTTTCGTCCTCGACGGCTTCCCGCGCAACGGGCCGCAGGCGGAGGCGCTCGACGAGCTGCTCGACGAGCTCGACCGGCCGCTCGACGTCGTGCTCGACCTCCAGGTGCCGGACGAGGTGTCGCATGGAGCGGCTGCTCGGCCGGGCCGAGGAAGAGGGCCGCGCCGACGACAGCCCGGAGGTGATCGCGAAGCGGCTCGAGATCTTCCACCGCGAGACGGAGCCGCTGATCGGCTACTACCTGCCGCGCGGGATCGTCGTGGGCATCCACGGCGACCGTTCGCGGGACGAGGTGTGGAGCGAGATCGTCGAAGCGCTCGAGCGGGTGGACGGGCGCGGTCGCGAAGCGGCCCGTCCGCGAGCGGACAGGTGGAGGGGGTCCGGGGGAACCGGGGAAGGTTCCCCCGGAGACAGCAGAGACTGATCATCCGCAAGTCCCAGACGGAGATCGAGCTGATGGCGGCAGCCGGCGAGGTCGTCGCGGCGACGCTCGCACTGCTCGGCGACAACATCCGCGCCGGTGTCACGACGGCCGAGCTCGACGCGCTCGCCGAGGAGTTCATCCTCTCGCAGGGCGGCGAGCCGACGTTCAAGGGCTACCGGGGCTACCCGGCGGCCACGTGCCTCTCGCCGAACGACATGATCGTGCACGGCATCCCTGGCGAGTACGCGCTCCAGGAAGGTGACATCCTCTCGGCGGACGTCGGCGTGACGCTCGAGGGATTCGTCGCCGACTCGGCGTACACGTTCCCGGTCGGCGAGATTCCGGACGAGACGGAGCGGCTACTGGAGACGTGCAAGGCGGCCCTCGAAGCCGCAATCGGGCAGTGCCGCGAAGGTAACCGCCTCTCGGATGTCTCCCACGCCGTGCAGGTCGTCGCGGAAGGGGCCGGGTTCTCGGTCGTGCGCGAGCTCTCTGGCCACGGCATCGGCCGCTCGATGCACGAGGACCCGCAGATCCTCAACTACGGCGCCCCGGGCCGAGGACCCGTGCTCGCGGAGGGGATGACGCTCGCGATCGAGCCCATGATCACGGCCGGAGGGCCGGACATCTTGGTCCACGACGATCGCTGGTCGATCTCGACGACGGACGGCTCGCTTGGCCGCGCACTTCGAGCACACGGTCGCGGTCACGGTCGAGGGCCCGAAAGTCCTGACGGCTACAAGGGTTTTGCTACGATAGAGCCACCTGCGGCGCAGCCGTGCTGCGCCGTGTCTTTGTGCGTTATAAGGAGTCCGATGAAAGTTCGTCCGTCCGTGAAGCCGATGTGCGAGCGCTGCCGCGTGATCAAGCGCCATGGCCGCGTGCTCGTCATCTGCACGAACCCTCGGCACAAGCAGCGCCAGGGCTAGGAGGGCCGCTATGGCACGTATCGCCGGAGTCAACCTCCCCAACCAAAAGCGCCTCGAGGTCGGGCTGACGTACATCTACGGCATCGGGCCGTCGACCGCGCAGAAGGTCTGCGCGGATCTCGGCCTCTCGCCCGAGACGAAGGTCAAGGACCTCACCGACGAGGAGACGACGAAGCTCCAGCGGCACATCGACGCGAACCTCGAGGTCGAGGGAGACCTCCGGCGCGAGCGCTCGCAGTCGATCAAGCGGCTCCAGGAGATCGGCGCCTACCGCGGCACCCGCCACCGGCGCGGCCTGCCGGTCAACGGCCAGCGGACGAAGACGAATGCCCGCACGCGGAAGGGCCCGGCCAAGACGGTCGGCCGAAAGAAGAAGGCGACGTAGTTGGCTCCCCCGAGGAAGGCTCAGAAGGGGCGCGGCCGGCGTCGCGTCAAGAAGAACATCGCCATCGGCCAGGCGCACATCAAATCGTCCTTCAACAACACGATCGTCGCGCTCACCGACAACGAGGGCAACGTCATCGTGTGGGAGTCGGCCGGCTCCGCCGGCTTCAAGGGGTCGCGGAAGTCGACGCCGTTCGCCGCGCAGGTGACGGCTGACGCCGCGGCGCGCAAGGGTATGGAGCACGGCCTGCAGAAGGTGGAAGTCTTCGTCAACGGTCCCGGCTCCGGCCGCGAGACCGCCATCCGGTCGCTCCAGGCGGCGGGTCTCGAGATCCTCGGCGTCCGCGACGTGACGCCGCAGGCCCACAACGGCGTACGCCCCGAAGAAGACGAAAGAGGAACTGGAGTGGCGCGCTACACCGGACCGAGTTGCAAGCTCTGCCGTCGCGAGGGCATGAAGCTCTTCCTCAAGGGCGAGCGCTGCCTGACCGAGAAGTGCGCCATCGAACGGCGCTCGTATCCGCCGGGAGAGCACGGCCGCGGTCGGATCAAGCAGTCGGAGTATCTCCAGCAGCTGCGCGAGAAGCAGAAGGCGCGCCGGTACTACGGTCTGCTCGAGAAGCAGTTCCGCAACTACTACGAGAAGGCCGCCCGAGGCTCGGGCGTCAGCGGCGAGAACCTCCTGCAGCTGCTCGAGACGCGGCTGGACAACGTCATCTACCGCCTCGGGTTTCGCCGCCTCTCGGTCCCAGGCCCGGCAGCTCGTCCGGCATGGCCACTTCCAGGTCAATGGCCGGCGCGTGAACATCCCGAGCTTCCAGGTCAAGCCCAACGACATCATCACGCTCAAGACGGGCAGCCCGGCCGAGCAGGTCGTTCGCGACGCGACCGACCTCACCGCGTCCGTGGCGCCGTGGCTCCAGGCCGACCACGACGGCCTCACCGGCAAGATTCTCAAGCTCCCCGACAGGGCCGAGATCGACACGCCGGTGCAGGAGTCACTCATCGTCGAGCTCTACTCGAAGTAACAGCTTCAGGAAGGAAGGAGAAACGTGGCTACCCGCAGCAGCCTCATGGAGTTCCAGGTCCCGCGCATCGTCCACGAAGAAGTCGACGAGAGGCGGGGCATCTTCGCGATCGAGCCGCTCGACCGCGGCTTCGGCTACACGTTCGGCAACTCGCTCCGGCGTGTGCTGCTCTCGTCCCTCGAGGGCGCCGCAGTCACGTCCGTGAAGCTCGAGGGCGTCGCGCACGAGTTCACGACGCTGCCGGGCGTTCGCGAGGACGTCACGGACATCCTCCTGAACCTCAAGAACCTCATCTGCCGCCTGCATGGCGAGGCGCCGGAGATCGAGGTCCGCCTGCAGAAGAGGGGCCCCGGCCCCGTCACCGCGGCCGATATCCAGATGCCGGCCGACCTCGAGATCCTCAACCCCGAGCTCGAGATCGCGCACCTCGCGGACAAGGGAAAGCTCGAGCTGACGATGACGATCGGTCGCGGTCGCGGCTACGTCCCCGCGGAGATGAACCGCGGTCCGGAGCACACGATCGGCGTCATCCCCATCGACTCGATCTTCTCGCCCGTCCGGCGCGTCTCGTACGACGTCGAGGCCGCCCGCGTGGGGCAGCGCACCGACTACGACAAGCTCGTGCTCGACGTGACCACCGACGGCTCGATCGACCCGCGCGAGGCGATCGGCCAGGGTGCCGAGATCCTCATCCGGCAGCTCGCGATCTTCACCGACATCGACAGCATGGAGGGATTCGGCGAGACGCCTGCCGAGGCGACCGCAGAGCCGTCGCTTGCGCACGGGATGGAGAACTTCCCGATCGAGGAGCTCGAGCTCGGCGTCAGGTCGTACAACTGCCTGAAGCGGGTCGGCATCGAGACGATCGGTGACCTTGTCACGAAGACCGAGGTCGAGCTGGCGGCGATTCCGAACTTCGGTCGCAAGTCGATCGAAGAGGTCAAGGAGACGCTCGCCGGTCACGGGCTGACGCTGCGCGGGGAGGAGCCGCTCCAGTAATGAGGCACCAGCGAGCCGGTAAGAAGCTCAACCGCGATGCGGCCCACCGCAAGGCGCTCTATGCGAACCTCACCGGCTCGCTGATCGTCTACGGCCGCGTGAAGACGACGGTGGCGAAGGCCAAGGCAGTGCGACCCGTGGCGGAGAAGATGATCACGCTCGGCCGCCGCGGTGACATCCACGCGCGCCGCCAGGCGCTCGCGTTCCTGCGCTCGCAGGAGGTCGTCCACCAGCTGTTCTCAGAGATCGCTCCTCGCTTCACCGACCGGCCAGGCGGTTACACGCGGGTCGTGAAGATCGGCCCACGGCCGGGCGACTCGGCGCCGATGGCCTACCTCGAGCTCGTCGACCACGTTCCGCGGGCGCCCGTCGCTCGTGTCGCTGCGCCCGTCGAGGAAGAAGAGCCGGTCGCCGCAGAAGCAGCCTCCTAGCTCCTTCCACTCAGCGCGGAACCGGCTGCCACGCCGGCTCGAAGACATTGCCACGGCCGGGGAGCTTGATCACCCGGACCGTCGCGCCGGAGGAGGGCCGCAGCAACGTGAGGCCCTCGGCACCGAGCGCAGCGACGAGCGTGCCGTTCGGCGACCAGCTCGGCTGCCACGAGCTCGCTGAAGTCCGAGACCTCGGTCACGTCGGTGCCGTCAGGCCGGACCGTGAACAGGCCCGGAACATCACAGTTGCCGCCGCACGGGTGATGGAGGACGAAGACGATGCGGGAGCCGTCAGGGGCCCAGTCGGGATCCGTCTCGTCCAGCTCGGTCGTCGTCAGGCGGCGTAGGCCACCTCCGCCTGGTCCGACGACCCAGAGCTCCCCTTCGCGGACGAAGACGATCTGCTTCCCATCCGGCGACCAGCTGGGGCTGGAGGTGAAGCCTATGCCTAAGCCATCCCGCACGAGGATGCGCACGCCTGTTCCGTCGGCGCTCATCACGGCGAGGCCGACACCGCTGCGCACGAACGCGATCCGTTTCCCGTTGGGCGACCAGGCCGGCATCTCGTCTGTTCCGGTGCGGCGCGTAAGGCGGCGGGTCCCGGTGCCGTCGGCGCGCATGACGTAGATCTCCGGGTTGATGCGCCCGCGAGTGAAGGCCACGCTCCTGCCGTCCGGGGACCACGCCGGTTGCCGTTCATCGACAGCATTGCGTGTGAGCTGCGCCAGGCCACGGCCGTCGGGTCGAACGACGAAGAGCTCGTAGCCACTGCCGATGAGCGCGGAGAACGCGATCACACCGTTGCGTCCCGGAAAGGTGGCGTCAGCAGGGGAGGCAAGAACGAGCACGGCGAGCAGCGCAGCACCTAGCCCTGCTCTCATCACAGACTCTTTTCGCATCAGCATCGGAACGCACCCGAGGTCGGCTCCTTGCCGGGAGTCCACGCGACACCCGAGAAGGCGCAGCACGCGACTGCTAGCCATGCGCGCACTAACCGTTGCGGACCTCGCCCCGCGTGTCAATCTCCGCTCCGGTGCGCATCAAGCTGACGCTCGAGTACGACGGCACGGGGTTCCACGGCTGGGCGGCGCAGCCCGGGCTCCGCACCGTGGAGGGTGTGATCGCCGAGGGGCTGGGATCACTGTTCTCCCGTGCCGAGAGCCTCGCCGTCGCCGGCAGGACAGACACGGGAGTCCACGCTCTGGGGAACGTCGTGAGCTTCGACGCTGCCGGTGGGCCGCCCGTCGAGCGTGCGGCCGAGGCGTTGAACGCGCTGCTCCCGGACGACGTGGCCGCGGTGGCGGCCGAGGAAGTCACAGACGGCTTCCACGCTCGCCATTCGGCCCGCTCGCGGAGCTATCGCTACCGCATCCACCGGCGGCGGGAGCGCTCGCCGCTCGAGGTTCGCCGGAGCTGGTGGTATCCCCGCCGCATCGACCTCGACGCGCTCGCTGCCTCCGCCGATCTGCTGCTCGGGGAGCACGACTTCTGCGCGTTCACGCCCACCGAGACGCAGCACGACATCTTCGTCCGCAACGTGCTGTCAGCATCCTGGCACGAGCGCGGCGACCATCTCGACTTCGAGATCACGGCCGACTCGTTCCTCCGCCACATGGTGCGAACGCTCGTCGGCACGATGCTCGGGAGGCGTCCCGAGGAGGTCGCCCGGCTGCTCGAGGGAGCTCCACGACCGGAAGCCGGTGCGACCGCGCCGCCATGGGGCCTCTACCTTCTCGAGGTCGGCTACTGACGGTGACGGCCTACGATCGACCCTTGCGCTTCCCCGTCTGCCTGTTCGACCTCGACGGCACGCTCATCGACTCCGGGCCGATGATCGTCGCGTCGATGAAGCACGCTGCGAAGACCGTGCTCGACCGCGAAATCCCCGAAGCGGTCTTGACGGCCGCCGTCGGCGGGCCCGGCCTGACGGCGCAGATGCACGCGCTCGACCCCGAGCGCGTCGACGCGCTCGTGGACCGCGTATCGGGAGCACAACGAGCCACTCCACGAGGGCTGGAAGCGTTCTGGGAGGTTGTGGAAGTGCTGCCGCGACTGCGGTCCGAAGGCCGGCGCCTGGGCATCGTCACGGCGAAGCGGCACGCGAGCGTGCAGCTGGCCTTCGATCGGCTGCCCGGCCTCGAGTCGAACTTCGACGTCGTCATCGGCTCCGAGGACACCGAGCGCCACAAGCCCGACCCGGACCCGATCCTCGAGGCGCTCCGGCGCCTGGGCGCAACGCCCGAGAGACGCTGCCTACGTGGGCGATTCCCCGTTCGACATGCGCGCGGCCAAGGCGGCCGACGTCTACGCGGTCGCTGTGGCCTGGGGAGGGATCCACGGCGCCGAAGCCCTCGAGCGGGAACAGCCCGACGTCCTCGTCCACCACGCGGAGGAGCTCCTTGGCGTCCTCTAAGGACATGCTGCCGGGCGGCAGAGCTGCGGGCGGAACTCAACCGTGCGTTCATCGCGTACCACGTCGACGACGATCCGTCATCACCGACGCGGAGTATGACCGCCTCTATGACGAGCTGGTCGCGCTCGAGAGGCGCACCCGGACCTCGTCACGGCCGACTCGCCGACGCACCGCGTAGGCGCGCCACTGTCCGACCGCTTTCAGAAGGTGCGACACCTCGAGCAAATGGGCTCGCTCGACAAGGTCACGACCGACGAGGCGCTGTCGAAGTGGACCGACGACGTCCAGAAGCGGCTCGGCACGGACGAGCCCGTCGCCTATGTCATCGAGCCGAAGATCGATGGTCTGGCGGTCAACCTCACCTACGAGGACGGCGTGTTCGTCCGGGGCGCGACGCGCGGAGACAGCGTCCAGGGAGAGGACGTGACGCCGAACCTCCGCACGATCCGCGCCATCCCGCTCCGCATGCGGGACGACCGCCCGCCTGCCGTCGTCGAGGTGCGAGGCGAGGTCTATCTGCCTCTGTCCGGCTTCCGCGAGCTGAACGAGCGGCTCGCGGGAACGAGTCAGAAGCTCGCACCGAATCCCCGCAACGCCGCGGCCGGCTCGGTGCGGCAGAAGAACTCCGCGATCACGGCCGACCGGCCGCTCTCCATCTGGGTGTACGGGACGGGGCACGCGGATGGCATTGGCTTCGCCGGCCACTACGAGATGCTCGAGTGGCTGCGAGAGCGTGGGTTTCCGACGAACCCCTTTGCCGAGCGGCTGGAGTCGGTCGAGGCCGTGGCCGAAGCCTGTCGGGCGTGGGAGACGCGCCGCGTCGAGCTCGACTACGAGATCGACGGGATCGTGATCAAGGTCGACTCAGTCGATCAGCAGCGGCGGCTCGGCGTGCTCCACGGCAGGCCGCGCTGGGCACGTGCGTTCAAGTGGGCGCCCATGACCGCCCAGACGAAGCTGCAGAAGATCCACATCCGGGTCGGTCGCACCGGCGCACTCAATCCCTGGGCTGTCCTCGAGCCCGTCGAGGTCGGCGGTGTCACGGTTTCCCGGGCGACGCTCCACAACGAGGAGGACATCAACCGCAAGCAGATCCGCGAGGGCGACATCGTCATCGTCCAGCGGGCCGGCGACGTCATTCCGCAGATCGTCGGCCCGGCGGGCGAGCATCAGCCGGGCACGAAGACATTCCGCATGCCGAAGAAGTGCCCGCTGTGTGGCACCGGCATCGTCAAGCCGGAAGGCGAAGTCATGCACCGCTGCCCGAACCGTGCCTGTCCCTCGCGCGGGCTCGAGACGCTCATCGCGTGGGTCGCGATCGCCGACATCGAGGGCGTCGGCGAGCAGACGATCCGGCTGCTCTGGGAGCGCGGGCTCGTCCGTTCGCTCCCGGATCTCTATCGGCTGACGAAGGAGCAGCTGCTCGAGCTCGAGGGATTCGCGGAGATCTCCGCATCGGCAGCGGTGGGCGCGATCGAGGGGTCGAAGGCGGTCCCGTTCTCGCGCGTCCTCCTCGGTCTCAACATCTCCGGCGTCGGCTGGGTGCTCGCACAGAACCTCGCCCGCCAATTCGGCGACGTCGACCGCCTGGCGGCGGCGAGCCAGGAGGAGGTCGGAGAGACGGAGGGGTTCGGCCCCGATCGCGCGGAGATCGTCGTCGAGTGGTTCGCGGATGCTCAGAACCGTGCGCTCGTCGAGGAGCTGCAGGGAGCTCGGCCTCCACTTCGAGGTCGGGGAGGAGGATCGCCCTGCAGAAGGGCCGCTCACGGGCAGCACGTACGTCATCACGGGAACGCTCGAGAAGTACTCGCGGGACGAAGCGGCCGCGGCGCTCGAGAGCCTCGGCGCGAAGGTGACGAGCTCCGTGTCGTCGAAGACGACGGGCCTCGTCGTCGGCGAGGAGCCCGGTGCTTCGAAGCTCACGAAGGCTCAGCGCACCGGCGTGCCACTGCTTACCGAGGCGGATCTCCAGGCGCTGCTCAGTGGAGCGTGATGGTGACGGTCTGCCACTGCCACTGCGCCGCTTCCGCAGCGGTCGCCACCCAGAGGTCGATCCGAAGCCCCGCGATAGCCGCGCCCGTATCGGCGGCTACGCCTTCTCCGTAGCCTGGGATCGTCATCCGCGTGCCGAGCGGTATGACCGACGGGTCAACGGCCACGATGCCGGGCCCAGTGGGAATGCCAGTGGCGGTCGTTCCGTCCGTCGTGTAGGCCGTGGCGACGACGGTCAGCGTCTTGCCGGATTCCACGACTGGAGCCTGCGGCGAGGGCTGAGGCTGCGGGCTGCGGCTCGGGCTCCGGGGGAGGCGGTGGCGCGGCGACGATGGACTGGGCGCCGATCGAAGCCACGCTCGGCGCCGTCTCGGCGACGGCCGTCGCCACCGTCGCAGCCGCGTGCGCCGCTTCGGCTGCCGCGACCGCCTCGGCTATCTGCCGCTGGTTGAGCACCTGCTCCGTCTGTAGCTCCGCGATGTAGCTCAAGCGTTCTGCCTGCGCTCCAGCGAGCTCCACCGTGCGCGCTGCTGCCGCCGCCCTGGTGACTTGCAGCTCGGCGCGCCGGGCAGTCTGGCGCCGCAGCAGTGCCGCGACCTTGATCCGGGCGGCCTGCGATTCGTCGAGCACTCCGCTCGTTGCATCGGCGGCACGGTGGAGGCTGTCGACGCCCTCGATCGCGTCCTCGAGCGTCGCGGCGCCGAGAAACACCGCGATCGTGTCGGGCTGATCCGACGTGTAGAGCGCACGCACCTGATCGGCGAGCCGCCGCTCCGCGATCGCGAGGGTTCGGCGCGCAACGGTCAGCTGTCGACGCGACGAGGCGCGCTCGCGCTCGAGCGTCGCCAGGCGGGACTCGACATCGGCGAGCGCGCTCTCGGCCTGCCGCAGCTTCGACTCGAGCGCGAAGAGGTCGACCCGCGCCTGCTGCTCCGCGGCATCGAGCTCGGCGCCGCGGGCGCGAAGCGTCTCGGGGTCGTCGGCGAGGCCCGTCGCGGGCAGCCCGAGGAGCGTGCCGGCGACGAGCAGGAGCGCAAGCCGCGCGGCTAGTCGTTTCCACCGCACCGCCGAGTGACCGTATCAGAGGCGTTCACGGCCCGCAGAGGAGAGGACTCAGCCTCGGGCACACGAAGGAAGTTTCCGTTTTGCAGCCATTTCGTTGCGCAATTTCGGGACGCTTCACGTTGCACGCGTCCGGGGAGGCTGGTAGGGTCCCGCGCCAGTGACGTACCGGCCCCTCCCGGTGCGCCCTCGGTTGCGCGCAACGCAAGCCCGCTCCACGGGCCGTCGTGTGACCCTCGGTGGGCTTCTCGCAGTCGCCATCGGCGTTGCACTGTTCGGCGCGGTCCCCGCCTATGCGGATCGCATCGAGGACAAGAAAGCCGAAGCGCAGCAGGTGCTCGCGGACATCGAGGCGCTCGACGCCGAGCTGGGCCAGTCCATCGAGGCGTACAACGCGGCGACGATCGAGCTCGACGCGATCAAGGCGGACCTCCGCTCGAATCGCCGCCAGATGCGCGTCGCGCGCGGGAATCTCGACGTTGCGCAGAGCCGGCTCGCCACGCGCCTTCGAGACCTCTACGTCGGCGACCAGACGTCCACCCTCGAGGTATTCCTCGGCAGCACGAGCTTCGAGGATCTCATCAACCGCCTGGACACGATCGACCGTGTCTCCCAGGAGGACACGCAGGTCCTGACGGAGGTCAGGCGGTTCCGTACGGAGGTGGCGGTCCGTGGCGAGCAGCTGAAGCAGGCCCGCTCGACTCAGGAGCAGGTCGTCGCCGAGCGGGCTGCCGCGAAGCGCGAGATCGAGGCAGGCCTGGCCGAGCGACAGCAGCTTCTCTCGTCGATCAAGGATGAGATCGAGCGGCTGAGGGCCGAAGAAGCACGCCGCCAGGAGGAGCTTGCCCGGCAGGCAGCTGCACGACAGGCCACGCAGGACGCGGCGCTCCAACACGCGATCGATACGTCTGTCGTCGGTGCCGCCGTCGAGACGCCCGAGGTAGCGATTGCGCCGCCGTCCCGCTACGGCGGCGTCGTCGGGATCGCGATGCAGTACCTCGGCATCCCCGTATGTCTGGGGCGGCGCTTCGCCGGTCTCGGGGTTCGACTGCTCCGGGTTCATCATGTACGTCTACGCGCAGCTTGGCGTCTCGCTGCCGCACCACGCGGCGTCGCAGTACAACCTCGGCTTCCCGGTCTCGCAGGACCAGCTTCAGGCCGGCGACCTCGTGTTCTTCAACGGGCTCGGGCACGCAGGCATCTACATCGGCGGCGGGCAGTTCATCCACGCGCCGCACACGGGCGACGTCGTGAAGATCTCGAGCCTGTCCGACAGCTGGTACGCGGCGACGTACGTCGGCGCGAGACGAATACTCTGAGTCAGCTGTAGAGCGCTTCGACCTCGGCGGCGAAGTGCTCCTGGCACACCTTCCGCCGGAGCTTGAGGGTCGGCGTCACCTCGCCCTCCTCGAGCGAGAAGTCGCGAGGGAGGATGCTGAAGCGCTTGATCTGCTCGAACCGCGAGTGTGGAGCATTGACGTCGTCGACGATGCCCTGCACGAGCGCGTTGACGTCCGGGTGTGCTGCGAGGGCGGCGAGATCCCCGTCGAGGTCGCGCTCCTTCGCCCAAGCGGTGATCTCGACCGGATCGAGCGTGACGAGCGCCGCGACGTAGGGGCGCCGGTCGCCGACGACGAGCGCCTGGGAGACGAAGCGGGAGCTCTTGAGCTCGTTCTCGAGGTTCTGCGGCGCGACGTTCTTGCCGCCCGCGGTGACGAGGATGTCCTTCTTGCGGTCGGTGATGGTCACGAAGCCGTCCTCGTCGATCGTGGCGACGTCGCCCGTCGCGAGCCAGCCCTCGTCGTCGAGGATCGCGGCGGTGGCGCCCTCGTCCTTGTAGTAGCCCGCGAACACCGACGGGCTGCGGATGAAGAGCTCTCCGTCGTCGGCGAGCTTCAGCTCCCAGCCAGGCAGCGCCTTCCCCACTGTGCCGAACTTGAAGCTGTCTTGGCGGTTGGACGTCGCGCCGCTCGTGCACTCGGTGAGGCCATAAGCCTCGAGGATGAGGATGTCGAGCGCGTGGAAGAACTCGAGAATCTCCACCGCGAGCGGAGCACCGCCCGAGACAGCGCGGCGCAGGCGTCCTCCCAAGCGCTGCTTCACCTTCGAGTACACGAGCCGGTCGGCCAGACGGTGCTGAAGGGCAAGCCCTCGCGGGATCGGCTGCCCCTTCTGGCGTAGCACGCTCACGCGGCGTCCGACGTCGAGCGCCCAGTCGATGAGACGGCGCTGCGCGCCCGTCGCCGCGTCGAAGCGGGCGAGCACTGCGGTGTGGATCTTCTCGTACACGCGAGGCACGCTCGGGAACACCGTCGGCTTGACGACGAGGAGCGCGTCCGCGACGGCGTACGGATCCGCGCAGAAGGCGATCGTGTAGCCGGCCATCGGTGCCAGCAGGTGTGCGAGGCGGCCGAAGTTGTGTGCCAGCGGCAGGTAGAGGAGCAGCAAGTCGTCCTGGCGGAAGACGTCCGCCATCTCGTGGACGACTGCGGCCATCTCGTAGTAGTTGCGATGGAGGATCTGACACGCCTTCGGCGGTCCCGTCGTGCCGGACGTGTAGATGAACGTGTAGAGGTCGTCCTCGCCGACCTCGGCCTCGGCGCGCGCGAGGTCATCCGGATGCTCGGCCGCGTGCTCTCTGCCCCGCCGCGCGAGGTCGTCGAGATCGGAGAAGCGGAGGACGTGGCGGAGGAGAGGCAGTTCGCCGCGCACCGCCTCGATCTTTGCGAGCTGCTCGTCGTCCTCGACGAGCACGCCGACCGCGTCGGAGTGGTCGAGGACATAGCGGCAGTCTTCGGCGGACGAGCTCGCGTAGATCGGCGCAGTGACACCGCCCACGAGCGCGAGCGCGAAGTCGAAGAGACACCACTCGACGCGTGTCCCGGCGAGGATTCCGAACGCGTCGCCCTTGCGCACTCCGAGTGCCAGCAGGCCGTTCGCCAGCTCGTCCACGCGGCGCCCCGCCTCCGCGAGCGAGACCGGTGTCCACTCGCCGTCGCCCTCGGCGAGATAGAGCGGATTCGGGCGGCCCGACGCGACGGCGTCACGCCAGAGCCTGACGATCGTCCGCTGCGGTGCAGCCATGAGGCGAAGACTATGTTGAAGGGATTCGCGCGCGGAGAGGGAAGTAGACACGCCCGCGACTAGACTTTCTCTATGCGAACGACTTGGAATGGTGCGATCAGCTTCGGGCTGGTGACGATCCCGGTGGGCCTGGCGCCCGCGACGAAACCCGCTGCGCGCCAGTCCGACGTCTCCTTCCGCCTTCTGCACCGTGAGTGCAAGACACCGATCAAGCAGAAGCGCTGGTGCCCGGTGCACGAGCAGGACGTCGGGCCGGACGAGATCGTGCGCGGCTGGGAGGTGTCGAAGGGGGAGTTCGTGATCGTGGAGGACGCCGACCTCGAGGCCATCGACCGCGATTCGACGTCCCGTGCGATCGACATCACGCGCTTCGTCCCCGAGGACGAGGTCGATCCGATCTACTTCGACCGGACGTACTTCCTCGTTCCGGCGAGCGCGCCCGCGCAGAGGCGACCGTACGCGCTGCTGCTCGAGGCGATGCGCGAGACGAAGATGGCTGCGCTCGGCAGCTTCGTGCTCGCCGGCAAGGAGAAGCTCGCCCTCATCCGCGTGCGCGACGACGCGCTCGTGCTCGAGACGCTGTTCGTCGCCGAGGACGTGTACTCGGATGCCGAGATCGAGGAGGCGATCGCGGACGGCAAGGCGAAGAAGCAGGAGGTCGCGCTCGCCCTCCAGGTGATCGACAGCCTCACCGGCGAGTTCGACCCGAGCGAGCTCGTCAGCGACTACCGCCGCGACCTGCAAGCGCTGCTGGAGGAGAAGCTCGAGGGCGCGCCGCCCGCGAAGCCGGAGGCGGAGCCCGAGGAAGAAGCTCCGGTGATCGACCTCATGGAGGCGCTGCGGAAGAGCGTCGCTGAGGCAAAGAAGCAGAAGACGCAGGCGGAGAAGCCGGCGGCCAGGAAGGCACAGGCCCGCAAGAAGGTCGCCGCGAAGAAGCGCTAGCGCTCGGCGCTAGGTCTTCGAAGCTGTCGCCTCGAGCTGCGCCTGGAAGAGCGTCTTGTCGATCTTGCCCTGGTAGATCGGGACACCTTCTTCCACGCAGAAGCGGATCACGTCTTCCCGCTCCATCCCGACCTCCTTGGACAGCTCTTCCGGCGTCAAGTGGTTGGCCATCGTTCCTCCTTCAGGCGACAAAAAAGCCCGGCTGCCGTCGAGGCTTGCGCGGGCTCACTTGCAGGGTGGGCGTTCGTGTCGCGGGACTCACCGGGCCCGCGCCGCAGGGACAATCATCACGCTGAGCATACTCCGTTCGCCGTGGGGACGGCAAGGGCCGGCAGGGCCCCCTAGACAGGGTTGACGAGCTCGATGAAGTGCCAGTCGAGGGAGAACTCCTCGGCGAGGCGCCGGGACAGTGCCTGGACGCCGAGCCGCTCCGTCGCGTAATGCCCGCCGGCGATGAAGTGGATCCCGAGCTCGCGGGCTGTCATCATCGACGGCTCCGCGGGCTCGCCGGTCAGGAGCGCGTCATAGCCCGCTGCGGCAGCTTGCGGCAGGAGTCCCGCAGCGCCGCCCGAGACGATCGCTACACGCCTGATCTCCGCCGGCCCGTAGAGGAAGGCGAGGGGGTCGCGCCCGAGCAGCTCCCGGAGACGGCCCGTGAGCTCGTCGGGGCTCAGGGGCGCGTGAAATGAGCCTCCGTGGCCGACGTCGAACGGCTCTTCGAGCTCGACGCCGAGCTCGCTCGCGAGTTGCGCGTTGTTGCCGAGCTCAGGATGGGCGTCGAGCGCCAGGTGATAGGCCGCGAGCGTGATGTCGGCGTCGAACAGCGCCTTCAGACGGCCTTTCATCCTCGCGTCGACCACTCGCGGATCACGGTCCCAGAAGAGCCCGTGGTGAACGATGACCATCTGAGCCCCGACGGTAGCCGTGTGCTCGAAGAGCTCCCGCGACGCCGAGACCCCGCACGTGAGCGTCGTCACCTCGTCCGCCCCCACCACCTGCAGACCCATCGGCCCGTAGTCGGGATACGACGCCACGTCGAGCAGCTCGTCGGCGAAGGCGAGGATCTCGTCCCGGTGCGCCATTGCGCCGCAGTCTATGCCGCGTGCCTATGCCACCTAGGCCGCCGCTGCGGCGAAGGGGATGTCCGCGTCGGCTGCATCTCCCTCCGGTGGCGAGAGGAACTCGACACGATGCGCGACGACCTCGATCGCGCTGCGCCGGCTGCCGTCCTCGGCGTCCCAGGAGCGGCTCCGCAGGCGGCCTTCGAGGCCGACCCGCTTTCCCTTCGCGAGATACCGGCTGCAGAGCTCTCCTTGCCGGTCCCAGACGCTGACGTGGACGAAGTCGGCGCCACCGTCCTTCGAAGGCCGGTCGACGGCCAGTAGGAAGCCGGCGACGTGCTTCTCCTCGCCCAGCTCCTTGAGCTCGACGTCCGTGGCGAGGTTTCCGATGAGGTTGACGACGTTCATGCCCCGACGGTAGCCAGCGACTCACTACGTGTCTGTGCAGACTTTGTGCCGGAACTCGTCCGGCACACTGCCTGCATCGAGAAATCGGGGTGCCCAGATTTGAACTGGGGACCTCTCCGACCCGAACGGAGCGCGCTACCCGCCTTCACGCGGGGGAACCCATGGTTCCCCCGCGAACCTCCTCCTTCGCTGAGATATCGGGGTGCCCAGATTTGAACTGGGGACCTCTCCGACCCGAACGGAGCGCGCTACCAGGCTGCGCCACACCCCGATGTGCGTACAGCTTATCGCTCGCCCGGAGCTTCTTCCCGCTCGAAAGTCGTCAGACTTTCGAGCGTCGTACCAGGCTGCGCCACACCCCGATGTGCGTACAGCTTATCGCTCGCCCGGAGCTTCTTCCCGCTCGAAAGTCGTCAGACTTTCGAGCGTCGTACCAGGCTGCGCCACACCCCGATGTGCGTACAGCTTATCGCTCGCCCGGAGCTTCTTCCCGCTCGAAAGTCGTCAGACTTTCGAGCGTCATACCAGGCTGCGCCACACCCCGAGCATCGACAGGTTAGCGAGCAGTCAGGCCGCGTCGCGCACCCTGCGGACGAGCAGCGGCACGGCCCAGAGCAGACCGGCGAGCGAGAAGCCCACGGTGAGAATCGCCGCCGCGTCCGTCGTCTGCGACACGAGAGCGGTGAGCGCGTACCCGACCGGCAGAAGGCCGATGGCGCCGAAGAAGTCGAGGCTCGTCACGCGGGCAAGCTTGCCTTCGGGTACCCACTCCATCATCAGCGTCGCCCAGACGCCGATCGCGTAGCCGATGAGCACACCGCGCACGACCATCAGCACGGATGCCACCTCGTACGAGTCCTGAAGCGTCATGGCAACCGCGAACACGTCGTTCAGCGCGAGAAACCCGAAGATCTGCCAGATCCGGTGGCTTCGCGGGTTGATCTGGCCGAACGCGATCATGCCTATCGTCATGCCGGCCGCCTCGAACGCGAACAGGAGGCCGTACGCGCCGACGCCCTTGCCGAACTGCTCGGAGACGAACGTCGGGGCTAGCGCCTGGAACGGAGCCATCGCCACCATCAACACGACCGAGGTGACGGCGATCCCCACCCACAGCCACGGCACGCCGACGACGTAGCGCACGCCCTCGACGATCGCCCTCCATGTCCCCTCGCTCGGCTCGCGCTCGAACGAGCGTGGCCGCGCCGGTACGAGCAGCGCGGCCGAGACGAGGAACGTGAGCGCGTTGAGGCCGAAGACCGTGGCTGACCCCGCGACACCGTAGATCGTGCCTGCGAGCGCGGGCCCGATCACGAACGAGGCCTGGCGCGAGATGCCGATCAGCGTGTTGGCGGACGCGAGCTCGTGCGACTCGACGACGAGCGGGACGATGCCTCCGGCCGCCGGGTAGAAGAATCCGTCTGCGAGCCCGAAGCCCACCGCGAACGCGAGCAGCAGTCCGAAGGAGAGCTCGCCCGACACGTCGAGGAGAGCCAGCGCGCCCATGATCACGACACGGGCGAGGTCCGAGCCGATCATGAGCAGCCTGCGCGAGTAGCGGTCGGCGAGCGCGCCGCCGATCAGGACCGTCGTCAGCAGCGCGAGGCTGTGTGCCATGAGCACGATCGCTAGCGACGTCGCAGAGCCGGTGAGCGCCGTCGTCCGCCACCCGAGCGCGATGAGAAAGGCGCCGTCGCCGACGAGGGACACCGTGCGCGCCGACCAGAGCAGCCGGAAGTCGCGGCTGCGGAATGCGTACAGCGCGCGGGCGCGGCCCATGCGACCGGACTGGGCTTCCACGAGGCGAGGCTATCCTCGGCGGCCTGTGGCCCGCCCGCTCGCAGTTCTGTTCGACGTCGACTTCACGCTCGTCTGCCCCGGGCCCGAGCTCGGGCCGGAGGCCTACCGGGCGCTCGGCGAGTCGCACGGCCTGCAACTCGACACCGACCTGTACGCGGAGGCGCGGGCGGGAGCGATCGAGGACCTCGAGCGGCACCCCGAGCTCGACCACGACGAGGAGGTCTGGGTGCGCTTCACGGAGGACATCGTCCGCGGCATGGGCGGCGAGGGGCCGCAGGTCGGCGCCGTCGCACGCGAGATCGTCGGCCGCTGGGAGCACGCGAGCCACTTCGAGCTCTACGACGACGTCGTGCCGGTGTTGATGGAGCTGAAGGTTCAGGGCCTGAAGCTCGGGCTCGTCTCCAACACGAGCCGTGACCTCGATGCGTTCGTCCGCCACTTCGGGATCGACGTGGACGCGTGGATCTCATCGGGGAGCCACGGCAAGGTCAAGCCCAGCCCGCTGATCTTCGCGGCCGCGCTCGAGCTGCTCGAGGTGGCCGCCGCGGACGCCGTGATGGTCGGCGACTCCGTCGAAGACGACGTGGAGGGCGCACAGGCGTGCGGGATGCGGGCGATCCTGCTCGACCGCGCAGGGCGCTTCCCGGGCCATGCTGGCCGAATCGAGTCGCTGCGTGAGCTGCCCGCGGCGCTCGCTCTCTACTAGCTCAGCAGCGCGAGTATCTCCCCATCCTCGGGAAAGCGCCCCAGCTCGTGCTTCGAGAACACGAGCTCCCCATCGGCGATCACGTCGTACTGCCCCCGGCCGCCCGGGATCGCCTCGGCGTCGAAGTCCGCCGCCACGAGCTCGGCCGCGAGACTCGCGGCCCGTTCGTCGTAGCCCGATCAGGTGGGGCAAAAGTGGATCTCGACGCGCAAGGCAAAGAGCCTACTCTTCGCATCGGTGCCGACATCGCCGGCCATCGAGCGCGCTGCGAGCCCCGGGGACGTCGAGGCCGTCCGCCGGCTGTTCGTCGAGTACCAGGAGTCCCTCGGCGTCGATCTCTGCTTCCAGGACTTCGACCGCGAGCTCGCCGAGCTGCCCGGTGACTACATCTCGCCCACTGGTTGCCTGCTGGTCGCGAGAGCCGGCGACGACATCGTCGCCTGCGTGGCGCTGCGCAGGCTCGATGCCGGGACGTGCGAGATGAAGCGCCTCTACGTTTGTCCCACGCAGCGCGGCCTGGGACTCGGACGCGCCATGGCCGAGGCCGTCATCGCCGAGGCGCGGCGGATCGGCTACGACCGGATGCGCCTCGACACGCTGCCCTCGATGACCGAGGCGGCGGCACTCTACGAGCGCCTGGGCTTCAGGGACATCGAGCCGTACACCGCAAACCCCGTCGCCGGAGCGCGCTTCCTTCAGCTGGAGCTCTGAGGCGGCGCAGCAGCGGCGGCGTCGCGGCCGAGCGCTTTCACGACCTCGGGGCGCTCTAGCACGCGCGCGATCTCGGCCTCCGAGCAGCGGTTCGTGACGTACGGGTCGTCGATGATGTCTTCGAGCGTCCGGCCGCGATCGTGCTCGCGAACGATGTAGGCGGCGATGCGCTCGTTCGAGCTCTTCGTGCTGGCGAAGAGATTGCGAATGAAGTCGCCGAGCCGGGCCACGAAGCGATTGTATCCTTGGCCCATGCGCGGGGCCTCGCCGTCTGAGCGCTTTGCGGAGCGCGTCGTGGAGGGTCTCGACGACGGCGGCGGACGTGAGCCGGTCGTGCTCTGGATCGAGTGGCGGGCCGACGGGTCCTGGGCGGTCGGGCGCGCGATCGATCCCGAGCACCGACCGACGGACGAGCCGAAGGCCGACGACGTCATCTTTGCCGGCTACGAGCTGGACGACGCGCTCGAGCATGCCAACGAGGCGCTCGAGGACGAAGTCCGGGTGCTCGAGGAGGAGGGCGTCGACGTGAAGGTGACGCCCTTCACCCGCCAGGAGATCCTGCCCAAGCTCGAGCACCGGTTCCTGCACGAGATGTAGACCTCCTTAGTGCGCCCGGCTCCGGCGCGGGCTGCTAGGGTCGACCGCCCATGCGGATCCGCCTTGGCCACAGTCCGGACGCCGACGACGCCTTCATGTTCTGGGGGCTCGCCTCGGGCCGCGTCGACACGCGCGGCTTCGAATTCGAGCACGTCCTTCGCGACATCCAGACGCTGAACGAGTGGGCCCTCGAGGGGCGGTTGGAGACGACCGCCATCTCGCTGCACGCGTACCCGTTCGTTCAGGACCGGTACGTCCTCCTGCCGCATGGCGCGAGCATGGGCGCCGGCTACGGCCCGATCGTCGTCGCCCGCGAGCCCCTCACGCTCGATGACCTGGCCGATCTCGAGATCGCCGTGCCCGGCCGCATGACGACGGCGTTCCTCGTCCTGCGCATGGCCATCGGCGACTTCCGCTACCGCGAGGTGCCGTTCGACCGGATCCTCGACGAGGTGAAGGCGGGCGAGGCCGACGTGGGGCTCGATCATCCACGAGGGCCAGCTGACATATGCGGACGAGGGCCTCGAGAAGGTGCTCGACCTCGGCGAATGGTGGCTCCTGGAGACGGGCCTGCCGCTGCCGCTCGGTGCGAACGTCGCGCGACGCGATCTCGGCGACGAGCAGCTGGCGGTTCTGTCGGCCGTGCTCCAGGACTCGATTCGCACCGGCCTCGACAATCGCCGGGAGGCCATGGCGTACGCGATGGAGTTCAGCCGCGGCCTCGAGCCGCATCTCGCCGACCGCTTCGTCGGGATGTACGTCAACGACCTGACGTGCGACTACGGCGAGGAAGGCCGGCGTGCGGTCGAGGAGCTGCTGCAGCGGGCCGAGGCGCTCGGCGCCTACGAGCAGCCCGTCCGCGTCGACTTCGTCTCCTAGCCACCTCGGGTTAGTTCAAGGCAATCGGTAACCGTCGTCAGCCGCGGCGGCAGCGGCGGGCCTTACGGTTAGCGCACTCTCGTGCGCTATCGCTGGGTGATCCTGGCGGTCGGGACGGTCGCGCAGGGCGCGTTCTCGGCCGTCTTCTTCGGCATCGCCGTCTTGGCTCCGGCGCTGCGCGACCGTTACGACCTGAGCCTGACCCAGGTCGGCGTGTTGCTCGCGACGGTAAGCATCGGCGCCACGATCTCGGTGCTTCCATGGGGATTGCTCGCAGACCGCATCGGCGAGCGTGCGGTGATCGCGACAGGCCTCGCGGCTGCCGGGGCCGCGCTCGTCGCATCGGGCTGGGCCGGAAGCTTCGAGACCCTCGTGGTGCTGTTGATCCTCGGTGGGCTGTTCGGCGCCAGCGTCAACGCGGCCAGCGGCCGAGCGATCATGCACTGGTTCGGCGCTGAGCAGCGCGGCCTCGCTCTCGGCCTGCGTCAAACCTCGGTCACCGCCGGCGGCGCGGCGGCGGCGCTCGGCGCTTCCCGCCGATCGACGAGGCCGCGGGCTTGTCCTGGGCGCTGGCGGCGCTCGGGATCGGGTGCCTCGCGACGGCGACTCTGAGCGCAGCGCTGTTACGGGAAGGGCCGCGCCCGGCGCCCGACATGGCGACGCATGCGCTCGAGCCTCTCCGCGACGTGGAGCTGTGGAAGCTCGCGGGTGGTAGCGCCCTCCTGGGGGCGCCGCAGATCTGCCTCGTCGGCTTTCTCGTGGTCTTCCTGCACGAGCGCCGTGGGTGGTCATCCGGCTCCGCGGCTCTCTTGTTTGCGCTGCTCGGGCATCCTGGGCTCGGTGGCGAGAGTGCTCGCAGGGCGCTGGTCGGACGTCATCCGCAGTCGTCTAATGCCGCTGCGCGCGATCGCTCTCGGGCTCGCCGGAGCGGTGGCGGCCTCGGCTGCAGCGGTCGGAGCGCCGATCGCGCTGCTCGTTGCGGCGCTCGCCGTCGCCGGAACGCTGGCATGAGCTGGAACGGTCTGGCATTCACGGCGGCTGCGGAGCTCGCCGGCCCTGCCAGGAGCGGCGCCGCTCTCGGGTTCCAGCAGACCATCTTGTTCGTGGTCGGCGCCGTCCTGCCGATTCTCTTTGCCGCGCTCGTCGCCGGGACGTCCTGGCAGACGGCCATTCGCGCTCCTGGCCATGGCGCCACTGGCCGCCTGGGGCGTCTTGCGCTCGGTTCGTGAGACGATTCCGCGATGAGCGTGCAACGCACCTTCGAGCGGCTGGAGGAGCTGTACGCGATCGGCGGCGGGCCGGGAGCGAACCGGCCCCATCCGGGCCCCGGTGAGGACGCGGCGCACGAGCTGGCCGCGCAATGGCTTCGTGAGGCCGGTCTCGGCGTGGAGGTCGATGCGCACGGCAACCTGCTCGGCCGTTCGGGCAGCCGCGACGACGTGTGGGTCGGCTCGCATCTAGACACCGTTCCGCAGGGAGGGAAGTTCGACGGCGCGCTGGGCGTCGTCGCGGCGATCGAGGCGGTCGAGCAGGCCGGCTGCGGCACGGTCGTCGCCTTTCGCGGAGAAGAGGTCGGCTGCATCGGCAGTCGGGCGCTCTGCCGCTATGAAGAGGTGCCGTCAGCTTCCTCGAGCTTCACATCGAGCAGGGGCCGATGCTCGAGCAGGCCGGGCGTGCCGCTCGGCGTCGTCACGGGCATCGTCGGCTACGCGCGCGGCGAGCTCGTATTCGAAGGTCGCGCCGGCCACGCCGGAACGACGCCGATGAAGGACCGCCAGGACGCGCTTGTCGAGGCAGCCGCCGAGATCCTCCGCATCCGCGACGCCGCCCTGCAGGTGGAGGGAGCTGTGGCGACCGTAGGCGAGGTCGACGTCGAGCCCGGTGCGGGCAACGTGATCCCCGGTCGTGTTCGTATCTCGGTCGACGTCCGCGCACCGGATAGCGAGCGGCTCGACGATGTTCGTCGCGCGCGATCGGGCTCGAAGCTGGCCACCGCGCCGAGCCCGTGGCGATGGGCGAGCGCTGCCGCGCAGCCCTGAGCGACGAGATCGGTGCGCGCGGTCTTCGGACCGTCGAGCTACCCTCCGGCGCCGGGCCACGACGCGGGCATCCTCGCCGCGGCCGGCGTCGATGCCGGGATGCTGTTCGTCCGCAGCCTCAACGGCGGCGTCAGCCACTCGCCCGACGAGCTCTCGTCCGAGGAGGACGTCGCGCTCGCCGTTGGCGTCCTCACGGGCGCCCTGCGCCGCCTGACGAGCTAGCCAAGCTCGCCGTCGTAGTAGTCGAGGTTCTCGAGACGGGCGATGAGGCCTACGCCGCGGAAGTAGATCTTGTTCGAGCGCGGGTAATAGGAGATGTCGTTCGGCCTGCGGGTGCCGTAGGCGAGGAAGGTCATGCCGTCCTCGCCGGCGCGGATTCCGTGCGCGATGCCCGTGCCGGGCGGGCGTGAAATGACATGGCCCGCGCGGATGGGGATCTCTTCCTCGACCGTCCCGCTGCGCACCATCTGCGGTGTAGGGACGAGGACGAGCGTGCCGTTCCCCTCCAGCACAACGTAGATCTCCTCCTCCTCGGAATGGCAGTGGACAATCCAGTCCGCCTCGTCGGCCGACCACTCCCGGTTCAACCCTGTCCGTACCGAGCCGGCCGCTGCGGCCAGCCGCTTCAAACCGTCCCCCTCGACGTCGGCGACGTTGACGATGTTCGAGGGCCGTGGGCTGGGCTCGGGCAGCTCGAGCTCTCCCGCATCGGCCTCGAGATCCCATGGGTGACGATCCTCGGCGACCTTCACCGTCGCGTCCATGCGAAGGACGCCCGCACGCGTGAGGTAGGACGCGGTGGCGTTCGTCCGCTCGCCGAAGGCAAGGACGTCGAGCCCGTCGGGTCCCGCGATCAGCGTGTGGTCCTCCTCGGCGACACGGTGGACGATCGTGTCTCCGGCGCGCACCTCGTACGTCTTCCCGCTCTGCCACGAGAGCCCGGTACCGGCGAGGACGTAGAAGATCTCCTCCTCGTCGAGCTCGACGTGGACGGGCGAGGAGCGGCCGCCCGGATCGAGCTTCAGGCGCGCGACGCCGACGTCCTTCGAGCCGGCGGCCCAGCCGAGGTCGATGCGGTCGAGCTGCATCGGCCCGCGCCGAAGTGCCAGCGGCTCGACCTCGTCCCAGTGCGCGATGCCTTCGATCAGGCCTCCTCGAAGTGGATGTCCTGCGCTCCTTCCCAGAGCACGAGCCGGCCGATCTCCTCGAGGTGCTCCCGTCCGTCGACGACCGTCGCGAAGTGGTTTCCGGCCAGCTGGCCCGCCTTGCTCGCGAAGCACGTCTGCCCGTAGGGAAAGAGGATCTCCGTCTCGCTCACGCCGCCGGGGTAGATGAGCAGCTCCCCTGGCCCCGGGTAGCTCGTCGGGTCCTCGAAGCCGATGCCGAGATCGAGCTCGCCGAACGGGATCCAGGCGGCCTGTCCCGACCAGCGAGCCTGGATCAGCTGGGAGTCGAGGGGCAGCAGGCGTCGGAACGCGGCGACGGTGTTCGGGGCACGGTCCTCCTCCAGCCGCGCCGTGAGCTCGAAGCGACCGACGGTGATCTTCAGCACGGCCGGGACGCTAGCGCGTCAGGAGGCAAGTTGCCGCTCCAGCGCACCGCTGACCAGGCATTCGACGAGGTCCGGCAGGGGGTCGACATCGGGCTTGTGCTCACGCAGAAAGGCGAGAAGCTCCTGGCCGAGACGAAGCGCAGCAGTCTTCACGGCTTCGTCCTCGGCGAGCGTGAGACCGAGGCAAACCCGGAGATCCTCCGAGTAGTGCTCCGGGGCGACCGGAAGCATGAGGGCTGCCTCCGCAGCCTCGCGTCGGCTGCTCACGAGCACCGGGGGATTGAGTGGGAGCAGGAGGCGCGGCGCGAGCTCGGCCACGCTGAGAGCCCAGACGCGTAGCCCGAATCCGTCGCCGGCGGCTGCGGCGCGCTTGACCTTCATCGAGAACTCGAAGAAGTCCTCCAGCTCGGGCGGGCTCGCTGGACGGCGGATCGACGGATCGTCTCCGAGCATCGCCCTCGCATCGTCCGTAGACCACGCGTAACGCGCTGGCTCGAGTGTTGGGAGGCCGAGCCACCAGCCTGCCGGAATCTCTCGCCGAGCGAGGAAGCTCGTGGCAGTACGAACGCCCGCCGAGACGTGCAGCGGCCGTTGCTCGGGTCGCTCCTGAAACCACGTGCGGTAGCGATCGCCTTCGTCCTCGACGATCGCTGTCAGATCTAGGTCGGAGTGCTCGTCGGCGGTCCCTTGCGCGTAACTCCCTCCGACGAGCACGGCGATTGCCGACGGCTCGAGCTCCCGAAGCCGAGCGACCGCGGGCTCGACTACCGCTGGAAGGCGACCCATCGTCCGAGGAGCTCGCGCTCGGCGTCGGTCATTCCCGTGCTGTTGCCGAGCGGCATCACGCGCGTGAGCACGGCGACCCGCTCGATCGCGTCGGCTTGCGCTTCTATCTGTTCGCGGGTCTCGAGCCGGACGCCTTGCGGCGCGCTGGCCCCCGAGTGACACGTCGCGCAGCGCTGCTCGACGATCGGCGCCACTTCGGCGAACGTCACGACCGGCCCGTCGGTCGACCCGTCAGCGTCCGGCGGTCTGATCCAGACGGCGACCGCGGCGAGCGCGGCCGCGGCGCTGACCGGTATCCACCACACGGTACGCCCTGCGTGTCGGAGGTTGAAGAAGAGGCGGATCCAGGCGCCGACGAGCATGAGGCAGACGAGCACGAGCCAGCCGTCCTCGTGCCCGTACGCGAACGCGAAGTGGTCGCCGAGCATCGCTACGAGCACGGGCAGCGTGAGGTAGTTGTTGTGCACCGACCGCTGCTTGGCGCGGATGCCCGGCGCCGGGTCCGGCTCGCGCCCCTCCTGCTTCGCCCTCACGAAGTCCCGGTGTGCCGGGATGATCACGAAGAAGACGTTCGCCACCATGATCGTCCCGAGCATCGCCCCCAGCTGCAGCCACACCGCGCGATCGGTGTAGAGGAGGCTGAGGCCCCAGGCGGTCGCCGTCACAAGCGCGACGAGCACACCGGCGAGGACGAGCTCGTTGTCGATGACGCGGCAGAGCACGTCGTATACGACCCAGGCTGCGACGAGCAGGGCGAGCGAGATCGCGATGGCGGCCCACTCGGACATGTCGGCGCCGACGAGGTTGAGATCGGCGTCGACGTAGTAGAGGATGCAGAAGAGCGCGAAGCCGGAGAGCCACGTCGTGTACGCCTCCCACTTGAACCAGTGGAGGCGCTCGGGGAGGGTCTTCGGTGCGACTGTGAACTTCTGCACGAGGTAGAAGCCGCCGCCGTGGACCTCCCACGCCTCGCCGCCGACGCCCGCGTTGACGTCCTCCTTCCGCTTCGGAGGCTCCAGGTGGTTGTCGAGCGCGACGAAGTAGAACGAGGTGCCGATCCAGACGACTGCGGCGATGACGTGCAGCCAGCGGAGGACGAGGTCGAGCCAGTCGATGAGATACGGGTCGACGGCGACGATCATCCGCGTTGCCAGCGGTCGCGGGCGATGGCTACGAGCTCCGCGAGAGCCGTGTTTAGCTCCTCGTCACGGCCGCGCTCGAGCCGCTCGCGCAGCACGGGGACGATCTCGGCCTTCGGTCGGCGATTCACGAACACCACGAAGCGGAAGCCGAAGCGTTCCTCGTAGCGGCGGTTGAGCTCTGTGAGCTCTTCGAGCACGGCCGGATCGTCGTCCGCGCCCTGCTCTCTTGCCGAGCGCGCCGAGAGGCCCGTGCGGGAACCGATCGCGGGATGGGCGTCGAGCGCCTCGAGCTTCTCCTGCTCGGAGAGCTGCTCGATCACGGAGGCGGCGCTGGCCAGCGGGTTCTCCGTCTCGGCGAGTCGCTCGGCGAGGGCCGTGCGTCCCTCGAAGAGCTCGGCGAGCTCGTCGACCGTCAGGTGCCGCGGTAGCTCGCGCACGAGTAGGGCGAGACGAGCAACGGCACGTGGTAGTGGCGTGCCGGGTCGTCGACGGCGATCTCCAGCTCCACACGACGGAAGAACGCCGACGGTGGGTGGAACACGAGCCGGTACGTACCTGCCTCGAGCGCGTTTGGCGAGAGCTCCCCGATGCGCCCGTCGGCATCCGTCTGCGCCGCCGCCAGCAGGGCATCGCCGCGGTAGAGCTCGACGATCACGCCCTCCGCGGCCTCCCCGCGCTCGGTGTCGAGGACGTGCGTGGAGATCACGTTCGGGAGGATCTCACGTCAGCCCCAGCGGCGAAAGCCGCCCTCCGAGTTGATGACCTGTCCTGTGACCCACTGCGCGTCGTCCGAGCAGAGCCAGGCGATCAGCCGGGCGGCGTCGTCCGGCTGCCCCCAGCGGCCGAGCGGGAAGCGGCTCGGATTCAGGTCTGCGGCCCAGCCCGTGTCTGTCGGGCCCGGATTCACGGTGTTGACGGTGATGCCCCGGTCGATGAGCGTGTCGGAAAGCGTCATCGTGAGCTGCTGGATCGCCCCTTTCGACGCCGCGTACGCGAGCTCGGTGTTCAGCGGGGAGAGATGCTGACCCGACGTCAGGAGCACGACGCGGCCGCCGGGACGGCCGTCGTGCTGCGCGGCGAACTCCTTCACGAGCAAGAGCGCCGCGCGGACATTGACGTGCAGGTGGGCGTCGATGTCCTCTGCGGTGAGCTCGTCAAGGGTGCCCAGCCTGCTGAGCGTGTGGTTGACGACGAGAATGTCGACATCGCCCAGCGCATCGCGGGCGGCGTGCATGACCTGCGCTGGTGCCTCGGGATCACCGAAGTCGGCTTCGACGTGCGCGACCGGACCGCCTGCCTGCTCGAGCTCGGCGAGCACGGCCTCCAATCCTCCGGGATCAGGGCTCTCGTCCTCGGGCGCCCACGAGTGCACGAGCACGCGGTTCCCGGCCTCGAGCAGCCGGCGGGCGACGGCGAAGCCGATGCCGTTTCGCCGGCTGACGCCGGTCACGACCGCCGATCGGGTCACGGAGTGGTGTCCAGTCGACGCGCCTGCAGTCGGTGCTCACGGGCGATCTCGTCCTCGTCCGCTCGTACCAGTCGTCCGTCACAAACGACGTCCTCGCCGCCGACGAGCAGCCGGTCCACGCGATGCGGGCCGGAGAGGACGAGGCCGGCCACGCGATCCTCCGCCCCGCCGAGCTCGAGGCGGTCGGTGCGCCACACGGCGAGGTCGGCGCACTTGCCGGGCTCGATGGAGCCGATGTCGTTGCGCGCCAGCACAGCTGCACCTCCCGCGCGTGCCGAGCCGCACCGCCTCGCGACACGTCATCGCGCCTGGCCCGCCGCGTCCCGCGCGCCACGAGCAACGCCTGCTTCACCTCGAAGAAGAGATCAGAGCGCTCGTTCGAGGCGGAGCCGTCCACGCCCAGCCCCACGCGTACCCGCGCCTGGACGAGCTCACGGACCGGAGCCACGCCGGCCCCCAGCCGGAGGTTCGACGTCGGGCAGTGGGCGACGCCCATGCCGACCGCGGCGAACGTCTGGACGTCCGCCGGCGAGAGGTGGACACAGTGCGCACACCAGACGTCACCCGCCGTCCAGCCGAGCTCGGCGAGGTACTCCACGGGCGTGCAGCCGTACAGCTCGCGGCAATACTCGCCCTCCTCCACGGTCTCCGCGAGGTGTGTATGGAGCTGCAGGCCGAGGCGGCGAGCGAGCTCTGCCGACTCCACCATGAGCTGCTTCGTCACCGAGAAGGGTGAGCACGGCGCGACCGCGATCTGCACCATGGCGCCCGGCCCCGGCTCGTGCAGCGTCGTGGCGAGCTCGTCGGTCGCCGCCAGCACGTCGTCCAGCTGCTCGACGACCGAGTCCGGGGGCAGCCCGCCTTCCGACTCGCCCAGATCCATGGACCCGCGTGAGGCCACGATGCGGACGCCGAGCTCCCTGGCGGCCTGCACCTCCGCTTCGACGAGGCCGGTCGTGCCGTGCGGAAAGACGTAGTGATGATCGAACACCGTCGTGCACCCGGAGAGCGCCAGCTCGGCGATGCCCGTTCGGGCGGCCGCGTACACGGCGTCCGCATCGAGCCTCGCCCAGTAGGGGTAGAGCTCCCGCAGCCACGTGAAGAGATCGGCGTCCTGCGCCCGCGCCCGCGTGAGCGTCTGGCAGAGGTGGTGGTGCGTGTTGACGAGGCCCGGCGTGACCACGGCGCCGTTCAGATCGACCACCTCGTCGGCCTCGGGCGCCGCGCCCGCCCCCACCTCCGAGACGACCGAGCCCTCCATCAAGACCCAGCCCGACTCGTGCTCCGTGCCCGCGTCGTCCATCGTCACGATCCACCCGTTCGCGAGCAGCGGCGCATCTTCCGGGGACCCTACTAACGTCGTATAGTCGATCCTCCACGTCGCTGCCCTACGTGATGACCGTGGTCGTGCTCGTGCTCGTGTCCACGCGCTTTGCCAAGCGGAGACTTGGCTGCGCCTGCCGCGCTTGGGGTTCCGTACGTGCGCGAGGAGCGCTAGAACTTCCGGATGGAGAGTCCTTCGCCCCAGGTCGCTCGCAGAGGCGCTCGCGCTGCGGGCCGAGCATCCGGCGGCGCTCGCGATCCGCGGAGGCACCGACGTCATGGTCGAGCTGAACTTCGACCGCGCACGGCCCGACGCGATGCTCGACCTCGGCGAGGTCGTGGAGCTCGGCGGCTGGTCGCGTGAGCAAGACGGCGTGTTGAGGCTCGGAGCAGGCCTGACGTATGCGGAGATCGAGCAGGGGGAGCTCGCGTCGGAGCTGCCTGCGTTGGCAGAAGCGTCGAGGACGGTCGGCTCGCCGCAGATCCGGAATCGCGGAACGCTCGGCGGCAACCTCGGCACCGCCTCCCCGGCCGGTGACGCACTGCCGCCGCTGCTCGTGGACGAGGCCGAGGTGGAGGTCGCGAGTACCGCTCGCGGCGCCCGGCGCGTGACGGTTCGTGACTTCCTCGTTGGGCCGAAGGAGAATGCGCTCGAGGACGACGAGCTCATCGTCGCGGTGCTCGTCCGGCCTTCGGGCTCGCCGCAGACGTTCATGAAGGTCGGGCCACGCAATGCGATGGTGATCGCGGTCTGCTCGCTCGCCGTCGCGGCCGACCGGGAGCGCGGCGAGGTGCGTGCGTCGTTCGGCTCGGCCGGCCCGGTGCCGGGGTTCGTGCGCGTGGCTCTCGACGACGCGGGTGACCTGCCCGAAGCGGTCGCCGCCGCGTGCTCGCCGATCGACGACGTCCGTGGCACGGCCGACTACCGCCGCCACGCGCTTCGTGTGCTCGCTCGCCGCGCAGTCGACCGGTGTCTTGCGGCATGAGGATCTCGACGACGGTCAACGGCGAGCGGGTCGAGGCGGAGATCTGGCCGGGCGAGAGCCTCCTGTTCACGTTGCGCGAGCGGCTGTCGTTTCCCGGCTCGAAGAACGCGTGCGAGCAGGGCGAGTGCGGTTCGTGCTCGGTGACTGCTCGACGGCCAGCTCGTGTGCTCGTGCCTCGTGCTTGCGGCGCAGGCCGACGGGCACGAGATCGTGACGGTGGAGGGTCTCGGGGAGGGCGAGGAGCTTCATCCGGTGCAGTCCGCGTTCGTCGAGGCCGGGGCCGTGCAGTGCGGGTTCTGCACGCCGGGGCTCGTCGTGGCGGCCGCCGATCTCCTGGCGCGCGTCCCGGGGCCGAGCGAGGACGACATCCGCGAGGCGCTGTCCGGCAACCTCTGCCGCTGCACGGGCTACCAGAAGATCGTCGAAGCCGTGAAAGTCGCCGCCGACCGCCTATGATCGCCGGGGCCTCCCACGAGCCTCCTCCCGGTTTCAGGCTATCGGGGAAAAACGTACGCGTGGGTGACGAAAGTACGCCAACTTCGGAGCAAATGGTCACGAGCCCGCGGCGGCTCGAGCGAGGCCGCGTCGGCGAAAGCATCCTCCGCTCGGACGCCGTTCCCAAGGTCCAGGGCAAGTTCGCGTTCTCGAGCGATCTCGAAGCGCCCGGGATGCTCTGGGGCCACACCCTCCGCAGCCCCCACGCCCATGCGCGCATCGGCGCGATCGACGTCTCCCCGGCGACCGTCCTGCCCGGCGTCCACGCGGTGCTGACCCACGACGACGTCCCCGGCGCGAAGACGTACGGCCTCGAGATCCCAGACCAGCCCGTGCTCGCGATCGACCGGGTCCGCTATTTCGGCGAGCCGGTGGCGATCGTGGCTGCCGAGAGCCCCGAGGAAGCCCGGCGCGCCGCCGCCGCCATCGTCGTCGAGTATGAGGAGCTGCCGCCAGTCTCCGACCCCGAGCTCGCGACGGAGCAGGAGCCTCTGCACCCCGACCGGCCAACCGCCGGCCACGGCTTCCGGGACGACCCGCGTCCCAACGTCGTCCGCTCGATGGTCATCCGGCAGGGCGACGCGAACCTTGCGGGCGACGTGTCGGTCAGCGGCGTCTACGAGGTCGGGACGCAGGACCAGGCATTCCTGGGCCCCGAGTCGGGCCTCGCCGTGCCCGACGGCGAGGGAGGCATCGACATCTACGTCGCCACGCAGTGGATTCACGTCGACCGAGACCAGATTGCGCCGTGCCTCGGACTCACGCCGGAGCAGGTTCGGGTCCACCTCGCGGGAGTGGGGGGAGCGTTCGGTGGCCGCGAGGATCTCTCGATCCAGATCCATGCCGCGCTGCTCGCGCTGCGCACCGGCCGGCCCGTGAAGATGGTCTACAACCGCGAGGAGTCGTTCACGGGACACGTGCACCGGCATCCGGCGAAGATCTGGGCGGAGCACCGGGCGACGCGCGACGGCCGCCTGGTCGCGGTCCGCGCGCGCATCCTGCTCGACGGCGGCGCGTACGCTTCGAGCTCGACGGCGGTGCTCGCGAACGCCTGCTGCTTCGCGGCCGGCCCGTACCGCGTCGACAACGTGCTCGTCGAGGGCACGTGCGTGTACACGAACAACCCGCCGTGCGGCGCCATGCGCGGGTTCGGCGCAGTCCAGGGCTGTTTCGCGCACGAGGCGCAGATGGACAAGCTCGCCGCCGCGCTCGACATCGATCCCGTCGAGCTGCGGCTGCTGAACGCGATCAAGCCGGGCGACAAGCTCCCCACCGGGCAGGTGATCACGGGCTCTCTGCCGGTGGCCGAGGTCATACGCCGTTGCGCGGAGCTCGTCCCACCCCCGCCGGAAGAGCTGCCCCGCGAGCCTGTCCGCCTGCCCGGGGGCACAGGCAACACGACGCGCGGCGAGGGCGTGCGGCGCGGCATCGGATTCGCGGTGGGCCTGAAGAACATCTGCTTCTCGGAGGGATTCGACGACTACGCGGCGGCGCGCGTGAGGCTCTTCACGACAGCCGACGGAGGCCTCTCCGCCGAGGTGCTGTGCGCGGCCGCGGAAGTCGGCCAGGGCGTCACCGACGTCATCGAGCAGGTCGCCCGCCAGGAGCTCGGGATCGACGACGTCGCCGTCACGACGCCGTCGACGACCGGCGTCGGCTCGGCCGGCTCCTCGTCGGCGTCGCGGATGACGTGGATGGCGGCCGGCGCGGTCCGGCTCGCCTGCCAGGAGGCCCTCCTCGAGCGCGAGCGGACGGGAGGAGACGTCGACGTCGAGCGCGTCTACCGCCATCTTCCGACGTACCCGCTCGACCCGGAGACCGGGCAGGTGCTCGGCGAGCGAGCGCACGTCGCGTTCGCGTGCGCGGCGATGAAGGTCGTGGCCGAGGTGGACGTCGAGCTCGGTCTGACGCGAATCGTCTGGATCGGCACGGCTCAAGACGTCGGCAAGGCGCTCAATCCACTCGCCGTGCACGGCCAGATCGAAGGCGGAACCGCACAGGGAATCGGCCTCGCGTTGATGGAGGAGATCCAGACGACGGATGGGCTGATCACGAACGCGAGCTTCACCGACTACCTCATCCCGACCGCCCTCGACGTCCCGCCCATCGAAGCCGTCCTCGTGGAGGAGCCCGAGCCGGATGGCCCCTATGGGCTCAAGGGCGTCGGCGAGCCGCCAACCGTCGTCTCGACGGCCGCCGTCGTGTCCGCGTTGCGCGACGCGACCGGCCGCGAGCTCGCTCGTGTCCCTGTGCGTCCAGACGACATCGCCCTGTGACGGATCTCGGCCGCCGAATCGCAGTCGCGCGCGGAGACGAGGCCGCGGATCTCGTCGTCAAAGGCGGCCGCGTGCTGTCGGTCTTCACGCGCGAATGGCTCGACGCGGACATCGCGGTATGCGACGGCTACGTCGCCGGCCTGGGGGAGTACGAGGGGGCAGAGACGCTCGACGTGAGCGGGGCGTACGTCGTCCCCGGGTTCGTCGACTCCCACATGCACCTCGAGTCGACGAAGCTGCTCGTCGATGAGTTCGCGCGGCTCGTGCTGCCGATGGGGACGACGGCCGTCGTCGCCGATCCGCACGAGATCGCGAACGTCCTCGGCACCGACGGCATCCACTGGCTGCTCGACGTCTGCTCGGGGCTCCCGCTGGACGTCTACTTCACCGCGTCGTCGTGCGTCCCGCCTCCGCGTTCGAGTCGCCGCGGCGCCCGCTGACGGCCGGCGACCTCCAGGGCCTGCTGCGCCGCCGCCGCGTGATCGGCCTCGCGGAGATGATGAACTTCCCCGGCGTGATCGCCGGCGATGCGGCGGAGCTCGAGAAGCTGGCGCTCGACGGTGCGCACCACGCAGACGGCCACGCTCCCGGCGTGCTCGGCAAAGCGCTGAATGCGTATGCCGCTGCGGGCATCCGCTCCGACCATGAGGCGCTGACCGTGGAGGAGGGGCGCCAGCGGCTCCGTGCGGGCATGTGGCTGCTCGTCCGTGAGGCGTCGATGGCGCGGAACCTCGAGGACCTCCTCCCGCTGGTCAAGGAGTTCGGCCCGTCGCGCATGGCCTTTTGCACCGACGACCGCGATCCGGAGGACATCGCCGACTCCGGCCACGTCAACCAGATGGTGCGGAAGGCCGTCGCGGCCGGCGTCGCGCCCGAGGATGCGCTCGTGCTCGCGTCGCTCAACCCGACGCTGTGGCACGGCCTCGACCATCTCGGCGCCATCGCGCCCGGCTACCAGGCCGATCTCGTCGTGCTCGACGACCTCGAGTCGTTCGAGCCGCGGACGGTGCTGAAGGCCGGGCGTCCTGTCGAGGACATCCCGGAGGCACATGTGCCCGACTGGGTGAAGCGAACCGTGCACGTGCAGCCCATCTCGGCCGGCGACTTCGCGATCCCCTGGCCCGGCGGGCAGGTTCGCGTGATCGGGCTCGTCCCGGACCAGGTCGTCACCGACGAGCTCGTCGAGGAGCCCACCGTCGTCGACGGCCACGCCGTTTCGGATCCCGAGTGCGACCTCGCGAAGATTGCGGTCATCGAGCGACATCACGGCACGGGGCGCATGGGGCTCGGCTTCGTTCGCGGCTTCCGGCTGCAGTCGGGCGCGCTCGCGTCCACCGTCGCGCACGACGCTCACAACATCGTCGTGGTCGGCGTCGACGACAACGACATGGCCAGGGCGGTCCAGCGGCTCGTCGAGCTCGGCGGCGGCATCGTCGCCGTCGAGTCCCGCGGCGTCAGGGCCGAGCTACCGCTGCCCGTCGCGGGGCTGCTCTCGGATGCGCCGCTGGCCGACGTCGTCGCTCAGAGCCGGGCGTGCAACGAAGCGGCCGCCGCGCTCGGGTGCACGGTGGCGACGCCGTTCCTCACGTTGTCGTTCCTCGCGCTGTCGGTGATCCCGAAGCTCAAGCTCACGGACCACGGCCTCGTGGACGTCGACCGCTTCGAGATCGTCCCGCTGGGCGCAGAGTGACACGGCCGAAAGTGTAGTGCGTTATGCGCTACAATTTGGGCAGTGGCCTCGCCGGTTCCCCCGCTGTCGCTGCGCCTCGGAGCAGACGGCCTCCGCGCGCTGGAAGAGATCGCGCGGCGCCGTCGCGTTACCAAGGCGGAAGCGGCGCGTCAGGCAATCGGAGAAACGGCAGAGCGCGACCGTCGGCGCGCAGGGCTCGCCGCGGAAGCCGCCGCCCTCGCGCGCAACCCGGTGTACGTACGCGAGGCGAGCGAGGTGGCGCGGCTGATGGACGAGCTTCGTGGTTCGCGGTGACGTCCACGCAATTAGGCTGCCGCGACGGCGAGGGCACGTCCAGCACGGGCGCCGCTTCGCCGTGATCGTGCAAGCCGATGACCTGCTCGTCCTCTCCACGATCCTCATCTGTCCAACCTCGACGTCGACGCCGCCGGCGAGCTTCCATCCGGAGATCATCGTCGGCGATGAGCCAACCCGGGTGATGTGCGAGATGGTCGGACCCGTAGACGCGCGAGTGCTCGGTCGAGCACGTGGGTCACCTCGGCGCTTGGCGAGATGCGAAGCGTCGACGATGCTCTGGAGCTCGTCCTCGACCTGGGCTGAGAGAAGCAAGATCGAGCCGATCGCTGCGAGAGATCGTCCCGCTCAGCTTGGGTGCATGGGTCGTCGGCGACTGCTACGCGCGGCGTGAGCGTTTAGGGTCCGGCGCGTGACGGAACCCTCGTCGCCGAAGCCACAGGCGCCAGACGAGCTCGGGTTCGAGCGGGTTGTCTACGAGAAGGCATCGCCGCGGGCGACGATCACGCTCAACCGGCCGGAACGGCTGAACGCCTTCGACTTCCGGATGCTGCGGGAGCTGGCGCGGGCTTGCGAGGATGCGTCCTGGGACGACGAGATCCGCGTCGTCGTGCTCACTGGCGCCGGGCGCGCGTTCTGCGTCGGCGCCGACCTCAAGGAGTGGTCGGCGGAGTACCTCGGCAATCCGCAGGGCTACTGGAAGTGGTTCGGGGCCTTCCAGGACGCGCACGACCGGCTGCGGGGGATCGGCAAGCCTACGCTCGCCCGCATCAACGGCGTTTGCGTGGGTGGCGGCAACGAGCTCCAGATGGCGTGCGATCTCGCGGTCATGGTCGACGACGCGTACATTCGCCATGTCGGCCTCGAGCATGGCTCGGTGCCCGCCGGTGGCGCGACTCAGTGGCTGCCGGTGATGGTCGGCGAGCGGCGCGCGCGCGAGATCGTCCTGCTGTGCGAGGAGATCTCGGCTGAGCGAGCGGAGGCGTGGGGGCTCGTCAACCGCGTCGTCCCCGCCGCCGAGCTCGACGGCACAGTGGACGAGCTCGTGGAGAAGCTCGCCGCGAAGCTTCCGCAGACGACCCGGTACGCGAAGCACCAGCTGAACTTCTGGCGGGACCTCTCGTGGAACCTGACCGTCGGGCATGCCCGCGACTGGCTGGCGCTGAGCATGCTCGGCGAGGAGGCACAGGGCGCCGTCAAGCGGTTCGTGGAGAAGAGCGATGCCTGACTTGCTCTCGTTCCTGGGGCGTCGCTGGCAAAGGAGGCAAGCGAGCGGCGCGCCGGACAGTACACACCAGTACGGCCAAGCGCCGCGAGGGCAGCATCCTGCCGCCAGCGGCGCCACCCCTCGGCGGAGCCCGGCTCCGCCGGGCGGGAGCCGAAGGGGGCCAGGGACGTGAGCAACACGCGGGTCGAGCGCGAGCCGCCCATCGCGGCCGTCTTCCTCGACCGGCCGAAGCAGCTGAACGCCCTCTCCTCCGAGCTGATGGCGGAGGTCGTCGCCGCGCTTCAGGAGCTCGACGCCGATCCCGAGATCCGCTGCATCGTCGTGGGCGGCTCCGAGCGCGTGTTCGCCGCCGGCGCCGACATCGGCGAGATGGCGACGGCGACGGCCGTCGAGATGTACGTCAATCGACGCGTCGACGCCTGGGACGCGATCCGCGCGGTGCGAACGCCGCTCGTCGCGGCGGTGTCCGGCTTCTGCCTCGGTGGCGGGTGCGAGCTGGCGATGGCATGCGACGTCGTCGTCGCCTCGGAGACAGCCGTCTTTGGCCAGCCCGAGACGGGTCTCGGCCTCATCCCGGGCGCGGGCGGCACACAGCGTCTCACCCGCGCCGTTGGCAAGGCACTGGCGATGGACGTCATCCTCTCGGGCCGGCGGCTGTCCGCGCGCGAGGCGCTCGACGCCGGTCTCGTAGCCCGCGTCGTCGCCCGCGAAGCCTGGCTCGACGAGGCGAAGCGTGTCGCACGGGAGATCGCGGCGAAGGGCCCGGTCGCCAGCCAGCTCGCGAAGGAAGCTGTGGTGCGTGCCGACGAAGGGCCGCTGTCGCTGGGCATCGACTACGAGCGGCGTCTGCTCTATCTCGCCTTTTCGTCCGAAGACGCCCGGGAGGGCATGGCCGCGTTCGTGGAGAAGCGGCCGCCGCAGTTCGAGGGCCGGTAACCTGCGCCCCCCATGAGCGTCGCTCGCCTTCGGCTCGCTCCCGTGGGGGAAACCATGTTTCCCCCACGTCAAGCCCCCTTCTTTCTGCTTGAGGTGGGGGAACCTCCCGGTTGCCGCCTTCGGCGCCTCTTCATCGCCTCGTACCAAAGCTGGCAGCTTCGCTGCCGCCTTTGTCCTCGGCTTCGAAGCTCCCCCACACCCCCTCCACACGCTCATAGGCCAGAGGCTGGCCCATGAGCCTCCGTCGCATCCTTGTCGCAACCGATCGTTCGGAGACGGCCGAGCTCGCCGTCCAGTTTGCCGCGGACATGGCCGTGCGCTTCGAGGCGGAGCTTCTGCTCTGCCAGGTGGTCATCCCTCCGGCCGAGGCACCGCCGCACGCGAAGGAGGAGCTCACCGAGTACGGCCGCCGCTTTGCCGGCGAGCTCGCACGTGGGGTGGTTTCGACCGGGGACGATCCCGCCCAGGCGATCGTCGATGCGGCCGAGGCCGAGGACGCGGACGTCGTGGTGGTGGGCAACGTCGGCATGTCAGGGCGCAAGGAGTTCCTGCTCGGCAACGTCCCGAACCGCGTGTCGCACAACTCCGACCGGACGGTCATCATCGTCAACACACGCCAGCGCTCCGAGCAGGCGCAGAAGAAGAGGCGAGGGCTCTTCCGCAGATGAGCGGTACGCAGGAAGCCGATCTCCGCCTCCTCGGGCGGGCCACGCAGATCGGCAAGGTCATGGCGCGCTACGGCCTCGGCGAGCGCGGCGCCGCCGACGTGCCGCTCGAAGAGCGTGCGAAGAGCCTCCGGGCGGCCCTCGAGGAGCTCGGACCGACGTTCGCGAAGCTCGGCCAGATCCTCTCCACGCGGCCGGACCTCCTGCCGCCGGAATTCATCGCCGAGCTCTCGAAGCTCCAGGACGACGTGCCGCCGATGACCGAGGAAGAGGTCGTCGCGGTCATGGAGGAGGAGCTTCGCGTGCCCTGGGAGGACGTGTTCGAGAGCATCGACCCCGAGCCGCTCGCCGCCGGGACGATCGGCCAGGTGCATGCCGCGACGCTCGAGGGCGGCGACCGCGTCGTCGTGAAGGTCCAGCGTCACGGTGCGGAGGACGAGATCATGCGCGACCTCGGGCTGCTCGAGCTCTTCGCCGAGAAGGCGGAGCACCGCGACGGGCTGCGCAGGCTCGTGGACTTCCCGTCCGTGATCCGACATCTGTCGGACTCGCTCAGGCGCGAGCTCGACTTCCGCTCCGAGGCAGCGAATGTCGACCGGCTCGCCGTAGTGCTCGAGCGCTACACGCGCCTGGCCGTCCCCTCGGTCTACCACGAGCTCTCGAGCAAGCGCCTCCTCGTGCTGAGCTTCGTGGACGGCGTGCCCGTGCGCGACGCCCCGGACGTGCCCGAGCGCAGCGACGCCGCGCGTCAGCTGATCGAGTCGTACTACCGCCAGGTGCTCGTCGACGGGTTCTTCCACGCCGACCCGCACCCGGGCAACCTCCTCTGGGCAGACGACACCGTGTACTTCCTCGACTGCGGCATGGTGGGCGAGGTCGACCCGCGCATCCGCGAGCTCGTGCTGTTGCTCGTGATGGCATTCTGGCAGGAGGACGACGAGTTCCTCGCCGAGGTCGTGCTCCAGCTCGCAGACCAGGAGCTCCCGGACGACTTCAACTTCGAGGCCTTCCAGTCGGAGATCGGAATGCTGGTCCAGAGCGTTCGCGGGCAGTCGCTGCAGGAGATCCAGCTGGGGCCGATCCTCCAGGGGATCACGCAGATTGCGGCCCGCCGCGACGTCCGTCTGCCTGCCGAGCTGGCGCTGACGGCCAAGGCGCTGGCGCAGATGCAGCTCGCGGCGGCGACGCTCGACCCCGACCTCGACCCGTTCTCAGTCATTGGACGCTTCCTCGCGCGCCGCCTGTTCGAGCGCGGTCGCGAGGCGATCGACCCCAAGCGAGCGTTCTACGAGGTGCAGAAGGTGAAAGTGCGGCTCTCGGGCCTCGTCTCGGCGATCGAGCGGCTCGTGGGCGCCCGGCCGGGGCAGCGCTTCCAGGTCGACATGAAGGGCATGGGCAGCCTCGAGAACACGATCCGGCGCTCCACGCGCCGCATCTCGCTCGCCATAACCGCCGCAGCCGCGATCATCTCCAGCGGCTTCACGCTGGGCGATGCGGGCGTGTCGCGGTGGGTGCCGGCGCTGTTCGGCGGCATCGGCCTCGTGCTGCTCTTCCTGATGCTCGTCGATCTGTTCTGGAAGAGAGAGCTCTAGCTCTTCTTGAGGATCTTCATGATGCGGCGCTCGAGGACGAACGCGATCGCCGTCATCGCCGCGCCGAGCAGCAGGCGCTCGGCTTTGACGACCACCCGAGGGGCCATCAGTCCTCCAGCTCTTCGGGAGTGACGTCCACCTCGATGGGAGCGCCCTGGCGAACGACGGTCACGGTCAGCGTCTGGCCGATTCGCTCCTCCGTCATCAGCCCCTGAAGGTCGCCGGCGCTCGAGACGGGCGTTCCGTCGAGTGCGACGATGAGATCCTCGGGCCTCAGCCCTGCCTTGGCTGCCGGGCTGCCCTCGACGACCTCCACCACCTCCACGGCGTCGCGCCGTCCCAGCTCGCGGGCGAGTCGGGGCGGGACCGGCCGTGGGCCACCCGCGATCCCGATGTACGCGCGCCGGAACCTCCCTTCGCGCATGAGGGCGCCGATGATCCGGCGGGTTGGCTCGTTGATCGGCACGGCGAGGCCGAGACCGACTCCGGCGACGGCGGTGTTGATGCCCACCACGCGCGCTCCTGCGTCCGCGAGTGCTCCGCCGGAGTTGCCCGGATTGAGCGCGGCATCGGTCTGCACGACGTTCTCGACGATCCGGCCGGCGGCGGTCGGCAGCGAACGGCCGAGCGCGGAAACGACGCCTGCGGTCACCGAGCCGGCGAAGCCGTGCGGATTCCCGATCGCGACGACGAGCTGGCCCACCTGCAGGCGATCGGCGTCGCCGAGCGTCGCGGGCACGAGGTCGTCGGTCGTCACGCGCAGGACGGCGAGATCGGAGAGGCGGTCGGTGCCGACGACCTCGAAGTCGAGCTCGCGACCGTCGACGAACGCCGCGGTGCCGCCGTCCGCTCCGTCGACGACGTGTGCGGACGTGAGCACGTAGCCGTCAGGCGTCACCGCGACACCGCTGCCGCCGCCGCTCACCCGACGGCCGTTCAACCGCCGCCTGACCTGGAGGTTGGCGACGGACGGAGAGAGCGTTCGCGCAACCTCTGTCACGACCCGCGAGTACGCGTCGAGCGGCTCCTCCACGTGCTGGACGTCGCTGATCAGCCGTAGCCGCGCCATGCGGCCACGCTAGCAATCGCCAGTCGGGTTGCCGAATGGTGAACGACCGATTTGTAAGAGTGACTGTCGTGGTCGACCTGCTCGCTATCACCACCGTCGACCTCGCTCGACTCCAGTTCGCGACGACGTCGCTCTACCACTTCCTCTTCGTCCCCTTGACGCTCGGCCTGGCGCCGCTCGTCGCGGTCATGCAGACGCTCTGGTATCGGGGCGGCAACGAAGCTTGGCTGCGCCTCGCCCGCTTCTTCGGGACGCTCATGCTCATCAACTTCGTGATCGGCGTCGCAACCGGGCTCGTACAGGAGTTCCAGTTCGGGATGAACTGGTCGATCTACTCGGAGTTCGTGGGCGACGTCTTCGGCGCCCCACTTGCGATCGAGGGGCTCGCGGCATTCATGCTCGAGTCCACGTTCCTCGGCCTCTGGATCTTCGGCTGGGACCGGCTGTCGAAGCGCGTCCACCTCGCCACGATCTGGATTTTCGCGCTGGGAAGCTGGGCGTCGGCCTTCTTCATCATCAGCGCCAACTCCTGGATGCAGCGACCTGTCGGCTCGACCGTTACCGACGGTCGTGCGGAGCTGACGGACGTCTGGGAGCTCTTCTCGAACCGCTTCGGGATCTGGGCGTACATCCACGTGCTGCTCGTCGGTCTCACCACGGCGGCCGTCGTCGTCTTCGGCGTAGCCTGCTGGCACCTCGTCCGTGGGCGGAACCAGGAGCTCTTCCGGCATGCGGCGAAGCTCGCCCTCATCGTCGGTCTTCCGATCTCGGCCGTGAACCTCGGAGTCGGCAGCCAGATGGGCGTCGTCATCACCGACTACCAGCCGATGAAGATCGCCTCGACCGAGGCTCAGTGGGACACGTGTCAGCCATGTGCGTTCTCGCTCTTCCAGATCGGCGGCTTCACGGAGGAGGACCAGACACCGTCGTTCTCGATCCAGATCCCGCACCTCCTGTCGATCCTCGCGACCCTTTCCTGGGACGGCGAGGTGCAGGGGATGACCCCGCTCCAGGAGGCGGACCGGGCCGAATACGGTGCCGGCGACTACATCCCGCCGGTACGCACGACCTACTGGAGCATGCGGATCATGGCGTATGCCGGCACGCTCGTTTTCCTGGTCTTCGCGCTCGGGGCGTTCCTCTACTGGCGCCGCAAGCTCGAGACGGCGCGCTGGTTTCTCTGGGCCGGCGTCCTCACGATCCCCCTCCCGTACGCTGCGGCGCTCGCCGGCTGGGTGCTCTCGGAGGTCGGCCGCCAACCATGGATCGTGTGGGGCCTGCTGAAGACCGCCGATGCAAACTCACCCAGCGTGTCGACGGCCACGATCGCCACCAGCCTCGGCACGTTCGTAGTCCTCTACATCGCGCTCCTGATCGTCGACTTCGTCCTCATGCGGCGCTACGCGCGCCTCGACCCGCCCGAGGTCGGCGGTGAAGGCGACGAGTTCGCTCTTCCGACGGTGACCTACTGATGGACCTCGAGACCTTCTGGTTCTGCATCATCGTCGTCGTCTGGGCCTTGTACTTCCTGCTCGAGGGGTTCGACTTCGGCGTGGGAATGCTGCTCCCGGTCGTCCCACGAGACGACGAAGAGCGGGGCACGGCGCTGCGAACAATCGGACCGGTGTGGGACGGGAACGAGGTCTGGCTCGTCGTCGCCGGAGCTGCCACATTTGCCGCGTTCCCGGCCTGGTACGCGACGATGTTCTCGGGGTTCTACCTCGCGCTCCTGCTCATCCTCTTCTTCCTGATCATCCGCGTCGTCTCCTTCGAGTGGCGCTCGAAGAGCGAGAGCCCGGGCTGGCGCTCGACGTGGACGTGGGCGAACACGATCGGCAGCTTCGGTGCGCCGCTGCTCTGGGGTATCGGACTGTCATGCCTGGTGTACGGCGTCCCTATTAACTCGGGCGGCGACTTCACCGGCAATCTCTTGGATCTCTTCAGCCTCTACAGCGTGTTCGCCGGAATCGCAGTCGTGGCGCTCTTCGCCTTCCATGGCGCGATCTTCCTCACGCTTCGCACGGCAGGCGAGCTGTGCGACCGCGCCGAAGGTGCCGCGCGGAAGCTCGCGATTCCTGCTGCCGTGCTGGCTGCGGCGTACCTCGTGTGGACCGTTGCCGTCGCAATGGACCGCAACGACAAGGATCTCTTCCCGCCGGTGCTACCCGCAGCACTCGGGATCGCGGCGCTCGCGCTCGCCGTCGCATTCCTGTTCGCGGGGCGCGAGCGGCCGCGCGTTCGCGATGACGGCGCTGGCCACGATCGGCGTCGTCGCGACGCTGTTTACTAGCCTGTATCCGCGGGTGATGGTGTCGAGCACAGACTTCGCGAACAGCCTCACCGTCGACAGTGCGGCGTCGTCGCACTACGCGCTACAGGTGATGACCGTGGTCGCCCTGGTCTTCGTGCCCCTCGTCCTCCTCTACCAGGGATGGGCCTACTACGTCTTCCGGGCCCGCCTGGGAGGCCGGCAGCCTGCCGCGTTGCAGGATGGGGGAGCCCCTGAGAGCGGGAGCGTCCCCGCGCCGTGAGCGACTCCACGGCCAGTCCACAGCGCCCGCGCGTCGTGATCCTCGGCGGCGGCTTCGCCGGCGTGGGCGCCGCCCAGAAGCTGGAGAAGGCGAAGGCGGATGTCGTGCTGGTCGACAGGCACGACTACCACACGTTCCAGCCACTCCTGTATCAGCTCGCTACCGGCTTGCTCGAGACCACCGCCGTCGGGCACTCGCTCCGCGACCTCGTCCACGATCAGGACAACACCACGGTCCATCAAGACAGCGTGACGGCGATCGACCTCGAGCAGCGTGAGGTGCAGTTCGACGCGATGGAGCCGCTCGAAGTACGACTACCTCGTCTTCGGGCTGGGCGCAGAGGTCAACTTCTTCGGCGCCGAAGGCGCGCCTGACCACGCGTTCCCGATGTACACGCTGCCGCACGCACTCCGCCTCAAGGAGCACGTGCTCGAGCGCTGGGAGGCGGCAGACAAGGACCCGAGCCTCGTCGACGACGGCGCGCTCAACGTCGTCGTGGTGGGCGGAGGGCCGACCGGCGTCGAGACGGCGGGCGCGCTGGCCGAGCTGTATCGCTCTGCGTTCGCCAAGGACTATCGCGGGCTGCCGCAGGACCAAGCGCAATTGATCCTCGTCGAGGCGGGGCCGGAGCTCTTCTCGATGTTCAAGCCGAACCTCCAGGTCTACGCCAGAGAGACGCTCGAGAAGCTCACCGTGGAGGTAAAGACCGGCGAGCTCGTCAGCTCGGTCGCTCCGACGCGGGTCACTCTCAAGTCCGGCACCGAGCTGAAAGCGCACACGCTCGTCTGGGGCGCGGGCCTCCAGGGCAACCAGCTCGTCAGTCGCTGGGGCTCGACCTCGAGCGAGGCAACCGTATCGGCGTCGGCCCGGAGCTCACCCTTCCCGAGCACCCCGAGGTCTATGTCGTCGGCGACGTCGCTGCCATCACCGACGCCAAGACGGAGGCCGTGCTCCCCCAGCTCGGATCGGTCGCGCTCCAGTCCGGCGAGCACGCCGGCGAGGCGATTACGCATCGCCTGGCAGGGAAGGACCCGAAGCCGTTCAAGTACCGCGACAAGGGGACGATGGCGACGATCGGCCGTGGCGCCGCGGTCGTCCAGATGATGGGCGGGCGGACGAAGAAGGGCAAGACCGCGCAGCTGGCCTGGGGCACCGTGCACCTCGCCCTCCTGCCCACGAACGAGGACCGTGCCAAGGCCGTCGTCAACTGGGCAGGCGCGGCGTTTACGCACCAGCGCCCCGGCCGGATCATCACGAGGGCGGACGAGGACTAGGAGAGAGGAGATGGCAGATGCAGTCGCCGTAGTCCTCGACAGCCTGGCCGCGCGCGGCCACGAGCCGCGGCTCAAGGGCATGACTGCAGCGGTGCGCTTCGACGTGTTGGACGGGCGACGGACGCAGCACTGGCTCCTCACGGTGAAGAACGGAGACATCCAGGTCTCTCGAAAGAACGCAGCAGCCGACCTCGTCATCCGCTGCGAGCGGGCGCTGGCCGACCGGCTCTTCACCGGGAAGGCGAACGCGATGTCGGCAGTGCTGCGCGGCGAGCTGAGCATAGAAGGCAGTGCCGACCTGCTCGTGCTGATTCAACGGCTTCTGCCCAGACCGCGCGCAGCCCGTCAGAAAGGGGTCGCCGCCGGCTACGCGAGGGGGCCGAAATGAACGAGGTCAAGATCCTCGACGGCAACACGTTCGTCGTCAGCGACGACCGCGGGGACATCGAGGCATCGCCCATCGATGCCACCGGACTCTTCTCGTTCGACACTCGCTTCCTCTCGACCTGGGTGTTGTCGGTGAACGGCGAGCGGCTCAACGCGCTCTCGGTCGACGACCTCCAGTACTTCGAGACCCGCTTCTTTCTCGTGCCCGGGACGGGGACCGTCTACGTCGACGCGAAGCTGTCCGTGATTCGCCGGCGCACCGTCGGCGGCGGCTTCCACGAAGAGCTGACGATCCTCAATCACAGCGACAAGCCGGTACGGCTCGAGGTTCGCCTCGATGCGGGTTGCGACTTCGCGGATCTGTTCGAGGTCAAGGATGCGCTGAAGAAGAAAGGCAAGTACTACGCCCGGGTCACCGGCGGACGCCTCGTGCTCGGCTACGAGCGGAAGACGTTCAGGCGAGAGACCTCCATCTCGGCATCGACCCCTGCCAAGGTGGACAAGAACGGCTTGACCTTCACGGTGCGGTTGAAGCCCCAGGCCTCCTGGCAGACCGAGCTGGACGTCGTCCCCGTCCTCGGCTCCTACGCGAGAGCAGGCGTGATGACCGCGGCCCAGCGCCGATCGAAGCTGACCATGGAGCAGGATCTTCGGCGGTGGCTCGAGGACGCGCCGCGGGTCGAGTGCGACTGGGAGCCGCTGAAGGCGACGTACCGGCGCAGCCTCATCGATATGGCCGCCCTCCGTTTCTCGCCGCCCGTCGCAGGTGGCGCCAGCCTGCCCGCCGCCGGCCTGCCCTGGTTCATGACGATGTTCGGCCGGGACAGCATCTTCACGAGCCTCCAGGCGGTCCCGTTCGCCCCCGAGCTTGCAGCGACGACCCTGCGCGCGCTCGGGGCCTGGCAGGGCAGCGGGCTGGACGACTTCCGTGACGAGGACCCCGGTCGCATCCTGCACGAGATGCGCTACGGAGAGATGACGGCCTTCGAGGAACGGCCGCACTCGCCCTACTACGGCTCCGCAGACGCCACTCCGCTCTACGTGGTGTTGCTCGACGAGTACGAGCGCTGGACCGGTGACCGCAGGACCGTCCGAGAGCTCGAGCACGAGGCGAGGGCTGCCCTCAACTGGATCGACGAGTATGCCGACCTGCTCGGCACCGGCTACGTCTGGTACCAGCGCCGCAACGAGAAGACCGGCCTCGAGAACCAGTGCTGGAAGGACTCCTGGGACTCGATCTCCTACCGGGACGGCCGGCTTCCTGGCTTTCCGCGGGCGACGTGCGAGCTCCAGGGCTACGCGTACGACGCGAAGCTGCGCGGCGCCCGCCTGGCGCGCCTCGTCTGGAAGGACCCGGACTTCGCGGACCGCCTGGAGCGGGAGGCCGCCGACCTCAAACGGCGCTTCAACCGCGATTTCTGGGTGGAAGACGGCGAGTACTTCGCTCTGGCTCTCGACACGGAGGGGAAGCAGGTGGACGCCCTCGCCTCGAACAACGGCCATCTGCTCTGGAGCGGCATCGTGGATCAGACCAAGGCAAAGGCGGTCGCGGAGCACCTGCTGGGCCCGAAGCTCTTCTGCGGCTGGGGCGTGCGTACGCTGGCCGAGGGCGAAGCGCGCTACAACCCCATCGGGTACCACGTCGGCACGGTCTGGCCCTTCGACAACTCGTTCATCGCGTGGGGCCTGCGCCGATACGGGTTCAAGGAGGAGGCAGCCCGCATCGCCGCCGGCATCCTCGACGCTGCCGACTTCTTCGCCGGGCGCCTGCCCGAGGCGTTCGGGGGCTACCCGCGGCAGCAGACGAAGTACCCGGTGCAGTACCCGACGGCGTGCAGCCCGCAGGCATGGTCGACCGGGACGCCGTTGCTGCTGCTGCGGACGATGCTGGGCCTCGAGCCCAAGGACGAGCATCTCGTGATGGACCCGGCGCTGCCGAGCCACATCGGCCACCTCGAGCTGCTCGACATCCCCGGGCGGTGGGGTCGGATCGACGCCTTCGGTCGCGGGCGAGTCGACGTCAGCGCGCAACCCAAGCCTCGCCCGCGGGCGACACGTCGCTCGAAATCGAAACGGGAGGTACGCAAGTGAGCACTGCTGAAGCCCCACAGACAACGGGAGCCGCCCGCGAGCGCGAAGCCACTCCCGGCAGACGTCTTCGTCGTGTTCGGGATCACCGGCGACCTCGCGAAGGTGATGACGTTCCAGTCGCTCTACCGACTCGAGCAGCGTGGTCTGCTCGACTGCCCGATCGTGGGCGTCGCCGTCGACGACTGGACGGTCGACGATCTCATCGCTCGCGCCCGCGAGTCGATCGAAGGAACCGGGGAGACGATCGACTCCGGCGTCTTCGACCGGTTCGCTGCTCGGCTCTCCTACGTGTCGGGGGACTTCACGGACTCCACGATGTACGAGCGCGTGGGCGCGGCCATCGCCGGCGCTCAGACGCCCGGTCTTCTACCTCGAGATCCCGCCGTTCCTCTTCGGCACGGTCGTCGAAGGGGCTCGCCGAGGCCGGTCTGACCAAGACCGGGCGGGTCGTCGTCGAGAAGCCGTTCGGTCACGACCAGGCGTCGGCTCGCGAGCTCGCCGACGAGCTGCACCAGTACATCGACGAGTCGCAACTCCTGCGCATCGACCACTACCTCGGGAAGATGGGCCTCGAGGAGATCCTCTACATCCGGTTCGCGAACACGATGCTCGAGCCGGTCTGGAACCGGAACTACGTCGGCTCCGTCCAGATCACCATGGCCGAGGACTTCGGCGTCGAGGACCGGGGCCACTTCTACGATCCGGTCGGCGCGCTGCGGGACGTCGTGGTCAACCACCTGATGCAGGTCGTCGGTGCGACCGCCATGGAGCCGCCGGCCGGCGGCGATACGAAGACGCTCCAGGACTCGAAGGTCTCGCTCTATCGCGCGATCAAGCCGGCCGATCCCGCGCACTACGTGCGAGGCCAGTACGACGGCTACCTGACCATCGACGGCGTCGCTCCTGACTCGACGACCGAGACCTACACCGCGCTTGCGCCTCGACATCGAGAACTGGCGCTGGGCCGGGGTTCCCTTCTTCATCCGCGCCGGCAAGCGGCTGCCGGTGACCCAGACGGAGGTCCGGCTCGTGTTCAAGCACCCGCCGCGCCTCGGCTTCGCGGCGCTCGACGAGCGACCGGAGCCCAACCAGCTCGTGATCAAGCTCGATCCTTCGACGGGCGTCAGGATCGTCCTCGACGCGCATCGCGCCGACGTCGGGAAGGCCGCGCCGATCCTGTTCGACGTGGAGTTCTCGGAGATGGGCGGAGAGGGCGCGACTCCGTACGAGGTCCTGCTCCATGCCGCGCTGGTCGGGCAGACCACGCGCTTCACGAGGCAGGACGGCATCGAGGAGACGTGGCGGATCATGCAGCCGCTGCTCGACTCGCCGCCTCCGGTGCACGTCTACGAGCCGGGCTCGTGGGGTCCCGAGGCTGCGAACGAGCTCGTGGCCGGGCATGGCCGCTGGCGCGACCCCTGGATCGTGTCGTGACGTCGGTCAAGGCTGGGGAGGAGCGGCAGGTGCAGAGCGCGGCGGCGCCTTCGCCGTTCACGCCGATCGCGGACTACGGCTTCCTCTCCAACTGCCATACGGGAGCCCTCGTGGCGCCGGACGGCGCCATCGACTGGCTCTGCGTGCCGCGCTTCGACTCGCCGAGCGTGTTCGGCAGCCTCCTCGACCGGGGAGCCGGCATGTTCAGCGTGGCCCCGTTCGGCATCAACCACCCGACCGCGCGCGAGTACGAGCCGGGGACGAACGTCCTCGTAACGACCTGGAAGACGCCGAACGGCTGGATTCGTCGTGCGCACCGCGCTGACGATGGGGCCTAAGGATCACGAGGACGAGATCACGCCGCACACGCGGCCGCCGGCCGACGACGACGCCGACCACATGCTGGTCCGCACCGTCGAGTGCCTCGAAGGTCGCGTCGAGGTCGAGCTCATCTGTGAGCCGATGTTCGGCTACGGCCGTGAGCCCGCGACGTGGACCCTGGTCGACGACAGTCGCCATACGGCCGACGCGACGGGTGCGGGACAGACGATTCGCCTCCAGACGGACCTCGCGCTCGGCATCGAAGGCGGGCGAGTGAGGGCGCGCCATGTGCTCGAGGCCGGCGAGCGGATCTACTGCGCCCTCTCGTGGGCCGAGCAGCTCGCGGTCCCCGCCGACGTCGACGAAGCCGACGAGCGGCTCGCGACGACGGCGCGCTACTGGCGCTCACTGGCTGGACCGAGCGCGGATTCCCGACCATCGCTGGCGTGACCCGATCCAGCGTTCGGCCCTTGCGGTGAAGGGACTCACGTACATGCCGACGGGCGCGACGGTGGCGGCGCTCACCACGTCCCTCCCGGAGACGCCCGGCGGAGAGCGGAACTGGGACTACCGCTACACCTGGATCCGAGACTCGACGTTCACGCTGCAGGCACTCCACTACCTGAACCTCGACTGGGAGGCCGACGAGTTCATGGAATTCGTCGCCGACGTGGAGGCGAACGAGGACGGCGGGCTGCAGATCATGTACGGGATCGACGGGCGGCGCGACCTGACGGAGTCGACGCTGGACCATCTCTCCGGATATGCAGGGGCACGTCCGGTGCGCATCGGCAACGGCGCCTTCGATCAGCGGCAGAACGACGTCTTCGGCGCCGCGCTCGACTCGATCCTCCTGCACACACGCCGGAGCAAGCGTCTGCCGGCTCGACTGTGGCCGATCATCCAGGCGCAGGCCGAATGCGCAATCGGCGTGTGGCGAGAGCCGGACCAGGGCATCTGGGAGGCGCGGGGCGCGCCGCAGCACTACGTCTCGTCGAAGCTCATGTGCTGGGTCGCCCTCGACCGAGCGGCGAAGCTCGCCGAGATCCGGGAGACCCGGAGCTCCAGGAGACCTGGCAGGGAGTCGCCGAAGAGATCCGCTCGGACATCCTCGAGCACGGTGTCAGCGAGCGGGGCGTCTTGCGCCAGCACTACGAGACCGACGCGCTGGATGCGTCCCTGCTGCTGGCGGCCCTGTTCGGGTTCCTGCCCGGTGACGACGATCGTCTGCGGAAGACCGTGCTGGCGGTCGCGGACGAGCTGACGGACAACGGCTTCGCTCTCCGCTATCGAACCGAGGAGACCGACGACGGCCTCTCCGGCGAGGAGGGGACGTTTCTCATCTGCTCCTTCTGGCTCGTGTCCGCCCTCGCGATCGTCGGTGAGCAGCAGCGCGCGCACGACCTCATGGAGCGCCTGCTGCGAATCGCCTCGCCTCTCGGTCTCTACGCCGAGGAGTTCGACGTCGCGACCGGCCGCCACCTCGGCAACTTCCCGCAGGCGTTCTCCCATCTGGCGCTGATCGAGGCGGCGGGACGGATCATCCTGGCCGAGCGAATCGAGGAGATCTCGTAAGGGAGGTCACATGGACAACTACGACGTGATCATCATCGGCACCGGCGCGGGCGGCGGAACGCTCGCGCGGCACCTCGCCCCCTCGGGAAAGCGCATCCTCCTGCTCGAGCGCGGCGGCTGGCTGCCGCGCGAGCCGCAGAACTGGTCGGACCAGGACGTGTTCGTGGACAACCGGTACGTCTCGCCGGACACCTGGTACGACGAGAAGGGCAAGCCGTTCCAGCCGGGGATCCACTACTACGTCGGAGGAGCGACGAAGCTCTACGGCGCTGCGCTCTACCGGCTCCGGAAGGAGGACTTCGGCGAGCTTCGCCACCACGACGGAATCTCACCGGCCTGGCCGATCGCCTACGACGAGCTGGAGCCGTACTACACGCTCGCCGAGCAGCTGTACCAGGTGCACGGCGCCCGCGGCGAGGACCCGACGGAGCCGCCGGCGAGCGCGCCGTACCCGCACCCGGCCGTCTCCCACGAGCCGCGCATCCAGCAGCTCGCGGACGATCTCGCGGCGGCGGGTCACCACCCGTTCCATGCGCCGTGCGGGATCATGCTCGACGAGTCGAACCCGCCGTTCTCGACCTGCATCCGCTGTGCGACCTGCGACGGCTTCCCCTGCCTCGTCCATGCGAAGTCGGACGCCGAGGTGCTCGGCGTTCGCCCGGCTCTCGAGCATCCAAATGTCACGCTGTTGACGAACGCCAGGGCCACCAAGCTCGAGACGAACGACGGAGGCACGGCCGTCACCGGTGTCGTCGTCGATCGGGATGGGGCGGAGGAGCGGTTCTCCGCCGACATCGTCGTGGTCGCCTGCGGTGCGGCCAATACGGCCAAGCTGCTCCTGGAGTCGGCGAACGACCGGCACCCGAACGGCCTCGCGAACGGCTCCGACCAGGTCGGTCGCCACTACATGTTCCACGACTCGACCGCCGTCCTCGCGCTCTCGCGTGAGGAGAACCACACCGCGTACCAGAAGACCCTCGGGCTCAACGACTTCTATTTCGGGAGCGACGACTTCGAGTACCCGCTGGGAAACGTCCAGATGGTCGGCAAGTCGACGGCGCCGATGTTCCGCGGCGAGCGTCCGCGGGACACGAAGCTCGCGCCCGAGTGGACGCTGGAGAGGATGGCGCGTCATGCCATCGACTTCTGGCTCTCGACCGAGGACCTGCCGCGCCCTGACAACCGGGTCACCGTCGACGGTGACGGCAAGCTCACGCTCACGTACAAGGAGACGAACGCCGAGGCCAAGAAGCACCTCTACGGGAAGGTCAAGTCGCTGCTCGGAAAGCTCGACATGAATCCCGGCCACCTCATTCACAGGTTCGCGTACATGAAGAACGACATTCCGATCGCCGGTTGCGCCCACCAGGCGGGCACGTGCCGCTTCGGGACGGATCCTTCGACGTCGGCCCTGAACGTGGATTGCCGGGCGCACGAGGTCGACAACCTCTACGTCGTCGACACGAGCGTGTTTCCCGAGCATCGGGGCCGTGAACCCGGCGCTGACGGCCATGGCGAACTCGCTGCGCGTCGGCGACCATCTGCTCGAGCGGATGAAGTAGCCGTCCGGGCGGCGAGCGGGATCGAGAGATCTGTGGCGATCCAGCCGGGATGAGCGTTATCGCGCCGTCGGGCGAGCAGATAGCGATCGAGCTCGGGGATCAGCGGGCCGTGGTCGTCGGGGTCGGAGCCGGGCTCCGGGTCTATTCCGTCGGAGGTCGTGACCTGGTGAACGGCTACGGCGTCGACGAGATGGCGACCGCCGGTCGCGGGCAGGTGCTCATTCCCTGGCCGAACCGGCTCCAGGACGGACGATACGAATTCGAGGGCCGCCAGCATCAACTCCCGCTCACCGAGCCCGAGCACGCGAACGCGATCCACGGCCTTGTCCGCTGGTCGGTCTGGAGCGTGGCTGCCCGCGAGCCCGAGCGGGTTGTGATGAAGCACCGGCTCCATCCCCAGCCCGGCTACCCGTTCACCCTGGACCTGAGCATCGAGTACGCCCTCTCCGATCAGGGCCTCTCTGTGCGGACGACTGCGACGAACGTCGGGCCCGATCGCTGTCCATACGGGTGCGGAGCGCACCCGTACCTCAGCGTCGGCACCGAGACCGTCGATGCCACGGTCCTGCGGGCACCTGCGCGAACGGTGCTCCAGGCGGACGGACGGGGCATTCCGACAGGCGCGACACCCGTCGCCGGTACCGACTACGACTTTCGGGAGCCTCGAGCCATCGCCGCCACGAAGCTCGACCACGGGTTCACCGACCTCGAGCGAGGTGAGGACGGCCTCGCCAGGGTCGAGCTCACGAGATCCCGAAGGCGGGGTCGCGCTCACGTTGTGGGTCGACGAGAGCTACCCGTACCTGATGGTGTTCACGGGCGACCTTCCGGAGGTCGGGCGTCGCGGCCTCGCCGTCGAGCCCATGACGTGCGCGCCGAATGCGTTCCGCAGCGGGGAGGGGCTCATCTTCTCGAGCCCGGCGGCTCCGTCACGAGCACGTGGGGCATCAGCCCGACGACGCGCTAGCGCGTGCGTCCGCTGGATCCGCGCCTGCTCGGTCGCGCCCAGGCAGCGCGCCGGCTGCTGGGAGCCGACGTCGCGTTCGGCATCGCGACGGCGATCCTCGTGCTGCTCCAGGCGACCCTGCTCGCCAGGGTGATTGCCCGCTCGTTCGACGGCGCCTCGCTGGACGATGTCTCGACGGAGCTCGTGCTCCTGGCGCTGCTCTTCGGCGGGCGGGCGGTGCTCGCGTGGGCATTCGAGCTCGCCGGGCGGCGAGCTGCGACCGGTGTCCTGTCCCAGCTTCGTCTCGAGCTCGTCGAGAAGCGGCTTCGGCATGAGCCCGTGGCTCTGGACGGTGTCGAGAGCGCCGAGATCGCAACTCTCGCCACGCACGGCATCGGGCCGCTGGAGGCGTACTTCGGGCGGTTCCTGCCGCAGGTCGTCCTCGCTCTCGTCGTGCCGGTTGCGGTTCTCGCCTGGGTGATCGCCATCGACGTCACCTCGGCGCTCGTGATGCTCTTGACCCTGCCGCTCGTGCCCGTCTTCATGGTGGTGATCGGGCGCTACACGGAACGGAAGGCGAGAGCGCGAGCGCAGGCGCTCGCGCTGCTCGCGACGAGGTTTCTCGACGTCGTGCGCGGCCTGCCGACGCTTCGCGCGTACAACCGCAGCCGCGCGCAGGCCGACTCGCTCGCCGCGGCCGGCGACGACTATCGGCGGACGACGATGCAGACGCTCAGGGTCGCGTTCGTCTCGGGCGCGGTCCTCGAGCTGGCCGCCACGCTCGGCATCGCACTCGTCGCCGTGACGATCGGCGTTCGGCTCGTCGACGGGAACATCGGATTCGAGGCCGGCCTGACGGTCCTGCTGCTCGCTCCCGAGCTGTATCTCCCGCTGCGCGTCGGTCGCGGCGCAGTACCACGCGAGCGCAGACGGCATCGCCGTCGGTGAGCGCCTGCTGGAGCTGACCGAGACCACGGAGGTTGCCCAGCGTGAGTAGACGGCGCGCCGGCGACGTCCCCGAACGGCTCCATCGTCCAGCTCCAGGGGGTCTCGTACGGCTATCCGGCACGGCCCGGGCGGGTGCTCGATGACATCGACCTCGAGCTCCTGCCGGGCGAGACGGTGGTGCTCGTGGGCTCGAGCGGCAGCGGCAAGAGCACGCTTGCGTCCATCGTTCTCGGCCTGCTCGAGCCGAGCGCGGGCCGCGTCCTCCGCGACGGAGTGGAGCAGGAAGCCGAGACGCTTACGGCCTGGCGTCGGCACGTCGCCTGGGTGCCGCAGCACGCGACCCTGTTCACGGGCACCGTCGCGGACAACATCCGGCTCGGCGATCCTGATGCCGACGACGACCACGTACGAGCCGCGGCCGGGTTGGCGGGGGCGGCCGCCTTTGTCGCCGATCTTCCGGACGGCTATGAGACCGTGGTCGGCGACGGCGGGCGACCCCTCTCCGCCGGCGAGGCTCAGCGCATCGCGCTGGCCCGGGCCTTTCTGCGCGATGCGCGGCTCGTCATCCTCGACGAGCCGACGGCCAACCTCGATGCCGTGAACGCCGAGGCGGTTGACCGATGCCATGAGCCGCCTCTCGGAGGGAAGGACGCTGCTCGTGATCGCACACCGGCCGGAGCTCGCCCGGCACGCCGATCGCATCGTCCGGCTCGAGGCGGGGCGTCTCGTCGACGATCGAGGCGTGGTGGGCGCCTGATGGGGCGAACGCTGGCCGGAGTCGTGAGGCTTGCGCGTCCGCCGGCGGGCTGGCTCGCGTCCTCGGTCCTGCTCGGCGCGCTCGCGGTGGCGTTCGGCATCGGCCTGATGACGTCGGCGGGGTATCTCATCGCGAGGGCCGCCGAGCGCCCGGCGATCCTCTCGCTGACGACCGTGATCGTCGTCGTGCGCTTCTTCGGTCTCGCCCGACCGATTGCCCGCTACCTCGAGCGGGTTGTCTCCCACGACCTTGCATTCCGCGTCCTGGCCCGCCTTCGCGTGCGCTTCTACGAGCGCATCGAGCCGCTGGCGCCGGCGGGGCTCGATGCGTACCGGCGCGGCGATCTCGTGAGCCGCATGGTCGGCGATGTCGACGCCCTGCAAACCCTGTACCTGAGAGGGCTGGGACCGCCGCTCGTGGCCATCCTGGCGGGCGCTGCCGCGGTCGGGGTCGCCGCCGCGATCCTGCCTGTCGCGGCAATCGTTCTGGCGGGCGGTCTGCTGGTCGGCGGCGTTGCCGTCGTGGTTGTCGCCGCTCTCCTCGGCCGGGCCTCCGGGGCCAGGGCAGCTGCGCAGGGGAAGCTGTCCGCCGAGCTCGTCGAGCTCCTTCGCGGCGCGCCCGAGCTCGTCGTGTACGGGCGTGAGGAGGAGACGCTTCGCCGCTTTCGGGAGGGAGACGGTGCTCTGGCCCGGCTTGCCCACCGCGATGCGCTCGCCGCCGGCACCGCGGACGCACTCGGCATCTTCGTCACCGGCCTGACGACCGTCGCCGTGCTCGCCGTCGCGGTCTCCGCGCATGCGTCCGGGGAGCTGGACCGCACGCTCGTGGCGGCCCTCGCGCTCCTCTCGCTCGCGTCGTTCGAGGCGGTCGCGTTGCTTCCGCCGGCGGCGCGTGAGCTCTCGGCGGTGCTCGGATCCGGACGACGCGTTCTCGAGCTCACCGACCGCGAGCCGGCGGTGCAGGACCCACGCGACCCACTGGCGATTCCACCGGGCACGCCGGCGATCGCCCTCGAAGGCGTGAGCTGCCCGCTACTCGGACGTGGAGCCACCGGCGCTCGAGCACGTCGATCTGACCCTCGAGCCAGGGCGGAAGCTGGCCCTGGTCGGCCCGAGCGGGGTGGGGAAGACGACGATCGTGCGCCTGCTCTCTGCGGTTTCCTCGACCCGTACGCAGGTCGTGTGACGCTCGCCGGTCAGGACCTGCGGCGGTTCCGCCAGGAGGACGTGCGGCAGCGCGATCGCCGTCGCGGGCAGGACGCGTACCTCTTCTCGACGAGCATCCGTGAGAACGTCCGCCTCGGACGCCCGCAGGCGAGCGACGCCGAGGTGGATGCTGCGCTCCGAGCAGGCGAAGGTGGGCGACTGGGTCTCGTCGCTTCCCGACGGCGCGGAAACGCTGGTCGGCGAGGAGGGGGCACAGCTCTCCGGCGGCCAGCGGCAACGCATCGCGCTCGCCCGGGCCCTCCTGTCCGAGGCTCCCGTGCTCGTGTTGGACGAGCCGACCGCGCATCTCGACCACGAGACGGCCGAGGCGCTCGTCCGCGACATGCTCGAGGCGGCCGAGGGGCGGTCGGTCCTGCTCATCACCCACAGGCCCGAAGGCCTCGACCTCGTCGACGAGGTCGTCGTGATGGGCTAGGCTCGGACGTCATGGCGGAGGTGGAGATCACGCGTGACGGTGGCGTGCTCACGCTCACGCTCAACCGCCCGGACGTGCTCAACGCCTTCAACGCCGCCATGCACAAGGCGTTTCAGGCGGCGCTCAAGGAAGCGGGCGACGCCTCGGTGCGCGCAGTCGTCATCACCGGCGAAGGCCGCGGCTTCTGCGTCGGGCAGGACTTGACGGAGTTCCAGGAGGGGGCGGAGGACATCGGCGACCGACTCCGCACGGGCTACCACAAGAACATCCTCGCCATCCGCGCCCTCGAGAAGCCGGTGATCGCCGCCGTCAACGGCCCAGCGGCCGGCGCCGGCCTCTCGCTCGCGTGCGCCTGCGACATCCGCATCGCCGCCGAGTCGGCGAGCTTCGTCCCGGCGTTCATCGGCATCGGGCTCGTCCCCGACTCGGGCGGCTCGTACTTCATCGCGCGGCTGCTCGGTGCGCCGCGCGCGTTCGAGTGGATGTCGCAGAACCGGAAGCTCTCGGCGGCCGACGCGATGAGCTGGGGGCTCGTCACCGAGGTCGTCGCCGACGAGACGCTCGCGGCGCGAGCGGCCGAGCTCGCCGGCATGTACGCGCAGGCGCCGACGCGCGGGCGTGGGCATGACGAAGCGGCTGTTCGACAACGCGCAGACCGCGACGCTCGACGAGCAGCTCGAGCTGGAGGCGCAGCTGCAGTCTGCTGCCACGCAGACGGACGACTTCCGGGAGGGCGTGACCGCCTTCCTCGAGAAGCGCCCGCCGCAGTTCACCGGCTCGTAGTGCAGATCAGCACCGTCGACTACCACACGGCCGGCGAGCCGTTTCGCATCGTCACCGGCGGCGTCGACCCGCTTCCTGGACGGACGATCCTCGACAAGCGCCGCCACGCGCTCGAGCACGTCGACGACGTCCGCCGCCTGCTCGTCAACGAGCCGCGCGGCCACGCGGACATGTACGGCTGCTTCGTCACCGAGCCCGAGGACGACGAGCGCCGATCTCGGCGTCGTCTTCTTCCACAACGCGGGCTACTCGACCGCCTGCGGCCACGGCACGATCGCGCTCGTCACGTGGGCGATCGAGAGCGGCGTCGTCGAGGCGAATCGCGCCGGAAGCCCGCGTCGTCGTCGACTGCCCTTCCGGCCGGCTGGAGACGGCGGCGCGCGTGGAGGACGGCGACGTGAAGGCGGTGCGCTTCCGGAACGTCCCCGCCTATGTCCACGCGCGAGGGCTGGAGGCCGCCGGGCGCACGGTCGACGTCGCCTTCGGCGGCGCGTTCTACGCCTTCCTGGAGGAGCGCGTCGCACCCAGAGGAAGCTGCCGCGCCTGATCGAGCTCGGCCGCGCCGATCAAGGCCGACCTCGAGCGCGACCACGAGATCGTCCATCCCGAGGAGCCGGAGCTGCGCGACGTCTACGGCGTCGTCTTCTGGCAACACGAGGACGACGGACCGCCGCTCGTGCAGCGAAACGTCACGGTCTTCGCCGACGGCGAGGTCGACCGCTCCCCGTGCGGCAGCGCGACGTCCGCCCGAATGGCGCTGCTCGACGTGCCCGAGCTTCGCCATCTCAGCGTCATCGGCACGGAGTTCCGGGCGTGGATCGTCGACCGGACGGAGGTGGCCGGAGGGCCGGCGGTGGTCACCGAGGTTGAGGGCTCCGCCCACCGCACGGGCGCGCACGAGTTCGTGCTCGAGCCGGCCGACGAGCTCGGCACCGGCTTCCTCCTCCGCTAGACGCTCAGTCCGGCAGCACGACCGAGCCGTCGTCCGCGAGCGTCCAGTGCGGGTTGTGGGCGACCTCCCACGCGTTCCCGTCGGGGTCGAGGAACACGCCCGAGTAGCCTCCCCAGTCCGTGGCGCCGGCCGGCCGCGCGATCGTCGCACCAGCACGCTCGGCCTCGGCGAGCGCGGCGTCGACCTCGTCCTGAGACCGTGTGTTGTGTGCCAGCGTGATGCCGCCCCAGCCGCCGCTGTCGTCCACGCCGGTGTCCTCGGCTAGCAAGTCGCGGCCCCAGAGGGCGACGATCGAGCCGCCGGCCTTGAAGAACACGATGTCAGCGTCGGGCTCGGCGCGCGTCTTCCAGCCGAGCGCTTCGTAGAAGGCGCGGGCTCGGCCGAGGTCGGCCACTCCCAGTGTCACGAGGCTCAGGCGCTGTTCCATGTCTTCCTCCTTCTCTGGTGGTCTACGCGCCGAACTCGGCTGCGGCCTCCTCGAGCGTGTAGACGGGGCCGACGCAGACGTCCTCGCCGTCGAACAGCTCCAGCCACTCGGCGAGCGAGCGCGTCGCGATCGCGTCACCGACGTCGCCCGCTGCCGACGGGTCGTAGTGGCGTTCGACGAGATCGAGCTCGCTCGAGGAGCTCGCAGAACCGCTGCCAGAACTTCGGCTCGAGCGCGCCGACGGTGAGATGGCGCCCGTCGGCCGTCGCGTAGATCGCATAGCAGGCGAGCGCCCCCCGTCGAGCAGCTTGCGGCACGGGATCGCCGCCGCAGCCGGTGCGCGACCAGCCTGTGCGAGCCGTGCGTCATCGAGATCGTGATGCGCCGTCCGCTTGCCGGTTCGCTCGCGCTCGAGCAGTGCCGCGAGGATCTCGACGATCGCGCCGAGCGCGCCGGCGGCGAGGTCGGCCACCTGCGTCGGCGGAACGGCAGGCGCGGTGTCGGCGAGCAGCGCCCGCCCAGCCCATGTAGTTGATGTCGTGGCCGGCGCGCTGAGCGCGTGCCGGCCCTCGGTGCCGAAGCCCGTGATCGCGCAGTAGACGGCCGTCTCGGGAACCCGGAGGCCCAGCCGATCGAACACCCCGGGCCGGAAGCCGTCGAGGATGACGTCGGCTTCGTCGCAGAGCTCCTGGGCGACCGGCGAGTCCGGCGCCCTTGAGGTCCCAGCTCGACGATCTCCTTGCCGGCGTTGATCGCCTCGTACCAGGCCGGCGCGCCGTCGCGCATCGGGTCGCCCTCCGGGCGGCTCGATCTTCACGACGCGCGCGCCCAGCCGCATGAGCTCTCGACTCGCGTACGGCCCGGGCAGCTGACGGGTGAAGTCGACGACGAGCTGGCCCTCGAGCGGTTGCATATCGCGCGAACCTACCACTACCCTTGGCGCGTTGACTGACCGGTCAATCGCCTCCGAGGAGAAGCGGCGGCAGATACTCGACGCCGCGGTGCGAACGTTCGCCGAGAAGGGTTACCACTCGACGCGGGTCGGCGACATCGCCGAGGAGGCGGGCGTCGCGTACGGGCTCGTCTACCACTACTTCACCTCGAAGGAGGACGTGCTGGAGACGATCTTCCGCGACACCTGGACGGAGCTGCTCGCAGCCATTCGCGACGTCGAGGAGTCCGAGCAGCCGGCAGCCGAGCAGCTGCGCCAGGTGTCGGCCATCCTCCTCCGCTCGTGGCGCCGCCAGCCCGACCTCGTCCGCGTGCTCGTGCGCGAGGTCGCGCGCAGCCCGGGCGTGCAGCAACGCGTGGACGAGATCGGTGAGGTCTTCGACGCGCTCGAGCGAGTCATCGCGCGCGGTCAGCGGGACGGCGAGTTCCGTGACGACCTCGACCCGCGGCTCGCGAGCTGGATCGTATACGGCGCGATCGAGGAGATCCTCACCGGCTGGGTGCTGGGCCAGCTGCCCGACGGGGACGAGGAGGTCGCCCGCGCGGAGCACACCGTCGTCTCCCTCGTCGTCTCGGGGCTATCCCCGGCCGCGGCGACGACCGCGTGAAGACAACTCGGAGATCCCTCGTCTGGCTGCTCGGCCTCGGAGCCTTCGGGCTCGCGTTCTCGATCACCACGACCGCCGCCTACCTCCCGCCGGTGCTCGCGGACTTCACGGACTCCCAGACGGTGATCGCCGCCGTGCTCGCCGCGGAAGGGCTCTTCGCCCTCACCGTGCCGCTCGTCATCGGCCCGTGGAGCGACACGTTCCTGACGCCGATGGGCCGCCGCCGCCCGTTCATGCTCGCCGCCCTCTTGCCGATGGGCTTCTGCCTCGCGCTCGTTGCGTTCATGCCCAACATCTGGACGACGGCGCTGCTCGTGATGTTCTTCTTCTTCGCGTACTACGTCTACGAGCCGCCGTACCGCGGCCTCTACCCCGACTTGCTGGACGAGAGCATCTTCGGGCGCTCGCAGGGCGTCCAGCACATCCTGCGCGGGGTCGCCATCGGCATCGCGCTCGTCGCCGGCGGCTTCCTGCTCAGCGTGTGGGAGCCGGCTCCCTTCCTGCTTGCCGCCCTGGCGACGACGCTGGCCTGCGGCGCCGTCGTGCGGTGGGTGCGCGAGGACGGCGGGGAACATCGCGTCTACAAGGGCATTCGCGCCTATCTCGGCATGAGCCGAGACATCTTCCTCCACTCGCCCGACGTCCGTCTGTTCCTCTTCGCGATGGCCTGCTGGGAGGGCACGTTCGCGGCTATGCGGACGTTCGTCGTGCTCTATGTGACGCAGGGCCTCGACCAGTCGCTTGCGGTGTCATCCGCGATCCTCGCCGTCGTCGCCGCCGGCTACACGTTCGCGGCCATCCTCGCGGGGCCGATCGGCGACCGCGTCGGAGCCCCGCGCGTCGTCTTCTGGGCGTCCGTCGTCTACGCGAGCGGGCTGCTCATCGCCGGCTTCGCGCAGAGCTGGGAGAGCTGGTACTACGCGTTCATCTTCCCGGTCGCGGTGGCGGGCGGCATGGTGATGACGCTCTCCTGGGCCATCCTCTTTCGGTTGATGCCCCCCGAGCAGCGCGGCGCGATCTCCGGCATCGCCACGACGACGAAGGGCTGGGCCTTGATCGGCGGCCCGCTCGTCGCAGGACTGCTCATCGACGTCTTCGAGCCGTACCTCGACGCGACCGACGGCTATCAGATCCTGTGGCCGTTCTGCGCGCTGCTCGTCGTCGCGTCGATCCCGATCGTCGCCCGCGTCTGGCGAGAGGCGGACGGAGCGGAGCCCGCTAGCGGAAGGCGTTGTGCCCGTGAGGGCGTTGCCGACCACGAGCGTGTGCACCTCGTGCGTGCCCTCGTACGTCAGCACCGACTCGAGGTTGTTCATGTGCCGGATGACCGGGTACTCGAGCGTGATGCCGTTGCCGCCGAGGATCGTCCGCGCCGTGCGGCACACGTCGAGCGCGCCCCGGACGTTGCCCATCTTGCCCATGCTCACCTGCTCGGGGCGGAGCACGCCGTCGTCCTTCATGCGTCCGAGATGGTGGGCGACGAGGAGCCCTCGGTTGATCTCGAGCGCCATCTCGGCGAGCTTCTGCTGCGTGAGCTGGTACGCCGCGATCGGCTTGCCGAACACGAGCCGGCCTTCCGCGTAGTCCAGCGCCGCCTCGAAGCAGGCGCGGGCTGCCCCGACGGCGCCCCAGACGATGCCGTGCCGTGCCTCGTCGAGGCACGACAGCGGGCCGCGCAGCGTCGTCGAGCCGGGGAGGACGTTGGCGTCGGGCACGCGGACGTCGTCGAGCACGAGCTCCGACGTCACGGATGCGCGGAGCGAGAGCTTGCGGTGGATCTCCGGCGCGGAGAAGCCCGGCATGTCCTTCTCGACGAGAAAGCCGCGGATCTCACCGTCGTCGGTGCGTGCCCAGACGACGGCCACATCGGCGATGGAGCCGTTCGTGATCCACATCTTCGAGCCGGAGAGGATCCAGTCCGAGCCGTCTCGGCGGGCGTGCGTGCGCATCGATCCGGGGTCGGAGCCGGCATCCGACTCGGTGAGGCCAAAGCAGCCGATCGCGTCGCCGGCGTGCATGGCCGGCAGCCAGCGCTCCTTCTGCTCCTCCGAGCCCCACCGCCAGATGGCGAACATCGCCAGCGAGCCCTGGACGGAGCACGCGCTGCGGACGCCGGCGTCGCCCGCCTCCAGCTCGAGGCACGTCAGGCCGTACGCGACGGAGCTCGAGCCGGGCAGCCCGTAGCCTTCGAGGTGCATGCCGAACAACCCGAGCTTCGCGAGCTCGGTGTAGATCTCGCGCGGCAGCACGCCCTGCTCGAACCACTCCCCGATCTCGGGCAGCACCCGTTCGCGGACGAACTGGCGCACGGTGTCGCGAATGGCGCGCTCCTCGTCCGAGAGCAGAGCGTCGATGGCGAGGAAGTCGCGAGGGTCGAGCGTGGGCGGTGCAGAGGTCTGTGTGGCCACGAAATGAGGTTAGACGAGCAGACGCCGACAGCGCGGCGTCGACGTCCTCCTCGGTGTTGTAGCACGTGGAACGATGCCCGCAGCGCTCCGCCGCGCACCGCCGCGCGGATGCCCGCCGCGAGCAGCCGCTCCTCGGCGCCCGGGAGGTCGGCCGAGACGATCGCCGAGTTTCCCGCTCGAAGGCCGAGCCCGGCGCGGAACCGATTCGCGAGAGCGAGATCGTGGTCGTGGACGGCCTCGATCCCGATCTCGCGCAGCACGGCGAGCGCCGGGTCGGTGCCGACCCACGAGAACCAGGCGGGAGAGAGATCGAGCCGGCTGGCATCGGTGGCGAGCTGGAGCTGCGGCCCGTAGTAATTGCCGAAGCGATCCTCGGCGGCGAACCAGTTGGCCGCGAGGGGCGTCGTCTGCTCGAGCGCTCGCTCGCTGAGCGCAAGGAACGCCGTGCCCCGTGGCGACATGAGCCACTTGTAGGCGGCACACGCGACGGCGTCGAAGGGCGAGGCGTCGAAAGGCAGCCAGCCGATCGCGTGCGTTGCGTCGACGACCGTGAACGCTCCGTGTGCGGCGGCCGCGGCTGCCACTGCCCCGACGTCGGCAACCGTGCCGTCCGCTGACTGGACGGCGCTGAACGCGACGACGTCGGTCTCGCCGTCGATTGCGTCGGCCAGCTGCAGAAGCGGCGCGGACCGCACGTCGAGGCGCTCGTGCACGAGGAGCGGCCACGTGAGGGAGCTGAAGTCGACGTCGGGCACGAGCACGCGAGCTCCGTGCTCGATGCTCGATGCGACCAGCCCGATGAGATACGAGACGCTGGCGCCTGTCGCCACACGCTCGGCGGGGACGCCGACGAGCGCGGAGAAGTGCTCGCGCGCGCGGTCCGTCGCGCCGCACCAGTCCTCCCAGCTCGTCCGGCCGTGCCGCCAGTCGGCAAGCGCCTGCTCGAGCGCAGCCCAGGCCGGAGCGGGAGGCGAGACCGAACGACGCGGTATTGAGGTACGGGCCGGCCGGCTCCCACAGCTCCCGCGCCTCCTCGATCGTCACGCGGCAATGAAACCATGCTTGACGCCGCCGACGCCCTCCGCCGTAAGATTGACTGACTAGTCAATCGATCTGACGAAGGAGCCCAGATGGCCGTAGCCGAGCACGCCCTTGCGGCGGGCCTGTCGTTCGCGCTCACGGATGAGCAGAAGGCCCTGCGCGACCTCGCCCACGAGTTCGCCGAGAAGGAGATCCGGCCCAAAGCCGCCGACTACGACGAGCACATGACCCACCCCGCCGACGTCATCGCGAAGGCGCACGAGGTGGGTCTCATGAACCTCAACATTCCGGCCGACTACGGCGGTCCCGAGCTCGGTTTGCTCGAAGGCACGCTCGTGGGGGAAGAGCTCTGCTGGGGCTGTTCCGGTATCGGCACTTCCATTACGTGCTGCGGCCTCGGAGCAGCCCCGCTCGTCATCGCCGGCACCGACGATCAGAAGCGCAAGTGGCTCCCGCCGCTGATGGAGGAGCCGCTGTTGCCGTCCTTCGGGCTGACCGAGCCTGACGCGGGCTCCGATGTGGCGCGGATGAAGTCGACGGCGGTGCGCAAAGGAGACGAGTACGTCCTCAACGGCTCGAAGACCTTCATCACGAACGCAGGCTATGCCGCCTGGACCGTCGTCTTCGCGAAGACCGATCCCGACACGGACCACCGGGGTATCTCCGCCTTCGTCGTACCGATGGACACGCCGGGAGTAACCATCGAGCAAGCACCTCGACAAGATGGGACAACGCGCCACGGACACGTCTGCCTTCGCGATGACCGACGCCGTCGTCCCCGCGGCCAACCGGCTCGGCGGCGAGGGCGACGGCTTCAAGATCGCCATGCAGACGCTGGACACGACACGTCCGGGCACGGCGATCGGGGCCGTCGGTGTGGCGCGCGCGGCGTACGAGTACGCGGCCGAGTACTCGAAGGAGCGCATCACCTTCGGGCAGCCGATCGCCATGAACCAGGGCATCAACTTCCTGATTGCGGACATGGTCACGAACATCGAGGCGGCGCGCCTACTGTGCTGGCAAGCGGCGTGGATGCTCGACTCGGGGTACGGCCGCAAGGCAACGCTCTACTCGTCCATGGCCAAGCGCTTCGCCGCCGACATGGCGATGCAGGTGACGACGGACGCGGTTCAGGTGTTCGGCGGCTACGGGTACATGAAGGAGTACCCGGTCGAGAAGCTCATGCGCGACGCGAAGCTCTACCAGATCTACGAGGGCACCTCGCAGATCCAGCGGCTCGTGATCGCCAGGGACGTCCTGCTCCCCCGGCACTAGGCGGCCGATGGCACTCGAGATCGACCTCTCGGGCCGCGTCGCGCTCGTCACGGGCGGCTCCCGCGGCCTCGGACGAGAAGACGCCCTCGTCCTCGCGCGGGCGGGCGCCGACGTCGTCATCGCCGACATCCAGGTCGAGTCGGACGAGTCCGAGCATGTCGCGGCCTACGGGCCGCTCGCGCAGGCGGCGAGGGCCCAGGGGCTCGTCTACTCCGAGCAGACGGCGCAGGAGATCCAGGAGCTCGGCCGCCGCTCGGCGGCGATCAAGTGCGACGTCACGGATCGCGAGCAGGTGGCGGCAACCGTTGCACGGGTCGTCGACGAGCTCGGGTCGATCGACATCCTCGTCAACAACGCAGGCACGCTCGACCACGTCGGGCAGCTCGGCGACCAGACGCTGGAGCTCTGGGAGCGCGACCTTCGCGTCAACCTCACCGGTGCCTTCAACTGCTCGCAGGAGGTCTGGCCGCACATGGTCGAGCGAGGGTGGGGCCGGATCGTGAACATGGCGTCGGTGGCGGGCACGCTCGGTGGCTTCGGGCAGGCGAGCTACTCGACGACGAAGGCCGGGCTCATCGGGTTGACGAAGACGCTGGCGCTCGAAGGCGCACGGCACGGCATCACCGCGAACGCCATCGTCCCCGGCATCATCGCCACGGAGGTGTTCCACTTCGGGAACCCGGCGATGAACGAGCGCATGATCAAGCGGACGGCGATGCGGAGGCCGGGCGAGCCGTCCGACATCGCCCATGCCATCGCGTTCCTCTGCTCCGACCTCGCCGGCTACATCACCGGCGTCGAGCTCAACGTCTCCGGCGGGATCGAGCTCTTCACCTTCTAGCCGTGACCCTTTCGGACATGTCTGAGGGACAGTCCCTGTGACGGGACTGTTTCAGGAGGCGCGCTGAACTGATCTCGTTCGAGCTGACCGAGGAGCAGCGGGAGCTGCAGGCACTCGCGCACGAGTTCGCGGAACGCGAGCTGCGACCGATCGCAGCCGATTGCGACAAGTCGGACACGTTTCCGCTCGAGCTCCTGCCGAAGGCTGCGGCCCTCGGCCTGACGTCGTACGCGATCCCCGAGGAGTTCGGCGGCGGCGGCGTCAACGCGGTCACAGCGGCGCTGATCGCCGAGGAGCTCTCGTGGGGCTGCGCCGGGCTCGCGGCTTCCCTCGGCGCGACGATGTTCCTCGTGCGACCTCTGCTCCGTTTCGGGACGGAGCAGCAGCAGCGCCGATACCTCCCGCGGCTCGCATCGGTCGAAGGCTGTCTTGCCGCCATCGCCTTCACCGAGCCGCACGCCGGCTCCGATGTCCAGGCGATCACCGCCACCGCAACCCGGGACGGCGACTCGTACGTCCTTTCAGGTGAGAAGTGCTACATCACGAACGGCGGCATCGCCGAGGTGTCGATCGTCTTCGCCAAGGTCGACGGCGCGGTCACGGCGTTCCTTGCCGAGCAGGGCGACCCGGGCATTGCCGCCGGCCGCAAGGAGACGAAGCTCGGGCTCCGCGCCTCGCACACGGGCTCGCTCGTCCTCGACGGTGCGCGCATTCCGGCCGACCGCCTGCTGGGCGAGGAAGGACAGGGCTTTCACATCGCAATGGACTTCTTCGAGGCGTCCCGGCCACAGGTCGCCGCGTCCGCTGTCGGCGTCGCGCGGGCAGCCTACGAGTACGCGACCGAGTACGCGCGCGACCGTCACGCGTTCGGCAAGTCGCTGATCGACAAGCAGGCCGTCTCGTTCAAGCTCGCAGACATGGCGATGGAGATCGAGGCGGCGCGCCTCCTCGTCTGGCGTGCGTGCGCCGCGGTCGACGAAGGTGAGGACGCAGGGCTCCTTGGCTCCTACGCGAAGGCGTTCGCGGCAGACGCGGCCATGCGGGCGACGACCGAGGCGGTTCAGGTGCTCGGCGGCGCTGGGATCATGGACGACCACCCCGTCGAGAAGTGGTTCCGGGACGCGAAGGTGATGCAGATCGTCGAGGGCACATCCGAGATCCAGCGGCTGGTGATCTCCACGTATCTACGCAACAACTGGCTCCAGCGCCCTCGCTAACATCTTGGGCTCGTGCAGGCGGAGTCCTGGACATCCGAAGCGCGTCTCGCGCAGATACGCGTGCGCCGAAAGCGACAGGCTCGGAGGCGCATGGTCCGACGCGTTACGGTCGCCTGCGTCGGCCTGCTGGCCCTCGTGCTGTTCGCGCGTTGCCTTCGTGTACGCCGGGTCGCCGAACACGTTGCCTTCAGGTGTGCAGATCGCGGGCGTCGACGTCGCCGGCCTCTCGCCGGCGGCGGCCGTGCGGCGCCTGGAGGGGCACGAGGCTGCGCTTCGCCGCGTACCGCTCGCCGTCACCGTCGACGGCCGTAGCTTCCGAGTTCGCCCGTCTGACCTCGCACTCGACGTCGACTGGCGAGGCGCGGTAGCCGACGCCCAGGCGAAGACGGACGGCTTCAGGCCGATCCGGGGCTTCCGCCGGCTCGCTGTCTGGGCCTTCGGGTCGGATGTCACGCCGCACGCGAGCGTCAATCCGCGAGCGTTCGACCGAGTCCTCCGGCCGATGACGAGAGGCGATGTGGCACATCGTGACGCCGCTATCAGGCTGGTCGGGCTGCGGCCCGTGATCGTCCCGGAGAAGGACGGTCTCGCGCTCGACCCCAAAGAGGCGGAGGCGGCCATCGTCGGAAGGCTTGCGAGCCTCGACCGCACTCCCGTGACGCTGTCGGCGACGACCGAAGAGCCGAAGGTCACGTCCGAGATGCTCGCGGCCGTCGTAGAGAAGGTTCGCACCGCCATCTCCAGGCCCGTGCGGCTCGTCTCCGGCGACGGCTACATCACGCGTCTCCAAGCGCCAGCTGGCTCGGCTGCTCGAGCTGCCTGCGAATGGGACGAAGACATTGAGGATCGGCGGTCCGCGCGCGGACGCGTACTTCGCAACGCTTGCGAAGCGGATCAACACGAAGCCGCGGGACGCCGAGCTCATCGTCGCGAACGAAGGCCGCGTGCTCGTGAAGCCCTCGCTGAACGCGCGTGCGCTCGACGTGCCGCGTACGGCCAACCGGCTGTTCGCCGCGGCGTTACGGCCGACGCAGCGCTCGGCGCCCATGGTCGTCGCTACGAAGGAGCCCGAACGGACGACCGCAGAAGCCAAGAAGATGGGCATCACCGGTCTCGTCGGCGGCTACACGACGTACTACACAGGGGACGCGAACCGTGTCCACAACGTCCGGCTCGTCGCCAACCTCATCGACAGGACGCTGATCGCACCGGGAACGACGTTCTCGTTCAACGCCACGACGGGCGAGCGAAACGAGGCCAAGGGCTTCCTCGAGGCGCCGGTGATCATCAACGGCGAGCTCCAGACGGGGCTCGGCGGGGGAGTCTGCCAGGTCTCGACGACGGTCTTCAACGCCGCGTACGAGGCCGGTCTGGACATCACCGAGCGCACGAACCACGCTCTCTACATCAGCCACTACCCGCAGGGCCGCGACGCCACCGTCAACTACCCGGACCTCGACCTGAAGTTCGTCAACGACACGAAGAAGTGGCTGTGGCTGCGGACGTTCGTCGGCTCGTCGGCGCTGACCGTGAACCTCTACGGGGCGCCGCAGCACCGTCGCGTGGAGTCCGAGGTCGGCGACCTGCGCGTGGTCGGCAACCCGCCCACCACCTGGCGGAAGGACCCGTCGCTCTACCGCGGCCAGCGCGTCGTCGCCGAATCGGGCTCGTCGCCGCTCTCCACGAGCGTTCGCCGGCGCGTGTACAACGCCAAGGGCAACCTCCTCTACGACAACAGTTGGTACTCGTCGTACCGCGGCGAGAAGAAGGTCGTCCTCGTCGGGACGAAGCCCAAGCCCGAGCCGAAGCCCGAGCCCACGCCGAAGGCAGAGGAAGACGTCCCGCCGGTCGACGAGACCGCGCCGCCCGCTGACGAGACCGTGCCGCCTCCCGCCGACGCGGGCCCCGGGACCTAGCCCTCCGCCACGGCGACCGCCTCGGCCAGCCATGCCGGGAAGCGCGCGGGCCTCAGCGTCTTCGCGTCGACGACCGCGTGTCGGGTCCAGCCGTCCGCGACGAGGTCGCCGTCTCTCGTGATCGCGTACTCATAGCGGAAGCGCGCACCGCGAATGTCTCCGCAGCGTGCGTGGATCACGAGCCTGTCGTCGAACCGGACGGGCTTGAGGTAGCGGACGTGCGACTCGATCGTCAGCGCCTCGTAGCCCTGCTCCTGGATGCGCCTGTACCCCTCCGCGTAGCGGGCGAGATAGTCGATCCGGGCCACCTCGAACCAGACGAGGTACGCGGCGTTGTGGGCGACACCCTGCGCGTCGGTCTCCGCGAAACGCACGGTGATGTCCGTCGAGAAGTTGAAGCCCTCCATCGCTGCGTACTATCGCGGTGGGGGCGGCGTGAGCGTCGAGCGCCTCGCCGAGCTGATCCGCGAGCGCCAGCCCTGCGTCGTCCTCACCGGCGCGGGCGTCTCCACGGAGAGCGGCATCCCGGATTTTCGCTCGCCGACGGGCATCTGGGCGAGCTACGACCCGATGGAGTACGCATCGATCGACGCATTCCAGCGCGATCCCGTCAAGGTCTGGGACTTCTACGCGCGACGGCTCGACATGCTCGTGGAGGCGCAGCCGAACGCGGCACATCTCGCGCTGGCGGCGCTCGAGAGCGGCGGGTGGGTGACGGCGGTCGTCACCCAGAACATCGACATGCTCCACGAGCGGGCGGGCTCGCGGACCGTCGTCGAGGTGCACGGCTCGATCCGCACGTCGAGCTGCCTGCAGTGCCACACGAGGGTGCTCCTCGCCGATGTGATCAGGCTCCTCGACGGAGCTCAGGCGCCGGGCTGTCCCACCTGCGGCAGCGTGCTCAAGCCGGACGTCGTGATGTTCGGTGAGCTGCTGCCGAGGGCGGCCACCGACCGCGCGCTCGCGCTGGCCCAGGACGCCGCGCTCATGCTCGTTGTCGGCTCCTCGCTCGAGGTCTGGCCCGTGGCCGGCCTTCCGCTCGAGGCGCGGTCCTTCGCTGTCGTCAATCGTGGCGCGACGGCGCTCGACGGCGAAGCCGTGTTGAAGATCGACGCCGGCGCGGGCGAGACGCTCTCCGCCGTGGCAGAGCTACTGGGTCGGCCATTACCCTGAGCGTGTGACGAGAGCTGCTGTCCTCTCGGTCTTCCACCGCCCCGGTAGCCGTCGGCCACGCCGTCACGCCATGTCGCACGGGCGCATCCGGCTCGACAACACTGTCGTGTGCCGTGTGTGGAACGCGGCCGCGGCGGGAACCCCTGTCATCATCCAGCCTGAACGAAAGGAGATCGAGCATGACCGAGACGACGAAGACGAGCAAGGACCGAGACTTCGCTGCGAGGTTGGCTGACGCCGGCGGCGAGGCGATGCAGAAGCTCACCGATCTGCCCATGGGCAAGGCGCTGGTCGACGGCGCGCAGCAGCTCCGGGAGCGGATCGACGAGCTGGGGACGCGCATCCGCGCCATCGATCCGCTGGAGAAGCGCGTGACGGCTCTCGAGGAGCGGCTCGCCGAGCTCGAGAAGAAGTCGAGGCCGGCCGCCCGGAAGAAGCCGGCCGCCCGGAAGAAGCCGGCGGCCAAGAAGACGACCGCGGCGAAGAAGACGACCCCGAAGAGCTAGGGCACTCGCAGCCGAAGCGCCTTCGGCAAGACGTCGAACCTGACGGGGGTGGTTCCGGGCTGCTCGCCGTCGAGTTGGATCGGCAGCGGCACGTCGGCCTCGACGCTGACGCTGCGCCCGCGCAGCAGCTCCGCCTTGGGATGCGGTAGATGGGTGCCGCGGTAGATCTTGGGCAGCGTCAGCGCGAGATCGACCTTCGTGACGTCGCCGATGAGCAGTGCATCGAGCAGCCCATCGTCCGGCTCAGCCTCCGGGCAGATCTTCATGCCCGCCCCGAAGTAGCGGCAGTTCGCGACGACGACGTCGCGCATACGGCCGCTTCTCGTCTTGTCGTCCACGGAGACGCGGACCTCGCTCGTCTGCCAGCGTGCGAACACCGAGAAGGTGGCGAAGAAGTACGACGCCTTGGCGAGCCGGCTCTTCGACTCGTTCACCCGCTTGGCGATCGCGCCGCTCATGCCGGCGCTGGCGACGTTTGCGAAGTACGACTGGGTTTCGTTGCCGCTCCACGCGCGATATGTCGCGCGGCCGAGGTCGATGGCTCGCGAGCGGCCTGCAGAAGCGACCCGGACGGCGTCGTCGAGCTCGCTGGTATGTCGAAGGTCCGCACGAAGTCGACGCCCGTTCCCCTCGGGATGACGGCCAGTTCGGCCGGCGCATCGGACGAGGCCATCCCGTTCACGACTTCGTTCACGGTGCCGTCGCCGCCCACCGCGACGAGGAGATCGGCGCCGGCCGCCGCGGCCTGCCTGGCCAGCTCGCGTAGGTGCTCGGGCTGCTCCGATAGGAAGGCGTCGCCTTCGAGCCCGAGCTCGGCTGCGCGCCGCGCGATCTCGGGCCAGCGCGTGCCTGTCGAGCCTCCCGCCGACGCCGGGTTGACGAGGAACGCGGTGGACTGGCCGGTCATCGTCGGATCGATGCGCGCGAAAGTCGAGCCAGGCTAGGACGCAGGCGTTGATGGCGTCGATGCGAGCCGCTGACCGTGGGTCAGATCAGCGAGCTCGGTCATCTGGTCGACCGCCGCGCGCATCTCCTCGTCCGAGATGCGGACGAACTCGCCCTCCACCACCATGTCGGACACCGTCAGCAGGCAGCCCGTCTGAACGCCTTTCAGCGCGCCGAGGGTGAAGAGCACTGCAGCCTCCATCTCCACGGCGAGGATGCCGCGCGACGACCAGCGTGCGTACTGGCCATCATCGGGGTTGTAGAAGAGATCGCCCGACACGATCGGGCCCACGCGGACCGGCTTGCCGAGCTCTTTCGCGGCGTGGACGGCGCCGTGGATGAGCTCCCAGGTGGCGGTGGGAGTGTGCGGCTCGGAGACGAGGTGGGTCGCGGTCGCGTCTGCGGCGACGGCGCTGATGGCGACGATGAGATCGCCGAGCCGCATGTCCGGCTGGAGCCCGCCACAGGTACCGACGCGGACGATCCGCTTCACGCCGAGCATCGCCAGCTCCTCGATGACGATGGCTGCGGACGGGCAGCCCATCCCACTCGCCTGCACGGATACCGGCCGTCCTTCGAACGTTCCGGTGAAGCCGAGCATGCCGCGCTCGCCGTTCACCTGCCGCGGCTCCGAGAAGAACGTCTCTGCGATGTACTTCGCGCGCAGCGGGTCGCCGGGGAGCAGGCACGCCTCGGCATAGTCGCCGGGCTCGGCACGAAGATGGATCGGCACGCGCGCCATACTCTCATACCGATGCTCAAGCGGTCCGGGTGTTCGAGCCGCGGCTGGAGGAGATCCTCGACTTCTGTGCCGAGGAGCCCGTGGAGCGCGTCTACCTCGAGGACGCAGCTCGGCGAGGGCTGGGGAAGTTCGTCGCCACGGCCGGCGACGAGGGACTGGCGGCCCTGTGCCACGTCGGCGCGAACGTCGTCCCGTCGGGCTCTGGGTGCGCAGCGTTCGCCCGGGCGGCGAGGTGGGGGCGCGCCCGCATGATCATCGGCGAGGAGCGGGCTGTCGGCGAGCTCTGGCAGCGTGCGGGACGGAGGCTGCCCGCGCCCCGCGTCGATCGGCCGGGACAGCCGGTCTACGTGCTCGAGGAGCCCCCTGAGGAAGGTGGCACCGGGCTGCGCGAGGCGACCCCCGCCGACCTGGAGCTGCTCGTCCCTGCGTGCGCCGCCGCACACGAGGACGAGATCGGGGTCGACCCCCTGGCGTCGGACCCCGACGGCTTCCGCTGGCGGACGCGGTCGCAGATCGGCGAAGGACGCTCCTGGGTCTGGTCGGAGAACGGCACGATCCTCTTCAAGGCGGAGGCGTCCGCCTGGACTCCTCATGCCGTCCAGCTCCAGCAGGTGTGGGTCGACCCCGTGGCCCGAGGGCGGGGTCTCGCGCAACGCGGAATGCGTGATCTCTGTCGTCGGCTGCTCGCCAAGGTGCCGCGCGTGTGCCTATTCGTGCGCGCGGAGAACGCGCCGGCGATTCGCGTCTACGAGGCGATCGGCATGCGGCGGACGATCGCGTTTCGCAGCCTCATCTTCTGAACCTGCGCGCTCAGTGACCGCGGATGCGAGAGATCGTGATTCGCAGCGGCACCGAGTAGTCGGCGGCGAAGGACGCGGGCGTCCAGCGGTTCCGCTCGATGAGCTCGGCGTACTTCTCGACGTACTCCGGCTACCTGGTCGGCCGAGGGGTCGTCGGAGACGCGCGCCTTGCCGACGCAGACGACGATGTCGCCGCCGCGTCCGTTGCCGTCGAGGTGGAGGCTGACGCGTGGGTTCTCGGCAATGTTGCGGAGCTTCGGCGTGTCCGGCTGGCTGTAGAGGAGGACGCTCGCGTCGCCGTCCCAGAGGAACCACACGGGCACGGGCTGGGGCATGCCCCGAGGCGAGACGGTCGTCAACCAGGCAATCCGCTCCTCCCGAAGTCGCCTCGCCGCGCGCTGTCCGAACTCGGTGCTCTCGTCGAGCATGTCGCCGCAGCCTAGACCAGGTCAATCCGAGTCGCCGCCTGAGTGGGTAGGAACGGGAAGACCCGGGTAGCTCGCATGAGCACGCCCTTCAACGAGCGGAAGGAGACACGATGCGACGCTTCGCCCTGTTCGCGGCCGTCACCGCCCTGCTGGCCACCGCGGCCACAGGCTCGGCGGGTGCGGTCTATCCCGACACGATCGCCCTGCCCAACGGCTGGCTGCCCGAAGGGATCGCCATTGCTCCCGGCGGGACCTTCTACTCGGGCTCGCGCGCCAACGGCGCCGTCTATGCAGGGAGCCTGCGCACCGGCGAAGGAGCCATACTCGTGCCCGGGCAGGCGGGACGAGTCGCCGTCGGTGTCGACTACGACCGTGGCCGGCTCTTCGTCGCCGGCGGCGGCGACCGGAGACGGCTACGTGTACGACGCAGAGACAGGCGACGACGATCGCGACCTACCACTTCGACGACTGCGGCGCCGACGTTCGTCAACGACGTCATCGTCACGCGGACGGCCGCCTGGTTCACGGACTCGCATGAAGCCGGTCCTCTACCGCGTTCCGCTGGGGCCGGACGGGAGCCCGGGAGCCGCATCTGACGTGAAGTCGGTGCCGCTCTCCGGCGACTTCACGATCGTGCCCGGCATTCAACACCAACGGGATCGACGCCACGCCGAACGGAGGACGCTCGTCATCGTCAACAGCGCCACCGGCAAGCTCTTCACGCGTCGACCCGAGACGGGCGTGAGCCACCGAGATCGAGCTGACCGGCGGCAAGCGTGTCGCGATCGGGTGACGGCATCCTGCTGGACGGGAAGACGCTCTACGTCGTCCAGAACCGCTTGAACCAGATCGCGGTCATCGAGCTCGAGACCGACCTCTCCGCCGGCACCATCGTCGATCTCATCACGAGTCCCAACTTCGACGTCCCGACGACGATCGACGAGTTCGGCAAGTGGCTCTACGCGGTGAATGCGCGGTTCACGACGCCGCCCACCCCGGACACGACGTACACGATCGTGCAGGTCGAGAAGGCCTGAGGCCGGAGGAGCAGCCGCTGTCACAATGGCCGTGTGGACCTTCGCGCACGCGTAGAAGCGCACATCCGCCGGCATGAGCTGGTCCCGCCCGGAGGCGAGGTCACGTGCCTCGTCTCCGGCGGGCCCGATTCGACCTGCCTCTGGCACGTGCTCCAGGAACTCGGCTATCGCGTATCCGCCCTGCACGTGAACCACGGCCTGCGCGGCGAGGAGTCGGACGTCGACGCGCGCTTCTGCCGCGACGTCCTCGGGGCTGAGGTCATCGACGCGCCGGCTGCCGTCACCGAGGCCGAGCTCAGGAAGATCCGCTACTCGTACGCGACCGACCGCCTGCGCGCGACCGGCCACACGGCGTCCGACAACGTCGAGACGGCCCTCTACCGCCTCGTCTCGAGCGGGCGCCCCGCAGGGATCAAGCCGAAGCGCGAGGACGGCGTCGTCCGGCCGCTGCTCACGGTCTGGGGCGAAGAGACGAAGGCGTATTGCGACGGAGCCGGCCTGCCGTATCGCACCGACTCCACGAACGTCGACACGAAGCGCGGGCTCATTCGCACGGAGCTGCTCCCGCTGCTCGAGCGTCTCGACCCGCGCGCACGCGCCAATCTCCTCGCACTGGCGGAGCAGCCGGCCGAGCGTCGGCTCCCACGCACGCTCGAGCACACGCTGCTCGACCTCCTCGCTTCCACGGAGGGGACGAAGGAGGCAGACCTCGGCCGGGGCATCCACGCGGTGCGCGAGTACGACCGCGTGACGCTCGAACGCGGCCCGGTCCGGTTCGGTCCGTGGACGATCGAGTCGGACGTCCCCGGCCTCGAGGTGCGCACGTGGCAGCCCGGCGACCGTCTGGCCGGCCGCAGCCGGAAGGTGCAGGACGTGTTCACGGATGCGAAGGTGCCGCGCCGGGAGCGTTCCACCTGGCCGCTCGTCGTCCGCGGGGAAGAGGTTGTCGCGATCCCCGGGATCGTGGAGAATCCCGACGTGGAGGTCACGCGCTCATAGAGATCACGTCCGAGCTCGAGCGCGGAGTCGGCGAGGTGCTCATCGACGCCGACGCGCTGCGCACGCGCATCGCGGAGCTCGGTGACGAGGTTTCGGACTACTACCGCGGCCGCGACCTGCTGCTCGTGGGCGTGCTCAAAGGGGCCGTGTTCTTCATGGCCGATCTCATGCGCCACCTCCGCGTCCCCTGCGAGGTCGACTTCATGGCAATCACGAGCTACGGCGCGTCGACCGACTCGTCGGGCGTCGTACGCATCCTCAAGGACCTCGACATCAACATCGAGGGCAGGCACGTGCTCGTCGTCGAGGACATCGTCGACTCGGGTCTCACGCTCTCGTACCTGATTCGCAACCTCGAGTCGCGCGAGCCGGCGTCGCTCGAGGTGTGCGCGCTCATGACGAAGCCCGCTCGGCGGGAGATCGACGTCCCCGTTCGGTGGATCGGCTTCGAGATCCCGAACAAGTTCGTCATCGGCTACGGCCTCGACTTCGCGGAGCGGTACAGGAACCTGCCGTACGTCGGTGTATTGAGCGAAGACCTCATCCCCGAAGGGGCTTAACACTCCCTCACTCATCCGTCGTTCGCGCCTGGCCGAACAAAGGGGTAGTGCTACCCTGATTCGGCCAGGAGACCCTGTATGACTCGCTTCTTCCGCAGCGCTCTTTTCCCCCTGATCGTCATTGTGCTGCTCGTCTATCTGGCGAGCCAGACGCTCATTCCTCAGCAGAAGGGCGCGAAGAAGGTCACGTACTCGGATCTGATCACGCGCGTGAAAGAGGATCCGAAGTCGATCGAGCTCGTCGTCTTCACGCCGACGAAGCAGCAGATCACGGTCACGCCCTCGGACGAGTCGAATCCCAAGGTCAAGGTCAACTACCCGACGCCGCAGTCGCAGATCGAGTTCCAGAACCTCCTGCAGAAGCACGAGGTCGCGTTCGACTCCAAGGGCACGGGCTCGTCCGCCTGGTGGTCGATCCTCGGCACGCTGCTGCCGTTCGCGCTGTTGATCGTCTTCTGGCTGTTCATCATGAACCAGATGCAGGGCGGCGGCTCGAAGGTGATGAGCTTCGGGAAGAGCCGCGCGAAGCGCATGTCCCCGGACTCGCCGAAGGTGACGTTCAAGGACGTCGCCGGGTGCGACGAAGCCGTCGAGGAGCTCCAGGAGATCAAGGAGTTCCTCGAGAACCCGAAGAAGTTCCAGGCGCTCGGCGCGCGCATCCCCAAGGGCGTGCTGCTGTACGGCCCGCCAGGCACAGGGAAGACGCTGCTCGCGCGCGCGGTCGCCGGCGAGGCAGGTGTGCCGTTCTTCTCGATCTCCGGCTCCGACTTCGTCGAGATGTTCGTCGGCGTCGGCGCGAGCCGCGTCCGCGACCTGTTCGAGCAGGCCAAGCAGGCGTCGCCCTGCATCGTCTTCATGGACGAGATCGACGCCGTCGGCCGCCACCGCGGCGCCGGCCTGGGCGGCGGTCACGACGAGCGCGAGCAGACGCTCAACCAGCTGCTCGTCGAGATGGACGGCTTCGAGCTGAAGGACAACATCATCCTCATCGCCGCGACGAACCGGCCCGACATCCTCGACCCGGCGCTGCTGCGCCCAGGCCGCTTCGACCGCCAGATCGTCGTCGATCGTCCCGACCGTGTCGGCCGCCGCAAGATCCTCGAGGTGCACACGAAGGGCAAGCCGCTGGCGAACGACATCGAGCTCGACACGCTCGCGGCAGGCACCCCCGGCTTCACCGGCGCGGACCTCGCCAACCTCGTGAACGAGGCAGCGCTGCTGGCGGCGCGCAAGGGGAAGAAGCTCGTCGAGCAGGAGGAGCTCGAGGAGGGGATCATGCGCGTGATCGCCGGCCCCGAGAAGAAGACGCGCCTGCTCTCCGAGCAGGAGCGGAAGATCACGGCGTACCACGAGATGGGCCACGCGCTCGTCGGCTTCTACCTCGACGAGACCGACGAGGTGCACAAGATCTCGATCATCAGCCGCGGCCAGGCGCTCGGCTACACGATCTCGCTGCCTCGCGAGGATCGCTATCTGACGACGAAGGCCTCGCTCATGTCTCAGATGGCGATGACGCTCGGCGGGCGCGCCGCCGAGGAGCTCGTCTTCAACGAGGTGACTACCGGGGCCGCGAACGACATCGAGAAGGTCACGTCGACGGCCAAGCAGATGATCATGCGCTACGGCATGTCCGAGAAGCTCGGCCCGCGTGTGCTCGGCCGCAACCACGACATGCCGTTCCTCGGCCGCGAGATGTCCGCCGAGCCCGACTACTCCGAGGAGATGGCGCGCGAGATCGACGACGAGATCCGACGCGTGATCGAGGAGGCCCATGAAACGGCGCGCGGCGTCCTCCGCGATCACATGACCGAGATGCACAAGCTGTCCGCGATTCTCATCGAGCGCGAGACGATCGACAAAGATCAGTTCGAGCGGCTGCTGGCGGGCGAGGACGAGGCCGAGGTGTTCGCCGACGAGCCCGTTGCGCAGCCCGAGATACCCGCCGAGGAGCCGAAGAAGCGGCCCGAGCCGCGGCCGAAGCCCTTCCCCATTCCGGGCGCGACCATGCAGCCTCCCCCGCCCGAGCCGTCTCAGCCGTAGCGCTTTCCGTTCTCTGCGCGCTTACCTGCTGAGCAGCGGCGGCGGCATTCCCACCTCGCGGACCGCTGTGGATGATCCGTAACACTCTTGATACAGGGACTGTCCCTGGGACATGTCCGATCGCGGCATTGATGGAAAGGCGTTCGTGATCCCGATCGAGCAGCGGTTTCCGCGCCCATCGGTGATGGGCATCGTCAACGTCACGCCGGACTCGTTCTCGGACGGCGGCGTCAACCTCGATCCCGACACGGCTGCCGCGTCCGCTCGGAGGATGGTGGAGGAGGGAGCCGCGATCGTCGACGTGGGCGGCGAATCGACGCGGCCTGGCTCGGAGGGGATTTCTCTCGACGATGAGCTGCGGCGCGTCGTCCCGGTGCTCGAACGGCTGGGAGGCGAGGTACCGCTGTCGATCGACACCTCGAAGGCCGAGGTGGCCCGGCAGGCCCTCGGGCTCGGGGCGGAGCTCGTGAACGACGTCACCGCGCTGCGGGGCGACCCGGAGATGGCGGAGCTCGTGGCTCGCTCCGGCTCCTACCTTTGCCTCATGCACATGCTCGGCGAGCCACGGACGATGCAGGAGGACCCTCGCTACGACGATGTCGTCTCGGAGGTCGTGGCGTTCCTCGAGGAGCGGCTCGCCTTTGCGACCCGGTCGGGCATCGCCGAGGAGCGGATCTGCGTCGACCCGGGCCTGGGCTTCGGCAAGACGGTCGAGCACAACGTCGAGCTGCTGAACCGCCTCGGCGAGCTCGAGACGCTCGGCCGCCCGGTGCTCGTCGGGGCATCGCGCAAGCGCTTTCTCGGCCGGCTGATGGGCGAGCCCGAGGCGACCGTGGGGCCGATGCCGGCGAGCATCGCCGCCGCCGCCATCGCAGTCGCCGCCGGTGCGACGATCGTGCGCGTACACGATGTCCGCGAGACCGTGGAGGCGTTGCAAGCGTGAAGATCGAGCTGTACGGCATCGAAGTGTTCGGCTACCACGGGGCGACCGACGTCGAGGAACGGGAGGGCCAGACGTTCCTGTTCGACGTCTCGTTGTGGCCGCGGCAGGAGCCAGAGGCTGACGACATCGATCAGACGATCGACTACCGCGACGTGGCCGCGTGCGTTCGGGAAGTCTCCGACCGAGAGCGTGTGCGGCTGTTGGAGACACTCGCCGCTGCGCTGGCCGATGTGCTCGTAGAGCGCTTCGCCGTCGAGCGGGTGCGCGTTCGCGTTCGCAAGCCGCACGTCCAGCTCGATCCGCCGGCCGAGTACTCGGCTGTCACCGTCGAGCGTCCGTGACCAGGGCGTACGTCGGACTCGGCTCGAATCTCGGCGACCGCGAGCAGGCGATCCGGAATGCCGCCGAGACGATCGGGGCGACGAGGCTGTCCGAGATTCGCGAGACGGAGCCGTGGGGCTATGCCGACCAGCCGCTCTTCCTCAACGCCGTCGCGGAGGTCGAGACCGAGCTCGGCCCGCGCGCGCTGCTCGACGAGCTGCTCGATGTCGAGCGCCGCCTTGGCCGCGAGCGAGGCGGCGGCCCGAGGTACGGCCCGCGGACGATCGATCTCGACCTGCTCCTGTACGGCGACGAGGTCATAGACGAGCCGGGGCTGACCGTTCCTCACCCGCACCTGCACGAGCGCCGCTTCGTTCTCGAGCCGCTCGTCGAGCTCGATGCAGAGCTCGTCGTCCCCGGCCGCGGCCGCGTGTCGGACCTCCTCGCGGCGCTAGACTGAGCGGTCTATGAGCCACATCGACGAGCTCGACGACTACGAAGCCCAGCTCGAGCTACGCCTGAAGAGGGAGTACTCGGCGGTCTTCGGCCTTTTCCGATACTGCGTGCTGACGCAGGACGCGACGTACCTCTGCAACACGCTCGACATCAACTACGCGCCTCAGCCCTCGTACCCGTTCTTTCACGTGAAGATGGAGGACGTGTGGGTGTGGGACAAGAACCGCCCGACGCGGATGATCCCGCGCGCGGAGGTCTACACCTCGACCGACCTCACGGTGGAAGAGCTTCGCCGCGAAGGTGAGGAGCCGACCCTCACGGCCGAGGCGCTGGCCGAGCGGATCGGCGAAGCGCTTCCCCGCGACGACGAGTCCTAAACCCGCCCCGCCTGGGCGTGCGTGTTTCGGCCCTGCCGAAGTGGTTAGGCGCACTTCGAATCACGTGACCGACGTCGAGGAGGTGGACATGCCTACACGTGAAAAGACCAAGGAACAGTGGTACAAGGAAGCGAAGCGGCTCGGCATCAAGGGCCGTTCCAAGATGAGCAAGGGTCAGCTCAAGGCTGCGGTCAACCGCCGCAGCGGCTGACGTGAATCGCGGCGGCCGCCGCCTGCCGGCGGCCGCCGACCTCTTTTGAGCACGGTAGGCTCGCCGCCGTGACGCTGCTTGCCGTCGACGTGGGAAACACCCAGACGGTCTTCGGGCTGTTCGACGACGGCGAGCTGGTCGAAAACTGGCGCGTGGCGACCGAAGCCCAGCGCACGGGCGACGAGCTCGGCGCGCTCGTCGGCCGCTTCATCGACCTCGAGTCGATCGACGGCATCTGCCTCTCGTCGACGGTACCCGCGCTGATCCGCGAGTACGAGGTGCTCGCAGAGCGCTGGGCGACGGCGCCGCTGCTCGTCCTCGGCCCGGGCGTGCGCACCGGTATTCCGATGCGCTATGACGACCCACGCGAGGTCGGTCCGGACCGGATCGCGAACGCCGTTGCCGCGAAGGAGCGGTACGGCGCTCCATGCATCGTCGTCGACTTCGGCACCTCGACGAACTTCGACGTCGTGTCGCAGGAGGGCGAGTACGTCGGCGGCGTGCTCGCGCCGGGCATCGAGATCTCGATGGAGGCGCTCTTCCAGCGCGCCGCGCGGCTCGTGAAGGTCGACTACGTCGAGCCTCCGTCGGTGATCGGCCGTACGACCGCGACCGCGCTCCAGTCGGGCGTCGTCTACGGGTTCGCCGGACAGGTGGACGGGATCGTCGCTGCGATCCGCCGCGAGCTCGGTGTCGAGGCCCAGGTCGTCGCCACCGGAGGCCTCGTCGAGCTGATCGCGCCCCATTCGCAGACGATCGAGACGATCGATCCGCTGCTCACGCTCGAAGGGCTGCGGCTCGTCTGGGAGCTGAACCGCGCCGACTAGCGTGGGTTCCCAACCGCGCCGGCTAGCCCAGCCTGATGCGGCGCGAGACGGCGTTGCCGTGGACGTCGACAGCCTCGACCTCGACGAGATCGTCGGCGACGTCGCCGAGGGGCACGTCGAGCCAGCCGTCGGGGCGCAGCGGGACGGATTGGGCTAGACGGCCTGACAGAGACACCTGGATCGGTGAGCCGGAAGGGACCCGATAGGCCAGCTCGAGCGCAGGCACGAGCGCCGAGTCCGATCCCACGGGAAGGATCGGGTTGCGTGCGTCGAGAACTCTCGCAGCCCCGCGGAACGTGTGAAACGCCGGCTTCAGCTCTCCGCTCTGGTCGATGAGACCGCTCTGCCAGGGGTTGCCCGGCGAGTCGCGCAGCACGAACCACACGAGCATGCGCACGCGCGGATTGCCGACGGCGGCGCCCAGCGCCTCGCGCGCGTACCGTGCCTGGTCGAGTGCGGGAACGCCGAGCTCCTCTGCGGGCTGTGTCTCATGTCCGTACTCGGTGAGCCACAGCGGGACTTCGTCTCGGCCGAACCAGTCCCCCAGGGCATCGCCGAATCGCTCCAGGCTCGTCAGGCCCACGCCCGGCCAGCGCACGGGCTCGGCGGGCGGGTTGTTCGGCCTCGTCGGATACGGGTGCTGCGCCCACGCATCGAAGGAGAGCTCAGGGTCTGCGTCCGCCAGGAGCCGGGCGAACGTTCCCGGGGAGTGGCTCTCCTGTGCGGGCCCTGACGCTGGAATGTCGCGGCCGCGGGCCGAGGTCTCGCCGATCGCGACGAGGGCGTCGCTATTGCCACGCTTGACCCCGTCGTAGATCGCTTCCGCAATCCGTGCGTAGGCGGCAGGCGCCACCGAACGGCCTTGGACGTCGAACTGCGGTGCCAGAAACAGCTCGAGATTGGGCTCGTTCCACGCGGAGAAGAGCCGCACGGCCGGATAGCCGGGGTGTCGCCCCGAATAGCGGTCCGCGAGAGCCTGTGCGAAATCGGCGAGGTCGTCCGGACGCTCCGGCGCGTGATTCGGCTCTTGCCCGCCGTTCGCCCACTCCGGCGTGCCCCAGATCGTGATCAGCAGCTCCATCCCACGAAGCTGGGACTGCCGTGCCAGATCGTCGACATCGTCCAGTCGGTAGACCGGATCGAATGGGGATCTCGGCGAGCTCGGCCTTCGTGGAGCGGCGTCGGACCAGTCGACGGTCGTGCGGATCACCGTTGCTCCTGCCCGTCGAGCGCGATCGAGCATGCTCGCTCGGTCCGCGCCCCACCGAAGCGACGGATCGTCCTGGAACCCGACGAGCAGACGTCCGGGCATCTCGGCCTCCGGTAGGCGCACGACCTCTTCCTCGTCTCCGGGAATGGCCAGTGCGAGCGCGGCGCCGACCCCGGCGAGCACGAGCGCAACGACCCCGATCACCCTCCACACGAGTCGTGAACTACCCGCCGCCGAAGGCCGAGATCGGCAGGGGGACGAGCGTGCCGTCCGTGTCGGGCATGTCGGCCTCGATGCGGGCCACGGCCGCAGCGGCGCCGGGCTCCGCGATCAGCAGCCGCTCCACGACCTCGTCCGTCGTCTCCAGCCGCACGAGCTCCTGCACGAACGGCCGCGGAAAGCCTCCTCTTCGCAGGTACCAGCCGTAGAACTTCTTGAGGAACCCCGCGGCTCGCCGCTCGCCGAGCTCGCGCGCCGTCTCGCGGACAAAGACGATCAGCTCCGCAGCCACCTCATCCCGCGACGGCCGCTCGTCCACGCCGTCGACGATCTCGCGCAGGGTCCAGGGATTGCCCTGGGCTGCCCGGCCCACCATCACGGCCTCGGCGCCCGTAGTCTCGAGGATCTCCAGCGCCCGGTTGTGCGACACGACGTCGCCCGAGGCGACGACGGGAACGTCCACCAGGTCGACGAGCTCGGCCGTCAGCCGGTGATCGGCCTCGCCCGTGTACATCTGGCGAGCCGAGCGGGGATGAAGGGTGAGGCTGCTCGCGCCGGCCTCCACCAGCTGCGGGCCGAGCTCCAGGCAGGTGCGCGAGCCGTTCTCGAGCCCACGGCGCATCTTCACGGTCACCGGGACCGACACCGCGTCGGCCACAGTGCCGACGATGCGGCATGCGCGCTCCGGCTGCTCGAGCAGCGTCGCCCCGGCGCCGGTCTTCGTGACCTTGCGGACGGGACAACCGAAGTTGATGTCGACGATGTCGGCGCCCGCGGCTTCCACCATCTCGGCCGCCTCGGCCATGAGCTCCGGCTCGGAGCCGAAGATCTGCACCGCGAGCGGCCGTTCGTCGGGCGCGATACGCAGGTAGCCGAGGGTTCGCTCGTTGCGGTAGTGGATGCCGGCGCAACTGACCATCTCCGAGCAGACAAGGCCGGCGCCGTAGCGCCTACCCTGCCGGCGGAACGCCTGGACGCTCACACCGGCCATTGGTGCCAATACGAGCCGCGAGGGGACGGCGACGGGGCCGATGTGCCACGCCTCTCTGAGATGTACCTGCACAGAGCGTGGATTCTATGCGGGAAGAGGGATTGCGCGACCCCGCCGCCGGCGGCTAGAATGCGCGCTCGCGGCTCGCTGAGGCCGCGACTTTTTTTCATCTCCGACGTCTCTTCTACCTGGAGCGGTGATCGTGAACGAAGTGATCCTGACCAAAGAGGGATACGCAAAGCTCAAGCAGGAGATCGAGTACCTGTCGACAGACAAGCGTCGGGAGGTTGCCGATCGGATCCGGCACGCGCGCGAGTTCGGCGACATCGCGGAGAACGCGGAGTACGACGACGCAAAGAACGAGCAGGCGATGCTGGAGCACCGAATCGCGACGTTGGAGGAACGGCTCCGCGCGGCTCGCGTGCTCGAGAAGAAGGACATCGCGAAGGGCGTCGTCTCTGTTGGCTCGGTCGTCCGCTTGAAAGACATGGCCGCCAACAAGACGTTCGAGTACACGATCGTCGGCTCGGCCGAGGCGAACCCGTCGGAGAGCAAGCTCTCCAACGAGTCGCCCGTCGGCAAGGCCATCATCGGCCGCAAGAAGGGCGAGGTCGTCGAGGTCTCCGCGCCCCGCGGCTCGCTGAAGTACAAGATCGTCGCGATCACCTAGCGTCTGGGTCGCTAGCGTTCCTGGGGCGTCGCTGGCAAAGGAGCCAAGCGAGCGGCGCGCCGGACAGTATTCGAATACGGACAAGCGCCGCGAGCGCCGGATCCTGCCGCCAGCGGCGCCAGGTCGGCCGGAGGGCGGCTTCGCCGCCCGTGAGGCCGACCGGCCAGGGACGCTAGCGATAGGCTCGCCGCCATGAGCGGCTTGCCGAAGCGCTTTCCGGACCGCGTGGACGTGGCCGCGGCGCTGACCGCCACCGAGCCGCTCGAGGCCGGTCAGACGGGCGAGCAGACGATGCGAGTGGCGGGCCGCGTGCTCGCACGGCGCGACATGGGGAAGCTCGTGTTCCTCGACCTCGTCGATCGGTCGGGGCGGATACAGCTCTTCTGTCGCGCGGACCGGGTGGGAGAGGTCGATCTCGACCTCGGCGACATCGTCGGCGCCGTCCGGAACGCCGATGAAGACGAGGCGGGGAGAGCCGTCGCTCGATGTCGAGGAGCTCGTGCTGCTCGCGAAGATCAGCCGGCCGCTGCCCGACACGTTCCACGGTTTGAAGGATCCCGAGCTTCGGTACCGACAGCGCTACGTCGACCTCCTGATGAGCGAGGAGACGCGCGACGCGTTCGTCACGAGGGCTCGTGCGATTAGCGCCATCCGCAGGTACCTCGACGACGAGGGCTTCGTCGAGGTGGAGACCCCCGTCCTCCAGCCCAGGTACGGCGGGGCGTTCGCGCACCCGTTCGTCACGCACTACAACGAGCTCGACGCCGACTTCTACCTTCGCATCGCGACCGAGCTCTATCTCAAGCGCCTGATCGTCGGTGGGCTGGAGCGGGTCTACGAGATCGGCAAGGACTTTCGCAACGAGGGCGTCTCGTACAAGCACCAGCCCGAGTTCACGATGCTCGAGTGGTACGAGGCCTACGCGGACTACACAGACACGATGGCGAGGATCGAGGAGATGCTCGAGCTGGTCGCCCGCGACGTGCTCGGGACGACCGTCGTCCAGTTCAAGGGACACGAGCTCGATCTGAAGGCACCTTGGCGGCGTGTCTCGTTCGTCGAGGCGCTCGAGGAGCACGAGCTCTGGACGCGCGATGCCGACGAGCTGCGGGCCTGGCTCACCGAGCGGGGCGTTCCCACTGACGCCGACAAGGACTGGGCGCAGCTCGTCGACCACGCCTTCGGGCACTTCGTGGAGCCAAGCCTGATCGCGCCGACGATCGTCTTCGGCCATCCGGTCGAGCTGTCGCCGTTCGCCCGACCGACCGACGACGACCCGTCGCTGACGGAGCGCTTCGAGTACTTCGCCGCAGGCATGGAGCTTGGCAACGCTTACTCGGAGATCAACGACGCCGACGAGCAGGCGACCCGGTTCGAGCAGCAGTCGAAGCACGTGGAGGGCGAGCGAGGAGACCCGGACTACGTCGAAGCGCTCGCGTACGGGATGCCGCCCACCGGAGGGCTAGGACTCGGCATCGACCGGTTGACGATGCTGCTCACCGGCTGCGAGACGATCCGCGACGTCATTCTCTTCCCGGCGCTCCGCGAGCGCGGCTGAAAACCCGTCTTCCGATGGAGCGGCCGCCCGCGATCAGGGCTAGGCGACGACAGATGACGTCGCGTGATCGATGACGTCCCTGAGGATCTGATCGAGTTCGAGCGTCGGCTGCCAGCCGATCGCAGCGCGGATCTTGTCGGTGGACGGGATCCGGTGGAGCATGTCCTCGATCCCGTGGCCGTAGGCGTCCTCGAAGGGGACGAAGACCGTCGTCGACGACGATCCGGTGGCATCGATCACCTTTTTCGCGAGCTCGATGATCGCAATCTGTTCGCTCGAGCCCACGTTGTAGATCTCACCCGCGACGTCGTGCGCCATCAGCCCCGTCAGAGCGCGGATGGTGTCGGAGACATGACAGAAGCAGCGCGTCTGCTCGCCGTCCCCGAAGACCTCGAGCGGGTCCCCGGCCAGCGCACGCTCGACGAAGCGGGGCACCACCATCCCGTATTGCCCGGACTGGCGGGGGCCGACGGTGTTGAACAGCCGGGCGATGATGCAGTCGAGACCGCCTTCCTGGTGGTGCGCGAGCGCGAGGAACTCGTCCATGGCCTTCGAGTCTGCGTACGCCCAGCGCCGCTGCGTCGTCGGTCCGTACACGCGGCGCGCCTCCTCGGACAGCGGTTTCTCGTCGCGATGGTCGCCGTAGACCTCGGACGTCGATGCGATCAGCACGCGCTTTCCGAAGCGGTTGCAGTGCTCGAGCACGACCTCGGTTCCCTCGAGGTTCGTGACCAGGGTGTGCACCGGCTGCTCGACGATGAGCCGGACGCCGACGGCCGCTGCAAGGTGGTAGACGACATCACACTTGTGTACGAGCTCGTTGACGACGGCGCGGTTGAGCACGGAATCGACCACGAGGTGGAAGTCTGTGTTGCCGGTCAGGTGCTCGACGTTCGCCAACGAGCCCGTGGAGAGGTCGTCGAGCGCCCAGACCTCCCAACCCTCGTCGAGGAGGAGCTCGCAGAGGTGGGAGCCGATGAACCCTGCCCCGCCCGTGACCAGGGCTTTGCGCCCCCCTCCTTGCCGCGCCATGGCGTCACAGGCTAGCTGCAGCCATGCCGCGACCGCTGCGCGGCGCCGCGGTCGCGCCACTCGTAAGCATTCGGTGTGTAGGCGTTAAGCAACGCCTATCGCGATCTGGGCATCCGATCCCCGTGGGGTACGATGGACACCAGAGTGTTCGAGCGATTTACCGAGCGTGCCCGGCAGGTTGTCGTCCTCGCCCAGGACGAAGCCCGTGCCCTGAAGCACAACTACATCGGCACCGAGCACATCCTGCTCGGCCTCCTCCGCGAGGAGGAAGGCCTGGCTGCGCGCGTGCTCGAGTCCCTCGACATCACCGTCGAGGAGGTGCGGGCCCAGGTGGCGCGCATCGTCGGCCAGGGCGACGAGGTGACGAGCGGCCAGATCCCGTTCACGCCGCGCGCGAAGAAGGTGCTCGAGCTCGCATTGCGCGAGGCGCTGTCGCTCGGCCACAACTACATCGGCACCGAGCACATCCTGCTCGGCCTCGTGCGCGAGAACGAGGGCGTCGCAGCGCGCATCCTCCTCGACTTCGACGCCGACGCGGAGAAGATCCGCAACGAGATCATCCGCATGCTCTCAGGGCCTGGCCGCCGCCAGCAGGGGCAGGCGCCGAGCGAGAAGTCGAAGAGCTCGAAGCTGCTCGACCAGTTCGGCCGCAACTTCACGCGCCAGGCGGCCGAAGGCAAGCTCGACCCCGTCGTCGGGCGCCAGACCGAGATCGAGCGGATCATGCAGATCCTCTCACGCCGGACGAAGAACAACCCGGTGCTCGTGGGTGAGCCGGGCGTCGGCAAGACCGCCGTCGTCGAAGGGCTCGCGCAGCGAATCGCCGCCGGCAACGTGCCCGAGCTGCTGAAGGGCAAGCAGATCTACAGCCTCGACCTGGCCGCCCTCGTCGCCGGCTCGAAGTACCGCGGCGAGTTCGAGGAGCGCCTGAAGAAGGTGATGAAGGAGATCTCCCAGCGCGGCGACATCGTCCTCTTCATCGACGAGCTCCACAACCTCGTCGGTGCGGGTGCCGCCGAGGGCGCGATCGACGCCGCCTCGATCCTCAAGCCCGCGCTGGCGCGCGGCGAGCTGCAGACCATCGGCGCGACGACGCTCGACGAGTACCGCAAGTACCTCGAGCGCGACGCGGCCCTCGAGCGCCGCTTCCAGCAGATCCGCGTCGAAGAGCCCTCCGTCGACGAGACGGTGCAGATCCTCCGCGGCCTCCGCGACCGCTACGAGGCGCACCACCGCTGCAAGATCACCGACGAGGCGCTCTCCGCCGCCGCCACGCTCGCCGAGCGCTACATCCAGGACCGCCACCTGCCCGACAAGGCGATCGACCTCATCGACGAGGCAGCGTCACGCATGCGCATCCGCACGATGACCGCGCCCCCGCGCTACCGCGAGCTCGAAGAGGAGATCGAGAAGGTCCGCAAGGAGAAAGAAGACGCGATCGAGGCTCAGGAATTCGAGAAGGCCGCGAGCCTGCGCGACAAGGAGCGAAAGCTCTCGCAGAAGAAGCGGGAGCTCGAGGAGCAATGGCGCTCGGAGGAGGGGGAGGAGCAGCCCGAGATCGGCGAGGAGGAGATCGCCGACGTCGTCTCCATGTGGACGGGCATCCCGGTCTTCAAGCTCACCGAGGCCGAGACCGAGCGGCTCGTGAACATGGAGGACGAGCTGCACAAGCGCGTGATCGGCCAGAGCGAGGCGATCGTCGCGGTGTCGAAGGCGATCCGGCGCGCCCGCGCGGGCATCAAGGACCCGAAGCGCCCGACCGGCTCGTTCATCTTCCTCGGCCCATCGGGCGTCGGCAAGACGGAGCTCGCCCGGACGCTCGCCGAGTTCCTCTTTGGCGACGAGGACGCGATGATCCAGGTCGACATGTCGGAGTACATGGAGAAGCACTCCGTGTCGCGGCTCGTCGGCTCACCGCCCGGCTACGTGGGCTACGACGAGGGCGGCCAGCTGACCGAGGCCGTTCGGCGTAGGCCGTACTCCGTGCTCCTGCTCGACGAGATCGAGAAGGCCCACCCGGACGTCTTCAACATCCTGCTCCAGATCCTCGAGGACGGGCGGCTCACCGACGCGCAGGGCCGGAAGGTCGACTTCCGCAACACGATCGTGATCATGACCTCGAACATCGGCGCCGGGACGATCTCGAAGAACGTCTCCCTCGGCTTCGGCGTCGGCGACGAGTCGGGCCTGTCCTACGAGGACATGAAGGACCGGATCATGGGCGAGCTGAAGAAGGTTTTCCGACCGGAGCTGCTCAACCGCATCGACGAGGTCATCGTCTTCCACAAGCTGACGAGGGACGAGATCCTCGAGATCGTCGATTTGATGATGCGCCGCGTTCGCGAGCAGATCTCCACCCACGAGGTCGTCATCGAGCTCTCCGACGCCGCGAAGGAGCTGCTCGTGGAGAAGGGCTACGACCCGACGATGGGCGCCCGGCCGCTGCGTCGCGCGATCCAGCGCTACATCGAGGACCCGCTCGCCGACTTCGTGCTCGGCTCCGACCTCGAGCCCGGCGTGTCGATCGTCGTCGACCGCAAGGACGAGGAAGAAGTCTCGATCACGCTCGCGGGCGCTCCCAAGCGGGAGAAGGTCGCGGTGCCGTCTGCGCCGGACGACGAGCCCGCAGGCGAGCCCGCAGACGAGCCTGCCGAGTAAGGAAGGCGTCGCTCGGCATAGGCTGCGGGCGTGGATGTCGAGCGCGACATCACCGTCCTCGTCAAGACGTTCGAGCGTCCTGACGCGCTGAGACGACTGCTCGCGTCCATCCGCGCGTTGTACGAGCGCGTGCCGATCGTCGTCGTCGACGACTCCCGCGAGCCGCTTCGCCCCGTGCCGGCGGAGATCACCACGTACCTCCACGAGCCGTACGACTCACTCGGCGCGGCCGGGGGCCGCAATCTCGGGCTTCGCCACGTCGAGACGCCCTACGTGCTCATCTGCGACGACGACATGGTGTTCGAGCGGCGCACCGACCTCGGGCGCATGCTGCACGCACTCGAGTCGACGCCGTTCGACGTCGTCTCGTGCGTCTGGCTCGACTTCGACCCCTGGAAGGGGATCTGCCGGGGCCCCCGCCGCTTCGAGGGGACGCTCGACGTCGAGCACGGGGTGCTCGTGCACCATCTGGGCGCGACACGCGGATCGATCGCGGGCCTGCCCGTCTTCGACGTCGTGCATCAGTTCTTCGTCGCCTCCAGGGATCGCCTCGGGCCCGACCCGTGGGACCCGGAGCTCAACCTGTCCGAGCACTATGAACTCTTCCTGACGCTGAAGGAGCGGGGCCTGCGCTCGACCCGGCTTCCCGATGTCGTCGTCCAGCACCGGCAGGAGCTGCCGCCCGGCTACCAGGAGGTGCGCGAGGACACGCGCCGCTATGTCGACGCGTGGCTGGCCAAGCGCGGCCTGAAAGGTCTTCGCGTGGAAGGCGAGCTGTTCCGGCCGAGCGATCGCGTGCGCTACGAGCTGCCGGGGACCGCTGCCCACACGGCCCGTCGCGCAGCCCGCGTGGGACGGCGGCTGCTGTCCGAGCGCCGGCTGCGCGCTCCTTAGGAGGGTCTGGCGAAACAGTGACTGTGCCGCCGGAATCACGCTGGAGGCCGCGCTGCGGCGTCCTCGGTCGCCCACGTACTTACTAGTACGCGGGCTCCCTGCGTCCTTGCATCACAACCTCCAGCGCGCCCCGGCGACGAGCACCGTTCCGCCAGACCCTCCTGAGTCTCACTTTCGGCGCAAACTCGGCACGGAGCGGCATCAGGTCCCGCTCCTACACTCGGTGAATGGCCAAGGCAGCCGTCCTCTACGCGTGCACCGAATGCGGCTACTCGTCGCCGCGCTGGTTCGGCAAGTGCCCGGGTTGCGGCTCGTTCGGCACACTCGCCGAGGAGCGCCCGCCGGCGGCGACCGACGGCGGCGCCCCGCGTCCGGTGTTACGGCTCGTCGATGTGGAGGCAGCCGACGCGGAACGGATCCCGACCGGCGTCGCCGAGCTCGATCGCGTGCTCGGCGGCGGGCTCGTGCCAGCCTCACTCGTGCTCGTCGGCGGCGAGCCCGGCGTCGGCAAGTCGACGCTGCTGCTGAGCGCGCTCCGGGCGATGGGCCAGGAGCATCGCGTCCTGCTCGTGACCGGGGAGGAGTCAGCAGCGCAGGTGCGGCTTCGCGCCGAAAGACTGGGCGGCGGCGGCAACGTCGAGATCGTTGCCGAGACCGAGCTCGAGGCGGTGTGCTCGACGCTGGAACGCGAGCGGCCGGACGTCTGCGTGATCGACTCGGTGCAGACGCTCTATTCGCCGGAGGTGGGCTCGACGCCGGGCTCCGTCGGCCAGGTGCGCGAAGCGGCGGCGCGACTGTTGCGCGTGGCCAAGGAATCAGGCGTGGCGATATTCCTCGTCGGCCATGTCACGAAGGACGGCGCCGTCGCCGGGCCACGCGCACTCGAGCACCTCGTTGACTGCGTGCTCCAGTTCGAGGGCGACCGGTACCGCGAGCACCGCGTCCTCAGGGCGACGAAGAACCGCTTCGGCTCGACGAACGAGATCGGAATCTTCGAGATGACCGCGGCGGGGCTCACCGGCGTTCCCGACCCGTCCGAGCTCTTCGGTCGTGGGCAACCTGGGGAGGTCGGCTCCGCGGTCGCCTGCACGCTCGAAGGAACGCGGCCGATCCTGCTCGAGATCCAGGCGCTCGTGTCACAGACGGATCTCGCCATGCCTCGCCGCGTGGCCACCGGGCTCGATCCGAGGCGGCTGGCGATGATCGTCGCCGTGCTCTCACGTCATGCCGGGCTCGCACTCGGGCAGGCCGACGTCTTCGTGAACGTCGCCGGCGGCCTGCGGATCGAGGAGCCGGGCGCCGACCTCGCGGTCTGCCTGGCAGTCGCATCGGCTGCGCGTGGCGCACCCGTGCGGGAAGGCCTTGCTGCATTCGGCGAAGTCGGTCTCACCGGACGTTTGAGGCCGGTCTCGCAGGCCGAACGGCGTCTCGAAGAATGCGCCAAGTTCGGCACGAGCGCGGTCCTGGTGCCGCGTGGCGCGACCGCCTCGCGGCGAGCGCTGCTCGTCGAGGCCGAGACCATCCGGCAGGCGCTCACGGCTGGGCTCGAGGCCGCCGCCGCGGCGTCGAGTAGTCCGGCCTGAGCAGGGGTTTTTCGGCGAGACCCCTCCAAAACCCCTGTAAACATCGCGTTTTCCGATGCGATCGGCTATACTGGACTGTGTTCGCCGGCGGTTCCTGGACTGCCGGCGTCTTGGCGAGAACATCTGTCTGGAAGGGGGAGCGGTTGTATAAGTTGGGCGACAAGGTCGTGTATCCGCACCATGGAGCAGGCACCATCGTGAAGAAGGAGGTGCGTGAGATACTCGGCCAGAAGCGCGAGTATCTTACGATCAAGATCCTCCACAACGACATGGTGGTCAACGTGCCCACCGAGAACGCTGAGCGTGTCGGGCTGCGGCAGGTGATCAACGAGAAGCAGGTCAACGAGGTCGTGAAGGCGCTTACGGGCTCGGGGACGCAGATGCCGAAGAACTGGAACCGTCGCTTCAAGCACAACCGCGACAAGATGAAGACGGGAGACGTGCTCGAGCTCGCCGAGGTCGTGCGCAATCTCTCCCTTCGCGACCACGAGAAGGGGCTCTCGACCGGCGAGAAGCAGATGTTCGTGAAGGCGAAGAAGATCCTCGCCTCGGAGCTCATGTATGCGAAGCAGATGGACGAGGAGCAGACGCACCTCTGGCTCGACGACGTCCTCACGGGATCGAGCACGAACGGCAAGCGCCGCACGAAGGCCAAGGTCGGAGCCAGCGCCTAGCACTCCCAGCCAGCCGGCGCTGACATGACCATGTGGGCGGTCCTCGTTGCTGCTGGCAGCGGAGATCGTCTGGCGGCCGACAGGCCGAAGGCGTTCGTGCGCCTGGGCGACCGACCGCTCATCGCCGAGAGCCTCGAACGGCTCGAGCGCTCCGACTGGGTGGACGCGATCGTCGTCGCCGTCCCGGAGGGCTGGGAAGAGCCCGCGATTCTCCTCGCAGAGGAGCTTGGCGCCGGCAAGGTGTCCCAGGCAGTGACGGGCGGCGCCACTCGCGCGGAGTCCGTTCGCCTTGCCATGGACGAGGTCCCCGCCGACGCTGCGGCCGTGCTCGTGCACGACGCGGCACGGCCTCTGTTGCCGACGGAGGTGATCGAGCGCGTGCTCGAGCCCCTCGGCGAGGGCTGGGACGGCGTCGTCCCAGCGCTGCCCGTCGCTGACACGATCAAGCGCGTGGAGCGGGACGTCGTCGCCCAGACGGTTCCCCGGGACGGTCTTGTCGCGGCGCAGACGCCTCAGGCGTTCGGCGCCGACACTCTGCGGGCGGCCCTTGCGGGCGACATCGACTCGGCATCGGACTGTGCGTCGCTCGTCGAAGCGCGGGGAGGACGCGTGAAGGTCGTCGAGGGGGATCCTCGCCTCTTGAAAGTGACCACCGCGCACGATCTGCTGGTGCTAGAGGCCATGCTCGCGAGCGAGCAGGAGGCCCCGCAGTGATCGTGGATTACCACATGCATCTCCGTGACGAGGCGGGGAACATCGCGTTCACTCCGAGGGCCGTCGGCCCGTTCGTCGAGACCGCTCTCGCTCGCGGCGTCCACGAGATCGGCTTCACGGAACACGTCTACTACTTCCGGCAGACCGCCGAGATCTGGGACGTGCCGTACCTGTCCGAACGCTGCGTATACGACCTCGACGACTACGTCGACGCCGTGCTCGAGGCGAAGCGCGCCGGACTACCGGTCAAGCTCGGCCTCGAGGTCGACTACGTCGGCGAGCGCCAGGCGCGACTCGCCGAGCTGCTCGACCGGTACCCGTTCGACTTCATGCTCGGCTCGGTGCACTGGCTCGACGGGCACGCAGTCGACATGTCTCCCGGCGTGTGGGAGCTGATGACGCTCGAGGAAGGCTGGAGGCGGTACGTCGACGCTCTCTGCGAGCTTGCCTTGTCGAATACCGTGAACGCGCTCGCGCATCCCGATCTCGCGAAGATCTTCGGCAGGCGTCCTGAGCCCCGAGTGCTGGCGGAGTTACACGAGCGCATCGCCTTCGCCGTTGCGGCGGCGGGCATTGCGGTCGAGATCTCGACCGCCGGCCTGCGGAAGCCGGTCGGCGAGCTCTATCCCGACGCCGGCCTGCTCGAGGCTTGTGCGCGGACGGGCACGCCTGTCACGCTCGCGTCCGACGCGCACGAGCCCGAGCTGGTGGGCGTGGACTTCGACCAGGCGCTCGCGCTCGCGCAGGCGACGGGCTGTCGCACCGTCGCAGTCTTCGACCGCGGCGCCCTTCGCCCGGAGTCACTCGGATGAGCTGGAACGGAGGAACCCTTGGTTCCCCCGTGGACCCCCTCCTTCCCGTCTGTGGTGCCTCCTCGGTTTCCTTGGGCTGCGCTCGGGCAAAGCCCGGCTCCGCCCGCGGACTGTCGACGTCAGGCCAGTGGGATGTCTGAGCTACGCGTGGGGATTGGGGTCGACGCGCACGCGTTCGGGGAAGGCGTGCCGCTTGTGCTGGGTGGCGTCGCTATCGATCATCCCCGCGGTCTCGTCGGCCACTCCGACGGCGATGTGATCGCGCACGCGCTCACCGACGCGCTGCTCGGGGCCGCAGGCCTCGGTGACATCGGCTCGCTCTTCCCCTCGAACGACGAGCGTTACCGCGGCGCGGACTCGCTCCAGCTGCTGTCGGTGTCCTACGCGCAGGTGTGTGACGCCGGCTTCGAGCTCGTGAACGCCGACTGCATGCTCATCGGCGAGGAGCCCAGGATCGCCGGCGTGCGTGACGAGATGCGGGCACGGCTGGCGAATGCACTCGGCGTGAGCGCGGAGCAAGTCGCCGTTCGCGCGACGACGACGGATCAGCTCGGCTTCACAGGCCGTGGAGAGGGTCTCGCGGCGCAGGCCGTCGCGCTGCTCGCCCGCCGCTGACCTACGCAGCCGGCAGCGTGAAGGAGACGCGGGCGCCGCCGCCCGGGCGGTCCTCGGCCCAGATGCGCCCGCCTTGTGCCTCGACCAGAGCCTGCGCGATCGCGAGCCCAAGCCCGCTGCCTCGCTCCGAGCGAGCCCCATCGCCCCGCCAGAAGCGCTCGAACATGCGGTCACGCGCGACCTCGTCCAGTCCTTCGCCCGTGTCCTCGATGCTCACGTACACCTCTTCGCCGTTCGCGGACACGCGGACTGCCACCGAGCCGTCGGAAGGAGTGTGGCGGAGGGCGTTCGTGAGCAGGTTCTGTAGCACCCGCTGCAGCTCGGACGGTGCGAACCGTGCCACGACCGTCTCGTCGACGTGGCTGTCCAGGTGAACGCCCTTCAGCCGGGCCTCGGCTTCCACTCCGCGAAGCGACGTACGCACCGCACCTGCGATCGGCGCCTCTTCGAGCTCGAGGCCGAGCGCACCCGCATCGATCTGCGCGAGCTCGAAGAGGTCGTCGACCATCGCCGACAGCGCCCGTGCCTGCTCTTCGAGCAGCGGCAGTGCCTCGTCCGGCGCCATCAGGCCATCGTGGAGCGCTTCCAGCATCGCCTGGATGTTGGCGAGGGGCGTCCGGAGGTCGTGGCTCGCCCAGGCGACGAGCTCACGCCGCGCGTCGAACAGCTTCTCGAGATTCGCGGCCATCTCGTTGAAGGAGGCTGCGAGGTCGTCGATCTCCGCGGGACCTGCTCTTGGCGCCCGCACGCTGAGCTCGCCTCGAGCCAGGCGCTGCGATGCGTCGCGAACCGCGTCGATCGAGTCGACGATCGTGCGACCCAGCCAGAGACCTGCGAGCACCGAGACGGCGGCCGAGGCCGCTGAGACAGCGAGGATCTTCACGTCGTCGCCCATGTGGAACATCACCCAGCCCGAGAGGAGGACGACCGCGAGCGGCACGCAGACGGCGAACGCAGCCAGTCCGGCGATCTGGAGGCGCAGGGTGGGGAGGGCGCGCAGGGAGACCGCGACGAGAAACCCGACGCTGAGGGTCGCGGCGGCGATCACTGCGGCGGTGAGAATCACGGGAGCAGCCGGTAGCCGACGCCCCACACGGTCTGCAGGTGCCGCGGACGCGAGGGGTCGTCCTCGATCTTCTCGCGCAGCCGGCGCACGTGAACGGTGATCGTGCCCGTGTCCAGTGCGGCCGCGTAGCCCCACACGCGGCTCATCAGCTGGTCTCGCCCGAACACCCTGCGGGGATGGGACGCAAGGAACCAGAGCAGGTCGAACTCCTTCGCCGTGAGCCGTACTTCTTCCCCGCCCTTCCGCACGTCTCGTGTCCCCGAGTCGAGCTCCACGTCGCCGAACGTCAACAGATCGACGGTGCGGTCCGTCGGCGCACTGCGGCGCAGGACTGTGCGCACGCGGGCGGCCAGCTCGCGAGGGGAGAATGGCTTCGTGATGTAGTCGTCGGCGCCGAGCTCCAGGCCCACGATGCGGTCGGCTTCCTCGCCGCGCGCCGTGAGCATGATCACGGGGAGCTCGGAGCGCGCCCGAATCCACCGGCAGAGCTCGAGCCCGTCGACGCCCGGCAGCATGACGTCGAGCACCACGAGATCCGGCGGCTCCTGCTCGAGGACGCGTCGGGCCGCAGGCCCGTCCGCTGCCTCCCGGGTCGTGTAGCCGGCGCGCTCGAGGTAGCGAACGGCGATCTCGCGCACGATGGGCTCGTCGTCGACCACGAGGATGGTCGTCACGAAGACATTGTGCGCCCGCGAACCTTGCCGCCGCGTTAATTCAGCCCAGCGTAAGGAGCGTTCAGACGGTCGTCGGATCTCCGTAAGAAACGCTACGTACGGTCACCTGAGCCAGCTCACAGGAGGCTCTCATGAAACGGACTGTCTTGCTCCTCGCCGTCACGCTCGCAGTCGCGGTTGGCGCTGCGCTGCCGGCGATCGCCGCCGACGACGGCAAGGTGAAACGCTTTGCGCAGGCGGAGACGCTGGGCTTCTACCGGGGCGCCACCGTTGCGTATCTCGACTTCGGCCCGGTCAAGCTCGCGCGAGGCAACAAGGTCGCGCCCATCTGGGCGTTCACGAACGGCGCGAACGGCCAGCGCAACATCATCGACACGGTCCCAGGCCGCGCCGACTACACGCCGCTCTGGGCCGTGAGGCTCGTTACCTGGAACGACGGCCAATCGGCGCGGGTGCTTCGGTCGGCCGCAGCCGTCAGACGCGCGGCCGCCGCCGGCCAGGTGTCGATCAAGGCGGCGCCGATCGTGGTCAACTGCCCTGTGTTGTAGGAAGGCGCACGAGTCCTCCTGCCTGCACCTCGACGAGGCCGTCACCAGCAAGCGCCGCGACGGCCTCGTCGTCGAGCTCAGATCTCGGGCGCGGCCGTGCAGAGACGAGTCGAAGTGTCTGCGCCCGCCGCTGTCGGAAGGAACCGTCGTACCGTCCCTGCTTGCGGGCGGGCTCGAACCGCATTCCGCGAGAAGGACAGTCGCTCGCGAGCGGGCACGCATCGCAGCGCGGGACGCGAGCGATGCAGACCGTCGCGCCGAGGCCCATCAGCGCCGGGCCACACTCGTGGTCGAACTCGAGCCGGCTACGCTCGAGCACCCGTCTGACGTTCACATCGACCGGCAGCACCGGGTGGCCGAAGGCGAGGCTGGCAACGGCATCTGCCGTGTAGCGGCCGACCCCGGGCAGCTGGGTGAGATCCTCGGGCCAGCCGTGCTCCGCGACGTGGATGGCGGCACGGTGGAGGTTGACGGCACGGCGGTTGTAGCCGAGTCCGTCCCAGGCACGGATCACCTCGGAGCGCGGTGCCTGCGCCAGCGACTCGATCGTCGGCCAGCGCTCTAGCCACGCCGACCAGCGGGGCACGACCCGGCCCACCTGCGTCTGCTGGAGCATCACCTCGCTGACGAGGACGGCGTACGGGTCGCGCGTGTGCCGCCACGGCAGGTCGCGCGCGTGGGCGGCGAACCACGCGAGCAGGCTCAACTTGGTTGCATGGGGGACTGGACTCATCCTGTCCCCCATCCCGCTTCCCCGCTCAGCGCCCTCGCCGCTCGTCGACGTCGAAGATGCCGTGCAGCACCCAGTTGACGATAGTGATGATGAGCGTCGCCCAGATGGCAGACATGAAGGAGCTGATGTCGAAGCCGGACACGATCCAGCTCGTGATGTAGAGCATGAGCAGGTTGATGAAGAAGAGGGCGACGCCGAGCGTGAAGATGATCACGGGCAGCGCGAGCAGCTTGACGATCGGCTTCACGAAGAAGTTCACGAGGCCGAAGACGAGCCCCGTGACGATGAGCACCCAGTAGTCCTCCGAGTAGTCGACACCGTCCACGAAGATCGATGCCACCCAGATGGCGGCGACGTTCACGATCCACGTGTAGAGCAGCCGCTTCAGCATCGGCCCGCCGATCCTATTCGACGCGATGTCGCTCGACGCCTTCCCCGCGGCCGACGAGCACGAGCGACACGAGCGACGGGGGGAACAGACCGTGCGAGACGACGCCTGGCACCGCGTCCAGACGTGCCGCGAGGGCGGCCGGATCGCCGATCGCGCCCGAGTAGTCGGCGATGAGGCCTCCGTCCGGGGACGCGACGCCGTTCCGGAGCGTCGTGCTGCCGAGCCCGCGTAGCGTCGCCCGCATGCCGAACGCGGCGAGCTCGAGCGGCACGGGCGGACGGAGCCGATCCACGAGCTTGTCAGAGGACACGATGACGACGAAGCGATCCGCCGCCGCCGCGACGATCTTCTCGCGGGTCAGTGCGGCGCCCCCGCCTTTCACGAGCCAGCCGTCCGGCGCTACCTGGTCGGCGCCGTCGACGGCGATGTCGAGGCTCTCGAGCTGGTCGAACGGCTCCAACGGCAGGCCCAGCTCGCCCGCTGACCGCTCTGTCTCGACCGAGGTGGCGACGCAGCGGATGGCGAGTTGCCGCGCAGCGAGCGCCGGCAGGAAGTGCGCGACGGTCGATCCAGTGCCGAGGCCCACGACCATCCCGGGCTCGACGAGGTCGGCTGCGGCCTCGGCGGCGCGGCGCTTTTCGTCGTCCCGGCTCACAGGGGTACTGTAAGCGGGTGACTTGGGGAGAGTGGGCACGGCCCGGCACCATCGAGCCTTCGATCTATGCGGCCGACTTCTCCCGGCTGGGCGAGCAGCTGCGGAGCCTGCTCGACGCCGGTGCCCGGGTCTTCCATTTCGACATCGGCGACGGCCACTTCATCCCCCAGATCACGATCGGCCCCGTCGTGCTGCGGTCGATTGCGGAGCTCGTCCACGAGCGAGGAGGAGTGCTCGACTGCCACCTGATGGTCGAGCACCCTGAACGTCACTTCGAGAGCGTCCGGGAGGCAGGCGGAGACAGCGTGACGTTCCACGTGGAGGTCGCCGACGACGTGCAGCGAGTCGCCGCGCAAGCGCGTAAGCTCGGCCTCGGGGTCGGCATCGCATTCAACCCCGAGACGGAGGTCGAGCGAGCCGCAGCCGCCGCGGACGGAATGGACCTGGCCCTTTGCATGAGCATCCACCCCGGCCTGTCGGGACAGACGTTCATGCCCGACGCATTCGGTCGGATCGAGAAGCTCCGCTCGCTGTTGCCGGAGACGGTGTTCGTCCAGGTCGATGGCGGCGTCTCGGCCGAGAACGCCGGCGGGCTCCGTGACGCCGGCGCGGACCTGCTCGTCGCGGGGAGCGCGATCTTCTGGCAGAGCGATCCGGCTGCGGCGTACCTCGCGCTGACGGGGCAGGTGGAGGCCTTCGCATGAGCGCCACCGGGCGTCCGCGTCCGGAGAACCACGTGATCGTGCTCTTCGGCGCGACGGGCGACCTCTCGCGTCGGAAGCTGCTGCCGGGGCTCTTCAACCTCCATTGCGCGGGTCTCATGCCCGAGGACTACCGAGTGATCGGCGTCTCGCGCCGCGCGAGCGCGCTCTCCGACGAGGAGTTTCGCCAGCGTGCGCACGACGCCGTGGAGACTCGAGGGATGCGCGAGCCGTCAGGACCCGAATGGGACGACTTCGTGTCTCGTCTCTCGTTCGCCGCGGCTGCGGCCGACGAAGCCGACGACCTCGTGCACGCGGTCGAGCACGTCGAGCAGGAGATGGGCGGCGAGCCGCGGCGCATCTATCACCTTGCCATTCCCCCCACGGCGTTCGCAGGGACGGTGGCGATGCTAGGGGAGACCGGTCTCGCCGAGCGGGCGCGCGTCATCGTCGAGAAGCCGTTCGGCACCGACCTGGCCTCGGCCGAGGAGCTCAACGCGTCGCTGCACGCGGTGTTCGGCGAGGCCGACGTCTTCCGCATCGACCACTTCCTCGGCAAAGAGTCGATCGAGAACATCCTCGCGCTGCGCTTCGCCAACGGCCTCTTCGAACCCATCTGGAACCGGGACCATGTCGACCACGTCCAGATCGACGTGCCGGAGACGCTGACTGTCGCAGGGCGCTCCGGGTTCTACGAGCAGACCGGCGCGTTTCGCGACATGGTCGTGACGCATCTCTTCCAGGTGCTCGGCTTCATCGCCATGGAGCCGCCCACTGCCCTTACCCAGAAGGCCGTACGCAACGAGACCGCAAAGGTGTTCGACTCGATGAAGCCTCTCGATCCGTCGAACGTCGTGAGGGGTCAGTACGAGGGGTATCGGGACGAAGAGGGCGTCGACCCCGAGTCGGAGACGGAGACGTTCGTCGCGCTCGAGGTCGAGATCGACAACTGGCGCTGGGCGGGCGTGCCGTTCTTCCTGCGTACCGGGAAGTCGCTGGCCGAGAGCTGCCAGGTGATCACGCTCGCGTTCCACGAGCCGCCGCTGAGGATGTTCACGGTCGCGAGTGACGGGGCCGCGTCGTCACGTCCGAACGAGCTCGTCATCGAGTTCCAGGATCCCGGATCGATCTCCGCGAACTTCCTCGCCAAGAAGCCGGGGCCGGACATCGAGCTGCGCGAGGTCGCGATGCGGTTCGACTACGACAGCGCATTCGAGCAGCGCGAGCTGGAGGGCTACGAGCGCCTCGTGCACGACGCGATGCTCGGTGACCAGACCCTGTTCACGCGCGGCGACGGCATCGAGCGGCTCTGGAACGTCTCCGAGACCCTGCTTCAGGATCCCCCGACGCTCGAGACGTACGAGCCTGGGTCTTGGGGCCCGGAGTCGGTCGACGAGCTGATCGCTCCTCGCAGCTGGCATCTCTCCAGCCGGCAGGCGTGATGTCGGACCGCGCGTTGCAGGCGCTCATCACGGTGAGCATCGGCCTCGCGCTGCTGCTGGCGCTGCGAGTGGTGCTGGGCGCGGTCTTCGAGCGCTACGTGAAGCGCGTCGCAGCTCGCAAGCCGCCCGACTACGTCGCCCGCTTACACACGCGGCTCATGGTGCTGCGGCGGGTGATCATCGCCTTCGTCTCAGTCGTCGTGCTCTGGAGCGTGCTCGAGATCTTCCCCGCGACGGAGCAGGTCGCTCGAACGCTGCTCGCATCCGGCGCATTCGTGGCGTTGATCCTCGGCGTCGCCTTCAGCGTGCCTCTCGGGAACATCGGCGCGGGAATCCTCCTCAGCCTCAGCCAGCCGGTTCGGATCGCCGATCGCATAACCGTCGGCGACGTGACCGGCACCGCCCAGGAGATCACGCTCATTCACACGATCGTGAGGACGGACCAGGGCCTCACCGCGTTCGTGCCCAACTCACAGATGATCACGTCGACGGTCGTAAACAGGTCGCTCGACGATCCTCGCCGGCTCGTCACCGTGCGCCTACCCGTTGCCATCACGGCACCGCTCGAAGAGGCACGAGGCGTGCTGTTGCGAACGATCGGAGAGCTCCACGAGCCGCGGATGGAGGACCCGAACGTCTCCGTGGTCGACGTCGGCGAGAAGACGGCGTGGCTGGCGGTCAGCGGGTATGCCCCCCGGTCGACTGCCGTCGATCACACGGCGGCTGAGCTCCGCGAGCGTGGACTGCAGGCGCTCGCCGCTGAGGGCTTCCTCCCCCAGTAGCCTGAGAACATGCGCCGCGTACGCTTCCCGCCCAGCCCGACAGGGTCGCTCCACGTCGGCAATGCACTGACAGCAGTGGCCAACCGCGCGTTCGGTGACTGGCTTCTGCTGCGCATCGACGGCACCGGCCCGGAGCTCTGGACGGTGATCCACGCCCTGCCGCGCGAGGAGGCGATACGGAGGGTCGATGCAGCTCTATGACAGCCTGACACGGGCGAAGGTCGAGCTTCCGCAGCCGCCGGGCCCAGTGCGGATGTACTTCTGTGGGCCGACGGTCTACCAGCGGATCCACGTCGGCAACGCTCGCCCCTTCGTGGTCTCCATGTGGCTTCGACGCTGGCTGGAGCAGCGCGAATACGACGTGACGCTGGTCGAGAACATCACCGACATCAACGACAAGATCTACCTGGCCGCGCCAGGAGACAGCGCGCGGCTGGCTGCCGACGCTTCCCGCTGGTATCTCGAGGACACCGGCTTGCTCGGGCTCGGCCGCCCGGATCACGAACCGAAGGCGACCGAGACGATCCCCGAGATCGTGCAGTTGATCGAGGAGCTGGTCGCGAGCGGTCATGCGTATCCGGCCGCGGGCGACGTGTACTTCCGCGTCGGAAGCTTCCGGGACTACGGCGCGCTCTCCGGTCGTGTCGACACGGAGGGAGCCCGCAACCCGTCCGAGGAGCAGGAGCCGAGCGACCTGAAGGAGGACGCCCGCGACTTCGCACTCTGGAAGTCGCACAAGGAAGGAGAGGACACGTCGTGGGAGTCGCCTTGGGGCCTGGGGCGTCCGGGCTGGCACATCGAGTGCTCGGCCATGGCCGAGAAGTTTCTCGGCCGGGCGTTCGAGATCCACGGCGGCGGGCTGGACCTTGTGTTCCCGCATCACGAGAACGAGATCGCGCAGTCACGAGCGGCCGGACGGGACTTCGCAAGAGTCTGGATGCACAACGGGATGCTCCGGCTCGCCGGCGAGAAGATGTCGAAGTCGCTCGGAAACATCGTCTCGCTACGCGATGCGATAGCGGAATGGGGTAATGAGACGCTGTTGCTCTTCTTCCTCAGGGCTCACTGGTCGAAACCGGTCGACTTCTCCAACGAGGTGCTCGCACAGGCGGCCGCCCAGGCAGAGGCGTTTCGCAACGTCTTCCGATCGCCCTCGGAGCCATCCCCCGAGAGCGCCTGGGAGCGGTTCGCGGCGGCGCTCGACGACGACTTTTCGACTCCCGAGGCGCTCGCCGTGATGCACGAGTGGCGCGACCACGAGTTGCTCGCGAGGGCGCTCGGCGTGTTTGGGCTTTCATCGCTTGCCGAACAGGCTGAGGCGCCGCCGGCCGCCATCGAGCTTGCAGAACGACGGGAGGAGGCACGGGCGAGGCGTGACTTCGAGGAGGCCGACCGCCTGCGCGGGGAGATCGCGTCGCTCGGGTGGGAGGTGCGCGACGTGACGGACGGTTTCCAGCTCGTCCCGCTGTGACTCGCGAGCTCGTCTACGGTCGGCGGCCGGTGTACGAGGCGCTGCGCGGCCCGCGCGCGGTTCTCGAGCTGCACGCGACCGAGCGGGCGCTGCGGGCGGAACCGTGGCTGCGCGACGAGCCGGTCCCACGCGTCCAGGTTGCGGCCGAACGGGAGCTTACGGAGCTCGCGGGCACCCGCGATCACCAGGGCGTCGTCGCACTATGCGAGCCATACCGGTATGCGGACGCCTACGAGCTCGCCGGTCGTCCACAGCCTTCCCTCGTCTGCCTGGACGGCGTCACCGATCCGCAGAACCTCGGCGCAGTCTGTCGCAGCGCCGAGGGCGCGGGAGCGACCGGCCTCGTGTTGCCCGCGCACCGCTCCGCGCGGGTGACGCCGTCTGTCTGTCGCGCCTCGGCGGGTGCTGTCGAGCATTTTCCCGTAGCCGTGGTGCCCAACCTCGCGCGCTTCATCGCGGACGTGAAAGGGCAGGAGCTCTGGGCGTATGCGGCCGTCGCCGACGCCGCTACGGATCTGTGGCGAGCCGACTTCGAGGGCGGCGTGCTGCTCGTCCTCGGAGCGGAGGGCAAGGGCATCCGGCCGCTCGTGCGGCGGCAATGCGATGTGGAGGTCGCGATTCCGCTAGCCGGGCGAGTCGAGTCGCTCAACGTCAGCGTTGCGGCCGCGCTCTTCCTGTTCGAGGTCGCGCGTCGCCGGGGCGGGCATGGACTGACCAGATCGGCCATGTCTGAGGGACAGTCCCTGTGACAGGACTGTGACGTCCCGCGGATGAGCGAGCCCACCCTCTACCTGTTCGATGGCTACAACATCCTCCACGCCGGGGGGTTCCGAGGGCCCGCCGATCTCGTCGATCGGCTCGCGGACTTCGTGGCGCTCAAGGGTGCCCGCGGCGTCGTCGTGTTTGACGGCGGCGGGGAAGACCGTCTGGTAGGGCGGCTCGAGGTGCGGTATGCGGGCCACGCCGATGCCCTGCTCGAGCGGCTCGCCGCCGAGCACCGTGTGGCGGAGCGCGTCTGCCTCATCTCCTCCGACTCGACGCTCCGGGGCACTGCCGGACGTGAGGTGGAGCAGCGCTCCTCGAGCCGCTTTCTCGCCGACTTCGAGGCGCCCGCGCACGAACGCCGCTCCTCCTCGCGGCTCGGCGATCGCGTCGACGACGAGACGCGGGCGGCGCTCGAACGGCTCCGTCGCGGCGAGAAACCCTAGCTAGCTGCAAATTTGCAAGTGCCCTTGTAACTCCGGGCGGACCTTGCTATCGTTCCGCCTCAACTTGAGGGTGAGACTTTCGTCGGCGCCGCAGGTCGGCGGCAGAGCAGCCCGTTGACAAGGGGGAGCGCGCATGGCAGCCGGGACACAAACCGCGGTTCGCACGGCGCAACGACAGAAGCGCGAGCTGGAGGACCTCCAGCTCGTGATGCGCGTCCGTAACGGCGATGACGGGGCGCGAGAGCTGCTGATTCGGCGCTACACGGGTTTCGTGCGCATGAAGGCCAGCTCGTACTTCCTCGCCGGCGGAGAATCCGAGGATCTCGTCCAGGAGGGCCTGATCGGTCTCTGCAAGGCGGTCCGTGACTTCCGGCCGGACAAGGAGACATCGTTCCGGAGCTTCGCCGAGCTGTGCGTGACGCGGCAGATCATCACCGCGATCAAGACAGCGACGCGCATCAAGCACCGCGCACTCAACAGTTACGTCTCGTTCAGCCATACGCCGGCCGGCCAGGACCCCGAGTCGGACTGCACGCTCGGCGACGCCTTGCCGGGCTCGCACGTCGACGAGCCGTCCGTGCAGGTGATCTCGTCCGAGGAGCTCCAGAGCCTCGTCTTCTCGCTGGGCAGCGGCCTCTCGAAGCTCGAAGCCGACGCGCTCCGCCTGTACCTCGGAGGCAACTCGTACGAGCAGATGGCCGACCTGCTCGGCTGCGACACGAAGACGATCGACAACGCCCTCCAGCGCGTAAAGCGGAAGATCGTCCTCCACATGCAGTCGCGCGCAGTGCTGTCGTAGCTTCCGCCGTGTGCCGACGCAGGTAGCCTCCCCGCAGTGACGCGGGCCCTCCTGCACTCGGCGGTCGCTGCGGCGTGTCTCCTGCTGGTCGGTGCGGCCGCCGGCGGCCACGACGCCAAGCCGAAGCCGAAACCCAAGCCGAAGCCGAAGACGGGGCTCGCCCAGCCTCCGATTAGGCTCGTGACGAAGGATCCGAGCGTGCTCACGCTCACGACGCCTCGTTATCGCCTCACGTTGAGGAAGGAAAACGGCGAGGTGATGGAGCTCCTCGACCGAGCGACAGGCGTGCGCGTGGTCCATGGGCAGAACGGCTGCTGGTGGGGGGCGAAGCAGACGACGGGTGAGACGGCGTCTGGTTGCGCCTTCGGCCGCACGGGCGAGAACCGGTTCACGTTCCGCTGGTCGCGCCTTGCCTCGACGCTGACCCTCGCATACGACTCCGGCCCATCCGGCCCGGGTGTCGACGCGACCGTCACGCTCGTCGCGCGCGCCGCCTCGTTCGACGTGAGGCTCGAGATCGAGTCGAGCGTCGAATATCCGCTCTCGGCGACGCTCTTCCCCGCTGATCTCACCTTGCCCGCAGCCGACGTCCGCGCCGCGTACATGCCGACCTTCCTGCCCGGCACGCGCTTCCTGCCCGGCTTCTTCCGCGGGCCGCACAAGAACGTCGAGACGTACCCCTCGCGCTGGGCGTTTGCCGACTATCTCTCAGCCGACATCGGGCGGTCGCACGTCGCGCTGTACACCGTGAACCCCGCCTCGAAGCCGATCGCGCCCGTCGACCTGGGCTTCGTTCGCCACGCCGAGCCCGCTCCGTGCAGCGGGCCGTCGTTCTGCGCGACGCACGCGTTTCAGACCTGGGTCGAGCGCGGACAGAAGTGGATGAGCCCCACCGTCAGGGTCCGCGTCGGCGGGACAATCGAGCAGTCGCTCTCGGCGTACCGAGACGACAATGGCATCGCGAAGTACCCCTCGCTGGCCGACAAGGTGGGTGGCCGGCTCGGCGCACTCGTGCGTTCTCCCCTCATCAAGGCGGACCTCTGGAAGGGGCTGCCGGAGTTCAACCAGTGGGCATCGCGCCTGGCACAGCTGCCGACGCCCGCGCTCGTCCATCCCGTGGCGTTCCAGTCGGGCGGATTCGACGAGGCGCACCCGGACTTCCTGCCGCCCGATCCACGCTGGGGAGACATTGGCGACCTCAACCGGATGACCGCGGTGGCGCGGTCGTTCGGCCAGCTCGTGATGCCGTACCTCAATGTCAGCTGGTGGGACACGACGGCGCCAAGCGTGCAGGCCCTCCCATCCTCTCTGGAGCCGAAGGACATCGCCGTCCAAAACATCCGCGGCACCGCCGTCAGGGAGCAGTTCGGTTCTCACGACGGCTATATCGTCTCACCCCACGCGCCCGCAGTTCGCAAGCGGATCGACGGCGTCTTCGAGGAGTGGAAGTCCGCCGTCCCGGCCGACTGCCTCTTCTTCGATCAGATCGGCGCACGCCCCTGGCGGCGCGACTTCAATCCCGCCGCGCCGAGCCCGCTCGCGTACTACGACGGCTGGCTGTCGTTGTTCGCTCCCTACGCCGACCGTTGCGTGATGGTGGAGGACGGCTGGGACCGCCTCGCCTCGATGTCGTCAGGCTTCCACGGCGGCGTCCTGCAGATGTCACGCCAGTTCGAGTGGCCGAACTCAAAGTGGGGCGACGGCAACTGGGAGCCGTACCCGATAGCCAGCCGGCTCTTCGGCGACAAGGTGCTCATGTATCAGCACGACCTCTACGAGCCCACCATGACGACCGACCCCGAGACGCTTGCCTTCAACGTCGCGTTCGGGTTCATGCTCTCGTACGCCTGGGACGAGTCGAGCCCGCCCGACAGCGAGTGGGCGAAGCTCGTCGGCCAGGTGCAGCGGACGCTCGGGCCCCACTACGCCGGCCGGCGTCTCGTGGAGTTCCGGGACGTGCGGCCGGGCGTGACCGAGTCGGTATTCGAGGGCGGCTTCAGCGTCCTCGCCAACTGGAATGCGCGGCCGGAAGAGGTCAGCGGTCAGCTTCTCGCGCCCCACGGGTTCGTTGCTCGCATGAGGGACGGCGACGTGCTCGCGACTGCGCTCGGCTTCAACTGGAGCGGCGTCGCCTTCCCGTCTGGCGCCCGCTAGTCTGAATCCGTCACGGGAATCCTGGCTATCTCATAGTTTGCCGCTGGACGAATCCGCTTCGCTTGCCCGTTGCGTGCAGGCGCCACGCGTAGCCTCGCGGTGGCACGCGTTGGGACCTCCGTGATTGGGACGAGATACACCCCGGCTGTCTCAGGGCAGTACACGGCGAAGTAATCGATCTGCCCCGCGTAATCCCGCCGCGCGGTCGTCGGGTTCCGGTGGTGGCCGTATGTGCTCGTTACTGGGAATTCAACTGCGCCACCGCGAAGCCGTCCTGTCTTGCACTGAACGCGCGCGAGAGAGACGCCGTCGTCGATGACGAGGTCGTACCGCGTGTTCTCGCCGAATGGTACGAGCAAGCCATAACCGGCACCCTTCAATCCCAGCATCACAGCCAGCGTCGATCGGTCACCGATCTCCTTCGGATGCTCCATACTTTCAATGGTAGTTGTCGACCAAGACAACACACGGTCGGGTCTTGTACGCTGAAGGAGCGCCGGAGTAGCTCAGCTGGTAGAGCAACGCCCTTGTAAGGCGTGGGTCGTGGGTTCGAGTCCCTCCTCCGGCTCTCCGACGGCCTAGGCGCGCGCGAGCGCCTGCTCGAGATCGGCCCAGAGTTCGTCGGCGTCCTCGAGGCCGACGCTGAGCCGGAGGAGGCCCTCGGGAACGCGCTCCCCCTCCCAGCGCCGTCGCGACTCGAGGGTCGAGCGGACGCCGCCGAGGCTCGTCGCATTGGCGATCAGCGACACCGAGCGTTCGACCGCTCCGCGCGTCGCCGCGCACGTCGAAGGAGAGCAGCGCCCCGAAGCCGCCGTCCATGTACCGCGCGGCCAGCGGATCCGGCTCCAGGCCGGGATAGCGGACGAGCTCCACGGCCGGATGCTCCGCGAGGCGTCGCGCGAGCTCGAGCGCCGTCGCCGACTGGCGCTCCACCCTGACGCGCAGGGTCTCGAGGCTGCGCAGCAGCAGCGCGGCAGCGTCGGGCGTCGCGATCGCCCCGGTGCGCGTGCGGAACTCGAGCAGGCGCTCGTGATCCTCCTCCCGCCGGCAGACGAGGACTCCCAGCAGCAGGTCGTGGTGGCCGCCGAGAAACTTCGTCGCGCTGTGGAGCACGAAGTCCGCTCCGTGGTCGAGTGGTCGGAGGTGAATCGGCGTCGCCGCAGTCGCGTCCACCAGCACCCGAGCGCGGTGCTCCCGCGGCCACGCGAGGTCGGGAAACGTCAGGAAGGGATTCGAAGGCGCCTCGAGCCAGATGAGATCGGCGCCGGCCGGCGGCGCAGCCCTCTGGTCGAACTCGGTCCGAGCGAGGCCCCAGCGCTCGAGATCGCGGATGAGGAGGCCGACGCCGTAGTACGCGTCGTCGGCGATTGCGACGGTTTGACCCTTACCGAGCAGCCGAGCAGTGCGGCAGCGGCCGCGGCCATTCCCGATGCGAAGAGCAGGGCGTGACCGCCTTCGAGCTCGCCGAGCGCCTGCTCCGCGGCCTCGCCTGTCGGATGTCCGTCGCGGGCGTACGAGAACTTCCGCGGACGGCCCTCCTCGTACGACCAGATCGTCGAGCGGTCGACAGCCGTCCAGGGATCCACGTCTGAGACTATAGGCCGGTGCCGGCAGGAGGAGACTCGACGCAAGCCAAGCTCGAGCGTCTCGCCGAGCTGCGCGAGACGGCTCTGAGCCAGGGCTCGGAGAAGGCCGTCGAGCGCCAGCGGTCGCAGGACAAGCTGCTCGCCCGTGAACGTCTGGAGAAGCTGCTCGACCCGGGCTCCTTCGTCGAGCTGGACCGCTACGTCCGCCATCGCGAGGTCGAGTTCGACATGCGCGAGCGGCGGCCGTGGGGCGACGCCGTCGTCACCGGCTACGGGACGATTCTCGGGCGCAAGGTGTTCGTCTTCTCCCAGGACTTCACGATCTTCGGCGGCAGCCTCTCGGAGGTCTTCGCCGAGAAGATCTGCAAGGTGATGGACCTCGCCGTGAAGTTCGGCTGTCCCGTCATCGGCATCAACGACTCCGGGGGCGCTCGCATCCAGGAGGGCGTCGTGTCGCTCGCGGGCTATGCCGAGATCTTCTGGCGCAACGTCCAGACGTCGGGCGTCGTCCCGCAGATCAGCCTTGTCATGGGGCCATGCGCCGGCGGCGCCGTGTACTCGCCCGCCATCACCGACTTCGTGCTCATGGTGGAGGGCTCGTCGTACATGTTCATCACGGGGCCCGACGTGGTGAAGACGGTCACCGGCGAGGAGGTCACGTTCGAGGAGCTGGGCGGCGCCGCCACGCACGCCGCGAAGTCCGGCGTGGCGCACTTCATCAGCCCCAGTGAGGAGACCTGCCTCGAGGATGCCCGGTACCTGCTGTCGTTCCTGCCGCAGAACAACCTCGAACAGCCGCCGTACGCGGAGCCATCCGATCCCCGTGATCGCGAGGAGGTCGAGCTCGACACGCTGGTGCCAGACGATCCGGCAAAGCCGTACGACATCAAGCGTGCGATCGAGCTCGTGGTTGACGACGGTGACCTGCTCGAGGTGCACGAGCGCTACGCGGGCAACATCGTCTGCTGTCTCGCGCGGCTCGGAGGGCATGTCGTGGGGATCGTGGGCAATCAGCCGAGGACGCTCGCCGGCGTGCTCGACATCGACTCGTCGGTGAAGGCCGCCCGCTTCGTTCGCACGTGTGACGCGTTCAACGTCCCGCTCGTGACGTTCGTCGACGTGCCCGGCTTCCTTCCGGGCACGGATCAGGAGTGGCGCGGCATCATCAGGCACGGGGCGAAGCTGCTCTACGCCTATGCGGAGGCGACCGTCCCCAAGCTCGCCGTCATTACGCGGAAGGCGTACGGCGGCGCATACGACGTCATGAGCTCGAAGCACATCCGCGGCGACTTCAACCTCGCCTGGCCGACGGCAGAGGTCGCGGTGATGGGACCGGAGAGCGCCGTCAACATCGTGTTCCGCCACGAGCTCGAAGGCGAGAACGCGGACGCGAAGCGCGACGAGCTGATCGAGGACTACCGCGAGCGCTTCGCGAACCCGTACGTCGCCGCGGAGCGCGGCTACGTCGACGACGTCATCGAGCCGCGTCGCACGCGGCCGGTGCTCATCGATGCGCTCGAGACCGCGCTTTCCAAGCGCGAGCCTCGGCCCAAGCGAAAGCACGGCAACATCCCGCTGTGACCGCACGTCCCGAGCTCGAGATCACGCCCGAGCCGACGGCCGAGGAGCGGGCTGCTATCGAGGCTGCAATCGCGAGGCTGCGCGACGGCGAGCAGACCGACGCGGTGCCCGGAGCGTGGTGGCAAGCCGGGATCGTCGAGGCGACCGCGAGCGAGTCTGGCGACGTCCGTCATGACGCGCTGGATCGGGGCCGTCCTCCGCCCTACGCTCGGTCGAGCGCGGTGCCATCCTGCGAGCAGGCGAGCGGCGAGCGGCGCGCGCGTATTCGAGGCCGGACACCAGCGTGAACACGAGCGCCACGAGCAGCGCCCACCAGGCCACGTCGTCGCTCCAGAGCCCTGCTGCGGCAAAGCCGCCGATGGCCGCCGCGACGGCCTGCGCCCACGTCTTCAGCTTGCTGAGGTCGCGCGCCGGAATGACGACGCCACGCTCGATCGCCGCCAGGCGAAGGCCCGACACGAGGAGCTCGCGGGCCACGATCAGCGCGACCATCCACGACGGGAAGGCACCGGTGCCGACGACCATGATCAGCATCGCGAGCACGAGCACCTTGTCGGCTACCGGATCCAGCATCGACCCGAGCGCCGACGTGCGCCCCTGGCGGCGAGCGATCCAGCCGTCGATCTGATCGGTGGCCATCGCGGCCATGAACACGGCCGTCGCCCAGTAGAGGTGGTTCTGGAAGTCCCACTCGAACAGCGCCACGACGAGCACGACCGAGGCAGCGCGCGCGACGGTCAACTGGTCCGCGAGGGTCATCTCTCCGGGAGAATACGGGTATGCCGCCCTTCGTCCGGGTGCTCGTCGCCAACCGCGGCGAGATCGCCGTCCGCATCTTTCGCACGCTTCGCGAGCTGGGCGTTGGCACGGTCGCGGTGTACTCCGAAGCCGACCGCGGCGCCGTGCACACGAGGGTGGCCGACGAGGCGTACCTGATCGGACCGCCGCCCGCAGCCGAGAGCTATCTCGACATCGAGCGGACTGGTGGAGACAGCGCTGCGGGCAGACGTCGAGGCGATCCATCCTGGTTACGGCTTCCTCGCGGAGAACGCGAGCTTCGCGCGTTCTGTCGAGGAGGCCGGCCTCACCTGGATCGGCCCGCCGCCCGAGGCGATCGAGCTCATGGGCTCGAAGACCGCTGCTCGCACGGCGATGCAGGCCGTCGGGGTGCCGATCGTGCCCGGGACGACCGATCCGGTCGAGAGCGCCGATCAGGCGATCGAGATCGGTAACGAGATCGGCTGGCCGATCGCCCTCAAGGCGGCGTCGGGCGGTGGAGGAAAGGGGCTGAAGCTCGTCTCGGGCCCCGAGGGAGTGCCCGCGGCGTTCGAGTCGGCTCAGCGTGAAGGGCAGGCGTACTTCGCCGATCCGACCGTCTATGTCGAGCGCTATCTCGAGGATCCGCGTCACGTCGAGGTGCAAGTGCTCGCCGACGCGCACGGCAACGTCATCCATCTCGGCGAGCGCGAATGCACGATTCAGCGTCGCCACCAGAAGCTCGTCGAGGAGACGCCGTCACCGGCCGTCGACGACGCCCTCCGCGCCCGCATCGGCGCCATCGCAGTGGACGCGGCGACCGCCGCCGGTTATCGATCTGCTGGGACCATCGAGGGCCTCCTTTCGGCCGACGGCGACTACTACTTCCTCGAAATGAACACGAGGATTCAGGTCGAGCACACGGTGACCGAGCTCGTGACCGGCCTCGACCTCGTTCGCGAGCAGGTCTTGATCGCCGCGGGCGAGCCGCTCACACTTCGCCAGGAGGACGTCCAGCTACGGGGCCACGCCATCGAGTGCCGGATCAACGCCGAGGACCCGTCGAATGGCTTTCTTCCCGCCCCTGGGCGGATCACGAGCTACCGGGAGCCCGCAGGCCCCGGCGTTCGCGTGGACTCGGGCGTCGAGGCGGGCATGGAGGTCAGCGGCTTCTACGACCCGCTCCTCGCAAAGCTCGTCGTGCACGGAGTCGATCGCGAGCACGCGCGTGCGCGCATGCTCCGTGCCCTCGGCGAGTACGAGATCGGAGGCGTCGAGACGCTCATCGGCTTTCACCGCGCGCTGCTCAGCGAACCGTGCTTCGTCGAGGCAGGCACCTGTCATGGCATCGTCGAGTCGGAAGAGCTGGCCGAGAAGGCGAAGCAGTTGTCTCATACGACAACAACGGTATCTCCGCACTCGGACGGCAAGCTTCGTTCGCACGTGCTGCCGGTGGAGCTCGACGGCCGCCGGTTCGACGTCCGCGTGCTGCGACGCGAGCCACCGCACGCAGCGCTGGCTCGCTCGCGCCGCGACCGACGCTCGGGCATGGGCCAGAGCGGTGCGGCTGCCGACGCTGTCGTGAGCCCGATGCAGGGCACCGTCTTGCACGTCCGCGTCACGGACGGCCAGGAGGTCGCCGCCGGCGACGTCCTGTGCATTGTCGAGGCGATGAAGATGGAGAACGAGATCGCGGCTCACCGGTCCGGCGTCGTGACGGGTCTTGCGGTCAGCCCCGGACAGGCAGTCACGCTCGGCCAGGTCATCTGCGTCCTCGGGCAGGAGGGCGAGCCTGGGCCCGCGTAGGCGATTCTGCTCCGACGTCTCGCGGGACCACGGCGAGGCGCTCGGCGCCACGGCCAGTCGAGTCGACCGCTGGATCCTCATCGAGTACCACGGCGCCTGGGGCAGGGACGCGGTCGACTCGAGCCAGCTTCCGTCCGAGGTGAAACGACATCTCGCGGAGCGCGCATCCGCTCTCGGGCCGGCCAAGGTGCTCTTCGTTCGCCGCCGTGAGCGGAGGAGCGCTGAGGGCATCCACGTCTTCTGGGGGCGATCGGCCGAACGCGCGTCGTGGCTGTCGACGACAGTCGTCGAGGGCTACGAGGACGTGCTGGAGCTCGACTTCGACTCTCCCGGAGAGGCGTCCCCCCATCCGCTGTTGCTCGTGTGCACGCACGGAAAGCACGACGCGTGCTGTGCCCGGCGCGGGCTTCCGGTCTTCGAAGCGATGCGCGAGCTCGTCGACGACGGCTGGGTGTGGCAGTGCTCACACGTGGGCGGTGACCGGTTCGCCGGCAACGTCGTCTGCCTGCCCGAGGGCGTGTACTACGGGCGAGTCGAGCCGGGTGATGTCCTCGCGCTGCTCGACGTGCATCTGGCGGGCCGCGTTCAGCTCGACCTCTACCGGGGCCGGTCCTGCCACTCGTTCGCCGTCCAGGCCGCGGAGCGGGCCGTTCGAGAAGCGTCAGGCGCTCTCGAGCTCGATGCGCTCGAGCTCGTCTCGACGTCGCCGATCCGCTTTCGGGTCGGCGGCAACGAGTACGACGTGGACGTCGAGCGTCAGGAAGGCGAGCTTGCGTACCTCACGTGCAATGCCGCGGGCCTCAGTCATCCGCGGCGCTACGTCGCACGAATCCTTCGCGAATCAGGCGCCTGAGCAGGACGAGCCGGCTCTCGTCGTCGAGCTCACCGGGCAGGTCGACCGCCCGAAAGGGCGTCTCCGAGACGGCGATCGCCTTCAGCTCGGGCAGCGCGTGCTCGGGCACGCGGACGGTCTTGCCCTCGAAGACGAGCGCGCTGTCATCGAGCTCGGACAGGACGGTCGGGCGCCGCTCGAGGACGGTCTCCACCGTCAGCGAGTCGATGGCGCGCAGCTCGGATAGACCACCGTCCAGGACCGGCCTGCGCGTCCGGACGAGCTTCGAGCGGCGCCGCCGCACGACGTCGTCGGGCGCCAGGCGCTCTCCGAGCGCGGCGAGCAGGTCCACAGCCGGCGCGCCGTCGTCGGGCACCGAGCGTCTGAACTCGACGTCGTCGGCGCACGCGTCCAGCGCGGCCTTCAGCGCATCGAGCCACGTGTACGCGTTGACGCCGATCGTGAGGTGAAGCGAGTCGGTGTCCGATGTCAGCGCCTGATGGAGCCAGCCGCGGGGCATGTACAGCATGTCCCCCGGCCCGAGGACGAGATCGAGCACCGGCGCTCCCGGCTCGCCGAGCTCGGGGCGGTAGCGCTGGTCTCGGAGCGGCAGCTCGAGCGCCGGCTCGTAGACGAGCCACCGCTTGCTGCCTGCCACCTGGAGGCAGAAGACATCGTGCGTGTCGTGGTGGACCGGCAGGCCCTGGGAGTCGCGGGGCGTGAAGTACGCGTTCGCCTGTACGGCTTGTCCGAGCTCCTCTTCGAGCGTTCGGCAGAACGCGGCCAGCGGCGGATGCGTGTGGTGCAGCGCCTGCAATACGAGGGTCGCACCGTCCGCGAACGCGGACAGGGCGCGCGGGACGTCGATCGTTCCGGTGAACGCGGCCGGCCGCCACGGGACGTCGGTCGCGTAGTCGCCGAGCTCCAGCCGCTCCCCTGCCTTTACGAGGCGAAATGCCGGATGACGGAGCCCGCCGGAGCACAAGACCCTCTCGACGTCGTCGACGGAGAGGAGGTCGTCGTACCGTCCAGGCTCCGCCCTCGCGACCGCGAGCGGCTCGCGCTCGTAGACGCGCTCGAGGAAGTCGTGCTCGTCGGTTGGCTCGATGCAGCGCGAGAGGGCGCTGGTGCTACGACGGATCGTCGGTGTCCGCGTCGGCGTCGGTGTCGTCCGTGTCGACATCCGTGTCGTCGGTGTCGGCGTCGCCGTCGCCCGTCTCCGAACGCGTCCGGCCGCCAGCGAGCGGCGTCGTCACGATCTCGTCGTCCGTGAGGCTCTTGCGGGTCTCGTCCATCGTCCCCCTCCTCGTGTCGGCGGAAGCCTGAGTCTAGACAGACGGTCTTCTCCCCGCCGTCGCCGGCCCGCAAACGCGTAGACTCGCGCCCGCGGTGGATCTCTACGAGTACCAGGGCAAGGAGCTCTTCCGCCGTTACGGCATTCCCGTCTCGGAGGGGCGTGTTGCCCAGACGCCGGCTGACGCGCGCCAGACGGCTCAGGAGCTGGGCGGCGAGGTCGTCGTCAAGGCCCAGGTGCTGACGGGCGGTCGTGGGAAGGCGGGCGGCATCAAGCTCGCGGCGACGCCCGACGAGGCCGAGGCTCACGCCGAGGCGATCCTCGGCATGGACATCGGCGGGCACGTCGTGCGTCGCCTCTGGGTCGAGCAGGCGTCTGACATCGAGCGCGAGTACTACCTCTCGCTGACGTTCGACCGCGGCGCGAAGCAGCCGCTCTTCATGTTCACGACGGAGGGCGGGATCGACATCGAGGAGGTCGCGGCGACACATCCCGAGAAGCTCGTGCGGCTGCACGTCGACTCGCTCGAGGGCTTTCGGCCGTGGCATGCCCGTCGCCTGCTGTACGGCTCGGCCGTCGAGGATCCCGAAGAGCAGAAGCAGATCGCCGCTATCGCCGAGCAGCTCTACGCGTGCTTCGTCGCGTGCGACGCGATGCTCTGCGAGATCAACCCGCTCATCGTCAAGCCGGACGGCAGCGTGCACGCGCTCGACTCGAAGTTCACGGTCGACGACAACGCCCTCTTCCGCCATCCGGACATCGCCGACATGCGAGACCTCGATGCGTATCCGCCCGAGGAGCGTGCCGCCCGCGAGAAGGACGTCACGTATGTGAAGCTCGACGGAGAGGTCGGAATCCTCGGGAACGGCGCCGGCCTCGTGATGTCGACGCTCGACGTCGTAGGGCTCGCCGGTGGCCGCGCGGCGAACTTCTGCGACCTCGGCGGAGGCGGCGACGCGCAGGGTGTCGTCGATGCGCTCGAGGTGATCACCGCCGATCCACAGGTGAAGTCGATTCTCTTCAACATCTTCGGCGGCATCACGCGCTGCGACGAGGTGGCGCGAGGGATCCTCCAGGCGCTCTCGCAGATGGCCATCGACCTGCCGATCGTCGTTCGGCTGGACGGCACCAACGCCGAGGAGGGGAGGCGGCTGCTCGCAGAGGCTGCGCCGCCGAATCTCCACGTGGAACCGACGATGCTCGACGCTGCGCGCCGAGCCGTGGAGCTCGCGAAGGCATGAGCGACGCTTGGTCGGAGCGTGCAGCCGCCTACCGCGAAAGCCCTGCACACCGCGAGGGGCCCGACCTCGACCTCATCGTCGAGTGGGCAGATGGGGCAAAGACTGCGCTCGACGTCGCGACGGGGGGTGGCCACGTGGCTCGTCGGCTGAGGGAGGCCGGGCTTCAGGTCGTGACGACCGACGCGGCTCCCGGGATGCAGCCAGATGTCGTCAGCCGTGCCGAGGAGCTGCCGTTTGCCGACGGAAGCTTCGACCTCGTCGTCTCGCGCCTCGGTGTCCATCACTACGACGACGCACGGGCGGCGGTCGCGGAGATGGCGAGGGTCGCCGCCGACCGCGTGATCGTCGTCGACAACCTCTTCGGCGGTGAGGCGCTCGAAGAGGCCGAGCGCGTGCGCGATCCCTCGCATGTGCAGAGCTATTCGGAAGACGAGTGGCGAACGATGCTCGAGGCGAGCGGGCTCGAGGTTGCCGAGCTCCAGGTCTTCGACTACCCGGTGGAGTTCGAGCCGTGGCTCGATCGGGCGGGCTGCGTCGGCGACGACGCCGAGCGCGTCCGCATGCTTGCCGCCGACCGGATCGCCGACGGCTGGATCACGCTCGACCGAATGGCGGTGAAGGCGGTGAAGCGCTAGTGGCGATCATCCTCGACCGCGAAACGCGTCTCGTCGTCCAGGGCATCACGGGCCGCGAGGGCTCGTTCCACACGCTTCGCAACCGCGCCTACGGGACGAACGTCGTCGCGGGCGTCACGCCCGGCAAGGGAGGGGAGAACGTCGAAGGGATCCCCGTCTTCGACACGGTCGCCGACGCCGTCGACCGCGCCGAGGCCAACACGTCCCTCGTCTTCGTTCCCGCTCGCTTCGCCGCCGATGCGATCTCCGAGGCGGCCGGCGCGGGCATCAGTACGATCATCTGCATCACGGAGGGCGTGCCCGCGCACGACATGCTCCGTGTCTACGGCACGGTCCGGTCGCGCGGCTTGACGATGGTCGGTCCGAACTGCCCTGGCGTGCTCTCCCCGGGCAAGGCGAACGCAGGCATCATCCCCGCCGAGATCTTCTCGGAAGGTGCTGTGGGCCTCGTCTCGCGCTCGGGCACGCTGACGTATCAGATCGGCCACGAGCTGACCCAGCTCGGGCTCGGCAACTCGACCATCGTGGGCATCGGCGGCGACCCCGTCGTGGGCTCGTCGTTCGTGGACGTCCTCGAGAAGTTCGAGGCGGACGAGGAGACCGAGATCGTCGTCATGGTCGGTGAGATCGGCGGCGACGAGGAGGAGAAGGCCGCCCGCTTCGTCCAGGAGCACATGTCGAAGCCCGTCGTGTCGTACATCGCCGGCTTCACAGCGCCTCCGGGCAAGACGATGGGCCATGCGGGCGCCATCATCTCCGGCTCGTCCGGGACGGCACAGGGGAAGAAGGACGTGCTGGAGTCGTGCGGCATTCGGGTCGGCACCACCCCGACCGAGACGGCCGAGCTCGTCGCCGAGATCGCTCGGTAACGTCGCTGGCCAGGCCCGGCTCTAGACTGGATCGATGGCGACGATCTCGTTCGCGCGGGGCATCCCGGCAACCGTCTGTCTGCCCGTCGGTGAGCTCGCCGACTGCGCACGCGCCGTCTTCGAGAGGGACGGCCAGACCGCGCTGAACTACGGGCCGCCCGGCGGCTACGGGCCGCTGCGCGAGTGGCTGGCCGAGCGTCACGGCGTCGCGACAGGCCAGATCCTGCTGACGAACGGATCGCTCCAGGGGCTCGATCTCGTCATCGGCCGCTACGCGGCCGAGCGGCGGCTGCTCGTCGAGGCGCCTACGTACGACCGGGCGTTGCACGTGGCCGCTCGACGCGGCGTCGACATCGCGGCCGTGCGCCACGACAGCGAGGGGATCGACCCGGACGCGCTCGAGGTCGAGCTGGCTCGCGACCCTCGGCCCGCCTTGCTCTATCTCCTGCCGACCTTTCAGAACCCCACCGGCCGCACGCTCACGCTCGAGCGCCGCCGCAGGCTGCTCCAGCTGGCGGAGACACACGACCTCCTGATCCTCGAGGACGATCCGTACCGGCTCGTCCGCTTCGAGGGCGACGACGTGCCGTCCCTCCACGAGTTGAGCGACGGCCAGGGCGTCATCTACTCCTCGTCGTTCTCGAAGATCGTCGCTCCCGGACTGCGCGTGGGCTACCTCGTCGTCGGGACGGCGCTGGCGGCCGAGCTGGAGACGACAGCGGCGAGCACATACCTCTCACCGGCGTTCTCGACGCAGGCGATCGCCTTCGAGTTCCTGCGGCGCGGCCTCCTGGAGCCCAACGTCGAGCGGGTCTCGAGCCTGCTCCGCGCGCGTCGCGATGCGATGCTGCGCGCGCTCGAGCGTGAGCTCCCGGACGCCTCGTGGAGCACTCCGGAGGGAGGCTACTTCCTGTGGCTCGAGCTGCCGGACGGCGCTGACACACGTGAGACGCTCGCCGCCGCCACCGAGGTGGGGGTGACGTTCGTCGCAGGTGAGGACTTCTTCCTGCGTCCCGACGACGGTCGCCGAGCGGCCCGGCTGGCCTTCAGCTTCGCGTCACCGAGCGAGATCGACGAGGGCGTGTCGCGGCTGGCCGGGGCCTTAGCCGGCGTCGCCGCGTAGGAGGACCTGGCGGAACGTCGCTCGTCGTCGGGACGCGATGGTCGTTCCGAGGCAAGGACGCAGGGAGCCTGCGTACCCGCAGCGGGCGAAGCGTACGTGGGCGACCGAGGACGTCGCCTCGGGGCGATCCAGCGCGTCATGGACGGCACAGACGATGTTTCGCCAGGTCCTCCTTACGCGGCAGCGACCTTCAGTCGCCCGCGAACGACCTCGCCGAGATGGCGCTGCGGGAGCCGGATGGGTGGTTGTTGTGCGAACGCGCCGTTCGTGTAGGGCCGGAACGTCGGGCACGCCTCCGTGAGCTGGAGCGCGCAGAGCGCTGCGTGACGGAAATAGCAGTTCTCACAACATACACCAGTAGAGTTGCTTTTCATCTCCCCTGCTTTATGCCTCGGGCGACGGCCAAGGCCGGATACTAGGGATCCTCGTGCGGGATGCAAGACGTGCTCGCGACAGCTTCCCGCTATTTCCGGCGTATTCATTCCGGGTAACGCCCCGGGAGGCTTACTGCAATTTCGAAAGCCGCCGAACCGCCTGGTCCACCGTCGTCACGGGGACGATCCGAAGGTCGTCGGCGTACTTCCTCGCTTCCTCGGCGTTCTCGACCGGCACGAGGAACGCGTCCACGCCCGCCTGCCGCGCGCCGAGTGTCTTCTGCTTGATGCCGCCGATGCGGAGCACCGATCCGTCAAGCGTGAGCTCACCAGTTGCGGCGATCTTCTTTCCGTGATCAACGTCGCGTCCGAGCTTCTCCATGACGTCGAGCGCGAATGCCAGTCCGGCGGAGGGCCCGCCGATGTTGCCGGCGTCGATCGACACGTCGATCGGCAGCCGGATGTCCGCCGCCTGCTCGACGAGCACGCCGATGACTGACCTCGAGGCATCGGTTGGGTTCGCGGCGGTGATCAGCCGCACCTGGCGTCGAGCCTTCGAGTGTCGCAGCGAGAGCGTGATTGGCGTGCCGGGCTTATAGGCAGAGACGACTCTCTGGAGATCGAGCGTCGACCGCACGGGCTTCCCGTCGACAGCGACGATCACCTCTGCCCGGACGCACCTTCCCGGCGGCGGGCAGGTCGCTGAACACGCTGGCCACGAAGGCGCCGTTCTCGCGCACCTTCACGCCGTAGCCGAGCTCGCGAAGGCGCCACGGCCGCCGCGATCTCCTGCGAGCGCGCCATCTGACCGAGGTCGGCCTGGCGCCGAACCGACTCGGCGATGCCGTGCGGGTTCACGCGCGTCTCCGGCACGAGCGTCGCGCCGTCGCGGATGCCGGGGAAGAGGCTCTCCGCGAGCGATGCCCGCCGCTGGATGAGGTCGACGAAGTAGATGCCGTCCTTGCCGCCGCCGCGTTTCGGCGTCTCGACGGTGACGAGTGGCGCAACGAGGTGCGCCTCGTCCGGGAGCAGGAGATAGTCGTCCGAGGGGGCGAGCCAGAGCACGCCGAAGGTGACGATTGCCAGCACCGCTCCTGCCAGGAGCAGGCGCCCTGGACTGAACAGCCGCCGCACTAGAGAAGGGTGCGGAGCAGCCCGCCGTCGACCGGAATGGTCGTGCCGGTGATGTACGCGCCGCGGTCGGAGCAGAGGAAGGCGACGAGGTCGCCGATCTCGCGCGTAGACCCTAGGCGGCGCAGGGGGATGGCTGCGAGATCAGCCTCCGTCGGGCCGTCCGGATACACCTCGAGCAGCCGGTCGGTGTCGATCCGGCCCGGCGCGATGCAGTTGACGGTGACCCCGCTCGGCCCCAGCTCGCGCGCGAGCGTCTTTGCCCAGCCCACGACGCCGGGTCGCACGGAGTTCGAGAGCGCAAGGTTGTCGACCGGCTCTTTCACCGTGCTCGACGTAACGTTGACGATCCGGCCGTGTCCCGACTGCTCGAGGTGCGGGAGGCAGAGGGCGGTCAGGCGAACCGCGGAGACGAGCAGGAGCTGCACGGCTGCTTCGATGGACTCCTCGGTCATCTCGCGAGCCGTCGTCCGCGGCGGGCCTCCGGAGTTGTTGACGACGATGTCGACGCCACCGAAGGCCTCGAGCGTCCTCTTCAAGAGCCGCTCCAGGTCCGCGGGCACCGAGACATCCCCGCGCACGGCAAGGCCTCCGAGCCGCTCGGCCTCGCGCTCGAGGACGTCGCGCCGCCGCGCGAACATCGCGACGTTCGCGCCCTCCTCGGCGAGGGACTCGGCGATACCGAGGCCGATGCCGGCCGAGGCGCCGCAGACGATCGCCGTCCGGCCTCTCAGGTCGAGATCCACGGGTGCGAGCGTAGCTGGCGCGAGGTGGGAGGGCCTGGCGGAACGTCGCTCGTCGTCGGGACGCGATGGTCGTTCCGAGGCAAGGACGCAGGGAGCCCACGTACCCGGAGCAGGCGGAGCGTACGTGGGCGACCGAGGACGCCGCCTCGGGGCGATCCAGCGCGTCATGGACGGCACAGTCGATGTTTCGCCAGGCCCTCCTGAAGGACGCTACTTGTGAGTTAAGACGCCGACGACCTCGCGCACCGCGGCGGCCGACTCGCGCAGTGCCTTCTTCTCCTCGGCGGACAGGCGCAGCTTCACGATCTCCTCGATGCCGGACGCGCCGAGCTTCACCGGCACACCCATGTACAGGCCGTCGATCCCGTACTCGCCTTCGAGCAGGGCGGTGCAGGGAAGGATCCGCTTCTCGTCGAGCAGGATGGCGTCCACCATCTGCGCCGCAGCGGCACCGGGCGCGTACCAGGCCGACGTGCCGAGGAGGTTGACGATCTCGCCGCCGCCGACTCGCGTGCGCTGGACGAGCTTGCCGATCCGCGCCTTCGACACGAGCTCCGTCAGCGGAACGCCGCCGACGGTCGTCGCCGACACGACGGGGACCATCTGATCGCCGTGGCCGCCGAGCACCATCGTCTGCACGTCCTTGATCGACGCACCTGTCTCCCAGGCGATGAACGCGCGGAAGCGGGCGGTGTCGAGGATGCCGGCCATGCCGAAGACGCGCTCGCGCGGCAGCTTCGAGATCGCCTTGGCGACGTGACACATCGCATCGAGCGGGTTCGAGACGACGACGACTGTCGCCTTGGGCGACCGCTTGACGGCGTCCTTCGTGACTGCAGCGACGATGGCCTCGTTCGTCGTAACGAGGTCGTCGCGGCTCATGCCCGGGGCGCGCGGCTTGCCGGCGGTGACGACGATCACGTCGGAGCCCGCCGTCTCCTCGTAGCTGTTCGCACCGGTGATGTTTGGCTCGTAGGAGAGCACGGCGGCCGCCTGGTTCATGTCCAGCGCCTTGCCCTGCGGGAAGTTCGGGATGATGTCGACGAGGACGACGTCCGCGTAGTCGCGCCGCGCGACCTCCTGTGCGCACGTGGCGCCGACGTTGCCGGCGCCGATGACGGTGACCTTTCTCCTCACGCGACGAGGGCGCCGAGCTTGTCGATGATCGCGTCGGCGACCTCGCTCGTGCCCACGGCTGTCGGGTCGTCGCGCGTGGGCTTCATGTCGTACGTGAGGCTGTGTCCCTCGGCGATCACGGCGGCGACTGCGCTCTCCAGCCGCGCGGCGGCGCCGGGCTCGCCGATGTGCTCGAGCATGAGCTTCCCCGACAGGATCATCGCGATGGGGTTCACCCTGTTCTGGCCGCGGTACTTGGGGGCAGAACCGTGCGTGGCCTCGAAGACGGCCGCGTCGGGGCCGATGTTCGCCCCGGGCGCGACGCCGAGCCCGCCCACGAGCCCTGCGGCCAGGTCGGAGACGATGTCGCCGTAGAGATTTGGCGTCACGAGCACGTCGTACTCCTCGGGCCGCTGGACGAGCCCCATGCAGAGCGCGTCGACGAGGTTCTCGTGCGGCTCGATGTCCGAGTACTCCGCGGCGACGTGCCGGAAGACCTCGAGGAACAGCCCGTCGGTGTGTTTCATGATGTTTGCCTTCGTGATGCAGTGGACGGCGCGCCGAGCCTGCGCGCGTGCGTACTCGAAGGCAAAGCGGATGATCCGCTCGGAGGCCTCGGGGCTCATCGGCTTGATCGAGATGCCGGACTTCGGCGAGATCTGCTTCGGCTGCAACTGGCCGAGCGTCGCGATCAGCATCTCCGTCGCCTCGCCGCCCGATTCGAACTCGATTCCCGCGTAGAGGTCCTCGGTGTTCTCGCGGACGATGACGATATCGACGGCTTCGTAGCGCGTCCGCACGCCGGGGTACGTCTTGCACGGCCGCAGGCATGCGTAGAGGCCCAGCTCGTGGCGAAGTGCGACGTTGACGGAGCGGAAGCCTGTGCCGATCGGGGTCGTGATCGGGCCCTTGAGCGCCACGCCCGTATCGCGGATCGATGCGAGCGTCCCCTCCGGCAGCGGGTTGCCGCCGTGAGCGTCCATGACGTCGGCGCCCGCTTCCTGGAGCTCCCACTCGAACCCGACACCTGTCGCCTCGAGCACGCGGCGCGTCGCTTCGGTCAGCTCGGGCCCCGTGCCGTCGCCGGGGATGAGGGTCACGCGGTGCGCCATTGCCGCGCCTGACTCTAACCGAGGCCCGTGCGAGCTGGCCTGAGGTAGATTCACGCTCGATGTCCGACGACTTTCAGCCTGGCCTCGAGGGCGTCGTCGCGGTCGAGACGGAGATCGCGGAGCCCGATCGCGAAGGCGGGGTGCTCCGCTACCGCGGCGTCGACATCGAGGAGCTCGTCGGCCATTACCCGTACGAGAACGTGTGGGGCCTGCTCGTCGACGACGATCTCGACTCCGTCATGCCCGAGCCCGAGCCGTACGAGCCGGCTCGACTGACGGGCAACGCTCCGGCCGACCTCCAGGCCGAGACGGCGCGGCTGGCCGGGGAGTGGAAGCTCGGCAAGCTCAACGAGATCTCGGACGAGCAGGCGCGCGACGATCTCGGGCGGCTGTCGTCGCAGATGATGGGCATCGTCGCCCGCTCGGCTCGTCTCGCGGATGGGCACAGCGATCCCATTCCGGAAGACGTCGTGGCGCAGGGTCAGACGGCGGCTGAGAAGTTCCTCCTGCGCTGGAGGGGCGAGGCGGACCCGCGCCACGTGAAGGCGATCGACACGTACTGGATCTGCACCGCAGAGCACGGCCTCAACGCCTCCACCTTCGCGGCTCGCGTCGCGGCCTCGACCGGTGCGGACTGCGGTGCGTCGCTCTCCTCCGCCGTTGGCGCACTGTCAGGCCCGCTGCACGGCGGCGCGCCGGCGTACGTCAAGCCGATGCTCGAGGAGGTCACCGCCATGGGCGACCCCGAGAAGTGGGTGCGGGACACCCTCGACGACGGCAAGCGAATCATGGGCTTCGGGCACCGGATCTATCGGGCGGAGGATCCGCGCTCGCGCATTCTCAAGCGGACGGCGCGAGAGCTCGGCTCACCTCAGATCGAGATCGCTGAGCAACTCGAGGAAGCCGCACTTGCCGAGCTCGAGCGGCGCCACCCGGAACGGCCGCTGAAGACGAACGTCGAGTACTACTCCGCACTCGTCCTCGACGTCGCCGAGATCCCACCACCGCTCGCGCCCGCGATGTTCGCCTGTTCGCGTGTCGCCGGCTGGTCGGCTCACATCCTCGAGCAGAAACTGGACCGGCAGGCTCTTCAGGCCTTCGGCCCGCTACATCGGCCCGTCGCCCCGGTCGCTCACGACCGCTTGACCCTCGCCGAAGCAGCCGCCCGGGCGGACGCGCTCGCAACGGAGGGGTCTGAACGGGAGCTCGCCGACCTGCGCCGCGAATGGGACGACGAGCTCGAGGCGGAAGCGCGGAACGCCGACTATCGGCACCGGGCCGTCGCCTACCGCGCCGTCGGGCAGTTCCGCTATCGGCAGAAGCTCGAGCTGCTCCGGCGCGGGCTCGAGGACGAGAGCCCAGCTTGCCGGGGCTCTGCGCTCATCTCGCTCGAGCTGTTGTCGCGTGATGCGCCTGGCGCCATCAACGCCGCGCGCCCGTTGCTGCACCGGCTTGTCTCGGCGGACTCGAACCAGGCCGTCCGGCGTCTCGCCGTCGTCTGTCTCCGCAACGGCTCCCCGAGCCGCGACACGATGGTCCTGCTGAACGGGCTCGCCGAAGACGACGAGGCCGACCGTGAGGTGCGCGAGGTGGCGAAGAAGGTCGCCGCGGCGCTGAAGAAAAAAGCTGATACTCGCTAGTCAGCGCCTGGGGTTGCGCCTCCTCCGTCGAAAGTTCGTCGCGTAAGCGCGCCGGACTTTCGACGGCTAGCGTGCGGGTGAGCGGCGTAGTACGTGTCCCGGCGGCGCTTGTCGGTGACGTGCGTGTAGAGCTCGGTCGTCGCCAGGTCGGCGTGGCCGAGCATCTCCTGCACCGAGCGTAAGTCGGCGCCGCCTTCGAGGAGGTGCGTGGCGAACGAGTGGCGCAGGAGATGGGGATGCACGCGATCTGGCTCCAGACCTGCCTTCTCGGCGAGCCGGCGGAGGATCAGGAAGACGCCCGCGCGCGTCAGCGGGCCGCCTCGCGCGTTCAGGAACAGCGCAGGCGAGTGCCGCCGGTCGAGAAACGGCCGTCCCCGCGAGAGGTACCGGCGGAGCGCGTCCGCCGCCTGCCTGCCGATGGGGACGATGCGCTCCTTCGACCCCTTCCCGATGCAGCGCACGAGGCGTTCGTCCAGATCGACCGAGCCTCGTTCCAGGCCGACCGCTTCGCTCACACGCAGGCCGGCGCCGTACAGGAGCTCGATGAGTGCAGCGTCGCGGAGCGCGCGTGGCGTCGTGCCGGCCGCCGCCTCCATGAGGCGCTCCGCCTCTCCGGGGGAGAGCGTCCTCGGCAACCGCCGAACCCGGCGCGGCGAGGCGATCTCGGCCGCCGGGTTGTCAGGCCGCTCGCCCAAGAGCTGCTCGTGGCGATAGAAGGAGCGCAGCGCCGCGAGGCGGCGCGCGACCGTCGACCCCGAGCGACCGGCCGCCCGTAGCTCGGCGAGGTACGCCTCGATCTGTTCTCGGGACGCCGGGGCCGCGTCGATGCCGAGCTTGCTCTCGAAGTCCTCGAGGTCCCGCCGGTAGCTGTCGACCGTTCGCGGGGCAAGTCGCGCCCGGGAGACGGCGAGGAAGCGGTCGACCGCAGCGCTCATAGGCCAACCCCTGGCCTATGAGCGTGTGGAGGGGGTGTGGGGAGCTTCGAAGCCGAGGACAAAGGCGGCAGCGAAGCAGCCAGCCTTGGTACGAGGTTAAGAAGAGGCGCCGGAGGCGGCAAGCGGGAGGTTCCCCCACGAGAGCGAGCCGAAGGCGAGCGACGCTCACGTCCCCTCCGTCCTGGGACGCATGCTCAGCGGCTGCCGCACGCCGGCCCAGCGGGCCCAGAGCCGAGCCAGGAAGAAGAGGCCGGCCGCCTGGAGGACCGCCAGCACGCCGATGACCACGGCGGTGTCGAGCCAGAAGCGATCGGGGTAGAGGCGGCGGAGCGTGTCCGTCTCCTCGAAGCGCCAGGTCTCTCCTTCGAAGAAGAGCGAGTGGAACGGCGTCTCGAAGGAGCCGTAGCTCGCCGCGGCGACGATGCCGACGACGACGGCGACCACGACCGTTAGCACCGCGCCCCGTACGAGCGCGACGGGGACGACGGCGCGAGTCGTGCTCAGCAGACCCAGTAGCAGCGCGAGGATGCCGATCGCGATGACGGCGATGATCTGAAAGCGATACGCGCGTGAGACCGCTGTCCTGACGTCTTCCATGTGGGCGAGCTCGCGCGCGTTGAAGGCGGGCTCACCGTTGGGAAGCCTGGCCTCCCGCAGCAGTCCGATCCCCTCGGCCGACGAGGGCTGGATCGAGCGCAGTCCCACGAGCGCCAGACGCTCGCGGTCGGCGGCCGCAAGCCCGTAGCGGTCGTCCGGCACGCGACCGTAGTCGTACACCGCCTCGACGTAGCGGTCGTTCGTCAAGAGACGGATGCCGTTGACGGCGAGGATGGCCGGAACGGCGAGCGTCACGGCGACGCTGAGCGCGATGATGGCGATCCGGGCCACTGGCCTACGACCGAGGATGCGATCGATCGTACACGCGGCGCAGGCGGCGGCCGTCGACGTGGCTGTACACCTGCGTCGTGCTCAACGAGCTGTGGCCGAGGAGCTCCTGGATGACGCGGAGATCTGCGCCGCCTTCCAACAGATGCGTCGCGAAGGCATGCCGAAGGTGATGCGGGTGCGGGATGACCCGGCGCAGTGTGCTCGTGTCGAGACGGCGGCCGCGCGCGGAGACGAAGAGCGCATTCTCGGCGCCGCGGGCCAGCTGCGGCCGGCCGTCGCGGAGGTAGCGCGCGAGCCAGTGCGCGGCCTCCTCGCCAAGAGGCACGACCCGTTCCTTGCCGCCCTTGCCGAGCACGCGCACCGCTTCCTGCTCGAAGTCGACGTCGGCGAGGTCGAGCCCGACCGCCTCCTTGCTCCGCAACCCGGCCGAGTAGACGAGCTCTCCGAGAGCTCGGTTGCGGAGCGGGAGCGGCCCCTCTCCTTCGAGCGACCGCAGCTCGCGGTCCACGTCGTCGGGCTTGTCGACGTGGGGGAGACGCCTGGGGCGTCGTGGAGCCAGCCGGACGTCAGGGACGCGGCCCGGGCCGAGCGCGAACCGCACGAGCGCCCGTACGGCTGCGAGCTTCCGGGCGATCGTGGCCGGAGCGAGCCGTCTCGGTCGCCCTCGGCCGAGCATCGCCGCGTACTCCGTGAGCACGCGGGCGTCGACGTCGTCGAGGCCGAGGCCCTGCTGGTCGAGCCAGCGGGCGAAGCCACGGAGATCCGACCGGTACGCCCGTCGCGTTGCATCCGAAAGCGCGCCCGAGGTGAGAAACCGCTCGATCGCGGCGTCCGCGCTCATGCTCAACGAGTTCGCCGCGTCGCTCAGGCTTCCCCCGCGAGCCTCGAGTACATGACGAAGTCGATGCGGCGCTGCTTGCGGCGGCTGAAACGGACCGAGCGCAAGACGCCCTCGCGCTGGAAGCCGGCATTCTCCGCCACGCGTTGGGAGGCCGCGTTCTCCACGTCCGCACGGAGTTGGAGGCGCAGCACGTCCCCCTCTGCGAAGGCCCAGGCCGACGCCAGCAGCACGGCGCGCGTGGCGATGCCCCGGTTGCGGCTCTCGGCGCGTATCCAGTAACCGATCTCGGCGACGCCGTGCGCGCGGTCCTGCCAGCCCACGCCGCAGGAGCCCAGCACGTCGCCGGTGGCGGCGTCCGTGACGGCGAACGCCCACAGGCTGCCGTCCTTCCAGCCGCGACGGCACGCAGCGACGTAGGCGCGGGCGTCCGCACGCGTGTACGGCGCGGGAATGTCGTCGATCCAGCGCGTGATCTCGGGGTCGCGGCAGGATTCGGCGATGACGGGGACGTCGGCGTCGGTCCACGGACGCAGGGCGACCACCCCGTCGGCCAGCGGTGGGTTGGGCGGGCGGAGCCTCACGTTTCGAGCGTAGTGGATTGAAACGGATCTGCATGGGGACAGGTGAATCCAGTCCCCCATGCGGATTCCTTAGGATTCCGGCGATGGTGGCGACCGCGGGAGTCGAGATTCGCGGGCCGGTCGGCCTCGACGCGCACGGCCTGTCCCCTTCCGGCCGGTCTACTGGAATCCGACGACGTCGCTGCTCTACAGCCATGCGCTGCTCCGCGGAGAGGGGCAGCTGGCCGAGGGCGGGCCGCTCGTCGTGGACACGGGCATGCACACCGGCCGCTCCCCGAACGACAAGTTCCTCGTCCGCGAGCCCGGCTCGGAAGACCGTCTCTGGTGGGGAACCGTCAACCAGTCGATCGAAGAGGACCGGTTCGACGGGTTGCGAGCGAAAGTCGTCTCCTTCCTGGACGACCAGGACGTGTACGTCGTGGATGCGTTCGCCGGCGCCGACGCCGCTCATCGGCTGCCGCTGCGGGTGGTGACGTACAGCCCCTGGCACGCGCTGTTCGCGAAGACGCTGTTCATCGATCCTCCGGAACGCGAGCTCCGGCAGCTCGAGCCGGAGGCGCTCGTGCTCCACGCTCCCGCCGTCGAGGCCGATCCGGAGGTGGACGGGACGCGCTCCGGCACATTCGTCGTGCTGCACCCGTCCCGCGCCGAAGTGCTGATCGGTGGCACGTACTACGCCGGTGAGATCAAGAAGTCGATCTTCACTCTCATGAACGACCGGCTGCCGCTGCGGGGCGTGATGCCGATGCACTGCTCTGCCAACGTCGACGAGGACGGTCGCGTCGCGGTCTTCTTCGGGCTCTCCGGGACGGGCAAGACGACGCTCTCGGCCGACCCGGAACGCCACCTGGTCGGCGACGACGAGCACGGGTGGTCCGACGACGGCATCTTCAACATGGAGGGCGGCTGCTACGCGAAGGTGATCCGGCTGTCGGCCGAGGCGGAGCCGGAGATCTACGCCACGACGCACGCCTTCGGCACGGTGCTCGAGAACGTCGTCATGGACGAGCGCGGCGTCCTCGATCTCGACGACGACACGAAGACCGAGAACACGCGCGCCGCGTACAAGCTCGAGCAGATCCCCAACCACCTGCCCACGAAGCGGGCGGAGCATCCGACGTCGGTGGTGATGCTCACCGCAGACGCGTTCGGCGTGCTGCCGCCGATCGCCCGGCTGACTCGCGAGCAGGCGCTCTTCTACTTCCTCTCCGGCTATACGGCGAAGGTGGCCGGCACGGAGATCGGAGTCACCGAGCCGCAGGCGACCTTCTCCGCCTGCTTCGGCGCGCCGTTCTGGCCCCAGCCGCCCGCGGTGTATGCCGATCTGCTCGGCCGGCGGCTCGACAAGCACGGCTCGACGGTCTGGCTTGTCAACACCGGCTGGACAGGCGGGCCGAGCACCGGGGCGGGTTCGCGCATGCCGATCGCCGCCACGCGGGCGATGCTGCATGCCGCGCTCGCAGGGAAGCTCGACGACGGGGAGTTCCGCACGGATGACGTCTTCGGCTTCGAGGTGCCCACGAGCGTGCCCGGCGTCGACAAGCGGCTCCTCGACCCGCGCTCGACGTGGCCGGACCAGGACGAGTACGACGCGCAGGCTGCAAAGCTCGCGCAGATGTTCGTCGAGAACTTCGAGAAGTTCGGCGACTCGGTGCCTCCCGAGATCGCCGCAGCTGGCCCTCGGAGTCAGTAACCTCGGCCATCTTCGGAACGAAAGGAGGGGAACGCTGATGCGGAAACTCAGGCTGCGCGGGGTTCGCATGACCCCGTCGCTAGTCCTCTCGATCATCGCACTGTTCGCCGCGCTCTCGACTACGAGCTACGCGCAGTCGGTCGTACCGCTGGCGAAGCGGGCGTTGACGGCCGACAAGGCGAAGGTCGCGACGAACGCGCTGAAGCTGAACAACCAGACGGCGACGCAGATTGCCGCCACCTCAGGGCCGGGTACGGATGCAGCAACGCTGAACGGCCAGACGGCCGCCCAGATCGCCGCTACGCCTGGGCCGACGAGCGCGCTCGCCGGCAGCCTCTTCACCATCCGCTCGACGGGGTGGAGCATCGAGCTCGAGGACGACCGACTTGCCGCGCGGGCGCTCTGTCTTCCAGGCGAACGAGCGGTCAACGGTGGTTGGGATCAGGCGGTGGGCCTTGCCGAGATCATCGCCGACCGGCCGATCCCGGACGGCTCCGGCTGGTTCATCAACATCTTCGCGTTAAGCGGCGACACCGTTCCCGCGAACGGCTCCGTCTGGGCGATCTGCGCGAGGGTGTCGTAGCGATGTCCATTCATGAACGAAAGGAGAACGCTGTGCGTAGGTTCCGACTCCGGGGGATTCGCCTCACTCCCTCGCTCGTCATCTCGATGATCGCGTTGTTCGTTGCCCTTAGCGGCACGAGCTACGCTCAGAAGGTCGTCCCGCTCGCAAAGCGGGCGCTGTCCGCCGACAAGGCCAAGGTGGCGACGAATGCCCTGAAGCTCAACGGGCAGACGGCGACGCAGATCGCCGCCGTCCCCGGGCCTGCCACCGATGCGGCGACGCTGAACGGCCGGACCGCGGCGCAGATCGCGGCCACTCCAGGCCCGACCAGCTCGCTGTCCGCCAGCCTGTTCACCTACCGCACGCAGTCGTTCAGCGTCGAGTCCGAAGGCGCGACGGCGAGGGACACGGCAGCTCTGCCTGCCCGGCGAGAAGGCGATCGCCGGCGGCTGGGAGCAGTCATCGGGTCTCGCGGACGTCACCGTCGACAGGCCGATGCCCGACGGATCCGGCTGGCGCTTCGCCATCTTCGCGGAGAGCGGCAACAACCTTCCCGGCAATCGGCACGATCTACGTCGTCTGCGCGAAGGTCTCATAGTCAGTCACTAACCGAGCGGGGCGGGGGCTCAGCCCCCGCCTGTCAGCTCGCTCGCAGGAAGGTAAGCATGGCCAGCACCCGGCGGTGGTCGTCGGCGGCAGGCGGAGCTTCGCGAAGACGTCGAGCACAGCGCCTGCTGGGACGGGTGGCTCTGCTTCAGGGGAATCCCTGATTTCTCGCTCGCCCGAAATTCCAGGCGAGCAGCGACGAGAAACCAGGAATTTTCCGACGTAGGTAAAGCAGCACATTTCTAGCTTCAGCGCAGAGTCAGATGCTGCGCTGGAGCGCACATCTGTCGGCTTGGAGTTCGCTCGTTAGCGAGCGATTGGCGAGCCGTGAGTCGGTCATTGGCGGCTCCTTCGACGGTGCCCGGCGCAAGCACACCCCGGAAAGGAGGGAGACATGCGCCGGATCACCCACATCAGCCGCTCGCTCGTCGTGGCGGCGGTGTTCGTGTCCACGGCCGCACTCGCGGCGGCGTTCCCGCTCGTCGCACTGGCCGGCGACGGCGGCCCGCAGGGCGGCTAGATCGTCCACCGACCGCGCCGAATGGAGAGCCCCGATTGGGGCTCTCCGTCTTCTTGCTCCTTGACAGGCAGAGAGACAGAGAGAGAGGATGCCCGCGAGGCTTGAGAGGAGGTGTAACCAAATGACGCTTCGCACGCGACTGTTCCTGCTGCTTTGCACGCTGGCGATCCTCGCGGCGACGTTCCCACTCGTCGCGCTGGCTGATGGCGGTGGCGGACCTGGCCCGCACTAGCTCGGCGAGCCGTCTCAGAGAGCGGAAGGCCCCACAACTCGGGGTCGTTTCCGCCCTGCTCTTTGACAACTGAGGATCGCTACCCAGCAGGACCTGAAGCCAATGACGTTCCGTGTGCGCGTGTTTGTGGTTATCTGCACGCCCGCCATGATCGCGGCGGCATTTCCCGCTCGTCGCGCTGGCCGGGGGCGACGGCGGCGGGCCCTACGGGCGGCTCGAACCTTGAGCGGCGGGAGACCCGTCTCGCGGGTCTCCCGCTTCTATGCCGGAGCTGCCTCCTGGAGGGTCTTGCGTACCTGTCTCACCGCAGCGACATTGCCCTTTGCCTCGAAGAGCTTGATGCCTTCTTCTAGGGCGTCGGCGGCTTCTCGTGTGTGGCCAGCGAACCCGAGCACCTCGGCGAGATCGAGTCTCACCTTCGCGCGACGGTTGAGGCACTCCGTACGATCGACGAGCTCAACTCCCTCCCGGGCCAACTCCTCTGCCTCGGCGAATGCTCCCTGCCGAGCAAGTAACTTCGCTCGCACAGCCCTCCAGATCGGCTCGACTGTGAGGTCATCCTCTCCGGCGTGTGTCGCCGCGGCTTCAACCCACATACTCGCCTCGTCGTACCGCCCCTGGCGATGGAGCGCCTCGGCCAGTTCCGCGGCCCTCGTCGAGAAGGTGCTCATGTCGCCCGCCCGCTTCAACGCGTCGCAAGCCTCGACAAGAGCTTGCTCTGCCGCGCCATTGTCACCGGCCAGCAGCGCGATGTCTGCGCCCACGGGCGCACGCCACTGCGCGACCGATGCCGCGTGGCCGAGGTCAGAGTAGGTTTCCGCCGCGCGCTCCACTGTGCGATGACCGGCCTCGACGTCTCCTGCCATCGCCCGGAGCCCGCCAAGGAAGACGCGAAGGTTCGCCTCGCCGATGCTGTTCGGCGCCTCGTGCACTAAAAGAGAGTCGCAACGACGGATTGCCTCGGGCGCAGGCGTTGGGCCGTAATAGCACGCCGCAGCAATCTGCTGTAGGCAGGTCGCAGCAGGCCACTCCGCCCGGCGGTAGTGAACGAGCGCTTGCTCTGCCGCTTCCAGCCAGGCTGACTGGCGACCTCGGATGCTGCCTTGCACGAACCCCGCCAGTAACCAAGCCCTACCGAGCGCTCTGTCATCACCCATTGCCGCAGTGCCGGGACGGCTGCTTCGGCGAGCTCCAGAAGTTCGGAGGCTGTCTCTTTGGGCTCGTTGATGAATCTAAGCCGCGCCAGCTCCATGCGCGCCCAAAGCTGCAGACCACGTTGTTCAGCTCCTACAGCTTCACGCAAGGCTGCTTCAGCCTCTTCCTTCTCTCCGCCGGCGATGAGTGCGATGCCGAGCTCGCAGAGGAGCTCCGATCTGCGGCCGCCTACCGGCAGGAGTTTCGTCGCGCGATCGAGCAGATTCACCGCGGCAGGGACGTCGCTTCGCTTCCACGCACGCATGCCGGCAGCTCCGAGGCGCGCGCCTGCGTCGGCGGCGAGTTGCCTTGCGCGCCGGTTCGGTGGACCCAGCTCGGCGCGGTAGCGGTACGCCTGCTCGAGGTGGTAGCCGACGATCTCGTCCGGCGCGTCCGGCTCGCCGTCCAGCCAGTCCGCGAAGCGCTCGTGCAGGCGCGCGCGGTCGGCCTTGGGCAGGCCGTTGTAGGCGACGTCGCGGACGAGCACGTGATGGAAGCTGAACGCCTCCTCCTCGCCCCGCACGGGGCGGACGAGGCCCTTGCGGACGAGCTCGAACAGGTGACCCGAGAGCGTTGGCGCCGCTTCTGCCGGAGAGAGCTCGACGAGGGCACGGTGCGCGAACTCGCGGCCGACGACGGCGGCGCGCTGGAGGAGCGCCCGCTCGTCTACTGCGAGCAGGTCGAGCCGGCTCTCGAGCAGCGCCTCCACCGAGGGTGGCACGTCGTCGAGCACGCCGGGGCCACGCTCGCCGACGTACGCGAAGAGCTGCTCGGCGAAGAGCGGGTTGCCCGCCGCCACGTCGACGATGCGCTGAAGAGCGTCGGCCGTCAGCTCGTCGCCTCCCGGAAGCGAAGCGAGCAGTGCGACCGACTCCTCCTCGGCCAGGGGCTCGAGCACGAGCGCTCCCTCGGCCCACGAAGGGCGCTCGTCGAGCAGCTCGGGCCGGGCGATGCAGACGGCGAGGATCGGCCCGATTGCCCGCTCCGCGAGCTGCTCGATCAGGTCGAGCAGCGTCGGCTCAGCCCAGTGCACGTCCTCGAAGGCGAGCAGCAGCGGGCGCTCGAGCCCGAGCGCCTCGAAGAGGCGGCGGACAGCCCACGCGCCCTCGCTGGCGGGTGCCGTGCCCTCGACGAGCCCGACCAGCTCGAGCACGCGCTGCGCGACGAGCTCGGCATCTTCTGCCTCTGCCAGGACGGCGCTCAGATCCAGGCCTTCGACCATCTCGCGGAGCGGCAGGTACGTCGCGCCCTCGCCGTAGGAGACGCAGCGGCCGGTGAGCACCGTCGCCTCCCTCTCGACGAGCGCGATCAGCTCGTTGGCGAGGCGCGTCTTGCCGATGCCGGGCTCGCCGACGACGGTCACGACCTGCGACGGCGGCTTGCCCTTCGCTTCCTCGAAGACGGCGAGCAGCCGCCGAAGCTCGTCCTGGCGGCCGACGAGCTCCGCCTCCAGATAGCGGGCCACGGGAGGCGCTCCCGCGACGAGCTCGAGCAGCCGGAAGGCCGCCAGCGGCGTCTTCTTGCGCGGCTTGACGGCCTTCACGCGGACGGCGTGGCGGACAAGCTCGAGCGTCGCCGCGCCGAGCATGATCGAGCCGGACGGCGCCGCCTGCTCGATCCGCTTGGCGACGTTGACCGCGTTGCCCGTGACGAGGCCTCCGTGGCCCGGGTCGCCGACGTAGACGTCGCCCGTGTTGATGCCGATGCGCAGGTCGAGCCTGAGACCATGCTCGCGCTCGACGGCCTCGCTCAGAGCGGCCACGGCTGTGCGGGTGTCGGCGGCGGCGCGGACGGCGCGCAGGGCATCGTCCTCGTGCGCAACCGGTACGCCAAAGACGGCCATGACCGCATCGCCGATGAACTTCTCGATCGTGCCGCCGTGGCCCTCGATCGCCCTCCGCGCGGCGGCGAAGTAGCCGTCCAGCACGCGCCGCAGCGATTCGGGGTCGAGCGCCTCGGCGAGCTCGGTCGACTCGACGAGGTCTGCGAAGAGGATCGTGACCGTCTTGCGACGTTCCTCGAGCCAGACCGGAGCGGCCAGCGGTGCCTCGAGCGCAGTGTCCTGGCGCAGGATCGCCTGCTCGAGCTCGCGCAGCTGCGCGCCAGGCTCGAGCCCCAGCTCCTCGTCGAGCGTGCGCCGAGCCTGGTGGTAGGCCTCGAGCGCGTCCGCCTGCCTCCCTGCGCGGTAGAGCGCGAGCATGAGCTGGGCGCGCGGGCGCTCGTCGAAGGGACGCTCGGCGATCGTCGTCTCCAGCTCGGCGACGAGCTCGGCGTGGCGGCCCAGCTCGAGCTCGGCGTCGACGAGATCTGCCTGGGCGGACGCGCGCAGCTCCTCGAGCCTCGCCACCTCGAGCCCGGTGAAGGACTCGTAGGCGAGGTCGGCGAGCGGCGGCCCGCGCCATAGCCCGAGCGCCTCGCGCAGCTTCTCCGCGCGAGCGTTCGCGTCCTCTCCCCGCGCCTCGGCGACGAGCCGCTCGAAGCGGCCGAGGTCCGTCTGCTCGGCCGTCGCCTCGAGCACGTAGCCGGGATCGCGGGTGACGATCACCTCCGGGCCGAGCGCCTTGCGGAGCTGCGAGACGTAGTTCTGAAGCGCGTCCTTGGCCGTCGCCGGCGGCTTCCCGGCCCAGAGCTCCTCGATCAGCTCATCGGTGGAGACGGCCTCGCCCGCCCGCAGCAGCAGCAGCGCGAGAAGCGCGCGCTGCTTCTTCCGCGGCAGCGACACCGGCTCGCCGTCGGCGAGCACCTCCAGCGGGCCGAGCATCCGGAACTCCAGCATGTGCGCGTTGTAACACCGTCAGCGCTGGTTTCCAAGCCGCGTTACCGGGGTGTTAGCCGCCGCCCGCACTCTCGGGCAGACCTGCAATCAACGAAGGGGGAAGACAATGCGATGTTCCATCGACGTAAGGACGAACTCTCACCGACTCCCGTGAAGGCGGGAGACGAGGGCCGGATGCCGCTTCCCGGCCACTACGCAGGACAGACGTCACAGGACGGCACGATCAGCTTCGACGTCTCGCAGCGCGGCTGGCACGTATCGAATCTCATGCTCACCGTCACGGCCAGGCGGCCGCACGGAGGAAGAGCGGTGATCGACCTCCCCGTCGCGGTGGGCCGGATCATTCCGGTCGGGCCCGGAGGCCGCTGGCGGGCGAGGGTCTCCGGCGAGGGGGTGACCGTGACGATTGAGGCCTTTCTCAACGGATCGGGCATCAAGGGCGACCTCCGAGTCGACATCGACTCGGATGGAGGGGAGCTGTCAACGGGCTCCCTCACCTGGTATGCGCGGCTACCCGTGTTACCGCCGTATTAGCGGCGTAGGGCGAAATGCGACACGACGCGGCATGGAGCCGCGACAGAACGAAGGAGGGACACATGCGTAAGGTGATCACGGGGGCGGCAGCCCTTGCGCTGGCCGGATTGCTCTCGGCGGTCGTCTTCGCCGGCACGGTGAACGGAACGGCGAAGAACGACACGCTCCGTGGCTCGGCGAAGGCCGACGCGATCAACGGCAAGGCCGGCAACGACAAGCTGTACGGCCTGGCCGGCAACGACAAGCTCGTCGGCGGGGCGGGTAACGACCTGCTCGTCGGTGGTTCAGGGGGCGACTCGCTGAACTGCGGAGGCGGGAACGACACGGCGCAGGCGGACGGCCTAGACGTCGTGAGCAAGTCGTGCGAGAAGGTGAAGGGCCTGCCGTATCGCCTCCGGCCCCGCCCGCACCTCCCGCCTCCGCCGCCACCGCCACCGCCGCCACCGCCCCTCCACCGGCGGTCGCGGGCCTGTACGCGGGCACTACCTCGCAGAACGAGAGGGTGACCTTCGAGGTGCCGGCGGGCGGGACCTCGCTCAAGGACTTCCGCCTCAGCGACATCAACCTCTCCTGCCAGCCTCCCAACCTCGTCTCGGTCAATGCGCCCGGGACGACCCTTGCCCAGACGCCTGTCGCCGATCAACGCCGATTCGACGTTCACCATCGAGCGTCTCGGACTCGGGCACCATCTCGGGCTACCCCTACACCGACAACTACAGGGTGACGGGGAAGTTCTCGGGCACGACGGCGTCCGGGAAGTTCGAGGAGAACTTCTCCATCGACCTCGGCTTCATCGTCATCGCGTGCACCGCGCCGAACGTCACCTGGACGGCGACGCGATCGTAAGCACGCACGTAGCACATCCTCCATCCGGAGGCTCGGGGCCGGCGCAAGCCGGCCCCGAGCGTGTTACCGGCGTGTTAGCGGCCACTGGCTCAATCGGCTCACCGCGCGGCACGGTGCCGCGCACGAGAGAGGAGAAGCGATGTTTCGAAAGCTTCGACTTCCAAGCCCGGCCATGGCAGTCGCTCTCGCTGCGCTGTTCGTCGCGCTGAGCGGGACGGCGGTCGCGGCCGGGGTCCCGGCGCTCGCCAAGCGGGCGCTCGTGGCAGACAACGCGAAGAAGCTCGGCGGCCAGACCCCGGCGGCGCTGCTGGCGGCGGCCAAGCAGTCGGCCGAGGCGGCGGCGTCAGCGGCTGCTCAGCAGCCCGGTCCGGCCAGCACGGCCGCAGGCCTGATCGCCGTCAAGTCGGCAAGCTGGAGCTCTCAGCCCCAGGTCGGGTTTAATAACTTCACCGCCATGTGCGACGCCGGTGAGAAGGTCATGAGCGGCGGTTGGTCCGATCCCGGCGACTGGTCGGACGAGCTCCCAGAGCATGTCGAACGCCGAGTCGGGAGGGGCTGGACGACGACAGCGACATCTGCCTCAACAGGTCGTTCCGGATCGGCAGACCGGGACCTTCTTCGCAGGTCTGCCGTGAAGTAGACGCGATGCGCAGCGACGTGCAGACACATGAGACGAGCGGAGCCTCGCCGACCACTCCATCCTGGCGATTGCACGTGCGTGCTCCTTCGGTCCTGCGCCTCGAGTCGGGTCAGGCCCGCCGCAGGGGTTCCCGTTGCCGGCGGAACACGCGAACCTCGCCTTCCGTCGAGGGCTCGCTGGTCCCCCAGCGGTGCCCGGAAGACGTCAGCTACGTGGCAAGGAGGGCGGATGACGTCCGACAGCGGCGAACATTCGAGGGTTCGTCTCCGACGCCAGGCGCGGACCAGGTGCAGCGGGGGGCCAGCTTCTTCTTCGCTATGCCTCGGCACGGAGCTCGGGCTTCTCACCGCGTACGTTGCTCCCCTCGAGGACGTCGGGTCGTTGTGCGGAGACGACGCCCTTGGCGTTACTGGGGCAATCGGCTCGTCACGATCGGCGATGCGGTGGATTCGGTCCCGGCCGAGGAGGTCGCCACGCACGAGTACGGCCATCACGTCGCCTTCAACCGCGACAACGTACCCTGGCTCGCAGTCGAGTGGGGCTCCAAGCGATGGGCGTCCTACGCGAACATCTGCTCCCGGGCAAGGGCCGGCTCCGTGTACCCCGGAGACGAGGACTCGCTGGTACTCGGCTGAACCCCGGTGAGGCGTTCGCCGGCTATCGCCGTCGTGGCGGAGCCCAAGCGCGGCGCGCCGGCCTTCGACCTGGCGGCCTCGTCGACTCGCAGCTCGTCATCCGCCGACACGTCCGGCTGCTGCGCCCGAAGGTCGAGGACGACGTCGTGCAGCGCCGTGAATCGGCGCCGTCCCCGAAGCACGGGACCAGTCGACCAGCTTCAGCAGTACCTTCAGAAGAGCGCCGCAGACATGGGAGCGCCGGAGGATCGACGACACGGGCGCCGGCGGGCTCAGCTGCCGGAGGCACCGGACGTCGTCCGCCGATGCGCGTGCGCTCGTGAGCACGGGCGCGCCGGCAAGACGGTCAGCTCGTCGGCGATCGCGGACGACGAGGGCAAAGTCAGCCTTGTCGAGCAGGTGAAGCGAAACGGCAGGGTCGCGAAGACGATCGGCGGGCGGTCTCGGTGTGCGGTCGCCGAGCCGTCGCCGACTCCGTGGAAGTCGTGCCAGCCGAAGGGCGTGCCAGCACTGCGTCGTCGCTATCGACGCGTCGGGAACAAAAGCCCCGAGAGCTGCGCGAAGATCGTCCTGAGGAGACGAGCGTCGGCCCTCGTTATGCGGCGCTGTTAGCGCGTCTGGAGCGCGACGCTGCATGTCCATGAACACGGACCAGCTGATGAAGGAGATCGAGCGCTACCTCGCGGCCGTCGCCCTATTCCGGCAGCTCGGGCACGAGCCGGAGTGGGTCAGCGAGGAGATCGCGGCTCGACGGCGACGAAGCTCGGGCGGTTCGTAGCGAGCCGAGCGCGCAGCGGTTCGTGTAGCGTCCGAAGTCGTGGACGCGACGCACGACGTGCTGGTCGTGGGGGGCGGCTGCGCGGGTATGCGCGCCGCGATCGAGGCGTTCGACATGGGCGCCGACGTGGCCATCGTCTCCAAGATCCACCCGGTCCGCAGCCACTCGGGTGCGGCCGAAGGCGGGATCAACGCCGCTCTCGGCAACGCCTCCGACGACGACCCGGAGAAGCACGCGTTCGACACGGTCAAGGGCTCCGACTACCTCGGCGACCAGGACGCGATCCAGGTGCTCTGCGACGAGGCGCCGGGCGACGTCTACCAGCTCGAGCACTGGGGCGCGGTCTTCTCTCGCACGGAGGACGGGAAGATCGCCCAGCGGCCCTTCGGCGCTGCCGGCGAGCCGCGAACCGCCTATGCCGCGGACATCACGGGCCACGTGCTGCTCCAGGTGCTCTACGAGCAGATCATGAAGCGCGACCTGCTCGTGTACGACGAGTGGTTCGCCTGGAAGCTCGTCGTCGACGACGGCCGCTGCCAGGGCGTCATCTGCTGGGACCTCGTGAACGGCGGGCTCGTCACGCTCAAGGCGAAGACGGTGATCCTCTGCACGGGCGGCGCGGGCCGGTTGTACGTCGGCACGACGAACGCGTACGCGTGCACGGGCGACGGCATGGCGCAGGCGCTGCGCGTCGGCGTGCCGCTGAAGGACATGGAGATGATGCAGTTCCATCCGACGACGCTCGCGCCGACGGGTGTGCTCATCACCGAGGGCTGCCGCGGCGAGGGCGCCTACCTGCTCAACTCGGAGAACGACCGCTTCCTCAAGAACTACGCGCCGAACGCGATGGAGCTCGCGTCGCGCGACGTCATCTCGCGTGCGGAGCAGACCGAGATCGACGAGGGTCGTGGCATCGACGGCAACGTCCTCCTCGACCTGCGCCACCTCGGCGCCGAGAAGATCCTCGAGCGGCTGCACGGAACGCGAGAGCTCTCGATGACCTTCGCGGGCGTCGACCCGGTCTACGACCCGATCCCGGTTCGGCCCGGCGCCCACTACCACATGGGCGGCGTCGAGACCGACAACGACGGCGCGACCGAGCTGGAGGGCCTCTACGCGGCCGGCGAGTGTGCCTGCGTCTCCGTCCACGGGGCCAACAGGCTTGGCGGCAACGCGCTCATGGAGACGATCACGTTCGGCAAGCGGGCCGGTCGGCATGCAGCCGACTGGGCCTTGTCGAACACGACGGTCACCGTGCCCGAGTCGGCGGTCGCGGACGCCGAGCGCGAGCTCGAGGAGCTGCTCTCGCGCTCGGACGGCGAGCGCCCGTGGAAGATCCGCGACGAGCTCGCGACGACGATGCACGAGAACTTCGGCGTCTTCCGACGGGAGGACCAGATGCAACAGCAGGCGGACATCGTCGCCGGCCTGCGCGAGCGCTACGAACGCGTCGTGGTCGACGACAAGGGTGACGTCTTCAACTCGGATCTCACGCAGGCGCTCGAGCTCGGCTTCCTGCTCGAGCTCGCCGACTGCATGGTGGTCTCGGGCCTCGCTCGCAAGGAGAGCCGCGGGGCGCATGCCCGGCCGCAGGACTATCCCGACCGCGACGACGAGAACTACCTCAAGCACACGATCGTCCGCTGGGTCGACGGGCGGCCCGAGCTCGACTGGGAGCCGGTCAGGATGACGAAGTGGCAGCCCGAGGAGCGAGTCTACTGATGCGCCCTGCACTCCCTGCTTTCCTAATGCTGCTGCTTGCAGTGCCGCTGACCGCCTGCGGCGGGGCGACTCCCGAGCTCGAGGGCGTAGCCTCGGCGGCCGCGAAGGTCGAGAAGCGCTGGAAACGCGTCCGCTTCGCCTTCAGCTCAGGCAAGCCGAATCGTCGTCGCCGGGGAAGGCGCATTCGACCTAGAGAGACAGCGTCTTTCGATGCGGATGGAACTCGACAAGTCGCGCGGCGACATTGCTACGGAGGAGATTCGAAGTGATCCTCGCGGACCGGGTCGCCTACGTGAAGAACCCGCGAGTTCCCGACGAGTCGATGGAAAGCACTGGAATCGAAGATGGCAGGCCCGCCCGGTACGCTCAACCATTCCCGATCCGTCATCGGCGCTTGCGTTCCGCGAGCCGGTGGGGATTTCGAGCGAGGTTGGGCAAGACGACGTGCGCGGCGTCGAGACGACGCACTACCGCGGCAAGATCGACCAGGGGCGTCAGCGCTCGCGCCCGAGGGATCTCTGGTGGACGCTTGGGTGGATCGACGATGGCTACTTAAGGCGGCTCAGGTTCGACGGCGGCCACGGACACGGTCATCGAGTTCTACGACTTCGGGGCCGACCTGAGATCGCGGCGCCCCCCGGCCAACGAGGTTACGGATCTCGCCAAACTCGGCCGAGAGGGCGACACAATCGTGGTCGAAGTCGCTGGATGAGGGAGGCTCAAAGTGAAGATGGCGCTGAAGATCTGGCGCTTCGATCCCGCCACGGGGCAGAAAGCGCTGCGCGACTACGAGGTCGACGCCCCCGACTGGGCGACGCTGCTCGACGTGCTCGACATCGTCAAGGACCAGGTGGACGGCTCGCTCTCCTACCGCAAGAGCTGCCGGATGATGATCTGCGGCTCGTGCGGGATGCGCATGGACGGCGCCGCCGTCCTCGCGTGCAAGACGCGGATGTACGAGATCGCGGAGGCCGGGCATGTCCCGGTCATCTCGGCGATGGGCAACCTGCCCGTCATCAAGGACCTCGTGGTCGACATGGAGCCCTTCTGGGCGAAGATGCGCGCGATGCAGCCCTACCTCCAACCCGGCTTCGCGGATCCCGGCGACAAGTGAGTACCGCGTCACGCCCGAAGAGGTGGAGCCGATCCACAAGGAGGCGCTCTGCATCAACTGCGGCTGCTGCGTCTCCGAGTGCAACTCGATGGAGGCCGATCCCGAGTTCCTCGGCCCTGCCGCGCTCGCGAAGGGCATGCGCTTCGTCGGCGACACGCGAGACGGGAGGAAGATCGAGCGGCTGGAGCTGTACTCCGACCCCCATGGGATCTGGGACTGCACGCGCTGCTACTTCTGCCAGCAGCGCTGTCCCAAGGGCGTCGACCCCCGCGACGCGATCGCGAAGCTCGGCGCGGAGGCCGTCAAGGAGGGCATCGACCGAGACCCCGGCGCCAAGCACGCCAAGTGGTTCGTGCATTCGGCGAAGACGACCGGCTGGCTGCGAGAGGAGGAGCTCGTCCCGAAGACTCAGGGGTATCTCAAGTCGATCAAGGAGGTCAAGTTCGCGATGAACCTCGCTCGCCGCGGGAAGATCCGCCCGGTGCCAGTGCCGCACGTTGCCGAGAACGTGGACCAGGCGCGTGCCCTCTACGACCTCGTGAAGCAGCAGGGCCGGGACGGCGCTGCCGGCATCGTCCAGGGTGAGAAGGCGCTCGAGCGGATCGAGTTCATCGAGGAGCAGAAGCGGCGCGAGGAGGAGGGCGAGCAGTCTTGAAGGTCGCGTACTACAAGGGCTGCCTCGCGTCGCTGTCGGCAAAGGAGCTCGACGTGTCGACGCAGGCGCTCGCGCCGAAGCTCGGCCTCGAGCTCATCGAGCTCCAGGCGGTCACCTGCTGCGGCGCCGGCGACATCCACGAGGCCGAGCCAGACTTCTACCTCCACCTGAACGCGCGGATTCTCGGCAACGCGGAGGCGACGGGCACGGACACGCTGATGACGATCTGCAACGTCTGCACGCTCAATTTGCGGCAAGCGAATTGGACGCTGCGCAACGATGAAGGGCTGCGGGCGCGGGTGAACGAGAACCTGAAGGCGGTCGGCTCGCCCACGTACGGCGGCGAAGTGGAGGTCAAGCACCTGCTGTGGCTGATCGCCGAGGGTGAGGGGTACGAGCTGCTGAAGGGCGTCGCGCACAAGGGGCTCAAGGGGCTGAAGGTGGCGCCGTTCTACGGCTGCCAGATCCTCCGTCCGTCGAAGCTGCTCGGCTTCGAGGATCCCGACAGGCCGTCCTCGCTCGAGCGGATCATCGAGGCTTGCGGCGGCGAGCCGATCGACTATCCGGCGAAGCTCAAGTGCTGCGGCTTCCCCATCATTGCCGCGCGTGAGGACGTGGCGCTCGGTGAGCTGATACAGCCGCTCGAGCAGGCGATCGAGGCCGGCGCCGACGCGATGGTGACGCCGTGCCCGCTCTGCCACCTGTCGCTCGATGCCTGGCAGGGCAAGCTCGAAGCGGCGACCGGCCGCACGCTCGGCATGCCGATCCTGCACCTGTCGCAGCTCATAGGCGTCGCGGCCGGCTTCGAGGCGTCGGAGCTGAAGTTCAACCGCCACGTGGTGCCGGTAACGCGCGTCATCGAGACGCTCGAAGTCTGAGCTTCGTCCTCTCCATCGCCGTTGCGGCGGCCGTCCTGGCCGCGGTGGGTCTCGCCTGGGGGTGGTACGAAGCGGGGTGGGTGCGGCTGCGAACGCTCGAGGTGGAGGTGCCGGGGCTGGCGCCGGAGCTGGAGGGGCTGCGAGTCGTCCATCTCTCCGACTTTCATCTCGGACTGCCGTCGCGGGGAGCACGCGCTGTCGAGCGTGCCGTCGAGTGGACGAGGGAGCGCGAGCCCGACCTCGTGTGCATCACCGGCGACCTCGTGTCGAGACCGCGCGGCGAGGCCCGGCTGCGCGCGCTCGTGAGGGACCTGCCGCGCTGCTACGCGATCCTCGGCAACCACGACCTTGCCATCAGCCGCGATCCGTTTTCGAAGGCGGTGGAGCTCACGGCACTCGAGCCGGCGGTGCTGCTGCTCGACGAGGGCCGGATGGCGGACGTGCGAGGAAAGGACGTCTGGGTCGCCGGGGTCGATCCGCGCTCCCGCGGCCGTGAGCCTCGACTGCACCGGGAAGCGGCGCTGACGATCCTCCTGTCGCACTTCCCTAACGTGCTCGACCGCCCGGCTGCGGACGGCTTCGATCTCGTGCTCGCGGGGCACATGCACGACGGCCAGATCTGTCTGCCGTACCCGGGTGGGAAGCTGCGGCTGGCGCACCCGTCGGCGCGCTACACCCATGGCCTCTATCGACGAAACGGGACGGTGATGCACGTCTCGCCCGGGCTAGGGACGACGTTCGTCCCGTTCCGCTTCTTCGCGCGGCCGGAGGCGACCGAGCTTGTCTTGAGGGCCAGGCCGGCCCATTCCGGACATGTCTAGGTGCCAGACCCAGTGCCAGACCCTGGGTCAGACACTGAGACTGACCCTCCGTAGAATCGAGGCGTGACGGTTCCGGCCAGGATCTCGCGAGACGTGCTCGCCCGCTACGCGGCCGATGCGGCGCGGGAGGTGGAGGGTGTTCGGCGGCTCGTGCCGGATCGACTGCGGCGTCACGACGGTGTGCGCGTCACGGGTGAGGACGATGTGGCGATCGAGGTCCACCTGGGCGTCGAGTGCCGGCGTGGCGATACCGGCCCTCGCCCGCGATCTCCAGCAGCGGATCGCCGAGTACCTCGAGCGCATGACGGGCACGACGCCCGCTGCCGTGGACGTCGTCGTCCACGAAGTCGGGGGCTAGGCAGATGCCGCCGCAGGTCGCGGGCCTCACGGGCGCGACGCTGCAGAAGGCGCCCTCCGTCTGTCACGAGTGCGTCTGGTGGCAGTCGCGCGCCGGGCGGGAGGCCGACAAGGGCACGTGGCGCCAGCGCGCCGAGTCCGAGTGGGGGGCGTGGGGGACGCTCTACATCGACGGCGACGGGCACCTCCTCGGCTCGATGCAGTACGGGCCGGCGTCGCTCTTTCCGCGCGCCTCCGAGCTGCCCGCTGGCCCGCCCTCGCCCGACGCCGTGCTCGTCACGTGCGCGTATCTCGCGGATCCCTCGACGCCCTGGGTGATGCAGTCGCTCTTCCTCGCCGCGATCGGCGACGCGCAGAGATCGCGGCGGCGCCGCGCTGGAGACGTTTGCGTACTCGTACCGCGAGGGCGAGTCGCATGTACGAGCGCTTTCAGCGACACCGCACCGTCTTCCCACGCGACTTCCTCGCCGATCTCGGCTTCCACACGCTCCGCAGCGCTGGACGCATCGAGCTCGCGCGCCTCGACTTCGGCGGGCTGCAGCCCGTGTTCGCCGGCTCCCGTCAGTCCGTGCTGGCTCGCCTGAAGGAGGTCTTCGCGCCCGCGAAGCCGATCCCAGCGCCTCGTCCTTAACGGACAGCTTGCGGAAGATCGTCGTTGCCGTGCACCATGGCAGAAGAGGATGGGGAAGAGGATCAAGAGGGATCCTGAGCGCGAAGCTCGCTGGGCCGAAGTCGGGCGACGGATGCAGGAGCGCATCGAGCACAACGAACGCCTCATCCGCGATGCCCAGGAGCGCGACGAGCGTCGCAGGCGGCGGCTCCGCCGCTTGACGTTTGGCCTGCTTCCGCGCTAAGCGGCCAGCGACGCCTTCGCGAAGATCAGCTCGGCGATCTGGACCGCGTTGAGCGCCGCGCCCTTGCGGAGGTTGTCGCCGACGAGGAAGAGCGACAGGCCGTCGCCCGCACGGTCGGGGCGGATGCGACCGACGAGCACGTCGTCCTGCCCCGCCGCCTTACCCGGGGTCGGGAACTCGTCGATGCGCACGCCCGGCGCGGCTTCGAGCAGCTCCCGTGCGCGCTCGGCAGAGAGCGGCTGCTCCGTCTCGATCCACACGGCCTCCGAATGGCCGATCAGCACCGGCACGCGCACGCACGTCGCGCTGACCGGCAGCTCGGGCAGCTCCATGATCTTCCGCGTCTCCTCGCGGATCTTCGTCTCCTCGTCGAACTCCTCGCCGTCGAAGTCCCAGTCCATGGCGAGATCCTGCGCCGCCGATGCCGTCGCACGGAGCTCTTCCATGCGCTTGAGGCCCGCGCCGGAGACCGACTGGTAGGTCGCCACCCGCACGCGGGCGAGCCCCGCCTCGTCGTGCAGAGGCTTGAGCACGACCGTGAGCGGGATCGTGGAGCAGTTCGGCACGGCGACGATGCCCTGGTGCTCGAGCGCTCGCTCCCCGTTCACCTCGGGGACCACGAGCGGGACGTCGGCCTCCATCCGCCACGCGGACGACTTGTCGAGCACGACCGCGCCGCCTCGCACCGCGTGCGGCGCCAGCTCGCGGCTGGCGCTGGCGCCAATGGCGAAGAAGAACACGTCGACGCCGGCGCCAGCGAGCGCCGCGGGCGTTGCTTCCTCTACCCGGCGGCCGTCGATCTCACGGCCCGCTGACCGCTCAGACGCGAACAACCTGACGTCCTCGTATCCGCGCTCGCGCAAGATGCCGAGCAGGACGCTGCCGACGGCGCCGGTCGCTCCGACGACGCCGACGCTAGACATGCTGGCGCTCCGCGTCGGGCCGGTGCAGCTCGAAGGCATGGTGGAGCGCCCGCACCGCCCGCTCGACGTCCTCGCGCGGAATGTGGCAGGCGACCTTGATGGGCGACGTCGTCACGATCTGCGGCTCGATGCTCTCGTCGTCGAGCACCGAGAACATCTTTGCGGCGACGCCCGGGTGGCTCTTCATGCCGGCGCCGATGAGGCTGACCTTCCCCAGGTCGTCGCGCGAGCGCCAGGTGACGCCCAGCTCGCCGAGCGCCTCCTCGACGGCGCTGCCGTCTTCCGTAGGCGCGGAGAAGACGATCTCCGACTCGCCCGTCTGCACGATCGTGTCGACGTTCACGCCTCCTTTCGCAAGCGCACTGAAGAGATCGGCTGCGGAGATGTTCTCCACCCAGTACAGCGTCTCCTCGAGCGTGTGCGTGACGCCCGAGATCATCGCCTTCTCCAGCATCCGCTCGTCCTCCTCGATGACCCAGGTGCCGGCCGCCGGGCTGAAGCTCGATCGCACGTGCAGCTTGACGCCGTGGTTGCGCGCGAACTCGACCGACCGCAGCTGCAGGACCTTAGCGCCTGACGCCGCCATCTCGAGCATCTCCTCGTAGCTGACGGCGTGGAGCTTCCGCGCCTCCGTGAGGAGGCGGGGATCGGCGGTGAAGACGCCGTCGACGTCGGTGTAGATCTCGCAGACGTCGGCGCCGAGCGCGACGGCGAGCGCCACGGCCGTCGTGTCCGAGCCGCCGCGGCCGAGCGTCGTGATGTCGAGGTCGGTGGACACGCCCTGGAAGCCGGCCACGAGCACGATGTGGCCGGCGTCGAGCGCCTCGTGGATGCGCTTGGCGCGGACGTCGACGATCTTCGCCTTGCCGTGCGTCGTGTCGGTGACGATGCCCGCCTGCGAGCCGGTGAGCGAGATGGCCTCGTGGCCGAGGTCGTGGATGGCCATCGCCGCCAGCGCGCAGGAGATGCGCTCACCGACGGAGATCAGCATGTCGAGCTCGCGTGGCTTCGGCCGCGACGACATCTCGTAGGCGAGCTCGACGAGCTCGTCCGTCGAGTCGCCCATCGCCGAGAGGACGGCGACGACGCGCTCTCCCTGCTCGCGGGCGGCCACGATTCGCTTCGCGACCGCCTTCAGGCGCTCGGTGTCGGCCACCGACGTGCCGCCGAACTTCATGACGAGCGTGCTCTGTGAGGTCTTCGCGTCGCCGGCGACTGCCGGGACGGCTTCGTACTCGGTCGTTGCCACAACCCCAGTGTAGGAGGCACTCTCGGCCGAGCTATTCGTCTGCCCTTCCCGCCCCCACCTGCGATACGGCGAGCGGCACCACACGTTCGCCCGGAAAGCGTCTCCCGAGGGCGTGCGCGCATTCGTTCGCTGCTTCCTCCCGCGCCCACACGATGACGGTGGGCCCGGATCCCGACAGGGTGACGCCAAGAGCCTCGGCAGGGAGGTTTTCGCGGGCTGCCCGGAGGAGAGGCGCGTTCGGAGCCCGGTACGGCTCGTGAAGTCGATCCTGCAGCGCTTCGGAGAACAACTCGGGCGAGCCGCTCGACAGTGCAGCGCCGAGGAGCGTGGCACGAGCCGCCGTGAAGGCCGCATCGCCGTGCGAGATCGTGGCGGGAAGGCCGGTGCGGGACAGTGCAGTCGACACGGTCGCCTGCGGAACGAGCGCGATCGGCACTGCCGGAACGCTGCCGGCGATGCGTGCAATGCGCCCCTCCCACGTGACGCAGACGCCGCCCGCGAGCGCGGCGGCCAGGTTGTCGGCGTGGCCCTCGAGCTCGACGCCCGCGGGGAGGAGCTCCTCGGGATCGGGCTTGCGGCCGAGGGAGAGGGCGGCGGCAACGAGTCCCAGCGCGATCACGGACGCGCTGGACCCGAGGCCGCGTTCGTAGGGGATGCGGTCGATCCAGCGGAAGCGTCTACTGGCAACGGGGGCCAGCTGCGCAAAGGCGCGGACGCCGATGTGGTCGAGATCGGGCTCGCCGTCTCCGTCCTCCACCTCGAGCTCGTTCCAGAGGTCGAGCGCGACGGCGACGCAGTCAAAGCCGGGGCCGACGTTTGCCGTGCTCGCCGGCGCGCGGACGCGGATCCTCATTGGCCGGCTGCAGCGATTGCGTCGGGGTCCGGCTCGACGACGATCGGCGACGGTGTCAGGCGCTCGACGATCTCGGGGTCTTTCAGACCATGGCCCGTGATCACGCACACGACGCGGGTGCCTGGCTCGAGGCCGGATCCTGCGAGCGCGGCGAGGGAAGCCGCGGAGGCGGGCTCGCAAAAGACCCCCTCCTCGTGGGCCAGCTGTCGCCAGGCCTCGAGGATGGCATCGTCGGAGACGGTCACGACTCGGCCCCGCGTTCGCGCCAACGCCTTCGTGACCTGCTCCTCATGCACGGGCGTTGCGATGCGGATGGCCGACGCGACTGTGCGTGAGCGCTCGGACGACTGCGCCGCCAGGATGCACGGCAATCCGGCATCTGCCTCGATGAAGCCCTTCGCGTACGCGCACGTGTTGCCCCCGCCGCCGTAGGGCAGCGCGAGCACTTCGGGTGCGGCGCCGAGCTCGTCGACGATCTCGAAGGCCGCCGTCTTCTGGCCCTCGATCCGGTAAGGATTGAGGGAGTTGACGAGGGCGTGCGTGCCTCGGCCGGCCAGCGAGCGCGCAGCTGCGAGCGCGTCGTCGAAGGAGCCGCGCACTGCAAGCAGGCGCGCCCCCTGCGCCCGAGCCTGGGCGAGCTTGCCGAGCGCGACCGCCCCTTCCGGCTGCAGCACGAGCGCCGGGAGGCCGGCGCGGGCGGCGTAGGCGGCTGCGGAGGCTGCCGTGTTCCCGGTGGAGGCACAGATGACAGCCTGTGCACCCTCCTCGACTGCTTTGGAGAGGGCAACGGCCATTCCCCGGTCCTTGAACGAGCCCGTCGGGTTTGCGCCCTCCCACTTGAGCCAGATGTCGAGACCCAGGCGGTGCGAGAGCCGCGGTGCGGGAAGAAGGGGCGTCCCGCCCTCTCCAAGCGTGACGATTGGCGTGGACGGCGACAGCGGAAGCCGCTCGCGGTAACGCTCGACCAGGGCCGTAGCCATCAGCGGTCGCTCCTTGCGATCACGGGCATGACGGCCGGTCGCCCGCGTACCTCTTCGAGCCCGGCGATCGCGGCGAGCGCCGCCTCCACGCTGGCGGACCGTGCCTCGTGTGTGACGATGTCGAGCGTTGCGGCGTCGCCGAGTTGGTGCTGTGTGAGGCGTGCGATCGACACTCCTTCCGCTGCCAGCCGTTCGGCCACGTGGGCGAGGACGCCAGGTCGATCGTCGACCTCGATGTTCACGTAGAAGGGCGACTGAAACTCACCTGGAGGCAGCCGGGGCAGCGTTCGCCAGCAAGCGTCGTTCTGGAGGAAGCCGGTTCCGGTGGTGCCTACGACGCTGACCATGTCGGCGACAACGGCCGAGGCAGTTTCGAGGCCGCCTGCCCCCGGTCCCTCCAGTGTGATCTCGCGGATCGCGTCGCCTCGGAGCATGACCGCGTTGAAGGCGCCCTCGACCGCGGCGAGTGGGTGGTGGCGATCGACGAGCGACGGCTGGACGCGGACGTCGATCGCTCCGTCGACCAGCGCGGCGGAGCCGACCAAGCGCAGCACCGTGTCGAAGTCACCGGCCGCCCGCAGGTGCTCGGGCCGAACTGCCTCGATGCCTTCGTAGACGACGTCGGAGAGGCTGACGCGCGAGCCGAAGGCGATCGTGGCCAGGATCGCCATCTTCGCGGCGGCGTCCGCGCCCGAGACGTCCTCGCTCGGATCGGCCTCTGCGTAGCCGAGGCTCTGCGCCTCGGCGACCGCGTCCGCGTACCCAGCGCCGGCCTCCATCCGCGTGAGGACGAAATTCGTCGTGCCGTTCACGATCCCGAGCACGTGGTGGACGTGGTTCACGACGAGCGCCTCGCGGAGAACCTTGATCACGGGAATGGCGGCGCAGACGCTGGCTTCGAAGCGAAGCTGCACTCCCGCTTCCGAGGCCGCGCGGAAGAGCTCCGCCCCTCGACGGGCGACCAGCTGCTTGTTGGCGGAGACAATCGGCTTGCCGGCCCGAAGGAGCTCCAAGACGTATTGTCCCGCTGGGTCGACGCCTCCCATCACCTCGGCGACGAGTGCGACTGCGGGATCGCGCACGATCTGCTCGAAGTCCGTCGTGAGCACGCCGTCGCCAGGGGGGTACGGCCGCTCGAGGGCCGGATCGCGAACGAGAGCGCGTACGACCCGAAGCCGGTGTCCTGTCGCCCGCTCGATGTCGTCGCCGTTCTCCTCGAGCAATCGAGTGACAGCCGCGCCGACGGTGCCGTAGCCGAGCAGTGCCACCGGGACGTCGACGGTAGTCACGCGAGTCCGATGTCAGCCTGGCGGGAGGGCCGACGTGACGCTCGACTCGCCTTTCTCGAGCGGCGACTCGGAAAGGCGGAAACGGTCGTGCACCGCGCGCACGGCATCCTCCAGGCGGGCCGACCGGATGAGGCAAGAGATCCTGATCGAGGACGTCGAGATGATTTCGATGTTGATCCCAGCATCGGCCAGAGCGTCGAACATGTCCGCCATCACCGCCGGGTCGGTCTTCATGCCCGCGCCGACGAGGGAGATCCTCGCGACATCGGGGTCGGAGATCATTCCCTGCGAGCCCACCTCCTCGCCCACGGTCGCGAGGACCCGCTCGGCCGTGGGTAGGTCGTCCTCGGGCAGCGTGAACGAGATGTCGGTCCTGCCGTCGCTGGAGACGTTCTGGACGATCATGTCCACGCGCACCCCGGCGTCGGCGAGCGGGCGGAAGACGCGGGCGGCGATCCCCGGCCGGTCGGGGACACCGAAGAGCGTCACCTTCGCCTCCGAGCTGTCGTGGGCGATGCCCGAGATGATTGCCTGCTCCATCGCTTCCTCCCTCTCGATCCACGTGCCCTCGTCCCCCGAGAAAGAGGAGCGCACATGGAGACGCACGTGCTGGCTGCGAGCCAGCTCGACGGCTCGCAACATGAGAACCTTCGACCCGCAGGCGGACAGCTCCAGCATCTCCTCGTAGCTGACGGCATGGAGCTTGCGCGCCCCGGGCACGAGCCGCGGATCGGCCGTGAAGACGCCGTCGACGTCCGTGTAGATCTCGCAGACTTCGGCGCCCAGGGCGACGGCGAGCGCCACCGCCGTCGTGTCCGAGCCGCCGCGGCCGAGCGTCGTGATGTCGAGGTCGGTGGACACGCCCTGAAAGCCGGCGACGAGCACGATGTGGCCGACGTCGAGCGCCTCGTGGATGCGCTGGGCCCGCACGTCGACGATCTTCGCCTTGCCGTGCGTCGTGTCGGTGACGATGCCCGCCTGCGAGCCGGTGAGCGAGATGGCCTTGTGGCCGAGGTCGTGGATGGCCATGGCCGCCAGCGCGCACGAGATGCGTTCGCCGACCGAGATCAGCATGTCGAGCTCCCTCGGCTCGGGGCGCGGTGACATCTCGTAGGCGAGCGCGACGAGGTCGTCCGTCGAGTCGCCCATGGCCGAGAGGACGGCGACGACGCGCTCTCCCTGCTCGCGGGCGGCCACGATTCGCTTGGCGACCGCCTTCAGGCGCTCGGTGTCGGCCACCGACGTGCCGCCGAACTTCATGACGAGCGTGCTCTGTGAGGTCTCTGCGTCGCCGGCGACTGCCGGGACGGCTTCGTAGTCGGTCGTGGCCATGTCGCGATTGTAGGTTCGCCGGGCGCGGTCAGTCCGCGGGCCGCGCGCTGCTCCTCGTGCCCGCACAGCTGTTCGCGCGTGTCAGCGCGCGCCTGATGCGCGCGAGAAGCTCCGTCGCGCCCAGCGGCTTGACCAGGTAGTCGTCGGCTCCGATCATGAGCCCCGCGACACGGTCGAGAGGATCCGTCCGTCGGCCCGACACCAGGAGGATCGGCAGCGTCTCCCCGAACGCATCGCGAAGGGCACGACACACGTCGTATCCGGACATCCCGGGAAGCTCGACCTCGAGGATGACGAGCGCCGGTGGCTCGTCGAGCGCCGCCTGTAGGGCCTCCTCGCCGCTTGCCGCCTCAGTCGCGTCGTAGCCGGCGCGGCGCAGCAACGCAGAGACGGACTCGCGTGAAGACGCGTCGTCGTCGGCGATGAGTATCGAACCAGCGGCCAAGGGCTCCCCTTTCGGCGAAACGGGACGTCGTCGTGATTCGCACGCCGAGGCAGAGACGGTTCGGTCCGGTGGGATTACCTCCTCGGCGCCGGGCTCAAACGACGGAGAGCCGCCCGCAGGCGGCTCTCCAAGTACGTGTTGGCGCGGGGTGGAGGGAGTACCCCGGCGTCAACCTCCACCTACCCCCGATTTCTTGACCTCAAACACGTGCACGCGGCTCACGGGTAGCGGCATCGGCGAGTAGAGAGGCGACGCGTCACCTCTCCTAGCGGCTCCGTACTAGGCGGGGACGAGCATGTGGGCTGCGACGTCATCGACGAGCATGTGAGCTGCGACGTCATTGACGAGCCCGAGTTGGTACGCGCGGCCTACGGCCTGCGCTCGGCTGCGAACGTCGAGCTTGCCGAGGATTCGCTGGATGTGCGTGGCGACCGTCTTCGGGCTGATCACCAGTCGGTCGGCGATCTCGTCCTGCGTGAGCCCCTCCGCCAGGAGACTCAGGACCTCGCGCTCGCGTGGGGTCAGTCCGTTTTCGGCGGCCCCATTCGTTCGGCCCAGCTCCGCCGACCGCGTCAACGCCCGCCGCACGCGGGCCACGAGCTCTTCCGGCACGAACGGCTTGACGATGTAGTCGTCGGCTCCGACGAGGAGCCCCGCGACGGAGTCGAGCGGGTCGGTTCGGGTTCCGGAGACGAAGATGATGGGAAGTGCCTCGCCGAATCGCTCTCTCAGCGTTCGGCACAGCTCATACCCGCTCATGTCCGGGAGCACGACGTCGAGCAGGACAAGCGCAGGCGGCTCGCCGTTCGCCAGTTCGAGTGCCTCCTCGGCACTCGACGCTTCCTCGACCTCGAACCCGGCCTGGGTCAGGAGGGTCGCAATGAGCTCACGCAACGATGGAACATCGTCGACGATGAGGATCGGTCGGCCGCTTTGCGTCATGAGAGTTGGCTGAGTCTAGTGCATTGCGCACGTCTGTCAGCCGCTGGAGTCTACGGCAAAGACAGTACAGCCGAGTACTGCAACCGTCGACTAGGCACGGCGCGTAAGGCGACATATCCTCTTGGACGAGCTCGGATCGACCGGGCTCACTGCGGCTTATGGGGAGAGGGGCATTGGGAGAACTGCGGCTCGAGTTTGAACGACGGCGCACCGCGCCGAGACGGAGCGGAGTCGTCGTGCCTTCCCTCTCACGCAGGTTCAAACGACTTGGGAGGATCTTTAGATGCGACGGTTTCAACTAGCACGGCGCGGACATACGTCTACAAACGGGAGGCGCGGCTCCACTAGAAACCGCCGTATCCCACCGGTCTTCTGGTTGCTCGCAGCCGCCTTTGCGGCTGTGCTCTTTGCGCTGCCAGCTCTCGGCGGCGCCTTCCGTTCGGGGGCTCTGTCGGCTGCGGCTGCCAACCCCGCCGCCGACCTCGACCAATGCCGAAACGGCGCGGCCGCTTCTCCTGTGGACTGCGACCATCCGGGCGGCAACGACGGATGGGTGAACGGCAACGCCGGCCAGTCGAACTCGCACTACATCGAGGGGTACTCGATCCCCTACCGCCTGCGGATGACGGACCTTCCGGTCGGCAACCCGATCACCGTCACTCTCAAGTACAACATCCGCCACAGCGGCAAGACCGCGATCGACTTCCTTACGGAGACGTCGTCTGACAGGCTCGAGCCCCACCTCGGTTTCGGCCACGACGCCGAGGCGATCGAGCCGACAGCGGACATTCCCGGGATGGGGAACCCGGTTACGCGCCTATCCCGAAGCCCTCGAACCTGCCGGCCACTACTCCCTCTGGCGCGACGCAGTCTGCTGATGACCGCTGGAACACGCTAAACGCACTCGGGCAGGTCAGGATGGCCCTCTACAACGGCACCTATGCCCTCGTTAACCCAATTGACTACTTGTCCGAGGGAAGTTTTCTCCCCGCTGCATCTGAGGCGTTCATCAGAATCCGTTTCACGCCGACGGACCCCACGGTGGTTCTCGCATGGGGCGGGCACATCGCCCAGTGCACGAACTGGGGCACGGACCTGGCAGGAGTGTGCCGCTCGGCCGCCGGCATCAGCGGATCGCCGTACCACATGGCGATGGACGCCTGGGTTCCAAACCTCGGCAACCTGGGCAACACCGACAAATCGCTTTCCGCCGCAGCTGTCTTCCCGACCGGCACGGTCATCATCAAGAAGATTTCAAACGGCGGCACCGACACGTTCAACTACACGTCGACGATCCCGTCGAACGCGAACTTCTCGCTGACGACCACAGGCGGGCCGCCGGCTACGGATCAAGAGAGTTCTCCGGCTTGCTCGCCAAGTCGGGACAGATCACAGGGCAATACACGGTCACCGAGGGTGCCCTGGGGACGGGCTGGAGCTTCATGGACCTCGACTGTGACGACGACGCCTCGGCAACGCCCTCCACGGACGCCGGGACGACAGCGACGATCAACCTCGATCCGAACGAGACCGTCACCTGTACGTACACCAACGCCTTCGCGAAGTTCGACTCCGAGGCCAACACCGCCATCCACGCCGGCGCGGGCGCCGGCGACACGGCCGGTGCTGCGGCCATCACCACGGCGGCGATCGGCTCGACGGTGCACGACAAGGCGACCGTCACCGGCACCGCTGCCGGCGGCACGCCCACGGGCAACGTCAGCTTCGTCTGGTTCGCGACCACGGACTGCACCGGGCCCAGCATCGCCAAGGGCACGGTCGACCTGGACGCCGACGGCGTCGCACACCCGAGCAACGACCAGGTGGTACCGGTCGGTGGCGGCTCCTTCCAGGCCACCTACAACGGCTCCACCACCTACAACACGGACGTGAGCCCCTGTGAGCCGCTAGAGGCGACCAAGCTCACCTCCGAGGCCAACACCGCCATCCACGCCGGCGCGGGCGCCGGCGACACGGCCGGTGCTGCGGCCATCACCACGGCGGCGATCGGCTCGACGGTGCACGACAAGGCGACCGTCACCGGCACCGCTGCCGGCGGCACGCCCACGGGCAACGTCAGCTTCGTCTGGTTCGCGACCACGGACTGCACCGGGCCCAGCATCGCCAAGGGCACGGTCGACCTGGACGCCGACGGCGTCGCACACCCGAGCAACGACCAGGTGGTACCGGTCGGTGGCGGCTCCTTCCAGGCCACCTACAACGGCTCCACCACCTACAACACGGACGTGAGCCCCTGTGAGCCGCTAGAGGCGACCAAGCTCACCTCCGAGGCCAACACCGCCATCCACGCCGGCGCGGGCGCCGGCGACACGGCCGGTGCTGCGGCCATCACCACGGCGGCGATCGGCTCGACGGTGCACGACAAGGCGACCGTCACCGGCACCGCTGCCGGCGGCACGCCCACGGGCAACGTCAGCTTCGTCTGGTTCGCGACCACGGACTGCACCGGGCCCAGCATCGCCAAGGGCACGGTCGACCTGGACGCCGACGGCGTCGCACACCCGAGCAACGACCAGGTGGTACCGGTCGGTGGCGGCTCCTTCCAGGCCACCTACAACGGCTCCACCACCTACAACACGGACGTGAGCCCCTGTGAGCCGCTAGAGGCGACCAAGCTCACCTCCGAGGCCAACACCGCCATCCACGCCGGCGCGGGCGCCGGCGACACGGCCGGTGCTGCGGCCATCACCACGGCGGCGATCGGCTCGACGGTGCACGACAAGGCGACCGTCACCGGCACCGCTGCCGGCGGCACGCCCACGGGCAACGTCAGCTTCGTCTGGTTCGCGACCACGGACTGCACCGGGCCCAGCATCGCCAAGGGCACGGTCGACCTGGACGCCGACGGCGTCGCACACCCGAGCAACGACCAGGTGGTACCGGTCGGTGGCGGCTCCTTCCAGGCCACCTACAACGGCTCCACCACCTACAACACGGACGTGAGCCCCTGTGAGCCGCTAGAGGCGACCAAGCTCACCTCCGAGGCCAACACCGCCATCCACGCCGGCGCGGGCGCCGGCGACACGGCCGGTGCTGCGGCCATCACCACGGCGGCGATCGGCTCGACGGTGCACGACAAGGCGACCGTCACCGGCACCGCTGCCGGCGGCACGCCCACGGGCAACGTCAGCTTCGTCTGGTTCGCGACCACGGACTGCACCGGGCCCAGCATCGCCAAGGGCACGGTCGACCTGGACGCCGACGGCGTCGCACACCCGAGCAACGACCAGGTGGTACCGGTCGGTGGCGGCTCCTTCCAGGCCACCTACAACGGCTCCACCACCTACAACACGGACGTGAGCCCCTGTGAGCCGCTAGAGGCGACCAAGCTCACCTCCGAGGCCAACACCGCCATCCACGCCGGCGCGGGCGCCGGCGACACGGCCGGTGCTGCGGCCATCACCACGGCGGCGATCGGCTCGACGGTGCACGACAAGGCGACCGTCACCGGCACCGCTGCCGGCGGCACGCCCACGGGCAACGTCAGCTTCGTCTGGTTCGCGACCACGGACTGCACCGGGCCCAGCATCGCCAAGGGCACGGTCGACCTGGACGCCGACGGCGTCGCACACCCGAGCAACGACCAGGTGGTACCGGTCGGTGGCGGCTCCTTCCAGGCCACCTACAACGGCTCCACCACCTACAACACGGACGTGAGCCCCTGTGAGCCGCTAGAGGCGACCGAGCTCACCTCCGAGGCCAACACCGCCATCCACGCCGGCGCGGGCGCCGGCGACACGGCCGGTGCTGCGGCCATCACCACGGCGGCGATCGGCTCGACGGTGCACGACAAGGCGACCGTCACCGGCACCGCTGCCGGCGGCACGCCCACGGGCAACGTCAGCTTCGTCTGGTTCGCGACCACGGACTGCACCGGGCCCAGCATCGCCAAGGGCACGGTCGACCTGGACGCCGACGGCGTCGCACACCCGAGCAACGACCAGGTGGTACCGGTCGGTGGCGGCTCCTTCCAGGCCACCTACAACGGCTCCACCACCTACAACACGGACGTGAGCCCCTGTGAGCCGCTGACGGCTCAGGCCCCACCGTCGGGCCACATCTTCCCGACCGCTACGACGTGCAACGACGTCAAGAACGGGACAGCGATGGATCTCGACTTCATCAACTACTCGTTGAAGAGCGGGAAGATCAACCAGGTCGACCCTGGCGTGTTCTTCTACTGGATCAAGGTGAGCGGCGGCGGGACCTACATAATCACGCAATCGGCCTCGCCGCCCTTCAAGCTGTTCAACATCACTGCGGGTACCGCGGTGTTCAACGCGGGTTGCTCGAAGGTCGGAAGCGCTTCCATCTCGCAGAACAGTTCGACGGGAACTGTCACGGCGACCTTCAGCGGGACCGGCGACTTCTTCATCGGCATCAAGTACGACAGCGGAAGCGTGAAGGGTGAGAACGATCCTGGCGGAAACGTCGTCTACAGCTTCGCCACGACTGGAGAGGCTGGATCGGAAGACACCGTCACCCTCCGCAAGAAGCCGTAAGCACACAACACAGCCGATTCAAAGAGAGGAGGCCCTTCGGGGCCTCCTCTTTGGTGTCAGGTTCCTAGGCGCTACACGCGTTTGCAGTAGCGCCGGTCGTAACGAAGCGTCGAGCCGTCGGTCCTTAACAACCGGCACGGCCTCGCCGTGCGCGGACAGGCTCTCGATGTGCAGTCGGATCGCCTCGACTATCAGCCGTTCGACCTCGTCGAGAGTGGCGCCTGCAGCGACGCATCCCGGTAGATCCGGAACAGACGCCGAGTAGGAGTCGCCCGATCCTTCGATGACGACGACGTACCGACTCACGTCCTCTCTCCCTTGGAGCTCTGCCATGCCGCGGGCGTACAGCTCCCGAAGCTGGCGCACGATCGGCGAGTTCTCGGCCTCCCGGCGTGCCTGCTCTCGGATCTCTTTCTTACTCCTCTTCTTCATCGTCTTCCTCGAGAAGGTCGCGAATGTCGCGAACCTCGACGACGAGATCCGCAAGTGCTCCGATGATAGCGAGCACCTCCGATCGGTAGATCAGGGGCTCCGATTCCGGTTCAGGCTCCACGACCGGAGATGATTGCGGCGACAAGGCCACGGCACTGCGTCGATTCAGCGCCAAGAAAGGCAAACCGCCGCTACATCTCGCGGCGGCCGGAGAGCGCCCGGCCGAGCGTCACCTCGTCCGCGTACTCGAGGTCGGAGCCGACCGGCAGGCCGCTCGCGAGTCTCGTGACGCGGGCGCGCGAGCGGAGGCGGTCGGCGAGGTACGACGCGGTCGCCTCACCCGTCATCGTCGGGTTCGTCGCGAGCACGACCTCCTCGATGCCGTTCTGCTCCACGCGCTGGATCAGCTCGTCGATGCGCAGCGAGCCGGGTCGACGCCGTCGATGGGCGACAGCGCGCCGCCGAGCACGTGGTAGAGGCCGCGGTACTCGGCCGTCCGCTCGATCGAGATGAGGTCCGCCGGCTGCTCGACGACGCAGACGATCGTGCGGTCGCGCCGCGCGTCGAGGCAGATTCCGCACACCTCGTCCTCGGTGAGGTTGCCGCACTCGCGGCAGAAGCGCACCTTCTCCTTCACGTCCTCGATCGCCTGTGCGAGCGCAAGCGCCTCGTCCTTCTGCGTGCGGAGCAGGTGGAACGCGAGCCGCTGGGCCGTGCGCGTGCCGACGCCGGGCAGGCGCGTCAGTTGCGCGACGAGGTTGTCCACGGCCGGGCTGAACACGGCCCCATTGTGCAGGTACTACCCGCACGTACTGCTGCCACGTCGTCCGGAACGGGCGGGCTCCAGTCGGTCGGGCCGGGCGCGCGGACGGCGAGGTGGCAGACCGGCTCGGCCTCCATCGCGCCGTGCATGTGGAGGACGCCGGCGGGGATGACCACGACGCCGTGCGTCTCGACCGGCTGCCGGTCTTCGCCCGCGATCCAGACGAAGCCCGTGCCCCGGACGAAGCAGAGCACCTGGTCGGTCGAATGCGTATGCGGGCGGGTGTGCGCCCCGGCGTCGAAGTAGACGGCGAAGTACTCGAGCTCGGACGTGCCGCCCGCCGCGGCGAGGTTCTGCATCCGCACGCGGCCGGTGAAGTTCTCGGCTCGGGCGGCGCGCCCGCCTGCGCCTCGTCGAGCCGCAGGATCTCCATCAGAAGCCGGGCAGCCCGAGCCCGCCGGTCATCGCGCCGAGCTTCGACTGGGCGAGCGACTGTGCCGAGCGCAGAGCCTCGTTCACTGCCGCAAGCACCATGTCCTCGAGCAAGTCCGGATCGTCCGGGTCGATCGCTTTCGGGTCGATCTTGATCTCCGTGATGTCGCCGTTGCCGGTCGCGCGTACCGTCACGAGGCCGCCGCCCGCCGAGGCCTCGACCGTCTCCGACGCAAGCTGCTCCTGGGCCTGCGCCATCTGGTCCTGCATCTGCTGCGCCTGCTGCATGAGCTTGTTGATGTCGATGTTCTGGGCCATGGCTACTCCTCCACCTCTCTCGCGTCGAATGTCTCCTTGAACAGTGCGACGAAGTCCTTCTCGTTGTGCGTCTCGGGCTCGTCGTCGGCGCCGCTCCGCTCGCCGAGCGTGAACTCGAGCGAGAGCTTGCGGCCGGTCACGTCGTACAGGGCGTCGCGGATGATCGCGCTGTTCTTCGGCTCCTCGGCGAGCTTGCGGTGGAAGTCGGCCTCGCCCGCGAACTCCACGGTCAGGCGGTCGGCATCGAGCGCGACGGGCTGTGCCTCGCGGAGCATCGACGCGACGGGGATCGAGCGCTGCTTCGACGGCTTCGAGCACCGCGCGCGACCAGGCTTCCTGGAGCTGCTGGAGCTCGAGCGCCGGCGGCTCCGGCTCCGCTCTCCTCGGCCCTTTCGGCCGTGGCCTCTTCGGGCTCGGGGTCACTCTCAGTGTCTGACCCTGGGTCTGGCACCTGGACACGTCCGGAAGGGGCACGGCGCTCCAGGAGCTCGAGGCGGTAGGCGAGCGATTCCTGCGAGAGATCCGCGCCGGGGCGCGTGACCTTGACGAGAGCCAGCTCGAGCGGCAGGCGCGGATCGCCGCCCTGGCGCATGTCGTCCACGGCCACGGCCAGGAGGTCACAGAGCCGCAGGACGGTCGCCTCGCCGATCTGGTTCGCCTGCGCGCGCAGCCGGTCGCGCGACTCGTCCGTGACGGGGAGGTTCTCGGGCACCTCGCCGAGGTTCTGTACGAGCAGCAGGTGCCGCAGGTGCTCGAGCAGCTCCACGACGAGCCGCCCGATGTCCTGGCCCTGCTCGGACAGCTCCTCGACGTGGGTGAGCGCGCCCGCGGAGTCGCGGTCGATGACGAGGTCGCAGAGGCGGAAGAGCGCCTCCTCGTCGACCGCGCCGAGCAGCTGGAGCACGGACTGAACCGAGATCTGGCCGCCCGTCGCCGCCGCCAGCTGGTCGAGCGTCGAGACCGCGTCGCGGAAGCTGCCCTTCGCCGCCCGCGCGACGAGCGCGAGCGCCGCGTCGGGCACGTCGAACCCCTCGCCGTCCGCCACCCGCCGCAGCAGCGTCACGATCTCCGGCAGCCGCGGGCGCGCGAAGAGAAACGTCTGGCACCGCGAGCGGACGGTCGCCAGCACCTTGTCGAGCGACGTCGTGCAGAAGACGAAGACGAGGTGCGGCGGCGGCTCCTCGACGATCTTCAGGAGCGCGTTCCAGGCGGCGTCCGTCAGCTGGTGCGCCTCG
>CAWHNJ010000016.1:0-21536 GCA_963830835.1 uncultured Actinomycetes bacterium | reverse complement strand
TCGCGGCTGGGTCGTCGACGTAGCGCAGGAGGTACGTGAACGTGAGCCCGTCGAACGAGCCTTCGTCGAACGGGAGGTGGTCGGCGTCGCCTTCCACGAGCTCGATGCCGGGTGGCAGGCGCTCGCGCGCGACCTCGCAGCATCCCGGCGCTCTGATCGAGGCCCGTCACGCGGCATCCCTTGCGCCGCACGAGCTCGATGGCGACCGCAGCCCGTGCCGGTGGCGACGTCGAGCACGTGATCTCCAGGCCCCGCGGCCACGCGGTCGACGAGGAACCGGCGCCAGCGCGCGTCCTGTCCGAACGAGAGCAGTCGCGCGTAGCGGTCGTACGTCGGGCCGAGCGGCGCGAAGAGCTCGATCGCGTGCCGCTGCCGCTCGCTCATCTCGGCCACGGGGCGAGTCTAAGCTCACGCCCGTGGATCTCAACGACGAGCTCCAGGCGATCGCCGAGACCGCGCGAGCCCACGCCGCCGACGGCGAGGAGCTCGCGGCCGTGATTCCTGCCGAGCCCGCGGTGGGCGTGCGCGTCTACCTCTGCGCGTTCGCGGCCGGTGAGGAGCGAAGCTGGCTCGCTCTGCGCGCCGACGGGCAGCCGGTCGCGCGATCGCTCCCTCCTACGAGACGCGGTGTCGATCGCCGCTCTGTGTGAGCTGGCCGATGAGCTCTCGGGCGCGCCGGACGACGTCGAGCCACGGGTCGCCTCGCCGGCGTATCTCGACGCGATGGCCGCGGCTCCGCCGAGCCCAGATCTCGCGGAGACGCTGAAGCAGGGCACCGTTGCGGTCTGTCCCTCATGGCAGAGGTCGAGTCGACCCACAAGGTTGAGCTAGGCTGACCGGCATGGAGGGAAGCGGCGGCTTCGGCCTTCCGTTCGGCGGCGATCCCGAGGGACCACCCTGCGCGGCCTGCGCGAGTTCGCCGAGAAACAGGCGGAATCGGTGGCCGACGCACAGCGCGAGCAGTTCGCGACGCTCACGCGCGCCACACTGCCGTCGACCTGACGTCGGCCGCGCTCGGCCAGATCGAGGTCACGGGCACGGTCGATGAGCAGGCGATCTCGCTGCGCGACGCCATGCGCGTGCTCTTTCCCCGTGCCAGGGCTTCATGCGCGAGACGTAGCTACTACATCTCAGGCAAGAAGCGAGTAGCCGCCGTCGACGATGAGCGTCTGGCCGCGAATTTCCTCCGCTTCCGGTGAGCAGGGAAGCAGACGGCGCCGCCGATGTCCCCAGCTCGACGAGGCGGCCGGCGGGCGTGCGCGCGAGCGACAACGACAGCATCTGCTCGCGGTTCGGGAAGGCGTCGAGCGCGTCGGGTTCCGACGACGCCGGCGGAAATCCGCGTTAACCCGGATGCCGCGCGGGGCGAGCTCAACGGCGAGGTGCCGGACGATCGACTCGAGCGCCGCCTTCGAGGCGCCACGAGACGTATTTCGAGCACCCCTGCGAGCCGAGACTGATAGCGCGACGATCGACGAGCCTCTCCGGCATCGCGGGGACGGCGGCGCGGGCGAGCGCTAGGAGCGCCCGCGTATTCGCCGCCACTCCGTCGGTGCCTGTCCGCGGTCTCGAGTGCGGGGCGCGCCACGCCGGTTGCCGCGTTGGGGACGAGGACGTCGAGCGGGCCGAGCGCGGCGACCTGCCCGGGGACCTTGCCGGACGAGCGTTGCCGCGGACGAGCACGACCTCCACGCCCAGCGCCTCGATCTCCGCACCAGCCTCCTCCGCCGCCCTGTCATTGCGGAGGTAGCCGATGGCGACACGCGCGGCGCCGAGCCCGGCGAACGCGCTGCGCGACCTCCCGTCCGATGCCTCGCGAGCCGCCCGTGACAAAGACGGACTTCCCTCGAACTTTCATCGACGCTTCTGAAGCGGTTCCGACGCGGGCGCCGCGCTCGGGATCTCCGCCCAGCCAATGCGGCTGCGCGGCTCCGGTTCGCCGTCCTCTGCCTTCGACGAAGCGTGTCCGAGGCGGTCGAGGAGCTCCATCTTCTCCTCGCCGTATCGGCGCGTCGGATGTTCGGCAGGGAGGTCTTCGATCAGCTCGAGCACGCGCGCACGGAACTGGTACCGCCCCCCCCCGAAGTGCGGCGTCGCCGAGCCTACGAGCCGGTCGATCTCGGCAACGGTCGCGTCGGCGACCGTCGAAGCCTAGAGCAGTAGGATCGGACGCGCGCAGCGCCGCCTGACCTCGACAGACGGGATGTTGCTGCTCACCGTCGTCCTCTGGGCGCTCGGCATCGTCGTCACGAAGTATCTGCTCGGACAACGGCTTTCAGCCGCTCGCCGTACTCGGCAGTGCGCTACGGCCTCGCCGCCGCGATCCTTCCTCGTCCTGACGTTCACACTCGAGCCAATCCCTGCGCGTCGGCGGCCGACACAGCTTGGCCAGATCGCGATCGCGGCCTTCGCGCTCTTCCTGAACCAGGTGTGCTTCGTCTACGCGCTCAAGCTCACGACGGCAACCACCGTGGCACGGCATGCTCGGCACGATGCCGGTGTTCGCAGGACTTTTTGGCTCCTGGAAGGTGCTCGAGCGATGACCCGGCGTTCTCGCTCGCAGCGGGCGTCTCCCTTCTGCGGCGTTGCCCTGTTGCGGCCCCGGCTCGGGTGGCGACTTCTCAGGAGAGCTCGCAGGCATCCTCGTCGCCGTCGGCATCGCCGCCACCTGGGCGGCCTATTCCGCGGCCATCGCGCCGCTCATGCGGTCGTACTCGCCGTACCGGATCAGCTCGGTCGTACTCGCGGTCATGTGGGTGCCGCTCGTTTCCATCATCGCGAGCCCTCAGATCGCAGACCAGGACTTCTATCTCGGCTGGATGGTCTGGGGCGGCTTCGCCTTCCCGTGGTCGGGCCACTCCTGCTCACGAACGTCCTCTGGTTCACCGCCGTTTATTGGGTTGGGCCGGGACGGGCCTCGCTCTTTGCGAACCTCCAGCCGTTCCTCCGGCCGGTTTGCGGTGATCCTCCTTTCTGAGCAGCAATCCACCTGGCAGATCGGGGGTGGCCTGCTCTCGCGCAGGCCTTCTTCCTCGCCGGCCGCCGCGAGACGGTCCCGGTGCCGGCGGAGTAAACTCGCGCGCGTGAGTCACGACGATTTCATGCCGATCGAGGGCTGGGATCACCTCAGCTTTGGGTGGGCAATGCAAAGCAGTCGGCGTTCTTCTACGAGCATGCGCTCGGCTTCACATCGGTGGCGTACGCGGGCCCGGAGCGGGCGTCCGCGCCCGCCCACTGCCGAGCAGGGCCATATCCGCCTCGTCGTCACCAGCGGCCTGCGCGGCCGACAACGAGGTGGCGCGCTTCGCGCACGCCACGGCGACAGCGTGAAGGACATCGCGCTCACCGTCCCCGAGCGCTTCCGAGGCGTACCGGCAGGCGGTGCAGCGCGGCGGCGTGTCCGTCGAAGGAGCCGCACTGGGTCGAGGACGAGCACGGCCGCGTCGAGCTCGCCGCGATCGGCGACGTACGGCGAGACGTGCATACGTTCGTCAACCGCTCTGCATGTGCGAGGCCCGGATCTGGCTGGATACGAGCCGCATCGCCGACAACGGCGCAGCCGGATAAGGGCGTTCGGGCTACGCGCGATTGACCACGTGGTCGGCAACGTCGAGCTCGGCCGCATGAACCACTGGGGTCGAGTACTTCGAGAAGACGATGGGTATGACGGAGATGCTCCATTTCTCCGACGAGGACATCTCGACCGAGTACTCGGCGCTGATGTCGAAGGTGATGACGGGCGGGCACGGCCGGATCAAGTTCCCGATCAACGAGCCTGCCGAGGGGCGGGCAAGAGCCAGATCGAGGAGTACCTCGACTTCTTCGGCGGCCCCGGCGTCCAGCACATCGCTATGCTGACGGCAGACATCGTGCCCGACCGTCGACGAGCTGCGCTCGCCGCGGCATCCGCTTCCTCGCACGCCTGACACCTACTACGACGAGGCGAGTCGCGGGTCGGCCCGATCGACAAGAGCAGGAGGACGTCCGGCGCCTGAAGATCCTCGTCGACCGCGACGACGACGGCTACTTGCTCCAGATCTTCACGAAGCCGGCCGAGGATCGGCCCACCCTCTTCTTCGAGGTGATCGAGCGACACGGCGCCGCGGCTTCGGCCAGGGGAATTTCAAAGCCCTCTTCGAAGCCATCGAGCGCGAGCAGGCGCTCCGCGGCAACCTCTAACCGCCGTTGTTCCGCTCGCGACGACGCAGTACGTCCGCAGCGGGGACGTGGACATTGCCTACCAGGTGTTCGGCGCGGGGCCACGCGACATCGTCCTCGTGTCTCGACTGGGCAGAGCCACCTCGAGGAGATCGGCGAGCGGCCGGCGATGGCCCGATTTCGTACGAGGCCTCCCCAGCGCTTCGCGCGCGTGCTGTGGTTCGACATGCGGGGCATCGGCATGTCCAGCGCGGTTGCCCGGCGGTGTCATCCCCGTGGAGACGTGGATGGACGACCTCGTCTCCGTGCTCGACGCTGCCGGGGTCGACCGAGGCGACGATCGTCGTCCCAGGGGCACGCAGCACAGATGGCCATCGTCGCTGCAGCCGAGTCATCCCGAGCGCGTCCGTTCGCTCGTGCTCATCAACGGCTACGCGCGGTTCACGCGGACGGACGACTACCCGGAAGGACTCCCCGTCGAGCACCGCCGACGGGTTTCTCGATCCCATAGAGGCGCAGTGGGGCACGGGCCCCTCGATGTCTCGGTTCTCGCGCCGTCGATCCGCGGGGCGGCCGGGCATCCAGGAGTGGTGGGGACGCGTTGGAGCGCTACGTCGCGACTCCTGCGCCTCGCGAGGGCGAAGATGCGCAAGCGATCTTCGATCTCGACGTGCGCAACCGTCCTGCCGCTCGTCAGCGTTCCGACGCTCGTCGTCCACAACAACGGCCTCAACGACTTCGTCCGCGTCGGCCACGGGAGATACCTCGCGGAGCACATCGCGGGAGCCCGAGTGGCTCGAGCGGGACAGACCCGACCACTGGCCGTTGCCGGAGGCCGATCTTCCTCGGGGCGATCGAAGAGTTCGTCACCGGGGATGCGGTCACAGGTATCGGAAGTGGACCGGGTGCTTGCCACGGTTGCTCTTCATGGACGTCGCCGGCTCGACCGAGCGGGCGAGCGGGCTCGGCGACCACGGGTGGCGACCGCGCTCGAGCGCTTCGAGCGCACGTCCACGACGGTCGCTCCGGCTGCACGACGGCACGCTGGAGGACACCGCCGGCGACGGGGTGTCGCGACGTTCGACGGCCCGGCGCGGGGGATTCGCTCTGCGTGGCACATCCGCGACGAGGTTCGCCCGCAACGGGCTCAGGTCGGTGCGGGCTGCACGGGGAGAGGTCATGCGGAGGGAGGCGCGGCCTCGCCGGGATCGCTGTGACATCGGCGCTAGGGTGTCTGCGATCGCCGAGCCCGACGAAGTGCTCGTGACGCGCACTGTTCGCGATCTCGTTGCGGGGCCCCGGGATCTTGTTCGAGGACCGCGGCGAGCACGAGCTGAGGGTGTCCCTGACCGCTGGGCGTTCTACGCAGCCTGCCTGCTGACGCCGTAGGCTTCCGCCGTGACGCCACAGCGGCGCACGGCGCTCGTGTCGGTGGGCCGCCTGCGCGCTCATCGCGCTCAAGCTGTTGACGGGCCTCGCGAGCGGCAGCGTCGGCCTCGTGTCGGAGGCCGTGCACTCCGGCAGGACCTTGTCGTGCGCTGCTGACGTTCTTCGCCGTCGGCGTGGCGATGAGGCCCGCGGATCCGCGGTCATCCGTACGGGCATGGCAAGGCCGAGCATCTCGCGGCGCTCGCCGAGGCTCGGCGCTCGTCATCGTGTCGCTCGGCGTCGCGCTGTTCGCGCTGCTGAGGCTCACCGGTCGTGATCGAGACGGAAGTGAATGCGGCGTGGTGGGCTTTCGCCGTCGGTTCGCTGTGATCGTGATCGATCTGGCGCGGACGGTGTCTCGCTGCGGGCTGCCCGGCGCTACTCGAGCGCGGCGCTGCTCTCGAACGCGGCCCATTTCGGCAGCGACCTTGCCGGGACGCTCGCCGTCCTCGGCGGGCTGACGGCGCCGCGCTCGGCTGGCCCCAGGGTGACTCCGTGGCCGCGCTGTTCGTTGCCGTCCTCGTGGTGACGGCGGCCGGCAGGCTCATCCGCCGCAACATAAACGTGCTCATGGATCGCGCTCCAGCGGACGCGACAGAGGCGGCGCGCGGGGCGATTCGTGTGCACGTGCCGGAGGTTCGGCTGCACCGCCTGCGGCTTCGCCAGGCGGCCGGACGGCACTTCGTCGACGTCGTCATCGGCGTCTCTCCCGCGCCGCTGTCGCGCAAGGGCACGCCGCGGCAGACGCTGTGGAGGATGCGGTTCGACGGGCGCTCCCCGAGGCGGACGTGGTCGTGCACGTCGAGCCGGAAACGGCGGCGACGCTGAGGTCCGCGAGCGCGCGCAGGTAGCTGCGCTCCACGTGCCGCTGGTCGCGAGGTCCACACGTCAACGTGCTGACGATCGACGGGGGCACCGAGATCTCGCTCCACCTGAGCCCCCGGGCGACCTGACCCTCGACGAAGCGCACGCGGTCGCCGAGAACGTGGAGCGGTCGATCCTCCACGCCGTTCCCGAGGCGGCGACCGTCCGGACGCATCTCGAGCCTCTCGCCGAGGCGGCGGAGGATGGCGGCCGAGCGGCTGGCAGGTGGACGAGCACGCGAGGCGGTGTTGCGGATCGTCAACGAGGAGACCGGTGGGCCCCCGCGGGCCTGCGCATGCTCGAGACCGCGACGGCCTCGTCGTGTTCCTCCGCTCGCGCTCGATCCGCACACGGAGCTCGTCGAGGCGCACCGCATGGCGAGCGCCGTCGAGGAGCGAATCCGGCTGAGCCGCCCGACCGTCGCCGACGTCCACGTGGACACAGAGCCGTAGGCTTCTCTGATGCGCTTGTGCATGTTCCGTCCGCTCGATCGCGACCTGCCGCGGGGCTGGCCGGGCCGGTCGACGGCGACCGTGTGATCCAGCTTGCCGCGCAGACGCTGCAGTTGTTCTTCACGGGGGCGGCCAGGCCGTGAGCACGCGGAGTACCGGCTCGACGAGGTGCGCCTGCTGCCGCCGGTTCTACGGCCTCGTCGATTCGCGACTTCTACGAGTTCGAGGAGCACGTGCGGCGAGCTCGGGAGCTCCGGAAGGCCGGCCCGCCGCCGCAGGAGTGGTACGACATCCTGGTCTTCTACTTCTCGAACCCGGCCGCGGTGTACGGGCCCGAGGACACGATCCCGTTTCCGGCCGGCGTCGAGGAGCTCGACTACGAGCTCGAGCTCGCGGCCGTGATCGGTGCGGACGGTGAGATCGGAGGCTTCACGATCATGAACCATTGGTCGGCACGTGATCTTCAGCGGGCGGAGATGACTGTCGGGCTCGGGCCGGCGAAGGGCAAGGACTTCGCGACGAGCCTCGGCCCGGTGCTCGTCACCGTCGATGAGCTCGACGGTTCGGACGCGGAGATGGTTGCGCGCGTGAACGCGGAGGAGCGTTCCCGGGGCAACTCGCGCGACATGCACCACTCCTGGCAGGCGATCGTGGCCCATGCCGAACGGAACACGGGCTTGTTCCCGGGGACGTCCTCGGGTCGGGGACGGTGGGCTCGGGTGCAACCTCGAGCACGGCGATGGGCGGTGGTTGCGGCCCGGCGACGTCGTCGAGCTCGAGATCGAGGGCATCGGCGTCCTTCGCAACACGATCGCCCCGTCGCCCCCTCCTGACCTGTCCGAAAGGGACACCGCAAGGTACCCGTGACCTCCTCCCCGCTGCGAGCATAGTTCGGAAGTCGTGCCTGTCTGCAACCCGATCGCACCATCTCGTGACGACGTCTAACGATCCGACCTTGATCGTGCTCGACTTCGACGGCACGATCACCGAGGACGACCTCCTCGACCGGATAGCGCGCGAGTTCGGCGATCCCGCCGTCTACCAGCAGGTCGAGGAGGGCCTTCACGCGGGAACGGTGACGCTCCAGGAGTGCATCACCCGTGAGTACGAGCCGGTGACGCTCCCCTCGACGAGGCCGTCGCCTGGGTGCTCGAGCGGGTGCGCGTCCGCCCGGTCTCCCCGAGCTCGTCGCCTTCGCCCGTGAGCGAGGCTGGAACGTCAGCGTGCTCTCGAGCGGCTTCGAGGAGATGATCCGGCGTCCTGCTGCGGCCGGCGTCCACGGCGTTGACGTCTTCGCCAACAGCATCGACGCGCGCCCGACGGCTGGCGCGTCCAGTGGCGAGACGAGACGGTCTGCGCCGAGTGCAGCGAGGCGTGCAAGCGCGCCGGGCTGCCCGCTAACGGCGAGGTCGTCTACGTCGGCGACGGCATCTCCGATCGCGGCGCCGCCCGCGCGCGGACCGCGTGTTCGCACCGGGGCCTCGCACGCTACTTCGACGAGCATGACCTGCCGTACGAGCCGTTCAACGACTTCCACGACGTCGTGCGGGCGCTGACGGACTAAGGTGATGGCGTGCACGTGAGGCCCGCCAGCGAGTCGGATCCGAGACGCTGAAGCAGCTCTGGCTCGCCTTCGACCGCGAGCACCGTCGCCCGAGTACGAAGACGTCGACGAGGCGGTCGAGCTGTCCGAGGTCGAGGAATACGTCCGCGAGCATGTCGCGCTCGTCGTGGAGAACGGCGAGGTGACGAGGTGTTCGTGCTGGCGCGCATGCGCGGGGCACGGCACGGCTGGATCAGCGACCTGTACGTGAGCCCGACTTCCGGCGAGGCGGCGCCGCCGGCCGGCTGGTCGCGACGCGGCCGCGGCGCTACGCGACCGGGGGGCGGACGTGATCGAGCTCGACGTGCGCCCGTGGAACGACGAGGCCCGCGCGGTCTACGAGCGCTGGGGCTTCCGCCAGAGCAAGCTCACGCTGGCGACGAAGGCGGCGATCTCGAGCAGCGGCTCTCCCAGGACGCGCCGCCGCCGTCCGACGGGCTCGTGTTCGCGCAGACGGACGACGAGGCGCGCGTGGCGAAAGCCGTCCGGGCCTACGTCCCAAGGCTGGGCCGCTCTGCTCGCACCGACGTCCACCCTCCGGCGAACGGCTGGATCGCGGTCGACGACGAGCTGTGTAGCGGCGACCCGAGCCTGCTGCGCCGGCTCGCGCAGGAGCTCTCGTACCGCACCGGAGGTGTCGTGCTGACGCTCGGAGTCGAGGAGGAAGCAGTCGTGCGATACGTCCTGTTCGACCGGGGCTCCATCGCCGACGAGTACTCGTCGCTCCCCGAGTACCACGGGCCGCTGCCGCCAGGCGACGTCGTCGCCCTGAGCGCGAACCCGACCGTGGCGCAACGGCTGACGGGAGCCGACCCGCAGCGCTTACGCGCCGTGGCAAAGACCGCCTCCTCTGCCGCTGACCTACCTCCCGCGGAAGACCTGTATTCGGAGCTCGCGGGCGTGCTGGAGTCCCGTTGCCGTGATCACGCTCTACGACGCCGACCGCTGCCCGTACTGCGCCCGCGTGCGCATCGTCCTCGCCGAGAAGTCGGTGCCGTACGACACCGTCATCGTCGATCTCTCCGACCGGCCGGCCTGGCTCTACGAGAAGAACCCGCTCGGGAAGGTGCCGGTGCTCGAGGAGGACGGCCTTTGCATCCCGGAGTCGGCCGTGATCATGGAGCTGCTCGAGGAGCGCTTCCCCGAGCCGCCCCTTACCCGGCGGATCCGGCCCAGCGGGCACTCGCTCGGCTCGCCGTCTGGCGCTTTGACGACGAGTTCTCGCGCGACTACTACGCCGCGCGGCGCGGCGACGACGGTTCCGGCGAGCGCTTCGAGTCACGGCTGGCCAACCTCGACCAGCGTCTGACCGAGTCGCTGTTCCTCGCGGGACACGAGTACACGCTCGCCGACATCGCATGGTTTCCGTGGCTGCCGCGGGCGGAGGCGTACCTCGGCCTCAGCCTCGAGGACTATCCGGCGATCGCGGCCTGGCGTGACCGGCTGGCCGAGCGGCCGGCGGTGGCGGCCGAGATCGACGTCGTGGCTTCGCTGACGGCGTGAACGCGTTTCCCTCCGTCGTCAGCGCGGATTGGGTTGCCGACCACGCCCGCGACGACGACGTGCTCGTGGCCGACGTGCGCGGGCCGAACGCCATGCTCGCGGCCACATCCCGGGCTCGATCCCGCTCGTGGTCGGTGCGCCCGGGCAGTTCACCGACGCCGGCGTCGTTGACGCTTTCGCCCGCGAGGTCGGACTGCGGCTGCGCCGTCACGGAGTCACGGGCGAGGAGCGTCTCGTGCTGTACGACGAAGGCCGTTGCGTCGCCGCCGCCTCTGCGCTGCAGGCGATCGAGCTGGCGGGGCATCCGTGCGTCGCGGTGCTCGCGGGCGGCCTCGCGGCCTGGGGGGGAGACGTGGACGAAGGCGCCGTCGTCCTCGACAAGTCGCGGGTCGAGCTCGAGCCGAGGCTCGAGGCGTTTCCGACGCTCGACGAGCTCCGCGGGCGCCTGGCCGATCCCACACTCGCGCTCCTCGACGTCCGCCATCCCGAGGAGTTCGCGGGGCAGGCGGGAGCGCCGTGCGATCCGCGCCAGGGCCACATTCCGGGAGCGCGGAACGTCGAGGTCTCGACGCTCTTCTCCGGCCCGGGCCAGCCTCGGCCGGCGGAGGACGTCAAGGCGCTCGCCGGGCTCCCCGAGGACGCCGACATCGTCACGTACTGCCACTCGGGGTCGAGATCCGCCCTGGCGATGATCGCGCTGCGCGCCGCGGGCTACCGCGCGCGCAACTACGTCGGGTCCTGGCACGAGTGGAGCCGCCACGAGGAGCTACCGGTAGCGGTGTAGGCGGTGACGGCGACCCGCTCGGCGGCTTCGATGAAGTTGCCGCACAGCCTTCGCCCGAAGGCTTCCCAGCTGTCGGCTTGCCGGTCGAACTCGGCGAGCATCTCCTCCGGCGGGCCCGGGATCTCGTCGGGCTTGCCGCGACCCACTCTTCGAGAATCCGCTCGAGTGACCTCCGGGTGGAACTGCACGCCCCAGACGATGTCGCCCAGCCGAAACGCCTGTGTGCACCTTCGCTCCGCGCGAGCACCTGGGCGCCGCTCGGCGCCGCGAACTCGTAGTAGTGCCATGGAAGGCGGGGAAGCGGTCCGGAGCCCCGAGAACAGCGGATCGTCGGCCGCCTCGTCGGTCAGCTCGACGTCCACCCATCCCACCTCGGGCTCGGGCATGGCCGTGACCTCGGCGTGCGCGGCCTTCGCGATGAGCTGAGCGCCGAGGCACAGCCCGAGCACGGGGATGTGGATTGGAGCAGCCGCTGGAGGAAGAAGTTCTCCTCGCGAAGCCACGGGTGACGCTCGTCCTGGTCGGCATGCATCGCGCCGCCGAAGATCATCACGGCGCCGTAATCGTCGATCGGCGCCGGCGGGGGCGTGCCCCACGCGAGCGACCACGTGTCGACCTCATGGCCCCGCGCTCGGCCTCGTCACCGAACACTCCAGCGGGGACATTCGAGCCGTGGACGATGGCGAGGATCCTCATCCGTTGTCGAACTGTAGCTGGCCCTGGACGGCAGGTTCGATTCCGCCCGATGCAGGCACTTCTGCTGAATCGAGTAGACGCCGCAGCACCTGGGCTCCCGACGGCGCGTAGTCGTAGCGGTTGTTGTTGAAGAGTGCGTATGCCTCCTCGGCCTGCGCTGCGAGCTCCGCCAGCGGCTCGACCCACTCGGCGAGCTCTTCCTCCGAGTAGCGCCAGTCGAAGCGCTCGCCCGACGTCCTTGCGTTGCGTATGTTCCACGTCTTCCAGTTCCGCCCGTGGAAACGGACGTACGCGACCTGATGAGTGGCCGCGGCGATCGACGGCACGACGTTGGTTGCGCGCGTCCGCGGTGCGTCGACGGAGACGTACGCGAGGCCGTGCTTCTCGAGGAACGCGAACGTGTCCGCCTGCTCGTCCGGCTCCAGCCAGGAGCGGTGGCGGAACTCGACGAGCGGCACGAGCGGGTCGAGGAGATCGCGCGCCGCCACGAGCTCGTCGAGCGCCTGCCGCGATTTCTTGACCCTCGGGTGGTACTGGAGCAGGACACCGCGCATCTTTCCCGACCTCTCGAGCGGCGCAAGCGCGTCGCGAAACTCGCGAAAGGCATGCTCGCGCTCGGCCTCACGGTGCCCGGTCATCTCGCCGGACGCCTTCACGTGAAAGGTGAAGTCGGGCGGCGTCGCTCCGCCCATTTCTGCGCGTCTCGGGCGACGGCAGCGCGTAGAACGGAGAGTCGACCTCGACGACGTCGAAGTGGTCTGCGTAGTAGCGAAGGCGATCGGCCGCGCTCGAGACCCCGCGCGGATACCAGTGCTTGACCATGCCCTCGTCCGCCCACGAGCACACGCCTATGCGGACGGTGGCCACGGCCCAAGCATAGAGAGAGCGGGGCTTGTGCCCCGCTCTCGGACTGCGTCTCGCTCAGGCCGGGTTACTTCCTGAAGGTGACCCTGACGATGTTGCTGAGGACGGTGAAGCCGCCCACCGTCGACGTCACGCAGCGCGGCAGCGCGGTTGCGGTGGCAGCGCGCGCAGAGCTGCGGCTGTACGACCGCCGGGATGGCGAAGCGCACCTGGTAGTAGGTCGTCCGCACCATCCTCTTGATGGCCGTGAAGGCGCCGGTCGCCTTCGTCGCGTTGGTGGAGCCGGACCGCTTGAGGCCGGTCCTCTTCGGCCCGGCGAATAGCGGGAGCCTTATGCCGGCCTGGAACTGTCCGGCGACGGAGATCCGCCCGGCGAGCACGGCCGACTTCGTCGCCTTCGAGTATGTCCCCCTGAGCGTGAGCGACGACGGGCAACGCTGTCACCGAGATAGCCGAGACCGTGCCTGCGGCGTTAGGCCGTGCCGACGCCGGGGTTGTACGGCGTCCAGATCGACGTCCAGAGGTACGGGCCGGCCGTCGTCGGGTTCGTGTAGACGCCACGGTTGAACGTCAGCACGGTGTCGACGAGCTTGATGCCGAACGGAGCGCGGCCGGGAGTCCCTGGCGGCACGTCGTTCGGCTGTCCACGCAGAACGTCACCTTCGAGCTTCCCAGTGCCTGCTCCGCGCCCGTCGTGAGGTCGAAGAACGCCGGCAGCTCGACCGTGTTGCCGGCGACGGAGACCCTGATGACCCAGTACGCCGTGTGGGTCGCCGTCCCGGTGCAGGCCAGTGCGAGCTGCGTGAGCGGAACCGGGACACCGCTCACGAGCGCTGTGCCCGTTGACGGCCCGGACCTCGATCGTTCCGGTACGGGCACGATCGCGCCGCCGAGGTCGGCGGCCAGCACCCGGATGCCCGGCTGCCGATGGTTGCCCCGGCGAGACCCGGGTTCGCAGTGAAATGGATCGGCGCGTAGGCCACGAGCCTGCGCCGTCGCCTCGTCCGTCGGCCCGACGGCGAGGTGTACCTTCACCTTGGCCGGAGGCGCCGAGCCTGTTCGGCACCGATACGTCGAGCCGGGGCGTGAAGGCGGCGAACGCGGGCGCGGAGAGCGCCAGTGCCAGCGCCGAGGCGCCGCCGATGATGGCAAGTCGCGTGAGCTTTCTCATGTTCCTCCCTTGTCTTGTTGGCCCTAGAAACTAGCTCGTGACGGTTTTCAGCGGGTGGAGACGAGCGGGCCGATCGTCTGCCAGACGCCCTTCGTGTAGCGGTAGAGACGGACCTGGTCGAGCGGGTAGCGGTCCCCGGGTGCGGTCTTGACAGCGATCCCCGGCAGCAGGAACGGGTTCGGCCTCGACGTGAGGTGCGTCGCCGCGTCGAGCAGCTGCTTCCTCGTGAGGTCGCGTCCCGCCTTCCGCAGCGCCTCCACCATCGTGTGCGCCACGGACATCCCGTACATGTTCGCGACGGCGTTCGGGTCGCCATCTTTGTTGAAGCGCTTCATGATCGAGAGGTAGAGCTTCACGCCGGCGTCCTTGCCCCACTTGAGCTTGTTCGTCGAGTCCTTGAGGAACGCGACCGAGGTCGCGCCCTCGGTCGTGCGGTTTTTCGTGTTCAGCCGGGCGATGCTCATGACCCATGGGTCGATCGACACTGCCGCCACGAATGCCTTCGGTCTCCAGCCGAGCTTGTCGGCGGCGATGAACGACTGGATCGTCTGCTTGGGAGCGCGAAGATCATGAGCGTGTTCGCCTTCGATGCTCGGAGCGCGGCGATCTGGGACGAGACGTCCGCCTCTGTCACTGCATAGCCCTGCGTGGCGACGACCTTGCCCTTCCCGCGGAGGCCGTTGCGCAGCCCCGAGCAGGTCCTTGCCGAAGTCGGAGTCCTCGTAGAGGACGGCGATCGTCGCGTTCGGGCGCGTCTTCGCGATGTGCCTGCCGTAGACCCGCCCTTCCGCGAAGAAGCTCGGGAGATACCCGAGCGTCCACGGGTACTTGCCGGCGTCGCGAACGAGCGCCGAGGCGCCGCTGCCGACGAAGAGCTGGGGAACGCCGAGCTCGTTGAGGTACGGCCGCGTGGCGAGTGTGTGCTCCGTGCCGACGACGTTGAAGATCGCGAACACACGCTCCTGCTCGACGAGCCGTCTCGTCTGCTGGACCGTCTGCGCCGGGTCGTACGCGTCGTCGAGATAGACGTAGCGGATCTTGCGGCCGAAGACGCCGCCGTTCGCATTCACGTAGTCGAAGTACGCCTTCGCGCCCAGGGCGACGACGGCGTACGCCGACTCCGGCCCGGAGATCGGGGCCGTGCCACCGAGGACGATCTCGTCCGAGGAGATGCCGGGGTCGGCAGCGAGTGCTCCTGGTACGGCAACTACTGTCGCGGCCAGCAGCGCGATGCGAGCTTCAGCGCGTGATCAATTTCGTGAGCACAAGGATGGTCAGGGTAATCGGGCCGAGCGTGACGCGAGCTCCGGCCACCATCGGCAGGTCGAGGTAGATGAGGTTCGCGGGTTCGCCCCACGAGGACGACGCGACCGTCACCGAAAAGCGGTAGCCCTTTGGCACGTACGTCGCCTGGTTGACCATGCATCCTGTACGTCCGCCTGCCGGGCGTCGTGCGCAGGCCGCCGCAGGAGACGTTGATCTCTTCGCCGGCCAGTGTGCGCGCGCTCGCACCGCCACGAAGCGTGCCCAGTCTCCCGCGGCTGTGGCCGTTACCTTCGCTGCGAGTCGGCCGAAGAGATCGATCGCCAAGGTCACCAGCTTTGCCCGGCCAACGAGCTGCTGTCGCCTGCACGATCGTCTTCTGCCCTGGGAGGCGAGCTTCACCGTCTTCGGGCAGGCAGCCTGCTGTAGCCCACAGCGTCTGCCGTCCCCTCGCGCGCCATGCGCACCGGTGGCCCGGTGTCCACCGGCAGGCTGCGGCGATAGCAGTCGCGTTCACGTCTTCCAGGCGGCCATCATCGGCGCGGTATCGGCAGCGCGAACTTCGACGCCGCGTGTCCGTGGTTGCCGATCCAGGCGCCTGCGGCACTTCGAGGGTCGCGTACGCGCGCGTCGCCTGGTCGATGCCGAAGGCGACGTCGCGGCGGCCTTGCATCATGAACACCGGCATAGTGACGCTCGGGCCGTGCGGGAGCGCCGACCGCTCGTCCGACAGCAGGCGAAGCGCCGCCCGGTTGGACGACGTAAGCGCCCACGCCCGGAAGGTCTATAGCGCCCGTCCGAGCACTCCCTGTGGGATCTCGGAGAGGAAGGCGGTGACCGCCCCGACTTCGAGCGATTCTAGGGAACGAGGCGGCGTAGAGATCTGTCCACGTCTGCACGTCTCGGCGGCAGCATTTGGCACACCGTCCACGAGCGCGTTCCCGAGTGCATCGCCGCCGTACGAGATGTCCTGGCGCCATGCGGTTGTCCGCGACGTCGGGGCGTGCGGCAAGCCAGCCGATGCGTCCCGACGTCGGCGATATCGCGCAGTACGTCGATTCGTCACGAGCCCACCGCTGGCGCCGTTAACACGCGCGTCATGCTCAGCCTTGCGTACTGCTCGTTCGCAGGAAGTGCTGCTCGGCGAGCGCGTTCCTTCACTTGCCGTTCTGCCGCCTTGGCCGTGGAGCAGCATGATCGCCGGCCAACCGCAAGGGGCCCGTCGCCGTCCGGGCACGTAGAGCGTCGCGGCCAGCGGCAGCCCGTCGCTCGCGGGAATACGTGAGATCCTGCTTCGTCCACGCCGCTGCTACGCCGGGGCAGGCGAGCGCTGCGACTGCGACGAGGAGGGGAGGGTTCGCCCCACGGCGCGAGAAGGGTAGCGCCCCGCTCGTACAATCGCCTGATGGACGAGCGGCCGGTCGGCGTGTTCGACTCGGGCATGGGGGGCTCACCGTCCTCCACGAGTGCCTCGTGACGCTGCCGCATGAGGACTTCGTCTACGTCGGCGACGGCGCGCGCCTCCCGTACGGGCCGCGCCCCGCCGCGGAGATCCGTCGCTTCGCCCGGGAGATTGCCGGCTTTCTCGAGGGTCGGGGCGTGAAGCTCATCGTCGCCGCGTGTAACTCGGCGACGTCGGCGGCGCTTCCCGAGCTCCAGGAGCAGCTGTCGGTGCCGATCGTCGGCGTCTTGGAGCCGGAGGCGCACGCCGCCGTGCAGACGACTCGCAACCGGCGTATCGGGCTGCTTGCGACCGAGGCGACGGTCCAGAGCCACCGCTACGAGGAGCTGGTGCGGACGCTCGATGCGGGAGCCGCCGTCAGCGCCGTTGCGTGCCCCGAGCTCGTGCCCCTGATCGAGAGCGACGATCCCTTCGGCGAGAGACGGTCGACGCCGTCCGCGGTACGCCGCGCCGCTGAAGGACGCGGGGGTCGACACCGTCATCCTCGGCTGCACGCACTACCCGCTCATCCGCCCGATCTTCCAGCGCATCTTCGGGCGCGGCGTGACGCTCGTGTTCTCCGCCGAGGAGACGGCGCGCGAGGTGGCCGAGACGCTCGCCCGCAAGGGCATCGAGAACGGCGGCGGCGTGAAGGCGTCTACCGCTTCCTCACGACCGGCGACACCGAGCTCTTCCGGACGATGGGCGCCCGCTTCCTGCAGCTGCCGATCGACGAGGTGCAGCACGTCGACGTCGCCGACCTGGAGCGTGTCGCGGCATGAGGAACGACGGGCGGGCGCCGGATCAGCTACGGCCGTTCGAGATCGTCCCCGACTACCTCGAGCAGCCGCACGGCTGCGCCCTCGTCGTCCAGGGCAAGACGCAGGTGCTCTGCACGGCATCGATCGAGGATCGTGTCCCACGCTGGCTCATGGGGCAGGGCAAGGGCTGGATGACGGCGGAGTACTCGCTGCTGCCGGCGTCGACCGGTGAGCGCACTGCGCGGGAGGCGAGAGCCGGCCGTCAGCAGGGGCCGTACCGTCGAGATCCAGCGGCTCATCGGACGCGCCGTGCGCGCCGTAGCCGACTTCGAGGCGCTCGGCGAGCGGACGCTGTGGCTGGACTGCGACGTGCTGCAGGCGGACGGGGCACGCGCTGTGCCGCCATCAGCGGCGTCTGGGTTGCCGCTCATCGGGCGCTCGACCGCTTCGGGCTCTCGAAGGCGCTGCCCGGCTCGGTCGCGGCGGTCTCGGTGGGCATCGTCGGCGGCGAGCCGTTGCTCGACCTCGACTACTCCGAGGACTCGCAGGCGGACGTCGATCTCAACGTCGTCATGACCGGCGAGGGCGCGTTCGTCGACGTCCAGGCGACGGCCGAGCGGGCGCCGTTCTCCCGCGAGCAGCTGGACGAGCTGCTCGCGCTGGCCGCCGACGGGATCGCGCGTATCCGCCGCGAGCAGGGCCGCGCGGTCGAGCCGAACGTGCCTGACCTCGCCACCTGGGAGATCCTCGTGCGGCTCGCGGCCGCGGCGGCGCTGGGCGGCGTCATCGGTATCGAGCGCGAGCTGCGCGAGCGCGAGGCGGGCTTCCGGACGCACATGCTCGTCTCCGTCGGGGCTGCGCTGTTTACGCTCGTCTCGGCGTATGCGTGGACCGACTTCACGTTCTCCCAGGCGAGCGGCGTGACCTTCGACCCCACGCGCATCGCCGCGCAGATCGTCACCGGCATCGGCTTCATCGGCGCCGGCGCGATCATCCGCCAGGGCCTCTCGGTGCGCGGCCTGACGACGGCGGCCACCCTCTGGCTGGTGGCCGCGATCGGCATGGCGTGCGGGGCCGGCTTCTACTGGGCGGCGGTGATAGCCGCAGCGATCTCGCTCGTCAGCCTCGGGCCGCTTCGCATCGTGTCGCGTCGCGTAGGCGACAGGACACGCCGCCGCGAGCTCGAGGTAGACCTCGAGCCGGACGCGTCCGCGGCACCGGTGCTGGCTGCGCTCGAACAGATCGGCGTCAACGTCGCGTCGTTCTCCATGGCGACCCACGGCGACGGGCGCCGCCTCGCCTGCGTCGTCGAGCTCCCGAATTGCCGAGGCGACCGAGGACGTGCTCATCCGCTTGAGCGAGCTCGAGGAGGTCTCGGCCGTCAAGTGGAAGCGCGACCGCTGACGACAGCTCGGCTCTGCTCGACGAACGAGCACAAGCGCGCCGAGCTGGCGCGCACGCTCGCGGGCTGGCGAATCGAGCTGCTGGAGACGGACGACTATCCGCCCGAGGTGGGGGAGACGTTTGTCGAGAACGCCAGGGCCAAGGCGGAGCACGGCCGGCGTGTCGGGCCTGCCGAGGAGTGGATGCTGGGCGAGGACTCCGGGATCGAGCTCACCGCGCTCGGCGGGCTGCCGGGCGTCCAGACCGCACGGTGGGCGGACGGCCGCCATGTCGAGCGGGCACTCGAGGCGCTCGAGGGCGCGGCGGATCGGAGGGCGCGCTACGTCTGCGAGCTCGTTGCCATCTCCCCGGACGGCGACGAGCTGCGGGGTACCGGGGCGCTCGAAGGCCAGATCGCGCTCGAGCCGCGAGGCGGCGAAGGCTTCGGCTTCGATCCGGTGTTCGTCCCCGAAGGCGAGGAGCGGACGGTCGCCGAGCTCGGCGACGCCTGGAAGGCCGAGCATTCGCACCGCGCACGGGCGGCGCAAGCGCTGCTGAAGGCCACGCGATCCGACTCGATCGACGATTAGGCCGCGGCCGCGACCGACATGGCGGGCGCGGCCAGCTGCGGCTACTCGGAGACCACCTCACGCCCGGAAATCGTCAGATTTCGGGGCGATGGCTAGCCCGGAAATCGTCGAGATTTCGCGCGCCGTGAGAACCACCAGTTCAGCTCTGCCCCGAGCACGATGACGTTCGCCATCAGGTAGAGCCAGACGAGCAGGATGACCGGCCCGCCGAAGGCCTGGAGCGCGGGGGATCCCTGGGCAAGGTCGAGGTAGAGCGGGAGCACCTGGAACGACAATGCGAGCACGACTGTGGCTGCAAGTGCCCCCGGTAGGACGTCCCGCAGCGTGTGCGGCACGTTGGTCAACAGGTAGTACGAGACGAAGAGAAAACGAACGATGCCGTCGACGTGGCGGCGATGGAGAGGACGAAGGCGGCAACGCCGTTTCCGGCCACGCCCGGGGCATGACGCGCCAGCTGGTCCTGCCCGAACGAGCCGACGACGAGCCCGGCGAAGAGCACGACGAGCAACCCGATCATGAGCGCCGCCGCCACCGCCTTGCCGCGGAAGAAGGAACGGTTTGGTCTTCCGTAGACGATGTTGAACGCGGATTCGAGCGCACCGAACAGGCCGAGCGACGACCAAAGCAGAAGCCCGAGCCCGACCAGCCCGACCACCGTGGCGTTGGCCCGGTCGAGTTGACCGTCCGCACGATGGTCGACACAGAGCTCTCGGGGAACATCCGCGACAGCTCGCGAACGAGGTACGTCGACTCGTCGGCCCGGCCGAACAGCCCGAGCACCGACACCGTGAGGAACATGAGTGGCACGAAAGCGAGCAGCGCGTAGTACGCGATCATCGCCGCCAGCTTCGTGCCCCGGTCAGCCTGGTACTTCGAGAAGAGCTCGCGCTTCCGGACGCGCATCGACTCGAAGTAAACATGCTGCTCCTGCTAGGGTCGCCCGCGATGGACGCGGCCGAGGCGTTGAAGGACTTGACCGAGATCTCGTCACAGATCCAGGCCGCCGTCCTCATCGCAGCGGACGGGAAGATGCTCGCGTCGACGATCGATGACAACGCGCGCAGCGACCGGTTGTGCGCCGCCGTCGGCTCGCTCGTCGAAGCAGCGACCGCCCGTTCCGGCGGCGAGGGCCGGCTCGTTCAGCTGGAGGCGGCGACGAGTGACGGCAGCCTCTTCGTCGTCCGCGACGACGAACGGATGGTGGCCGCCGTGACGAAGCCAGAGCCGACTGCGGGACTCGTGTTCTTCGACCTCAAGAGCTGCCTGCGGGCTGCGGCGGCCGAGCAGGGGGACGGGAAGCCGCGCCCACGTCCAAGTTGCGCACAACGGAGGGGGCGACCGAGTGACGGCCGTACGGCGGGTTTTCGGCTTGGCGACGCTGGCAGCGCTGGCCGTGGGAGCCGTCGTCGTGCTGCGTCGCCGCGCGGGGTTTCGCGAGCGCGTCGACCTCTACTACGAAGACGGCTCGATGGCGACGGTGGAGTACGGCGACGCAGATGCGCACGCGCTCCTCGGCCACGCCCGCGATGCGCTCGCCGCCGCCCGTACTGCCTGATACGCCGATGCACGACGATGAGCTCAAGCAGGCAATTCGCGAGCGCGCGGTCCTGAAGGGGAACTTCGTTCTCCGCTCCGGGCAGCGCGCGCTACTACTACATCGACAAGTACCGCTTCGCAACCGAGCCCGCGCTGCTCGGGCAACTGGACGCGTCTCGCGGAGACGGTCGCGCGCGTCGACCCCGAGCCACCGTGCGACTGGCCGCTCCCGTGATCGGCGCAGTGCCGCTCGCGGCGGCGGCGTCGATGTCCTCGAGGCTGCCCTTCCTCATCGTCCGCAAGGAGGCGAAGGAGTACGGGACGGCAAATCGTGTCGAGGGCGGGTTCTGCCGGGCGAGCGGGTGTGCCTACTGGAGGACGTCGTCACGACCGGCGGGGCCGCGGTGGACGCTGTCCACGCCTTGCGCGAGGCAGGCCTCGAGTGCGCGAACGCGGTTTGTATCGTCGATCGCGAGTCAGGCGGCCAGACGCCCTCGCCAGGGTCGCAGTGCGGCTGTGGTCGTTGTTCCGGTCGACAGATTTTGTCGAAACTCGAAGTCCCCGCAAAACCCGCATGGTTGAGCGGATCCGACCCGGCTGTTACGCTGCTCGGAACGTGAAACGACCCCGAGGGGAGGAGTAGCTGGAGACGAAGCAGGAGTTCGTGCGACCAGGTGGCGAGCCGCTCTGGTCTCCGCAAGGCCGACGCAGGCAAGGCAGTCGACGCGTTCCTGGACTCGATCGAGTCGGTCCTCACGAGTCGCGAGACCAGGTGAACTTCACCGGATTCGGCAAGTTCTCGACGTTGGACCGCGCGGCGCGGATGGGGGTCAACCCGCGCACCGGCGAGAAGGTGCACATCGCAGCAGCGACGGTGCCGAAGTTCTCGGCAGGCAGCAAGCTCAAGGCGACGGTCAAGGCGGGGGGCCGGCCGGTAGGCGAGCTACTAGCGCGAGCCGAATGCAGTCTTCGAGGGGGTCGCGACCGCGGCCGCCTTCTCGTTGCCGGAGCCCGTTCGGGCTAGCCTTTTCGAGACGAT
>CAWHNJ010000015.1:0-64589 GCA_963830835.1 uncultured Actinomycetes bacterium | reverse complement strand
AGCCGCAGCTCCTCGTCCGTCAGTTCGAGCGTGTGCATGGCGGGACGCTAACGGACCCGCCCAGGACAGTCGGGACGGGCGACGCGACCGTCGCCCGTCCCGAAACAGTGGGTCGACTACGACACCTTCGTTCGCCAGATGAGGAGTGCCCAGTCGTCGATCCTGAAGTCGTCGTACCAGACGTTGTCGACATCTCCACCTGGACCGTGTGGTTTCCTGCGGCCAGCGTGTCGCTGCTGCGCGCGATCGCATGCGACTCCGACGAGTTCACACCCTCGTCTCCGTTGTCGGTGCCGTCGAACGCGAAGCCGCCGCCGACGACGGGGTTGAGCTCAGTGCCGTCAACCGTGATGCGAACGCTACAGAAGTTTCCGACTCCCGCGCCGGAGCACGCCGACGCGGCAGAAAAGACCGCGTAGATCCGCGCGGTCTCGCCGGTGGGCACGGCGACCGTCTGTGAAGACCCAGCGAGGGGGACGAATGACGTGGAGTTCGTAGTCGCCTCGCTCGCGCTCGTCTGTGAGGTCACCTGCGCGACGTAGCCAGGCGTCGCCACGCCTGAGGGGCCTGAAGGGCCGGCGGGCCCCGGGGCCCCCGGGGCACCTGGCGTGCCCGGCGGACCGGCTGTCTTCGCGGATGACGAGAGATCGGCCGGCTGGATCGATGCGTTCTTGATCTCCGACCCCGCCACGGCGTTGTTCGCGATCTTCGCTGCGTTTACCGCGTTGCTCGCGAGCTTCGACGCGTTGATGGCGCTGTTCTTGATCTTCGGCGTCGTGACGGCGTTGCTCTTGAGTTGCGAAGTGCCGACGCTGTTGGCCGCCAACTGGTTCACAGCTGCGACGCTCGTCCCGCCGAGCGCGACGAGCAGAGAAATCGAGGCGACGACCATCGCAGGCGACGGCCGGTGCTTTCCGAGAAATCTCATGGGGACATCCTTTCTGCCATCGGGTTGAGCCTTCGTACCGTGCCGGCTCCACTGACTCGGTCATCCCGGCGGAAGCCGTGGGCCCGACTCCGCCGGAGTGACATGAGCTACGGAACGAGTATCTGAACCGCGAAGTCCCTGTTGACGGCATTCGGCGGCGCCGCGCCGGTCGGAGTCATGGTCCAGACGCGGATGGTGATCGACGAGGTCGTCGGCACCGGAGACTGGTTCAGGCTGGTCGATGCCCAGTCGAAGTTGTCCGTGTCCGCGGTGGCGAAGCTGGCGATCCTGGCGTTCGAGGTCGCCCCCGGATACGAGCCCGTGAACGTGACGTCGTAGCAACCGGTGCCACAGGAGATAACCGACGCCCCAGTCGTCCCGTGGCCGCCGAAGCTACGGATGCTCGGAGAGGCGCCCGTGCCACTGACGTTGGCGAAAGCGACGAGGCTGTTGTTCCCGGGGGCACCTGCCGGGCCCGACGGGCCCAGCGGGCCTGGGGCGCCCGGCGGGCCGGATGTCTTGGCAGCCGCCGAGAGGTCGGCCGGCTGGATCGTGCCGTTTGCGATCTTCGCATTCGTGACCGCGTTGCTCGCGATCTTCGCCGACGTGACGGCGTTGCCCGCGATCTTCGCCGCCGCAACGGCGTTGTTCTTGATCTTCGGCGTCGTCACGGCGTTGCTCTTGAGTTGTGACGTGCCAACGCTGTTTGCCGCCAACTGGTTGACGGCCGCGACGCTTGTCCCGCCGAGCGCGACGAGCAGCGCAATCGATGCGACGACCATCGCCGGGGACGGCCGATGGTCACGGAGAAATCTCCGGAGTTCACCCACGGAATCACCCACTCTCTGTGTCTGGGGTCGAGGAAATCGCCGACCATGCTACGACAGGCGCCGGCTGTATTGCGCGAAATTTCCGCGGCCTTACATGCGGAACACGCCGAACGTCGTCGCCGGAATCGGCGCGTTGAGCGCCACCGAGATGCCCAGCGCGAGGACGTGCCTCGTGTCGAGCGGATCGATGATCCCGTCGTCCCAGAGTCTCGCCGTCGAGAAGTACGGGTTGCCCTCCGCCTCGTACGTCGCCCGGATCTCGTTCGGATCCGTGTCACCCACCATCGAAAGGACGAGCGCCGCCTGCTCGCCGCCCATGACGGAGATGCGTGCATTCGGCCACATCCACAGCTGCCGCGGGCCGTAGGCCCGCCCGCACATCCCATAGTTGCCGGCGCCGAACGAGCCGCCGGTGACGACGGTGAACTTCGGTACGTCCGCGCAGGCGACGGCCATCACGAGCTTCGCGCCATCCCGTGCGATGCCGCCCGTCTCGTACTCCTTGCCGACCATGAACCCGGTGATGTTCTGGAGGAAGACGAGCGGGATGCGCCTCTGGCATGCGAGCTCGATGAAGTGCGCTCCCTTGCGCGAGGATTCGGCGAAGAGGACGCCGGCGTTCGCGAGGATCGCTACGGGGTAGCCCTCGATTCGCGCGAAGCCGCAGACGAGCGTCTCGCCGTACGTTGCCTTGAACTCGTCGAAGCGGCTGCCGTCGACGATCCGCGCGATGATCTCCCGCGGATCGACCTGCTCCCGGAAGGTCTCGGGCACGAGCCCGTAGAGGTCGGCGGGATCGAGCGCCGGCGGCTCCGGTGTTGCGACCTCCCACGGAGGATCGGGTCGGCGGCCGCCGAGGTTCCTCACGACCTGCCTGCAGAGGGCGAGCGCGTGCTCGTCCGAGACCGCGTAGTGGTCGGCGACGCCCGACTGCCGCGTGTGGACATCGGCTCCGCCGAGCTCCTCGGCCGTCACTTCCTCGCCCGTCGCCGCCTTCACGAGCGGTGGGCCGCCGATGAAGATCGTGCCCGTGCCCTTGACGATGATCGTCTCGTCGCTCATGGCCGGGACATACGCGCCTCCGGCCGTGCACGACCCCATGACAGCGGCGATCTGGGGCACGCCGGCCGCGGACAAGCGGGCCTGGTTGTAGAAAATCCGGCCGAAGTGGTCGCGGTCCGGGAAGACCTCTGCCTGGAGCGGCAGGAAGGCGCCGCCGGAGTCGACGAGGTAGATGCACGGCAGGCGGTTCTGCTCGGCGACTTCCTGCGCGCGCAGATGCTTCTTCACCGTGAGCGGGAAGTACGTGCCACCCTTGACCGTGGCGTCGTTGGCCACGATCACGCACTGGCGCCCCTCGACGACGCCGATGCCGGTGACGATTCCTGCCGATGGCGCGACTTGGTCGCGCCCCCGCTCAGGCCGGGCGCCGCCGGCTTCGCCGGTGGCGCTTCCAGCCCTGAGCGCGACTTGGTCGCGCCCCCGCTCAGGCCGGGCGCCGCCGGCTTCGCCGGTGGCGCTTCCAGCCCTGAGCGCCTGCCCGTCGTACATGTCCCAAGCGGCGAGCGCTGACAGCTCGAGAAAGGCCGTGTCGGGGTCGCACAGGCGATCGATTCGCTCGCGTGCAGTCAGCTTGCCGCGTGAGCGGTGCCGCTCGAGCGCCTGGTCTCCGCCACCGCGCGCCACGGCGGCAGTTCGCTCACGCAACTCGGCCACGAGCGACTGCATCAGCTCGCGCCGCCGCGAGAAAACGTCGGAATCCCGGTCGACCGCTGTAGCGAGCACAGCCATGGCCCGGAGCCTAACGGGCCTCTTCGAGCGCATCTACCGTCGAGTAAGCCGGCCCCAGAAGCTGTCCTGTGTGGGTGGCTCTTCCTCCGGCTCGGGCTCGACCGGGTCCGGCTCCGCCGGAATGTCGCTCGCCTCACAGGACTCCTTGGCGCGGCGCTCCGCGGCCCGATCTCTGTCTCCGCGCACCGCAGCGCGCATCTCGTCGAGGAGGCTCTGATCCCTCACCGGTCCGGCAGTTCGCCGTGCGGCGGGGAAGACCTCCCTAGCGCAGCCGCTTCCTGAAGATCGCCCGTACGGAGCGGTTGCCGACGAGCTTCACGATGCAGGGGCTCTTGCCGCGGCAGCTTCCGATCCAGCCCGCGAAGACGAACCCGGCGGATGCAGTCGCACGGAGACGGACGTTAGAGCTCGCCCTGAAGCTCGCGGAGCACCGTGACGTGCAGGTCAGCCCTGCCGGCGAGCTCGAAACCCGTCCCTTGCCTCCCACGCCGACCGTCAGGCGGAACGTCGGGGCTCCGAAGGTAGCGATGACGCTGCGAGCGGCGTCGAGCGTCACGACGCAGGCAGCTCTGCCGGTGCAGGCACCCTTCCAGCCCGCAAAGCGGGCGCCGGCGGCGGGCCTGGCGACGAGCGTCACGGCCACGCCGCGGTCGAGCTGGAGGCTGCAGCTCTGCGTGCACTCGAACGCTGTCGGTGAGGTCATGCGAACCGTGCCCCTCGAGGAGCCGGTGCCCTGCATCCCGATACCGAGCCGCTGTTGCGGCAGGTGGGACAGCCACGCGGAGTCCTGCACGTCGAATGCGGTGCCGGAGTGGCCGTAGTAGTCGTCATGTCCGACGTCGAGGATCTGCGTGGAAAGCGTCGTCTGGCTTGTTGCCTCCGGGTAGAGCACGTCGGTCGGGCTGTCGCACACATGGCCGCGTCCTGGCGGTGCGCACTCGTTCGGGCTGGTCCCCGTCTGCAGCGCGCCCAACCCGTGAATGAGCTCGTGGGCGGCCACAGCGGCGTTCAGGCTCCCGGCGCCGACATCCCCGCCACAGAACGACTGCAACCAGACGAAGGCGATGCCGGCGAGGCCGCCCTGCGTCGTCGCGCTGCGCGGCACGAACGCCGTTCCGCAGACGCCGTCCTCGAACGGATTCGGCCCGTCGTAGTACACGAGGTGCTTCTGGGAGCTGAGGTTGTCGAGGTTGTCGAGGTCCAGAAGCAGCGCATCGGTGCCCGTGTCTCCCGTGTACTCCGCACCGCTGCGCGGCAAGCGGACGAAGCCGATGTCGAGCGAGCCGAACTTCGACGCGCAGCCCGGGAACGCGAAGAGGTCGTAGCGCACGGTTCGCGACGGATCCTCGCGCCGCCACCAGGCCTCGATGGCAGCCGCGTCGGTCGCAATCGCCGGCGCGAGCGTCGGGAACCGGGTGACCGCGTCGGCGGGCAGCGCATACGTCACGTGCACCTGCCTCGAAGAGGAGAGGTCGACGTCGGGCTTGCGGTCGAGCGTCGTCGCCTGGCCGACGCCGCACCACTCCACGGCAGCTCGAGCCGGGATGCGCGGCGACGGGACGGCATTGACCACCGTCGAGTCGACTCGGACGAACCGGTTTTGGCTCGGCGCCGCTGCGGAGACGGAGAGCGCCGCGAGCAGCACGAGGATCGAGGCCCGCCGTCGCACTCGCCTGAGGCTAGCGGTCATGCCAGGTCGCGCGCAATTGTGAACCGCTTCGCCGACACGGAGACCCCGCCCGGGGCGGGGTCTCCGCGCTTCTCCGATCGGTTTCAGCCTACTTGCGGGCGATCTCGTAGATCGCGCCGTGGTCCAGCGAGACGACGAAGAGATTGCCGTTCGGGCCGGTCTCGATGTCCGTCGCGACACCGAAGTCCCGTCCGAAGAGCAGGCTCTCGCTCTCGGTGATTTCCCACTTGTGGATGTTGTCCGCGACCTTGTCCGCGAGCCGGGGGTCCTCGACGGCAATGTTCCGGCCGTTGCCAGTCACCTCGAGGCGCCACAGGAAGCCCCCCTCCAGGAATGTCCGAGCCGCTCCCACGAACAGGTCGTTCCGGTACTGCGGGCCGAGCGCACGGCTCGTCAGGAACCCCACACCGGCGGGGGAGACCTCGAACTTCCAGCTGAACTCGGGGTCGCTGTAGTGCGAGCCCGGGAGGGCGAAGAGCCGCGAAAGCGCTTCCGTCGGCGTATCGGCGATATTCGTCGGCGGCCAGCGAACCTGCTGCAGGCCAAAGTACGTCACGCCTGTGACCGGGTCGATCGTCGTCGTGTCGGTCTCAATCGCCTTGAACTGCGCGATCCGTGAAACCGGGCCCATGATCTGGACCCAGCCCCCGTTCATGCCGGGCTCAACGTAGTTGAGCTCGGTGAACGTGTCGTCGCCGTTCTCCTGGAGCCACAGGTTGCCGGACCGCGGTTCGAAGTCCATGCCGATGCTGTTGCGGTGGCCGTAGGAGAAGATCTTCTGGACGTTGACACCCACCTCGCCGCCCATCGCGGCTCCGGCAGCAAAGAACGGGTTGTCCGTCGGGGTGGTGCCATCGGCGTTGAGCCGGAGCACGACGCCGGTCAGGTGCGCGTCGTCGGGCTGCGGCCCGCCGAACTGATCATCCGGTTGGGGGCAGCCGAACGGCCCGCACGGCAGGTTCTGCAGCTGGCCGCGCCGGCCGACGTCCCCGATGAAGATGTACAGCTTCCCGTCGGGGCCGAAGTCGATCACGCCTCCGTCGTGGTTTCCGCGTGCGACCTGATCCGCGTCCTGCTGGATCGCCCGCAGCTTGACGATGTTCCTGTCGAGCATCAGTGCCGAGCCGGTCCACACGAAGCGGTCGACGCGGTTACCGAGCAGCGGCGTTTCCGCCAGCACGAGAGTGTCTGCGCCCGTTGTGCTCTCCGTCCAATAGAGGTAGACGCCCGGATTTGTCGGGAAGTTCGGGTGCAGCGCAATACCGAGCAGGCCTCGCTCGGAGCCGCTGTTGACGGCCAGGTCGAGCACGGTCGACTGAACGGCGCCGTTCACGACCCGCTGTACCTTGCCCGTCGCCTTCTCGAGGACGAGCAGGTCGTTCGCGCCGAGGAAGGCGATGCTTGTGGGCTGGTTGAGGCCGCCTACGAGCGTCTTCACCTCGAGGTTGGGATCGACGACGGTAGGGCCTGTCTGCTGTGTCGCTCCCACGGCCGAGCCCGTCATGCCTACGAGTGCGAGTGCGGCTATCGCCGCCGGCATGACGGTTCGCCGAAGCATGCGGCTCAGGTTCATAAGTACCACCTCCTAGGAGTCGATACGGTCGGGCGGGGAAGTTGGATGTCCGCCGAAGAGTCGGCATACGACCGGAGGCGGATTCCGAAACACGACGCCACGCCGCCAGGTGCGCTCGCAGCCGCTTTGCAACAATCGCCGCATGAAGTGGCTCGCTGCGATACTCGACGACGACAACCGCCCCACCGCGTTTGCCGCCGCCGGAGGCCTCATTTCGGTGGTCATCTGGCTCGTCTTGCTCGCGGTGACGGACTCCGCGGAGTTCAGCTGTCCTGCCCATGCTGGAGGAGGAGGTCGCGAGCGCGATAGTCGAGGTGGGGCCTGACTACGACGGACAGAGGCTCATCGACCCCAAGCTGGGATGGCTCCAACAAGAGGAGGACGTCATGTGCCAGGCGGTCCAGCTGCCCGGCGAGCGAGATCGCTGGCATGGCGGAGGCGCAATCCGGAAGCTCGTGCTCCCGAAGGGAACGAAGGTGCTCTTGGCGGGCGACGGTGCGAGTATCGAGGCCGCTCGGGACCGCCTCGAGGCGACAGAGCCTGCCTAGTGCGGACGACCAAGTCCTTGAATCGCGGCGACCTTTGACCCATCGATGAAATCGGCGGCTGCAATCGTGTGCTTTGCAATCGCGTGCGTCTCTGCGCTGCCGGGCCTCTCCATGACTATCGTCGGCACCAGTGCGTCCGAGACGATCCGGGGCTCGGCCGGCCGGGATTGGATTTCGGCTGGACCTGGAACTGACAGGGTGTTCGGCCTCGCCGGTGACGATGTGCTGACGGGTGGCACGGGACGCGATGTCGTGCGCGGCGGCGTCGGCTCGGACCGGCTACTGCTGCGAGACGGCGAGCCTGACACGGCCGTCTGTGGGTCGGGGCGGGACACGGCGCTCGTGGACGGCGCCGACGTTGTGCTCGCAGACTGCGAGACGATGCGCGTCGTGCCGCCGGAGCCGCCCGCTCCGCCGCCACGACCCGTCGTCCCGGGTGCCTACGGAGGCCGCACGACCCAGGGTGAGCTCGTGACGTTTCGGGTCGACTCCGGGGGTGCGCTGACGAGGCTTGCGTTTGCAGCGGTCCATCTCTCGTGCGCGGACGGCTCGTCGCTCGAGTGGCCGCACGACTTCGGCGAGACGGTCCACCTCGTCCAGCGCGACGGCACGTTCACTGTCGACGAGTCGGGGAGCCGCGCGGTTGCCGGCGCGCCCGCGAGCTACCGGATCGTCGTCTCGGGCCTGCTGACCGTCGGCATCGCGACGGGCTCCGTAAAGCTCGACGTGACGGGAGCGACCTTCGCGTGCACGTCTTCCGGGCTCGAGTGGACCGCGGCCGCCGCGACGCTCACCGGCCCGTAGTCGGGGCGGTCAGTCCGTGGAGGCGCTCCGCGCGACGTCGCCGATGATCTTCGCGAGCTCCTGCGGCCGCGACGTGACCTCGTCGTGTCCGTCCGTGCGGAGCGCAGCGACGACGTCGTCCCATGCCCACGCGCCGAGCCAGAACCCGGGAACGAGAACGATCGGTGTGGTAGCCATGGCTCGACCCTAACCAAGGCCCGATGTGGCAGAACCGGTAGATTCGCGTGATGTCCGAGGCGCGGCTCGACGAGACGAAGGTGGGGCTCACGCCCGGCAGCGACGGCTGGTTCGTCGTCAACGTGCGAGACAGCGTCTGGCTGACGTCGGACGCGTTTGGCTCGACGTCCCCGTTCGAGGGCCAGGAGTTCTGGTTCCGGCAGCTCGGCTTCAAGATCAGCGTGTTGGAGCCGGGCCAGCCGAACTGCCTCTATCACTCCGAGTCGCAGCAGGAGGCGTTCCTCGTGCTCGCCGGCGAGTGCAAGCTGCTGGTCGAGGGAGAGGAACGTCAGCTCCGAGCGTGGGACGTCTTCCACTGTCCCGCCGGCACCGAGCACGTCTTCGTGGGTGCAGGCGACGGGCCATGCGCCATCCTGATGACAGGCGTGCGTACAGAGGACGAGAAGCTGCTCTACCCGGTGTCGGAGCTGGCCGCTCGCTACGGCGCGAGCGTGGACAAGGAGACCCCCGACGCCGACGAGGCGTACGCGGGGCAGGGGCCGTGGCGACTCGAGCGCCCGCGGTCCTGGGACCACCTCCCCTGGGCCTAGCTCAGCGACGCCGGAAGGTCGCGCGAGCCGAGCGGCCGAGGTCCGCCTTTACGACGCACGGGCCGGTGCCGCGACACGCGCCGGTCCAGCCGGCGAACCGGTAACCGGCGGAGGACACGGCCCGCAGGCGGACGTTCGTACCCGCCGCGAATGTCGCCGAGCAGCGGCGCGGGCACGAGATCCCGGCAGGTGTGCTGACGACACGTCCCTTCCCGGCGACGGCCGCTGTGAGCCGGACTGGGGCTGCCGGGGCGAAGAGGGCTGTGACGGTCTTTGTCTGGTCGACCGTGACATCGCAGGCACCCCTGCCGGTGCAGGCTCCGCTCCAGCCGACGAAACGAGCGCCGGTACCGGGTGCGGCGACGAAGGTGAGGGACGCTCCCGTGTCCACGTCGAAAGAACAGCTCCGGCCGCAATCGCTGTCGTACGGCGAGCTCATCCGGATCGTGCCCGCGCCTCCGGCCGCCGTGACCTGGATCGGGAGCTGAGGCAGACGAGAGAGCCACGGGGAGTGCTCCTGAATGTCGAACAGGCTGCCCAGCGGGATCGCGTAGTAGTCGTCGCGGCCGACATCGAGCGTCTGGGTTGACAGCCGCGTCTCAGCGGTTGCGAACGGCGTGAGGATGTCCGAGGTCGAGTCGCAGACATGCCCCCGGTTGGGCGGAGCACACTCGTGGGGGCTCCCCTCGCTGGCCGCACCGAGCCCGTGGATCAGCTCGTGCACGGCCACGCTGGCGACGAGCCCGCCGGCGCCGAGATCGACCGAGCACATCGAGTCGAGCCAGACGAAGGACACCCCTTCGCGGCCGCCCTCACTGCGCGTGAATCGGTGTGTCCGAGTCGTTCCACACACCGACTCGTCGAACAGATTCGGCCCGTCGTAGTACACGAGGTGCTTCTGCCAGGGCAGGGTGGCCATCTGCGTGAGGTCCTGAAGCAACTGGTCCAGTCCTTCCTCGCCGATGTAGGCGCTCCCGTTTCGGGGCAGCCGCACGAAGCCGATGTCGAGGGCGCCGAACCTGGTAGCGCAACCGGCAAACGCGAAGCGGTCGAAGCGGACCGTCCGGCTGGAGTCCTGCGCGCGCCACCAGGAGTCGATCGCCGCGACGTCGGTCGCAATCGGACCTGCTCGTGAACCAACGCGATTTGGTGCATCGGCCGGAATGACGTAACTGACGTGGACCTGGCGAATGGCCGAGAGATCGGTATCCGGTGTGCGGTTGAAGACCGCGGGCTGGCCAGCCCCGCACCAGTCCAGCGCTGGCCGTGCGATGAACCCGAGCGGAGGAGGTTGTCCCGCGAGGGTGATCGACGTTGTGACGGCATCGGGCTGCGGCTCAGCTGCGCTGCTGGCCAGGAAGCACATCGCGACTGCGGTCAATGTGGCAAAGACGACAACGCGCATACGGGGAGGCTAAGTGCCGCATGTGACATTTGGCTGATAATCGGGTGACGAACGACAGAGGAGGGACGGAATGCGCCGAATCTCGCCGCTATCGCCGCTCGTCGTCATCGCCGTGGCGCTTTCGGCGGCGTCCGGGACGAACGCCGCGAAGGGGGAGGACATCACGTTCAAGGTCGCGCTCATGCCATGTTTCCCGGTTGGGGAGGGGGACGCCGAAGGCGAAGCGGAGTGGGAGCAGGAGCGAGACGGAAGAACGGACATTGCCAGGGTGAAGATCGAGATCGAGGGCATTCCCGAGCGCGCAGGCGAAGAGCTCGAAACGGTCGTGGAGTTCCTCGAGGGGGACGTCCGTCGTCCGTTCGTCGTTGGCAGCATCTTCGTCGACCCAGACGGGCGCGGCTCGATCCAGGCAACGCCATCGCGAGTCGACCTCGACGGCCGCGAGGAGATGCACGTGGTCGTCGGCGCGCCTCCGCTCTTCACGAGCGACTCCGACGACTGCGATCGAACCTGACCCCGGGGACTATCCGGGGGCTGTTCCTGGCTCCGGCGCCGGAGAGGCGACGTGTGCCGCTGGACTCGCGCGTCCGAACACCGCCCTCGCCAGGATCACCAGGCCGATTCCGGTCAAGAGCAGCGCAACGCCGACGATGATGCTGAAGATCGCGAGCATCTCCGACATGAATCCCATGTCGAGCGCAGTGGCGAGAGCCGTTTCCGTGACCCAGATGTTGCGGGCGCTGTTCGAGATCGGCTCGCCGTTCTCGTCCTTCGCCGCCGCGGCCTCGTCGTTCGTCCCCGCCGGATCGCTCGGATTCTCGGCCGACTGGTAGCGGCCCATCTCCGCGTACGTGAGCCCGCCCGTGCTGGAAAGCGTGTGCTCACGCATGATCTCCGCCATCGCGAGCGCTTTTCTGCCCGTGTCGACCGGCTCGCCCGCCCACTGCTCGGCGTGCTCCTGCACGGCCGGATCGCTCGCGGGGCCGAACGTGATGCTTTCGCGCTCGATGTGGTCGCGGGTGAACGCGAATCCCCAGATGCCGAGAGCGATGACGGCGATGCCGAAGAGCATCAGCACGCCTCCGGAGATGTAACCGCCGATCCGTAGAAGCCGTCCTTCTCTCATCTCTTCCTCCTTCGCTGGGGGGCCCCGGGCGAGCATAAGCAACGATCGACGGGGCACGCCTCCCAGCTCTGACGCGGTGGTCGCGCCTAGGCGATTGCGCACCCGTCGGGCGAGTGCGGAGCAGGCGGCCAACAACACGAAGCCCGGCCGAATGGCCGGGCTTCGTTGTCTCCACCAAATGCCGCTACCGGAAGCGCACGGCGAGATCGCGCTGACCCTGGGTCGCCTGCGGCCGCTGCAGCTGCACCAGAAGCGCCGGGTTGGGGACGCCGGGGAACAGGTCGTCGCCGATCGTCGGGATGAACTGCGGCGGGACACGGACCTGCGTCGCCTGCTCGAAGTCGTAGGCAAAGCCGATCAGCTCCGGCTCGGCCCAGAGGCCGCCGCCGATGAAGGTGATCCCCATCGGCAGTCCCGCGATGTAGCTGGCGGGCACCGTGATGTCGGCGTAGCCGGACACTGCAGCCGCCGTCGACGACCCGACGAAGTACTCGAAGTGGCCGTCGAGATCGCCCTCGTCGGGGTTCGTCGTTCGTCGGCCAAGCGGGGCCGTTGGTCAGCGCGATGATCGCGTCGAGCTTGTTCTTGTTCATGACCTGCTTGATCGCGCGCTGGACCGGCGGCGTCGTCCTCTTGCGCAGCTGGGCGCAATCGGCGTCGCGGCCGTTCGTCGCCTCGGCTAGCTCGAACACGAGGTTGTTCCAAGGCCCTTCCAGCTCCGGATGATCCTCGTTGAACTCGATCAGCCCCGCGAGGGTCTGCGGGTAGGCCTCCCCGAAGAACGGATTGGTTCCATGGACGTAGGTCTGGAGGTAGGTCGCGATGTCCGTCTTGAACTCGCAGAGCAAAGCGGGGAACTCGTTGACCGTCGCGGACAAGTCGATGTCCGCCGGGTCGACGACCGTCGCGCCCTGCTCCTCGAGGGCGTCGATCACGTCGTCGAGGATCGGCTCGACGACCGAACCGACCAACGCCGGGTCGTAGGTGCCGGCGCGCCAGACGCCGATTCGCGCGCCGTCGAGCGCCTCGTCGTCGAGGAACTGGGTGTAGTTGGTGAAGGCGTGGCCGGCCTGATTGGCGGTTGCGGCGTCGTTCGCGTCGACGCCGGTCGCTGCGCCGAGGAGGACCGCGGCGTCGGTCACGTTGCGGGTCATCGGGCCGGCTGTGTCCTGGTCGGCGCTGATCGGGACGACGCCTGCGCGGCTCCACAACCCGAGCGTCGGTTTGATCCCGACGACGCCGTTGGCGCCGGACGGGCAGACGATCGAGCCGTCCGTCTCCGTGCCGACGGCCGCGACCGCGAGGTCGGCAGCCGCGACGACGCCGGAGCCGGAGCTCGATCCGCACGGGTTGCGATCGAGGACGTAGGGCATGTTCGTCTGGCCGCCGATGCCGCTCCAGCCGCTCGACGACGGGCCGGACCGGAAGTTGGCCCACTCGGACAGGTTGGCCTTGCCGATGATGATCGCGCCGGCGGCTTTCAGCTTCGCCGCGATGAACGCGCTGTCGGGCGTGCTTCCGGCGAGTGCCCAGGAGCCGGCGGTCGTCGGCATGCCGGTGGTGTTGACGTTGTCCTTGACGATGATTGGAATCCCGAGCAGCGGACGGTGGTCGCCGTCGCTTCGCGCTGCGTCGGCCGCTTGCGCGTCGGCGAGGGCCGTCGGGCTGACCGTGATCACCGCGTTGAGCGTCGGGTTGAGGTCAGTGATGCGCTGGAGATAGAAGTTCGTCAGCTGCACGGAGCTCAACTGGCCGAAGTTCATCAACGTCTGGAGCTCCGGGATCGTCGTCGCGTCGACGTCGATACCGGCCGACCGACGGTCGGCGGGTTGGCCGCGAGGCCGCTCGGCGCCGCGGCGCCGGATAGCCCCGAGCAAGAGGGCAAGCAGGGTCGTCAGAACAAGGAAACGCCGAAGTCGGCTGCTCATCGCATGACCTCCATGGGATCGGGGGGTGGGGTGGTTCTATACCCGCCCCCTGAAGCGCAAAACGGCCGCGGTGTCCCGCCATGCAGAACCCGGCCGAGCCGGCGCCGGCCTCGGCGGTCGAGTAATGCCGCTGGCCCCGGAACAACCCGGCCGCCCTATCGCCCTGGTACGTCCTCCTTGCCTAGCCCTTCAGCGGGTTGAAGTTGGCATGGGCGGCAAGCTGCCAGCGCTTGCCCGTCCAGTGGAAGACACTCAGCCGCGGCGCCGGTCCTGGGGTATACGGCTTGCCGTTGACGAGCCCTTCGACCGTCGCGTGGTAACGCACGACGAGCGTGGCGCCCGCCCGCGTCGCCATCAGGCTCGTGAGCGTGAACTTTCGCACCGTCGGCAGGCGGTCGAGGTACTCGGCCTTGCCGGCGCCTGAGCCGTCGGCCCGCTGGACCTGGAATGCGGGCGACAGGAACGTGGCGAGGCCGGCCACGTCCCGATCGCGGATGAGCTTGAAGAAGTGGATGACGAGCGGCCTCGCAGTCTGCTCCGGTGTCGCTCGCTGCCCGGCGGCCGAGACAGGCACGCAAACGAAGGCTAGAGCGGCAGCAGCAGCGGCAACAGCAGCGATGCGATCGGGGTGCGGACGCATGGCGGGCTCCTCTCTCCGATGACGATTTCGGTAGCCGCGAACATCTGCCAAGTATGCGCCCCGTACCTCCTGGGGCGCGGGTCAGTCGAGGGATCTCCTTGAGGCACTGGATCACCCACTGCACCATGCGAACCATGGCCTCGACCGTCCAACAGGATCAGGTCTCGCAGTGCCGGCCAGTGCGTCAGGTAGCTCCCGTCGCAGTCGCTACCGCGGCCGACATGGGCGGCCGTGGCTCACTCAACGCTCTCGGAGACCACCTTCCCGGCGGAAAGTCGTCAGACTTTCCCGCCGCTAAATTGACACACCCACGCACGTTTGCAATGGATCCGGTGCCAGTCAGCAGATCGTCAGCTGGGAGTGAATGGTGTGCCGCAGGTCAACGGAGCAGCTCAGGGATGACTGTTGAACTTGAGCTTCCCGGCGCGGATGCGACGGGCAACGTCTTCCTGACGTGGACCCCGGTGCAGGCGAGGGCACGGCTCGTCAACCCCTCGGGCACCGCGGACGTGAATGTCACGCTGCGCAATGTGGGATCGGGCGGGCGCCTCCGGTTCGCGAACAACGCGCACGCATCTCGGCGCGCCCACGCTCTCGGTCGTGCTCCCGGTGAGCGGAGCACCGGTGCCATTCTTCGTCGCGGGTGAGTTCGGAAGGCCGAGCCTCGAGCTCGGCGATGCCGTCATCGAGGCACGCGGTGCGGGCAGCCTCGGTGTTCTCGGCTCGAAGGCTGTCACCGTTCGCATCCGCAAGGACGCACAAATACTCTCCGCAGCGGAGCGCGATCGATTTCTCGCGGCGCTCGCGACGCTGAACGGCGGCGGGAGCGGGCGCTTCCGCGACTTTCGCGACATGCATGTCATGGCGGCGATCAACGAGGCGCATGGAAATGTCGGGTTTCTGCCCTGGCATCGCGCCTATCTGCTTGACCTGGAGCGCGAGCTGCAGGCGATCGATCCGAGCGTTGCCCTGCCTTATTGGCGCTTCGATCGCCCGGCGCCGAAGGTGTTCACGCGGCGCTTCATGGGCGTTCCCAACTCGGCCGGCCGCTTGCAGTTCACCGCCGGCCACCCACTCGAGTCCTGGCGGACGGACGGACAGCTGGGCATCGACCGCACGCCCTCATTCGCTGCGAGCGCAGCGCCCGCGGGCCTCCGCACGGAGATCCAGACGATCGCGCTCGGCGGCGCCGCGCCGAATGCGACCTATGGGAGCTTCGACACGATGGAGTTCAACCCTCACGGCAGCGCGCATACGAGCTTCATCCTCGGATTCATCAACGACGTGGGCACGGCGGCACGCGACCCGCTCTTCTTCATGCTGCACGCGAACGTCGACCGGCTGTGGGCCAAGTGGCAGTGGATCCACAAGCGCACGAATCCGGCTCAGGCGCGTTCATTCGCGGCAGCCAGCCCCAGCCGAGTCGGCCATCGACTGGGCGACACGATGTGGCCCTGGAACGGCGCGACCAGTCCGCCGCGGCCGTCAACTGCACCGGGTGGCAGGTTCCCGGCCTCGACCCTGACGACCGCACCGGGAGTCAGGCCGACGGTACGCTCGATGATCGACTACCAAGCGGTTGGAGGCGGCGCTTCGCTCGGGTTTGCGTACGACGACGTGCCCTTCGAGCTGTGACGACAAGGCAGGGATGAGAGCAGTGGACGTCGACAGATACCGCAAGCGGTATGAAGCGGAGCTTGCCAAGGCAGTCGCCCCAAAGCGCAGACGAGCTGCCGTTGGGGTCGGCGCGCGCGCGAGTGCGGCCGCGCGCGCCGACGCCTTAAGGGCTGCACCACTCGACGAGGAGAATCTCGCTCGACCGAGTTGCCGAGCTGCTCGCAACGCTTCTCGACCGGAAAGAGCCCGTGGCCGTGCGCATGGCCGCACTGCAGGCGCTCGGCGCGCTCGACTTCCTCGGGGCTAGGTTCGACCCCTTCCGCGCCGAGTACAAGGAGGCGCTCCGCCAGCTGGCGACCGATCCCCGCCTCTCGCTGCGCGAGCGGGCACTCGAGCGGCTCGCGATCGACAAGGATCCCTACGCTCAGGAACTCCTCGTGCGTGGGCTCGAGCGACCGGAGGAGGCGCTTGTCTCTGACGCGAGAGCGATTCAGTTCCTCTCCTACGATGACCACGCAGCGCTCGCCCCACTCGCACGCAAGGTGTACAAGCGGGCGACCGGTGCGGCTCGCGAGGAGGCCGTTCGGGCGCTCGCGACCGATCCGCAATCGGAGAAGCTGCTGGCGCGGCTGATGAAAGACAAGACGGAGAAGTCGAGCATCCGCCGTATCAGCGCCTCCGGTCTGCAGAGCCTCAATCCCGACGCGTTCGAGCGCGCCGCACGAAAGATCGTGGCGGACGAGGACGACTACAACGAGATCCGTGCGACGACCCTCGCTGCGCTCGCGCACGGACGCGAAGTACGAGACGAACCTGCCGACCCAAGGTTCGTTGACACGGTGCAGAAGGTGGCAAAGAAAACTCGCTCGACCGCTCTGCGCTCGTCAAGCAAGCGCTACCTGAGCGCGACCGAAACGTGACGGAGGCGGACGCAACCGTCGGACATTCTGCCTCCGCGGCTGAGGCCGCGCTTCAAATCGACGCCATCCGGCGAGAGTCTGGTGCGGGACGAAGGCTTGCCGAGATGCTCCCGGAGGAGTCGCGCGTCTATGCGGGGCGGGGTAGCAGCGAGGCCGAACGGCTTCGCGGGTACATCCTCGCGAGCTTCGAGGCGACGGGCTTGCCGTCCGAGGCCGCCCCTTTTGTGCTCGAGGAACTCGAAACCGGGCGGAACCCGTATACCGTCGCGGCGGCCGGGCGTGCGCTGCGCGGAGCATCGATGATCCCAGACGACGCTCCCGAGCTCCTCGTCGCAGCGATCGCGCGACTGCGAGGAAGGGACGAGGTTGTGTCGTTCGATCGCTTTGCTCCAGGGCCTCCTGTCGGCAACGGGGCCACGAGTCTCTACGAGCTGGCGTCGACTCTGGTGATGCTTGGGCCACGCGCGAGCAGCGCGCTCCCAGCCCTGAAGGCACTTGTGGAGGCGGAAGGCACGAGCTTCTCGCCCCCCGTCTCTGCCGAACTCATGAAGGCCATGGAGGCTCTTTCTGTCGCCCAGTCGCATATCCCAGCCTGCTGCTGCGACGAGCCAGTCACTACAGAGTCTCGCTGCGCCGACAGAGCGCCTACCTCGGTCGCGCCTGTCGACGTGGCTGAGATCGCTCTCGAAAACCAGGATGGGATACAGCTCTCGTTCTCGGAAGCGTTTTCGGGCCGCCCCACCGCGCTCGCGTTCTTCTACACCCGCTGCATGAACCCGGAAAAGTGCTCGCTTACCGTCACCCGTCTGGGACGCCTCGCGCGGCTGCTCGAGCGCGTCGCTTTCGACGCAAACGTCGCCGGCATCTCCTACGACCCCGGCTTTGACCGTCCCCGACGTCTACGGACGTACGGGGTCGACCGCGGGGTAGTCTTCACGCCGCGCTGCTCGCTCCTCCGCACCGTTGGTCAGTTCGAGCCGCTGATGACAGCGTTCCGACTTGGAGTCGGCTTCGGCCCGATCACGGTGAACCAGCACCGCGTGGACCTCGTCGTGCTCGACAGTTCGCTCAGACTTGCCGAACGATTCGAGCGCCGCCTCTGGCGGGAGGACAGCGTCTTGGACGCACTTCGCCGTACCCGAGCTTCAGGCGGTTAAGCCCGCGACTCCCAGGTTCAGGCACTGGCGATCGTCCCCATGTCCTGATCGAGATCGAAGCCGTTTACGAGCGTTCTTCCACCGTCCCGCGCTGGGCGAGACCGTGACCGCGTCCGCGCGAGGCGTTACTGCCATCGAGTAAGAGCAGTGCTGGGGCACCAGGCAGACCAGAGATCAGCCGAAACGCCAGCAGCCCACTCGTGATGAAGGGGTCCGCGGTTCGAATCCGCGCGTCGGCTCTTCCGAACGGACTAGAGGTCCGGCGCGACGCGGTGTCGCATGTGGTTCGAGCATCCCGTGCGCCGGAACGATTCGCGGCGCTCGGCACGAATCTGCTCGGCTGCGGCTGGAGTGCGCGCCTTCGAAGCGCCGGACTGCGGAACAGCCTTCGCGTCGCGTCCCGCGAACGCGATCGCCGATGCCGCGACCACTGTGACCGCCACGACGAGAGCGATCGCGAACGCGAAGCGCAGGCGTCTCTTCATCTAGCTTGCATTCTGCTTGATTTCACGTGATGTGCAAGGCGACCGGGCGGATCTGAGAGCACGTCTTTCTTCTCGGACGTCTCTCGAATACCTACGCGGAAGCCGCCGAGGCGGTTCTCAATCGCGTTTTGTTCCTGTATCCAGCGGGGATACCATGCACGCGATCACTCCCGCACAGCGACGGACAGGAGGTGGCGATCGTGGAGAGCCGTGACGGTGGCATCGGCCTTGGCGGGATCCTCGTCATCGTGGGGATCATCCTGATCATCTTCTGGAGCTTCTGGTGGGGGCTGATCATCGGCCTCGTCGGGCTCGTTCTCTTCGGCGGCTTCGCGAAGGGAAAGTGGTACTGAACGAGCGCTAGGCCGACCTTGGCGCGCGCCCGCGAGGAGCGAGTCCGCCTGCGCGATGAAGCGCGTCGCGCGCACGTCGCGATAGAACGCGAGCGCACGTTCGATCTGATCGCGCGGCCCTCCTCGTCGCGGCCTTCGCCAGTAGACGCTCGCCCGCGCGGAGGCGGAGGTAGGCCTCGTCACTCGCCTTCCCGTGCTCCGCGAGTGCGTCGGCTGCGGCCAACAGATCGCTGTCATGCAGGGCAGCGGCGGCGCGTCTGAGAGGGCTGTCGCGATCCTCCACTGGGGGAATGCCGAGCAGCGCGGGCTCGAGGTCGAGGAGTGCTGCGACGAGGCTCGCTTCGTAGGCGACGAGGCTCATGCCGATCTCGAAGGTGCGAGCCGTATCGAGCGCCGAGTCGAGCAATTGCCTCGCCCGGGACCGATCGCCGAGCCAGACGCAGAGGTACGCGGCGGCGACAGAGACGGGCATTTTCGCCTGCGGGTCGGTGGCCTTCTCTGCCAGCGCGAGCGCCCGGTGCGATGTCCGCCTCGAAGCGGCTGTCGTCGCCACGGGCGAAGGTGATCGCGGCCCGGACTAGCCGGCAAGCCGGCTCGAAGTAGTGGGACGCCCCCGCTTCGACGTACGCGATGACAGCGTCGGCATGCTCGAGCGCCTCGTCCCACACGCCCGTCTCGAAGGCGGTGTCCGCGAGCTGGCCACGGGCCCACCAGACCTGGCGGACATGCCCGTAGCGGCTCATGGTCTCGTAGTTCCGGAGGTTGAGCTCGTACGTTCTCCGCAGATCGAACCGCGCGTACGCCGCGGCAAGGTTGTTGAGCGCGCGGGACAGCGGCATCGGCGCGCTTGCGCGCTCGGCCAGCTCGATCGCCCGCTCGAGGTCGTCCTCTCCGCTTTGCTCGCCGAAGTCCCCGCGGGCAGTTCCGACCGTCGCGAGAGCATCGGCCTGGACCGCGTCGAGGCCTAGCTCGGCGGCCATTCGCTCCGCCTCTCGACCTGTTTCGATCGCCGCGCCCCAGTTACCGGCCAGCATCTGGAAGCGAGCTGCCTGCGAGAGAGACCTCGCGTGGGCCGCGGAAGCAGGACGGCCGTGCACGAGCTCGAGGGCACGAGCAACGTGCTGGTCGACGAGCGCGGGACTCGCGGTGTCCCAGGCCATTCCGGCGAGAACGCACTCTGCCTCCGCGGCCGTCTCGAGGTCGCCGGCGGCTGTGAGTGCGGCCGACGCCTCATTCAGGCGTTCCGCCGCCTCCGGGTCGGCGAGCGCCGCGAGCGCGCTGCCGAGGCCGTGGAGGAGCCGCCCTCGCTCTTTGTCGCCCGCTGACCTCGAGCGCCCGTCGGTAGAACCCGGCGGCGGCCGAATACGCGTTGAGCGCGAGTGCGCGATCGCCTGCCTCCCCGAGTGCGCGGGCCGCCCGCGCTGCAAGATCGCCGTCCGGCTCGGAGTAGTCGAGCACCGCGATGTAGTGATGCGCGAGGAGCTCTGCGAGATCCTCCGGCCGGCCCAGCGTCTCGAGCCAGTCGGCGACGCGACGATGCTTCTCCCCGCGCTGCGCACGTGGGATCTGCTCGTACGCGACCTCGCGGACGAGCGCGTGCCGGAACGCGTACTCCGTCTCGCCGGCCACCGTGCTCCGTCGCTCGCGCTGGACGAACTCGCGCCGCTCGAGACGATGGAGCGCTGCTTCTGCCGCGTCCCGCTCCTGGCCGAGCCCGCCGACCCAGAACACCCGACCGAGAACGGCAGCGTCCTGCAGCAGTTCCTTCTCCTCGCGGTCGAGCACGTCGAGGCGCGCAGCGATGAGCCCCTGCACGGTCTCGGGGAGTGCGGCTCCGTTGGCGCGCTCGTCGAGAAGACGCACGAACTCCTCGGCGTAGAGCGGGTTGCCTCCCGAGCGCTCGAGCAGCGTCGCCTGGATGTCCGCTGGGATGGCGGCGCGCTCGAGCAGCGCGTGGACGAGCTCAGCTGTCTCCTCGCGTGAAAGTGGAGCGGGCGAGAGCGTGAGCGCGTTCGTCTTGCCGCCTCCCCAGCCAGGGCGGCGCGTGAGGAGCTCGGGCCTGGCCGTGCCGACGACGAGGAGCGGGACGCGCGTCGCCCAGTCGACAAGATGGTCGACGAAGTCGAGCAGCCCGTCGTCTGCCCAGTGGAGGTCTTCGAACACGAGGACGAGCGTGCTCTGGTCGGCGATACCCTCGAGGAACCCTCGCCAGGCGGCGAACGCCTCGTCCTGACTGTCGCTGCGGCCCACGGCTCCTCGATCCCGGCAAGTGGTCGGAGGTGCGTGAGCGTCCAGTCGAGCTTCGTCCGGCAAGCCGTCTGCGCCCGACCTCGTGGAGCTTTCGCTCGGCCTCCTGCTCGGTGTCCGTCTCGAGGATGCCGGCATGCGCCTTCACCATCTCGCCGAGCGCCCAGAAGCTGATGCCCTCGCCGTACGGCAGCGAGCGGCCCTGCCGCCAGTAGACGAGCTCGGGATCGCGCTCGATCGTCTGAAAGAGCTCGTAGACGAGGCGGCTCTTGCCGATGCCCGGCTCGCCGACAAGCGTGACGAGCTGAGCCGGATTGTGTGCTCCGCGCCCGCTCGAACGCGTCCAGCAGCGTGTCGAGCTCGCGCTGCCGGCCGACAAATGGCGTCCGCACGCGGCCCGAGATGTCGACGCCGACGCGTGCTCGCGCCTCTACTGCCTCCCACGTGCGACCGGCTCCGCCTTTCCCTTCGCCTGCACCGCTTCGGCGTCCGGTAGTCGATCGCGTCGCGGGTTGCACGCCAGGTCGTCTCGCCGACGAGGATGCCGTTGACCGGGGCGTTCGATTGCAGTCGCGCTGCGGTGTTGACGACGTCGCCGGCGACCATGCCCTCGCCCTCCTCCGGCCGTGCGTCCAGCGAGACAAGCGCCTGCCCCGTGTTGACGCCGATGCGGAGCTGGAGCTCTGCCTGCTCGTCGACGATCCAGTCCCGGATCGCGAGCCCTGCGCGGACGGCACGCTCGGCGTCGTCCTCGTGCGCGACCGGAGCGCCGAAGACGGCCATCACGGCGTCGCCGATGAACTTCTCCACCGTGCCTCCGAAGCGCTCGAGCTCGTCGCGTAGGCGGGAGTGGTAGGGCCGAAGGAGCGACCGGACTTCCTCGGGATCCATTTGCTCCGCGCGAGACGTGAAGCCGACGAGGTCGGCGAAGAGGACGGTGACCACCTTGCGCTCCTCGAGCCGTTCCTCCGTTGCGGGGCCGAGGTCGGAGCCACAGGCATTGCAGAAGCGTGCGCCCTCGGGGTTCTCCTGCCCGCAGCGGGAGCATGTGACCATCCGCAAAGCCTATGGCGCTGGGCGGCTCGACGCCCTCCCGAGCCGCCCGTGCTCTCACTCGCCTACGGCGCGATGATGCAGGAACCCGTCAGGGAATCGGCACGATGTTCGCGCAGGCGATCTCGGGATTGTCCGCCGGTCCGGTCGGCAGTGCGTGGACGTTGTAGTAGATGCCCTTCCGCAGGACCTGGACCGGGCTTCGAACCCTCACGGTCGCGTAGGCCACGCCGCGGGCGTCGGCGACGAGGTCTTGATGGGCCGCGACGGGATCGGCCTTCGTTCCGCAGGCACTCCGCGGACCGTGGAAGTGGACCGCATGCCTCGAGCGTGGCTGGAGGCCCCAGACGGCCACCCAACCACGGAGCGTCGCGCCGGTCTGCCGGAAGAGCCCCACGCCGCGAGGCGAGCTCCCGGCGCTCGGACGAATCTGCAGCTCCGCGGCGGTTGTGGCGCTGCCCGCAGCCGGTAGTCGGTCTGAGGCGAGGCCGACGGCGGCGATCACGAGTGTCGCGACGATCGCCAGTGCGATCAACGTCGTTCTCATGCCCCCTGGCTATACGAGCCGTCCGCCGCGAGCGGATTTCACGCGGACATGACGGAATCGGCCACTATCAGGATGCCTTCGATGACTGTCGTCGAGATCAATACGCCACACGGGCCGGCACGACGCCCACCTGCGCGCCGCCCCAGCGCCGAGCGCGGCTCTCGTTCTCGGGCACGGTGCGGGTGGAGGCATCGCGGCGCCGGATCTCGTGACGGCGGCGAAGGCCGCACAGGCAGAAGGTCTTGCCGTCGCCCTGGTGGAGCAGCCCTACCGCGTCGCCGGCCGCCGCGCTCCCGCGAGCGCGCTCCAGCTCGACGCCGCCTGGATCGCCGTGGTCGAGCACCTTCGCGCCGGCGAGCTCGCGGGCCTGCCGCTGGTCGTCGGCGGCCGCTCCCTCGGAGCCCGCGTCGCCTTACGCACCGTCGAGGAGACGGGAGCTGTCGCCGTGCTCTGCCTGGCGTTCCCCCTGGTGCCGCCTTCACGAGCCGGCAAGCCGCCGCAGAGCCGCCTGCCCGAGCTCGAGGCCGTGAAGGTGCCCGTGCTCGTCGTCCAGGGCGACCACGACCGATTCGGCATGCCGCCGGCGAGCGCCACGCGGACGGTGGTCACGGTGGCGGGCGACCACGGTCTCAAGAAGGACCATGAGGCGATCGCCGACGCCGTGCGAACGTGGCTAGCGACTGTCGTCTGAAGACGGCCTCGAGCTAGCTCACTCCCTCTTCAGGCGAGCTCGAGAAACCCGCGCTCATAGAGATGCCTGATCGTCGGCAGTGCGTCATCTGGCTCGAGGCCGGCTTCCGCGAGCGCTGCGCCCAATGGTCGGTCGTCTGCGAGCACGAACAGCAGAGGAACAGCGGCCGGGTGAACCTCCCCGACTATGCCGACGCTGTTCTCGAGTGTCATGGCGACGTCAGCGATCTCGTACTCCCCCCGGTAGACGAGGGTCTGTTCGAGGCGGTGTCCGTCCACAGGGCGGAACCGCTCGGCGAGGAGCTCCTCTTCGGACTCGAGCGCGAGGAGACGGTCCTGAGCAGCGAACAGTCTCAGGATATGGTCGCCGGCCGCTCCCGATGTCGGGCGTGTGAGGTCGAACCCGCGGATCCAGTTCGCTCCCGCGCGTCGTCGCAACACGACGGCTCCGATCCCAATCGCGCCAATGCCCTGCTCCTTGTAGTAGTCGAGCCAGCGCTCGACGGAGGCCTCGAACGCAGCAGCGTTACCGCGCAGTGGCTCATTCCAGAGAGTCGCGTATTGGAAGGGGACAATCCCCACGTAGCCGAGGAGTAGTGCATCGCAGCCACTGTCCTCGACCCACGGGACGAGCGGCTCCCAGCGATCCTCGGGTTGCCGGCAGATCCAGTTCGCCAGCACCGTCGCGAAACCACCTTCCGCGAGGTGGGCTGCCGCGCCGCGCACCACATCCCGCGTGAACGAGTCACCGCTAACGCCGCTGTCTCGGAACAGATACTCGTGGCCGGGCGAGACGACGAACGGCGGATTCGACACGATGAGGTCGAAGTGCTCGCCGGCCACCGGCTCGAACAGGCTTCCTGCGCGCACGTCGAGCGACACATCGTTGAGCTCGGCGTTTAGCTCCGTATAGCGCAGCGCACGGGGGTTGATGTCCGTTGCCACGATCGCATCTGCGTGTCGTGCAGCCAGTAGCGCCTGGATTCCGCAGCCGGTGCCGAGGTCGAGCACCCGCCTTGCCTGTTGTCGGACGGTGAGGGAGGCCAGCGTCAAAGCCGCCGCGTTCACCCCCGTCACGTATTCAGTCTCCCGGACGCGCTCGACGCCGTCATGTGCGAGGTGAAGACCGTCGTGAGGCGTCAGTCTCACCGGCGCGCGTACGAAGCCCGCCTCTCGCTCCAGGAGTCCGTTCGCCACGAGACCCTCGATCGGCATCGGCAGGCTCGCCTCCTCAACGGCCTCTCCGAGGACGAAAAGACGAACGAGGATCGCGGCGGGATCGTCGGCGGACACCGTGCGTACGCTGAGACGCATGGCCTCGGCGTTGGGGGCAGAACCAAGTGCTCTCTCGACCGCCGCCTCGTCAAAGCCCGCGGCGATGAGAGAGTTGCGGATGTCACTCACGGTTTGATCGCTCCTGCTGGACTTCGGTCGTGAAAGGTGATATTCCAGCACCAACTACGAGGAGGGGGAGAGGTAATGGGCAAGAAGATCAAAGCCGCACAGGCGAGTCTCGTTGCTGCGTTTCTGGCGGCCGGAGGCGCCGCCACCCAAGCTGGGGCGGCCGCACTTCCCGACAGCGCGGACGTCATGGGTGTGGTCTCGTCGCACTTCGGTCCCATGGATCTGATGAACAAGTTCCAGGATCAGTTCTTGAAGCTCGACGTCACCAACAGCTTCCAGAAGTACTACAAAGACAGCCGGCCGAACGCCATCAGCTTCGTCCAGAAGTTCTCGTCCAAGTACGAAGTGGCACCCCCGCCGGGCTTTGAGTTCGAGGGCGCGACGGCGAGATCAGCTAGTCGCAGTTCACCAGCCGCACCTGGGGCAGGCGCTCTAGGCTCTAGGCTCTGACGTAGCGCGCCCCGAGCGTCGTGGCGAGTGTCTTGTGCGCTGCGCTCGTCCCCATGAGCACGGAGCGTGAGGGGTCGATGCGGTACGTTCGCGCGAACGCGAGTGGCAAGCCGGGCAGCGGCGGCCGGCACCAGCAGGTCGGCGGGCCGCCGGGATGCGGGCAGAGCGCGCCCTCCACTGGCCCGGACACCCTCGCCGAGAGCTCGTCGAGGGCCCCGGCAAGCTCATCAGGCGTGGCGCCGGGCCGCCAGTCGAAGACGAGGTGCGGCGCGCCGGCGTTGCCTTTCTCGGGTGCGTGTTCGACGGTGGCTGCCGCCACGAACACGCCGCCGCGGGCTCCTCGGGCTGCCGTCGCGCGGACGAACGGAATCTCCTCGATGTCTGCGAAGCCTTCGTCGAGCGACGGCGGCTCGAGCTCCCGGAGCGCTCGCATCTGGGACGTCGGCGCCAGTAGACCCGGCTCGCCTCGCACGACTTCCTTCAGCTCGTCCGGGCCCGGGAGCGAGCCCACGCGCTCGAGGAGCCGCTCGACCATGTTGACCTGCGCCTGCGCAAGCGGCGTGTCGAGCCACACGCAGCGCCCACGAGCTCCGTGGCGGCTCGCCGCGTCGATCACGTAGCTGCGAGACGCGCGCGTGAGATACGTGTTGTCGAGGACGATCTGGCGGGCACCGGCGGCCAGCCGCTCGTCCAGCTCGTCCGCCAGGTCGCGCAGGGTCCCTCCGCGCTCGTCGCGGTTGAGCCGCAGGTAGCCGCGAGCGACATATTCCGCGGCGACCTGGCTCTTGCCCGCTCCCGGGATGCCCATCACGAGCACGACGTCGCCAGAGGCAGCGCGGCGCCGTGCACGGGCGGGACGCGCGACGCCCAGGGCTGCGCGCTCGCGGGCGGTCAACCTGAGCATGGCCGCGCGTGCAGCGGAGCGTGCCGTCTCGGGGCGACGGGCACCAGCGATCGCGACAACCACCGGGGACAGCTCGAGCAGCCAGGCGAGCGCGGCCTCGGCCATGCCTTGGCGAATGAGCCGGCCCGACCGGCGGGGCCCGCCGAGCGGGGAGTGGGCCATGAGAGTGACCCCGCGCTCGGTGCAGCGCTCGACGACGCCGCCACGAAGCGCTCGGTCGTCGAACGGGCTCAGCGCGACCTGCACCGCGGCGACTGGGGCGAGCTCGAGCGCCTCGTCGAGCTGTGCTCGGTTGACGTTTGCCACGCCGATGCGCTTGACGAGGCTGTCGTCGACGAGTCGCGCCAGTGCACGTACGGACGTCCTCCACGGCGTACCTGGATCAGGCGCGTGGACGAGATAAAGGTCGATGCCAAGACCGTCCAGCGCCTCGAGGCTCGCCTCGCAGTCGGCGCGGATCGCCTTCGCCCGTCCGTCGGGGATCCACCGTCCGGCTGCGCGCCTCATGCCTCCCTTGGTGACGATCCGCGCGCGCTCGTCAGCCTTCGCGTATCGCAGAGCTTGGGCCAGCAAGCGTTCGTTGTGGCCGGCTTCGGCTTCGGGGCCGTAGGTGCGGGCCGTGTCGAAGATCGTGATGCCGGCTCCGGCCGCGGCTGCGATCGTGTCCACGGCGAGCTGCTCGTTGTCGGTGGACAGGCGCATGCAGCCGAGGCCAACCCGGAGCTCCGAGTCGCCCAGCCAGTGGGACGGAGGCGTCACTCGCACCTCGGGCAGACGCCGGTCACCTCGCAATCCTCTGCGCGCTGACCGTAAACCCGTACGGAGCATCAAGTCGTCTGACTCACCCCCTCGACCCAACGACATCTACATGCGTCACGCCGTCCACCCCCAGAACTCACACCCCGGAAACCCTCTCACACCGAGCCCCAGCACAGCTCGGGCAGACGCCGGTCACCTCGACCGTGTGCGCGCTGACCGTGAAACCGTGCTCCGACGCCAGCTGCGAGAGCCATGGCTCGAGCTCGCAGTCGCCGAGCTCGATGACGCGGTGGCATCCCGAGCAGACGAGATGGTGGTGATGGCCGTCGCCGCACAGGCGGTAGCACGTCTCTCCGCGGTGGTGGGAGAGCGTGTCCACGACGCCGCTCTCGGAGAGGCTCTTGAGCGTGCGGTAGACCGTCGCTAGGCCGACGCGCTCGCCGGCATCGACGAGGACGGCGTGGATCTGCTGCGCGGTCGCGTCGTCGCGCGACGCGAGGGCGCCGAGTACCGCGACGCGCTGGCGGGTGGGGCGGAGCCCGTGCTCGCCGAGCAACGCCTCGTAGTCCGCTTGCCGTGCCTCGGTCACGGCCTTACGATACACGCGAGATGAGAATGAGAATCATTCTTGTTACTGCGGCGGTCGCATGCGCGGGCTGCGGCGGTGGCGGATCGGAAGCAGGCTCCCCGGGAACGACTGTCGTCGCGTCCTTCTATCCGCTCGCGTTCGCGGCTAGAGAGGTGGGCGGCACATCCGTGAGCGTTCGCAACCTCACGCCGCCCGGCGCTGAGCCGCACGACCTCGAGGCGACGCCGGGCGACGTCGAGGAGCTCCAGAGCGCCGATCTCGTGCTGCTGCTCGGTGACGGCTTTCAGCCCCAGCTCGAGGACGCCGCCGGGCACGGCGACGGTGTCATCCACGTGCTCGACATCTCAGGTCTGCATGTCGAGCAAGGCGACACGCACGTCTGGCTCGACCCGCTCCGGTTCGCACGGATCGTCGAGCTAGTCGGAAGCGCTCTGGGGCGGCCGGAGGCAGCTCGAGACCTGTCGCGCCGTCTGCGGGCCCTCGACCGCGAGTACCGCGACGGGCTCGCCGACTGTGCGCGGCGCGAGATCGTGACGAGCCACGCCGCCTTCGCGTACCTCGCCGATCGCTACGGCCTCGAGCAGATCGCGGTCGGCGGATCGAGCCCCGAGGGAGAGCCGTCGCCGCGGGATCTCGAGCGCGTAGTCGATGCGGTGCGCGAGACGGGAGCGACGACGGTCTTCACCGAGCCGCTCGTCTCCCCTCGCGTGGCGGAGACGGTCGCGCGTGAGGCAGGCGTCAGGACGGCCGTGCTGAACCCGATCGAGGGTCTCACCGAGGACGAGCAGGAGCGCGGAGCGGACTACTTCTCGCTCATGCGCCAGAACCTCGCAGCCCTACGGATGGCGCTCTCGTGCCGCTAGCCGCGGAGCTCGAGCGCGTGAGCTTCGCGTATCCCGGCGGGCCTCCCGTGCTCCGCGATGTGACGCTCGCCGTCGAGCAGGGCGAGTTCGTCGCCATCGCGGGGCCGAACGGCGGAGGGAAGACGACGCTGCTACGCATCCTGCTCGGCCTCGAGCAACCACAGGAGGGCTCGGCTCGTCTCTTCGGCGAGCCGGCAGGCCGGCTCCGTCAGCGCTTCCGCGTCGGCTATCTCGCGCAGCGTTCGGAAGTCGGCATCCAGGCTCCCGTGACGGTGGAGGAGATCGTCTCAGCCGGCCGCGTGCCGCGCCGCGGGCCCTTCGGGCGTCTGCGCGGGTCGGATCGCGAGCTCGTTCGGTCTGCCGTCGAGCGCGTCGGCCTGGGAGAGAGGGCCTCCACGCCCGTAGCCACGCTGTCCGGCGGCCAGCAGCAGCGGGCGTTCATCGCCAAGGCGCTGGCCGGCGAGCCCGACCTGCTCGTGCTCGACGAGCCGACCGCCGGCGTCGACGTCGATGCGCAGGAGTCGTTGGCCTCGCTGCTTGCCGAGCTCCACGACGAGCTCGACACGTCGATCCTCTTCGTCTCGCACGAGTTCGGCGCGGTCGAGCAGTACGTCGAGCGGCTCGTGCTCGTGCGCGGTGGGATCGTCTTCGACGGGCCGCCCTCGGCCCTACCCGGCGAGTGGCACGACCCTTCCCATGTCCATCCTTGAAGCGGACTTCATGCGCATGGCCTTCGTGGCCGGCGCGATCGTCGGCGTGCTCGCGCCCGCGGTCGGCTACTTCCTCGTGCAGCGCCGGATGAGCCTGATCGGGGACGGCATCGGCCACGTCGCCTTCGCAGGGGTCGCGCTGGGCTACCTGCTCGGCATCTCGCCAGTCGGGACGGCGCTCGTGGCGTCGGTGCTCGGCGCCGTCGCGATCGAGTGGCTGCGATCGAAGCGGCAGGCGGCCGGTGACCAGGCGCTCGCGCTGCTCTTCTACACGGGGATCGCCGCCGGCGTCGTCCTCATCTCTGCCGCGGGCGCGCTGAACGCGAGCCTGTTCGCATTCCTGTTCGGCTCGATCCTCACCGTGACGGACAGTGACCTCCTGCTCGTCGGCGTGCTGGGTGCGCTAGGGCTCGCGGCCGTCGCCGGTCTCTACCGCGGCCTTGTCGCCGTCGCCCTCGACGAGGAAGCCGCACGCGTGAGCGGCGTGCCGGTCGGCGCGCTCAACGTCGCGTTCGCTGCCCTGGCGGCGGTCACGGTCGCCGTCTCGATGCGCGTCGTCGGCGTGCTCCTCATCGCCGCGCTCATGGTGCTCCCGGTGATTGCCGCAGGTCGCGTTGCATGGAGCATCCGCTCCACGATCCTCATCGCGATGGGCATCGGCCTCGGCTCCGCCGTCGTCGGGCTGACAATCGCGTACTACGCGAACCTCGCACCAGGCGGGACGATCGTCTTGACGGCCGCAGGAGCCACCGTGGCCGCCACTCTCGTTCGACGGTGAGGACGAGTGGGCGGCAGGGCCCGCCCTGGAGGGTCTGGCGGGACGGTGCTCGTCGCCGGGGCGCGCTGGAGGTGTGATGCAAGGACGCAGGGAGCCCGCGTACTAGCAGTACGTGGGCGACCAGGACGCCGCAGCACGGCCTCCAGCGTGATTCCGGCGGCACAGCCACTGTTTCGCAGCCCTCCTACTAGGCGGCGAGCGGCGTCGCGGCGGTCTCGGCTGTCACAGCGCCCGTCACGACGGCCGGGCCGGACTCGATGAGGTCGAGCGTGTGCTCCTGCACCCACTCGGCCGCGCGCGAGGTCGACTCGTCAATGCTGCCCTTGTCGTCGCAGATCGTGATCGACGTCGCGAGGCCATCGCCCGCGTCGACGAGGTAGAAGGCGACGAAGCCGGGAACGCTCTCGACGATGGGCAGGAACCCGTCCTTCACGAGCTCCGACATCTCGTCGAAATCGCTGACTCCATAGGTGCTGATCGCTGCGTACATCAGCTCTCTCCTTTCTCGAGCAGCCGATCGAGCAGCGACTGCTCGACGTCGTCGAGCCAGAAGTTGTCTTTCACGACGTAGAGCACCCGCACGAGCGCGTCACGCTCCGCGTCGGTGAGGACGAGCGCGACGAGGCTCTCCGTCTCGAAGGTCTCGGCTACGGCCATCGGCCGACACGGTGCCCGAGGCGGCGCGGCGCGTGGGTAGCAGTCCGGTTGCGAAGCGGCGAAGATCTAGCGCCCGAGGAGGTCACCCCAGGCCTCCCACTCTGAGCACGGCCGCGCCGCGAACGCGACCGGCACGGAGGTCGTCCAGAGCATCGTTCGCCTCCGCGAGCGGGTACTCCTCGACCACCGTTTGCACCGGCACCTGAGGCGCGAGCGTCATGAACTCCTCGGCGTCGGCGCGGGTGAGGTTCGCGACCGAGCGCACCACGCGCTCTTCCCACAGCAGCTCGTACGGAAACGACGGGACGTCGCTCATGTGGATTCCGGCGCAAACGACCGTCGCGCCCTTCCCCGTTGCCCGCAGGGCGGCGGGGACGAGCTCACCCACGGGCGCGAAGATGATCGCAGCGTCGAGCTCCTCGGGTGCGCCGCCGAGCGAGTCGCCCGCCCACTCGGCGCCGAGCTCGACGGCGAGCGTCTGGGCATCGGTGTCGCCCGGGCGCGTGAAGGCGAACACGCGCCTGCCCTCGTGCCGCGCGACCTGGCTGACGATGTGCGCCGATGAGCCGAACCCGTAGAGCCCGATGCGCTCGCCGTCGCCGGCGAGCTTCAGCGCCCGGTAGCCGATGAGGCCCGCGCACAGGAGCGGCGCGGCGTGTGTCGCGTCGTAGTCGCCGGGCACGGGCGTGCAGTAGCGCTCGTCGGCGGACACGAGCTCTGCGTAGCCCCCGTCGCGCTGATAGCCGGTGAACCGAGCGCGATCGCAGAGATTCTCGCGACCGCTCGTGCAGTAGCGACACTCGCCGCAGGTCCACGCCAGCCAGGGGATGCCCACACGGTCTCCGATGCCGAATCGCTCGCCCCCGAGGACGACGTCGCCGACGACCTGATGGCCCAGCACGAGCGGCAGCTTCGGCTGCGCCAATTCCCCGTCGACGATGTGCAGGTCGGTGCGACAGACGCCGCACGCGGTGACGGCGACGACGATCTCGCCGGCGCGGGGCTCCGGATCGGGCAGCTCCGCCTCGCGCAGCGGCGAGCCCGGCGAGTCGAGGACCAACGCGAGCACGGCTAGCATCGTTCCATGGCGATGGACGCTGCGGCGGTGGCGGCACGCGCGCGGACGGAGAACTTCCCGGTCGCATCTCTGCTCTTCCCGCGTGTGTACCGGCCGCCTCTGCGGGCGATCTACGGCTTCGCGCGGCTCGTCGACATCCTCGGCGACGAGTGGGAGGGCGACCGGCTGGCCGCGCTGGACGAGCTCGAGGCTGAGCTCGACGCGTGCTATGGCACGGGGGAGCCACGGTGGCCGGTGATGCGCGAGCTCGCACGCGTCATCGAGAACTGCGAGTTGCCGAAGGAGCCCTTCGAGCGGCTGATCGAGGCAAACCGCATGGACCAGCGCATCTCGGAATACGAGACGTGGGAGGACTTGCGCGAGTACTGTCGCCACTCGGCCGATCCGGTGGGGAGGCTCGTCCTGACCGTGATCGGGCGTTCGCTCGACTGGCAGCTCGTCGCCTGGTCGGACGACGTCTGCACCGGGCTCCAGCTCGTGAACTTCCTCCAGGACGTGCCGCGAGACCTGGCGCTCGGGCGTGTCTACCTGCCGGCGGAGGACCGCCGCCGCTTCGGCGTCACGGTGCTCGACCGGCCGAACGAGCAACTGACGCAGCTGCTCGAGTTCGAGGCGGATCGGGCGAGCGGGTTGCTCGCGGCCGGAGAGCGGCTCCGGAAGGCGATCGGCGGGCGAACCGGGAAGGCGGTCGGACTGTTCGGTCGCGGCGGGCAGGAGGCCCTCGGTGCGTTGCGTGACGCACGCTGGGACGTCTTCACGGGCAGGCCGCAACCATCGCGTGCGCGTCTTGCGCGCACCGCCGTCTCCTCCCTTCTCCGATGACGACGGTCGCCGACGCCTATGCCGACGTCGAGCGAGTCACGAGGGAGCGCGCGCGCAACTTCGCGTACGGGATCATGTTGTTGCCGAAGCCGAAGCGGCAGGCCATCGCTGCGATCTACGCATTCGCGCGTGAGGTCGACGACATCGCGGACGACCCGGAGCTCGCCAACGACGCGAAGCGGGAGCGGCTGGAGGCGCTCCGAGAGGCGCTCGACGGTGCGGGGACGGCGGCGATGTTCGTCGCGCTGTCGGACGCGCGGCGCCGCTATCCGATTCCCGCCGCGTCGCTCCACGATCTCATCGACGGCGGCCTCCAGGACACGCAGCAGACGCGGTATGCGACGTTCGAGGAGCTCGCGCGGGTACTGTCGGCGCGTGGCGGGCGCGGTCGGCGTCGCCTGCGTCGCGGTCTATGGCGCCGACGGGCGCGAAGCGCCTGTCCGCGAAGCGGACCAGGGGAGGGGGTCTCGGGGGAACCGGGCGGGGGTTCCCCCCGCAGAGATCCAGTGACGCATACCGCCTTGCCGAGACGCTCGGCGTCGCGCTCCAGCTCATCAACATCATCCGCGACGTGGCCGAGGACTGGGGGCTCGGGCGCGTGTACCTGCCGCAGGACGAGCTGGCGCGGTTCGGCGTGTCGGAAGCGGACATCGGGGCGGGCCGCTGCACGGACGAGTGGCGTGCGCTGATGGCGCACCAGGCCGCTCGGGCGCGAGCGCACCTCGCGGATGGCCGCACCCTGCTGCCGCGTGCTCGATCGTCGTAGCCGGGCGTGCGTCGCGACCTTCGCCAACCTCTACTCGACGACGCTCGACCGTATCGAGGCGCGCAAGTTCGACGTGTTCGACGGGCCGGTGCAGCTGTCGACGCTGACGAAGCTGCGGATCGTCGGTGCAGGGCTCACACGATGAAGGTCGCGGTCGTCGGCGGCGGGCTGGCGGGTCTCGCGGCAGCGCTGGAGCTCGTCGACCGGGGCCACGCGGTATCGCTCTACGAGGCCCGGCCGACCCTGGGCGGCGCGGTGCAGACGCTGCCCGCACGCGACGGCGATCCCGAGCCACCGCCGGACAACGGCCAGCACATCGCGCTTGGCTGCTTCACGGAGTACCTCCGCTTTCTCGGGCGCATCGGGGAGGGCCGCTCGTACCGGCGGCTGACTCTCGAGCTCCCGGTCATCGGCGAGGACGGCCGTACGGCAACGATCGGCCGCTCCCCAGCAACGTTCCTCCGTTACGGCCATCTCTCCCTCGGCGACCGCGTGCGCACGGCGCGCGCGCTGCGCCGTCTCCCGGAGCGGGGATCGCCGACGCAGACGTTCGGCGAACTCCTCCGTGACCTCGGCTGTTCCGACGAGTCGATCGAGCGCTTCTGGGACGTGTTCGTCCGGCCGGCGCTCAACCTGCGCACCGACGAGGTGAGTGCCAAGTGGGGCGTGTTCACGGTCCGCACCGCGCTGCTCGCCGATCGGGCTGCCAGCGACGTCATCCTCCCCGTCCGGCCACTGGGCTGGATGCACGGCGACGCCGCAGGTCGAGCACTCGAGTCCGCCGGCGCGAGCGTCCGCACCGGCGAGCGAGTCGACAGCGCTCGACGATCTCGATGCCGACGCCGTGGTGGTCGCCACGCCACCGGAAGAGGCGGCGCGCTTGCTCGGTGAGCCCGATCCCGGTCTCGAGCACTCGCCGATCGTGAGCGTCCATCTGCTCTTCGATCGCCGCCGTCTCTCGTATCCGCTCGCGGCGGTGCTCGGCAGCGACGCGCACTGGATCTTCGATCGCGGTGCGCTCACGGGGCAGGAACCGGGCGGGGCACGTCAGTATTTGACGGTGGTGTCTAGCGGCGTGCCGGAGCTGATGGAGATCCGTGGCCGGGAGCTCGTGGACCTCATCGCGGGTCAACTCGTCGAGCGGCTCGGCGCGGCCGAGCTCCTCTGGTCGCGTGTCAGCCGCGAGCCGCAGGCGACGCTCGCTCTGCGACCGGGCGTCGTTCGGCCGCCCGTGGAGACGGATGCGCCCCCGCGTCGTGCGCGCCGGCGCGTGGACCGCGACCGGCTGGCCGGCCACGATGGAAGGCGCCGTGCGCAGCGGAATTGCCGCTGCCCAGGCAGTGAGCCGCTCACCAGCGGAGGTACCGGCGTGAGTGTCGTCACCGAGCTGACGACACTCGATCGGGCGATCGACGCGGGCACGCAGAGGCTGCTCGAGCTCCAGCACGCGGACGGCTGGTGGGTCGGGGAGCTGGAGTCGAACGCGACGATGATCGCCGAGCATCTCTTCTGGCTCCACGTGCTCGGCCTCCGCGACCGCGACGACCGACCGCAAGCTCGCGAACGAGCTGCTCGCGCGCCGCCGCGAGGACGGCACGTGGTCGAAGTGGTGGGAAGGGCCTGCCGACCTGTCGACGACGATCGAGTCGTACGTCGCGCTGAAGATGGCCGGCATCGAGGTCGGCGACGAGACGCGCGCGTACATCCAGCGAGAAGGCGGCGTCGCGAACGCACGCGTGTTCACGAAGTGCTTCCTCGCGCTGCTCGACGCGTGGCCGTGGCAGGACATCCCGACCGTCCCAGTCGAGCTCATCCTCCTGCCGCCCTCGGCGCCGCTCTCCGTCTACAACTTCGCCTGCTGGGCGCGTCAGACGGTCGTGCCGCTCTCGGTCGTCCAGGCGCTGCGGCCCGTGCGGCCGTCCGGGATCGACGCCACGGAGATCGGCGCCAGGCACGGGGAGTCGCAGCCGCCGCGGCCGCAGTCGTCGCTTCGCCGCAGGGCGATGGCCGCGGCCGAGCAGTGGGTGCGCGACCGGCAAGAGGCAGACGGCAGCTGGGGCGGCATCCAGCCGCCCTGGGTGTGGTCGATCCTCATGCTCGCCGCGCTGGGGCGTGACTTCGACGACCCATGCCTGCGGCGTGCGGTCGAAGGCTGGGGCGGCTTCCTCGTCGAGGAGGGTGACCGGCTGCGACCGGAGGCGTGCCAGTCGCCCGTCTGGGACACGGCGCTGGCGGTCCTGGCGCTGCGGGCCTGCGGCGTCCCCTCCGACGATCCCCGGCTGGCCCAGGCGGGCGAGTGGCTGCTCGCCGAAGAGGTGACTGCCGCCGGCGACTGGGCGGTGCGGCGGCCGGACCTCGCTCCTGGCGGCTGGGCTTTCGAGTTCGAGAACGACCTCTACCCCGACGTCGACGATGCGGCCGTCGTCTGCCTGGCGCTCCGCGAGCTCGGCCTGGGCGAAGACGCCGTCCAGCGCGGGCTCGCCTGGATCGCGGGCATGCAGTCCGCGAACGGCGGCTGGGGCGCGTTCGACGCCGACAACACGAGCACGTGGCTCTACAAGCTCCCGTTCTGCGACTTCGGCGCCGTCATCGACCCGCCATCGGAGGACGTGAGCGCACACGCGCTCGAGGCGCTCGCGCACGACGACGCGCACGCGGCCGTCGTCCGGCGCGGACTTCATTACCTGCTCGGCAGCCAGCAGCGCGACGGCTCCTGGTGGGGCAGGTGGGGGGTCAACCACCTGTACGGAACCGCCGCGGCGGCGCCGGCGCTCGAGGCTTGCGGGTTGGGGGCGGGGCACCCGGCGCTGGAGCGTGCAGCCGCCTGGCTGGACTCGGTGCAGCACCCCGACGGCGGCTTCGGCGAGGACATCCGCTCGTACCACGAGTCCGCATGGCGGGGACGCGGCGTCCCGACGGCTTCACAAACCGCGTGGGCGCTAGTAGCCTACGTCGCCGCAGGCAAGGCGTCAGGGGCCCCGGCCCGTAGGGCGGCCGAGTATCTCTGCGCGACGCAGCTCCCGAACGGCGACTGGGATGAGCGGCACTACACGGGCACGGGGTTTCCAACCGATTTCATGATCCGCTACCACCTGTACCGGCTCCACTTCCCGCTGCTGGCGCTCGGCCGATTCAGGCAGGCTGTCTCCTGATGGGAGGGCACTGATGCCGAAGTTCCCGCTCCGCTCGACGATCCAGATCGGCCGCTACGTCGCGCAGCAGCGGCGCACGGGCGAGCTGCTACCCGCTCGTGCTGATGCTCGAGCCGACGCTCGCGTGCAACATCGCGTGCATCGGCTGCGGGAAGATCCGCGAGTACGAGTCGAACAAGGCGAAGCTGTCCGTCGACGAGTGCATCGACTCGGGCGTCCAGTGCCCGGCGCCGGTCGTCTCGATCTGTGGCGGCGAGCCGCTGGTCTTCAAGGGCATCGAGGACGTCGTCGCCGGCTTCCTCGAGCTGGGCAAGACGATCGACCTCTGCACGAACGCGCTGCGCATGGAGGAGTTCCTCGACGTCTTCGAGCCGGATCATCGCCTGACGTTCGTCGTCCACCTCGACGGCATGCAGGAGATCCACGACTACATCTGCGACTACCCGGGCCTGTGGGACATCGCCGTCGACGCCATCAAGCGCGGCCGCGAGGCGGGGTTCCGCGTGACGACGAACACCACGATCTTCAAGGAGACGTCGGTGGACGACGTCATCGAGATGATGGCCTTCCTCACGAACGAGATCGGCATCGACGGCATGCTGATCGCGCCCGGCTACCAGTACTCACAGATCGACCCGGCGCTGACGATGACGCGCGCCGAGCACGAGCTGAAGTTCCGCGCCGTCCGTGCGGCCGTGCGCGAGCACGGCTACCGCTGGCTGGCGAGCCCCATCTACCAGGACTTCCTCACGGGCGAGCGCGAGCTCCCGTGCGCTCCGTGGGGCTCGATCACGCGCAACCCGTACGGCTGGAAGGGGCCGTGCTACCTGCTGACCGACGGCATCTTCCCCAGCTACGAGGCGCTCCTCGAGGGCATCGAGTGGGAGCACTACGGGCCGGGCAACGATCCACGCTGCGAGCACTGCGGCATCCACTCGGGGTTCGAGCCGTCGGCGGCATTCGTGGCGACAGACAGCCTCAGAGAGACCGTGCGGAGCATGGCGTGGACGCTCACGGGTTGACGATGGCCTGTGCCACCGGCGCCGAAGCGCGGGCGGCGCGGCGTGCCGGGCTGCGCACTGCAGTCGTGGGCCTGGCGGCGAGGGAAGGCGTCCCGCCCGGCGAGGTCGTCTCGTTCGGGCTGGCCGGCGCGCTCGCCGATGCGCCGATGGGCACCGTGATCGACGCGACTCGCGTCGTTGACGAAGAGGGCCGGACACTGTGGGAAGGAGGCCCGCTCGGCGTGCCGGGCGCGGTCGACGGGACGTTGCTCGCGAGCGAGGAAGTCATCGACGACCCCGGCGAGCGGCGCCGGATGTTCGAACGCACGGGTGCCCTGGCGGCCGATCTCGAGTCGGGCGTGCTGGCGGGCACCGGGCGGCTGGCAGGTTGCCTGCGCGTGGTCAGCGACACGCCACGGCGCCGGCTGCACGGCCTGTGCAACGCCGTGCACGACGACGGCACCTATGCCTGGGGCGGGATCGCCAAGGCGTTCGCCCGCTCGCCCGTCGGCTTCACCCGTGCGGGCATGGACGGGGCGCGCGCGCTCGTCTCGCTCGAAAAGGCGGGCAAGAGGTGGGCCGCGTGACGAAGCAGGTGTTGCTCGCAGCGCCACGGTCCTTCTGCGCCGGCGTCGATCGGGCCATCGAGATCGTCGAGCGCCTGCTCGAGTCGCACGGCGCCCCCGTCTACGTCCGCCACGAGATCGTCCACAACGACAACGTCGTCCGCAGGCTCGAGGGCCTGGGCGCCGTCTTCGTCGACTCGGAGGACGAGATCCCGCCGGGCGAGATCTGCGTGTTGTCCGCACACGGTGTCGCGCCCTCCGTGCGCGAAAACTGCGTCGCACGCGGCCTGCGCGTGGTCGATGCCGTATGCCCGCTCGTCTCCAAGGTGCACGCCGAGGCGCGGAGGTATGCGGACTCGGGCCACCTCGTCGCGCTGATCGGCCACGCCGACCACGTCGAGGTGATCGGGACGAAGGGCGAGCGACCGGACCAGATCGTCGTCGTCGAGTCGCCCGAGGACGCGGCCGAGCTCGACACAGACGGCAAGCCCGTCGCGGTCGTCTCTCAGACGACGCTCTCCCTCGACGACGTCGCCAGTACCGTCAGTGCGCTCGAGGACCGCTTCGGCTCGCTGAAGCGGCCCGGCGCAGACGACATCTGCTACGCGACGCAGAATCGGCAGGACGCCGTCAAGGAGATCGCGCGCCTCGGCGGAACGCTCATTCTCGTGATCGGGTCTCCGACGAGCTCGAACGCGAATCGGCTCGTCGAGGTGGCGAGGACGGCCGGGGCCGACGCGACCCTGATCGACGGCGAGAGCGCGCTCGAGGACGACCTGCTCGCGGGTCACACGGTGGTCGGGCTGACCGCGGGCGCGTCGACGCCCGAGGAGCTCGTCCAGAACGTCCTCGCCGATCTCGCGGCGCGCGGATACGCCGATGTCGATGACGTGACGGTGGCGCGTGAGGACGTTCACTTCCGCCTTCCGCAAAGAGGTCGTCGCCTCGTGACCTCAGTGGAGATCCCCAGCTCGGTCGCCGCTGCGTTGCCGACCCTGTCCGTCTTCGACATCACGAACGACGTCTCACACGCGATTGCGAGCTCGGAGCGCGACGCGGGCCTCGCGTACGTCGCGGCCTCGTCGCCGCTCGCCGTCGTGCGTGTGACCGAGCGCGAAGCGGGGTTCTTCCACGACTTCGAGGCGATGCTCGCGCGGCTCGTCCCGCACGAGACGACGGAGCGCGAGCGCCTCATCGTCGCGCTGCTCGGGTCGCGCACGGAGCAAATCCCGTTCGCCGACAGCCGTCTGTGCCTGGGTCAGTGGCAGCGCGTGCTCCTCTTCGGCTTCAACGGCGACGCCTGCGCCGACTACACGCTCACGCTGCTCGGCTGAGCCGAAAGTTCTTTCGGCCGGGAGCGGAGCGGGCGAGGAGTATCATCCGCGTCATGACGTGGGCGCGAGGCCACGCCCGTCTGCTTTCGGTTCTCGCCTTCTGTCTGCTTGCACTTGTGGCCGAGCTTTGCGGCCGTGCGTTGACCGCGTCGGTCGACATCGGCCGCCACGTTCGGTCTCCCGGTGATGCGACCGCCGACTACTACCCGTTCCTGCTGGCGGGCGTGAAGGTCGTGCATCGCGCTGCTTCTGGCACGCCTGGCCTGGCGCGTGGCCAAGGCCCGCGCGACAGCCGACGCCGCCAGAAGGGCGCTGGGCGGCACTGTCCAGCTGGCCCAGGCGCCGCGGCCGCGGCTGCGCCTCTCACCGCGCCTATGGCTCGCGTTCTTCGCAGTCACGTCGCTCATGTACCTCGTGCAGACGGATGTCGAGTCGGCGGCGGCGGGCCGTTGGCCGTTGCTCGCACCGTGGCTCCACACATCGGCGCTGCCGGTGTTCGCCGTAGTCGCCGTTTTGCTCGCCGTCCTCTGGCAGGCCGTCCAGCAATGGCTGGCCGAGTACGAGCAGTTCGCAGAGGCGGCGGCTGAGCAAGCGCGGCGCTACGCCGCCTCGGCAGGACCGGAGCAGGCACACACCACGGCGCCCGTGCTCACGCCGCGGCGCTTGTACGGACTCGCTTTCGAGGTCCGTCCTCCTCCGCTTCCGGCGTAGTCGCGCGACAGCCGCATCGCGCGACCGTCGCGCGCAGCCAACATCCGGCGGCTCTCGTCTTCGACGCAAGGAGAGGAGGAAAAGTGAGTACGCAGGTTGTTACGAAGGCTGAGTCGAGGCCGCGAGCGCGGCGCTCTACGCGGGCGCTTGCAGTGCTTGGCATCGGGCCGGCGACGGTGCTGGCGGGCTTCATCTGGGCGATGCTCCAGCCGTACCGCGTCACACTGCTCGATCCGGCCGGGCAGGGCTTCTGGTGGCTGGTCTCCCAGCCGCCGCTCTATGTGATCGCGGCCGGGGTCTTCTTTCACCTGGTGATCGCCCCCGGCGTCGTGGCTGACTTCGAAGAGGGGGGCGAGAGCCGTTGACCGTGGCGCTGATGCCGCCGCCCGAGCACGTCCACTGGTGGTTCGCCACGGGCTTCCTCCTGCTCGGGCTGTGCATGCTCGCCCGCGCGATCGTCGGTGCCGACGTCTGGGACCAGCGTCGCTGGCGCCGGTATCTGTGGCCCGGGTTGCTCTTTGCGCTGGGCATCGCGCTCTGGCCGGTGACGGTGTTCTTCACGAGCTCGACGATGCACACGATCGCCCACGCCGCGTGGGCCCAGGTGACGATGCTCGCAGGTGCGGCCGGCCTGGCTCTTGCGGCCGGCAAGCTCCGCAATCCGCTGTGGAATCTGACAATGCCGCTCGCGTTCGCGGTCTCCGGCGCGGCCTTTCTGGTCCACGAGCAGAACAGCTGGCTCTTCTCCCGCTCCGCATTCGTCCACCACGTGTGCGGCTGGGTGCTTCTGGGGATCGCCCTCGTAGCCCTGGCGTTGCCGTTCCGTCCACGCTCGGCTGCCCTCGCAGCCGCGTTCGGGCTGACGTTCGTCGTACTGGCGGTCGTGCTCTACGCCGATCGCGACGTCGCGCCCGTCTTCGGCCACCTGTCGCCCGACGCGGGCGTCCCGCACCGATGAAGCGAGCGGGCCTCGCCGCCGCCTTGCTGTGCGCTCTCGGGTTGCCCGGCACGGCGCTCGCGCATGCGACCCTCATGACGAGCACGCCTGGTCACGAGCAGCGCCTCGCCTCGTCGCCGCGCTCCGTGAGGATCGAGTTCGACCAGACGGTCTCGCTCGTCCCCGCGTCCTTGCGCGTGCTCGATACGAGCGGACGATCGCTCGCCGGCTCGCCCAGGCTGCTTGCGGACGGCAGGACGATCGTCGCGTCACTGCGATCCCTGTCGCGCGGCGGCTACACCGTACGCTGGCAGGCGCTCGGCCGCGACGGTCACGTCATCGCCGGCGTCTTCACGTTCGGCGTGCGCATGAAGGCGCCTGAAGCGACCGCGGCGTACGGAGCCTCCGGGCCGAGCGGCGCCGAGAACGCGGTGCGCTGGCTCGCGTTCGCGGCGCTCGCGCTCGTGATCGGCGGGCTCGGCTTCCGGCTGCTCGTGCTCCGTGGGCCCGTGCCGGAGAGGTTCGAGCGGCGCTTCTACCTCGTCACGTTGGCGGGGGCGATCGGCGTCGTCGAGGTCGCGTTCGTCGCGTTCATCCTGCGATCCGAGTCGGTGCTCCAGCTGCCGCTCGGCACGTTCCTCTACGGCGACCTGCGGCCGATCGTTCGCACGCCGTTCGGAACGGCGTGGGTGGCGATGACGCTCGCGTTCGTGCTCGTCATCACGCTCGTCTTCCTCGCCTGGCTGACGGAGCGGCGCTACCTGCTCTGGCCCGCGTTCGCGATCGCCGTGCTTTTCGCATCGGGCTACTCGCTGTCGGGCCACTCCGCGGCGGAGCCGAACGCGTCGCGCTGGTCGGAGCTGGCCGACTGGGTCCACCTCACCGCCGCCTCACTGTGGGCGGGTGGCCTCGTGATGCTCCTCGTCGCGGTCGTCACCGCGCGGGAGATCGCCGGCAGGGCGTTCGTCGGCTTTCGCGCGGCTCGCCCCGGTGCTGATCGCGATGCTCGTCGTCGCCGGCGCGTACCTCTCGTTCCTGCGCCTGCCCGAGCTCGCCGATCTCTGGACGACGAGCTACGGGCAGGTGCTGCTCGTGAAGCTCGGCCTCGTTGCCCTCGCGCTGACGTGGGGGGCCGTGCACCACTTCGTCGTCGAGCCGCGACTCGACCGCCCGGGAGTTGTCTCGCGGCTCCCGCGCAGCCTGGCCGGCGAGGCGGCGGTGGGGATGGCCGTCCTGCTCGTCGCGGCCATCCTCGTCAACACCGCCCCGCCGAGGCCACTTCAGGCGGAGACGAGCTTGAACGGCGTGCCTGTCGAGTCGGCGGCCTGCGCCAACCGCCCGTACGGCGTGTCCCCGGCCGGCTGTCACGACCTTGCCGCCCAGCTCCTCGACTCGCGCCAGGGCCGCGTCCACGTCGTCGACGCCGAAGTAGACCGACCAGTGGGCCGGCGCGCCTTCGGGTAGGAACTGGGTCGCGTCCATGATCCCCGCGAGGATCTGCTCGCCCTCGCGGAACGTCGTATAGCGCAACTCGGGCGTGTCGCTCTCTGTGTGCGTGTTCCACTTGAAGACGTCGCGGTAGAAGTCGACCTACGCGTCGTAGTTGCGCGTCCACAGCTCGAACCACTTCGGCGCGCGGGGCTCGTTCCAGATCTCGAAGCCGGTCACCTCGCCGGGCTGCCACGCGCCGATGCCCGCGCCGCCGGGATCGCCCATGATCGCGAAGGAGCCGTTCTCCGCCACCTGCATCGGCTCCGTGTGAACCCTGCCGTCCTTCGCCTGCGGCGTCCTTCGCGGTGCGCGCGACATCGTCGGTCGTCAGGTAGACCGTCCACGATATCCGGCTGGCCTTCCTCGCCGGAGTTCGCCATGCAGCCGCCGACGTGCTTGCCGTCCTTCAGGAACGTGAAGTAACCGCCGAACTCCTCGCGCTGCACCTCCTTCGTCCAGCCGAAGAGCTCGCCGTAGAACTCGGTGGCCTTGTCGGTGTCCGAGCTGTAGAGGTCGATCCAGCAGGGAGCTCCGACTACGAGTGTTGGTGTGGGCATCGAGTCCTCCTTGGGGAGATGGTCGTCACAGGGTACGACCGTACCCGTTCACCAGAAATCATCGGTTCGGCCTAAGCTCCGGTCGTGGAGCGCGATCACTGGGACACGCTCTTCGACGACCTCTACCTGCGGACGTATGCGCGGTCGGACCGCGGCGTCGACGACGAGCAGGAGGCCCTTGGCGCCGTCGCGCTCGCCGGCGTGGAGCCCGGGGCCGACGTGCTCGACGCTCCGTGCGGCTACGGGCGGCACTCGATCGTCCTCGCTCGCGCCGGCTATCGAGTCGTCGGCGTCGACCGCTCGCCGGTCTTGCTCGACGAGGCGCGGCGACGGGCCGGCGACGGCGAGTGGCCGCATTGGGTTCAGGCAGACCACCGCGACCTGCCTCTCGAGGACGCGAGCTTCGACGCGGCGCTGAACCTCTTCTCCGCTCTCGGGTACCGCGGCGAGGACGGGGATCGCCGCACCCTCGGCGAGCTCCGGCGCGTGCTGCGACCTGGCGGAGCGCTCGTCGTGGAGACGATGCACCGCGACCGGCTCATGCACATCTACCAGCAGCGCGGCTGGACTCCGCTGCCCGACGGGGACCTGTTGCTCGAGGAGCGGACCTTCGACTATGCCGCGGGCGAGATCGAGACGGTGCACTCGCTCGTCGAGGCGGGCGGCAACCGCGAGTCGATCACGTATCGCTTTCGCGTCTACACGGCCACGGAGCTCGTGCGGCTCGTCGAGGAGGCCGGCTTCACGGCCGTCGAGTGCTACGGCGGCTGGGATCGCGAGGGGCTCTCGCGCGAGACGCGGCTCGTCCTTGTTGCGAGAGTGTCCTAGACTCCGGCCGTCAACGACTCCAGGGAGGGAGAGCATGTCGGAGGACCTCAAGGCGATCGCGCGACGCGAGATCGAGATGTTCTCGACGGGCGACTTCAGCATCGCCGAAGAGCTCTACAGCGAGGACTACGTCGGACACGACCCGGCGAAGCCCGAGCCGATCCGTGGCATCGAGGGAGCGAAGGAGGAGGCGGCCGGATACCGCGCCGCGTTCCCCGACCTCGCGCTCACCATCGAGCAGCAAGTTGCCGAGGGCGAGTACGTCGTCACGCGGTGGACGGCGAGCGGGACGCACGAGGGAGACCTCGAGGGCATCGCACCGACCGGTCGCAGCACAACGACGTCAGGCATCAGCGTGACGCGGATCGTCGACGGGAAGATCGTCGAGGACCACACGGAGTGGGACGCGCTCGGGCTGATGACGCAGCTCGGCGCCGTTCCGGCTCCGGCCTGATCCGCTCTACAAGGACGTTGAACGAGGCGCCGCCGAGCGGCCCTCGTGCTTGTAGTGTGCGGTCTCCATGAGGCCGGAAGACCTCTACGACGTCATCTGGGCGACCGAGCCGCGTCTCTCCCCTGACGGCCAGACGGTCGCGTACGTCGTCAACTCCGTCGACCGCGAGGAGAACACATACCGCGGGGCGATCTGGCTGGCGGCGGCGGACGGCTCGTCGCCGCCGCGGCAGCTCACGGCCGGCAAGAAGTCGGATGGCACGCCGCGCTGGTCGCCCGACGGCACGCGCCTCGCGTTCACCTCCAACCGCGACGGCGAGAAGAAGCAGCTCTACGTTCTCCCGCTCGGCGGCGGCGAGCCCACGTGTCTCACCGACCTCAAGGAGGACGCCGCGCAGCCCGTCTGGTCGCCGGACGGCACACGCCTCGCCTTCACGTCGCGCGTGCCCGACCCGGCGTATGAGGAGGAGGACGAGAAGAAGCGCCTGCCTCGCCGGTTCACACGCCACCGCTACAAGCTCGATTCCGTCGGCTGGACCGGAGACCGGCGGACCCACGTCTTCGTCGTCCCCGCCGATGGGTCTGAGCCCGCCGTGCAGCTGACCGACGGCGACTTCGAGGACGATTGGCCGACCTGGTCGCCGGACTCGACGCGGATCGCGTTCGTGTCCGCGCGCGACGACGACTGGGACGTGAGCCTGAGCCAGCAGATCTGGATCGTCGACGCCGCCGGCGGCGAGCCGCAGCGACTGACGCCCGACGAGGATTACTACGAGCTGCCTTCGTGGTCTCCCGACGGCTCGACGATCGCCTGCAACTGGAGCCCGGGCGGGTTCGACCGGCCGCGTCACGACCGCATCGCGGTCGTGGACGCGACGACCGGGCGAGCGCCGAGTGCTCACGGAGGAGCTCGACCTCCAGTGTGGGCCCTACCCGCGGTTCGCGAGCCGATCTGGGACGGCGACTCGATGCTCTTCGCCGTCGAGGACGCATGGCAACACGCACGTCCGCCGTGTCCCGGCGGCCGGCGGTGCAGTCGAGCCGGTCGTCGCCGGCGATCTCTGGGTCTCCAGCTTCGATGCGGTCGGGGGCACCGTCGTCCATTCGACCTCGACGCCGACCATGCCGAGCGAGATCTTCGTCGGCGAGCGGCGGTTGACCGAGGTGAGCAAGCGCATTCTCCGAGCAGGCGCCCTTCAGCCGTCCGAGCGCTTCGTCGCTGTCTCACCCGACGGAGAGGAGGTCGAGGCGTGGCTCGTGCGCCCGCACGACTTCGACGCGGGTCAAGCACTACCCGCTGCTGCTGAACATCCACGGCGGGCCGTTCACGCAGTACGGGAACAAGTTCTTCGACGAGTTCCAGGCATACGCGCGCGCGGGCTACGTCGTCGTCTACTCGAACCCGCGCGGCTCGTCCGGCTACTCGGAGGACTGGGGGCGCGCGATCCGCGGGCCGGTGGATGGCGGCCCCGGCTGGGGCTCGCGCGACTACGACGACCTCATGGCAGTCGTCGACGCGGCGCTCGAGCAGTTCGACTTCGTCGATCCCGACCGGCTGGGCGTCATGGGCGGCTCGTACGGGGGCTACATGACGACGTGGATCGTCGGCCACACCGACCGTTTCAAGGCGGGATGCTCAGAGCGGGCCGTCAACAACATGCTCTCGGAATTCGGGTCGGCGGACTTCGGCTGGTTCCACCGTGCCTACACGGGCGTATGGCCGTTCGAAGACGTCGGGCCCTACCTCGCCCAGTCGCCGACGACGTACGCGGACAAGATCACGACGCCGCTGCTCATCCTCCACTCGGAGAACGACCTCCGTTGTCCCATCGAGCAGGCGGAGCACCTCTTCACGATCCTGCGCCTGCTCGGCCGCGAGGTGGAGTTCGTGCGCTTCCCGGCCGAGAGCCACGAGCTCACCCGCTCCGGCTCGCCGTTCCATCGGGTCACGCGTCTCGAGATCGTCGTCGACTGGTTCGACCGCTACCTGAAGTAGGAAGCAGCCACACCGGTTTTGCGAACGGGCCGATCGGGCAGGCTCTGTCCGTGAGCTTGACCCGCCCCATGATCAGCACGGTCGCGCTGCTCTGGCTCGCGGTGGGTGTCGCCGTGGCGGCCGCGTACGACTACTTCGACAAGGTCGACACCGGGCGACTCATCGCGTCGGCGGTGCTCGCCATCGTGCTCTGGCCGCTGCTCTTCCTCGGGATCGACCTCCACGTCAAGCCGTAGTAGCGTCTCTGCAGTCGATCAAGGAGGACGAGATGGCAAAGTGGGTGTTGCTGACAGCCCGCAAGCTGAAGCCGGGTACGTACGACGACTGGCGCAAGGCCTGGGACCCAGAGAGCAGCGATGTTGACATGCCGTCGGGCGCGAAGGCGTATATCTGCCGCAACGTCGCGGACGAGAACGACATCATCGCTTTCGGCATGATCGAGGCGACGCCGGAAGAGCTCGAGGCGCTGCGTCCTTCCCCCGAAGCGGAGGAGGCTCGCAAGGCAGGCATGGCGCCGTACGTCGAGTCGATCTCGACCGACGGTCTCTACGAAGTGATCGACGAGGTCTCGGGCTGACAGGTCCGCTCGGTACGCTGGCCTCATGGCCACGGCCGAGGAGCGTGTGATCCCCGAAGGCGCCATCGCCGTCCTCGACCACGGCTTCGTCCGGCTGGACGCCGACATGGCGACCGACCTCGCCGTGGTCAACGGCGCGCGCGTGAGCTTCGCGCGGCACAAGCAGGAGATGGACGAGTCGGACGAGGGGCTCATCCGCTTCCTCCTGCGCGAGCGGCACGCCAGCCCGTTCGAGCACGCCGTCTTCCGCTTCCACATCCGCTGCCCGCTCTTCGTGGCACGCGAATGGATGCGTCACCGCTGGAGCTCTTTCAACGAGTTCAGTCTTCGCTATGCGAAGGCGACCGAGGACTTCTACGTGCCCGACGCCGAGGACGTGCGCACGCAGGTCGGCAAGCCGGGCGCCTACTCGTTCGAGCCGGTCGAGCCGGAGGTCGCCGAGCTGGCGCGCGAGGAGCTCGAGAGTGTCTACGAACACGCGTTCCAGGCGTACGAGCGGATGGTCGAGGCCGGGGTCGCCCGCGAGCTGGCACGCTCGGCGCTGCCGGTCGGCGCCTACACCGAGTTCTACTGGACGGTCAACGCGCGGGCGCTGATGAACTTCGTCTCGCTGCGCAACGCCGAGATGGCCCAGCGCGAGATCCGGCGCTACGCGGAGGTCGTTGAGGCGGTTCCTGGCCGAGAAGATGCCGGTGACGCACGCCGCGTTCGTCGCCGCCGGCCGCGTCGCGCCCTAGTTACGTCGTCAGAAGAACGCGATTCGCAGCGGCGGGCTTGCCTGGCACGTGGCTCGTCACGACCCAGCCGTCGTACCGGCCCTCGTCCCTCCACTCGCGAAGGGCGTAGCCGACGTTGAGGCGCACGGTCGTCGTGCCCGGGCCGGCGTTGAAGGTGCCGCAGGAGACTGTCGGGCGACCCCCCTTGGAGAGCAGGAGGTCGTACCAGCCGCCCTGCGGCAGACGCGGAAGTCCACGCACGCGCATCTCGAGCGGCACGTTGCCGTCCGCATCGGGCTCGCCTACGTCGAGCTCGGCGCTCGCCGCCGCGGCCGGAGCGACGCCTTGCATCGCGATCTCGGCGACCGGCACGAGGCTCTCGCCGCGGTCACCCACCGCGTAGCCGACCGTGAAGGCGATGGCGGCGGCCGCAGCTGTGGTGGCGAAGCCGACGGCGAGCCACGACTTCCGTGCGCTCGGGCGCTCGCGCTCGCTCGTGCAGGCTCGTCGACCCGCGGTGGTTCGGCAAGACTCGGGGGCAGCTCGGGTGCAGGGCCGGCTGAGCGCAGCAGTTGCTCCACTCGTTCGATGCGGCGATCGTCTACGTCGTTCACCCCAGCTCCTCTTCCAGCGCCTCTGCGAGACGCGCCAGGCCAGCGCGCGTTCGGGTCTTCACAGTACCGAGTGGGATCCCGAGCCGCTTCGCGATCTCGCTCTGGGAAAGCTGTCCCCAGTACGCGAGCTCGATCGGTTCGCGCTCGTGCTCGGGCAGCTCCTCGAGGGCGCGGTGCACCCGCCAGGCGAGCCAGGACTGCTCGGCGCGCTCCTCCGGCCCCGCCGCGTCGGACGGCGCATCCGGCGCCTCGGCGAGAGTGTCTCCCCGGCGTCGCGCCCGATCGGCGATCGCGTTCCGCGCCACCGCGTAGAGCCAGGCCGCCGCCCGCCCGCGCTCGGGCCGGTAGGTCGACGCCGACCGCCAGATCGAGACGAAGGTCTCCTGAACCGCGTCCTCCGCGCGGCCGTGGTCGCCGAGACGCCGCAGGGCGAGCCCGAGCACCGGCCGAGCGTAGCGGCGGTACAGGACCTCGAACGCGCGGCGGTCACCCTCGGCCACCTGCGTCAAGAGGCGCTCGTCTTCACCAGGCATGCGCCCCCGCGGCATCTGCCCGAGTCTCGCAGGCCGCGGCAGAGCGACAGGGGGTGACATCGCCGAGGGCACTTGACTCTCAGTAGGGCGCGGGGCCCGGTTCGGATTCACCGCGATATTCTCCCCCTCGACCGTACTGGCCAAACGAGAGGACGCGAATGGCGACGCTGGCATACAACGCCGAGGAGATCGGGGCGCGGCCGCTCGACCCTCGCCTGCTGGAGCTGGACGGGATCTCCCGCCAGTCGATCGAGGCCCACTACAAGCTCTACCAGGGCTACGTGGCGAAGCGGAACGAGATCCTCGCCAAGCTCGCCGAGGTCGACGCGTCGGCAGCGAACCAGGTGTACTCGGACATTCGCGCGCTCAAGGTCGACCTCTCGTTCGCTGTCGGCGGCGTGAAGAACCACGAGATCTACTTCGCGCACCTGGGTGGGGACGGCGGTGATCCGGACGGCCCGATCGGCACACTCGTCCGTCGTGACTTCGGCTCGATCGACGCCTGGCGCACCGACCTCGAGGCCTCGGGCATGGCCGGCCGCGGGTGGGCCTGGACGGCGTACGACTGGGACGAGGGCCGTCTCTTCAATTACGTCGGCGATGCACAGAACACGTTCCCCATCTGGAACGCGTCGCCGCTCGTGGCCCTCGACGTCTACGAGCATGCGTACTTCCTCGACTACCAGACCGACCGCGGCGCGTACATCGACGCGTTCTTCTCGAACCTCGACTGGACCGTCGTCAACGGCTGGATCGAGGCATACGGCATCCGTCCGTAAGGCGAGAAGACGATGACGACGGCGCTCTTCGTCGCCGCGGCCTACCTCGTCGGCTCAGTGCCCTTCGGGTACTGGCTCGTGCGCGCGACGAAGCACGTCGACATCCGCACGGTCGGCAGCGGGAACATCGGGGCGTCGAACGTCTGGCGGCTGTACGGCTGGCGGTACGGCCTCGCGGTCATGCTCTTCGACATCGCGAAGGGCCTCGTCCCGGCGCTGGTGGCAACCGAGGTCGCGGGCTCGCTGGCCGGCGTGCTCGCGGGTGGCGCGGCCATGGTAGGGCACGCCCGCCCGGTGTTCCTCGGATTCGAGAAGGGTGGGAAGGCGGTGGCGACGGCCGGTGGCGCGTTCCTCGGCGTGGCGCCGATCGTCGGGCTGATCGTCGCAGGTGTCTGGATCGTCGTCTTCGCCGCGACGCGCTACGCGTCTGTCGCGTCGATGATCTCTGCGTCGTCGCTGCCGTTTCTCGCCTGGGGGCTCGGGGAGCCATGGCCGGTAATCGCGTTCGGCGGTGCGGCTGCTGCAGCGGTGGTCGTCCTGCACCGCCAGAACATCAGGCGGCTCTTCGCCGGTACCGAAAGCCGCGCCAAGCCGTGGCGGGAGCAGGTGCGCGCCGTTACTGCTCGAGCGGCGCCATCGTCAGGCCGGAGTCCTTGAGCCCGGCCCAGTAGAGCTCGGCCTGCTCGCGGTGGCCGGACCACACGATCGCCTGGCCGGTCGAGTGAATCTGGTCGGCCATCCGCATGCCCTGCTCGTACGACACGCCGGGCAGCACCCGTGAGAGCGCGGCCGCGACGCCCTCGAAGGTGTTGTGGTTGTCGTTCAGGACGATGACGTTCCACGGCGAGCCGAGCCCTCCGCCGCCACCCCTCGATGGTCGTTCGCGCGTCTCCGGCGGCGTCAGGACCGTAGCCACTCGGCCAGCTCCGTCTGCGTCCCACTCGCCGCGCCCGCCTCGAGCTCGGCGCGCAGCTCACCCACCGTTCCCGCGCGCTCGGCGAGCACGTCGTGGTCGTGAATCGTCTCGAGGTTGACCTGCCTGGAGAACACGAAGTCGGTGTCGACGAGCGCCGGATAGGCGGCCAGGGTCTCCTGAAGCGCGATGCGGACGGAGTCCTCGACGAAGCGCGGGCGCAGGTGCGCATGCTCGACGACGAAGAGCTCATCGGGCCGCTTCAGCAGCTCGAACACGGGTGCGCTCATCGACCGCTCGACGACGTCGACGAGGTCGACGGCATCCACGGACGCGTCCGTTCCGACCAGCAGCGTTCCGCGCCCGCGCTGATTGTGGGTCGCCAGCGGCACGAGCTCGAGGATGCGCTCGACGTCGTCCTCGCCGAAGCCGGCGTCGAGCAGGCGCTCCGAGGCGCTCCCCCGGACAAGGCCCTGCGCGCACGGGCACGCGTTGATGCCCGTCGCCTCGACGCCCACGACGCGGCGCGACCGGTCGGGCGAGGCGGCCGCGATGCCGATCAGCGTCACCATCTCCTGGGTCGCGAGCCGCGTGACGGGCGTCTCGCGGCGGATCGGCCACAGGGCGCGGATCGTCACCTCGGCACGCAGCGCCTCCTGCCGCTCGACAATGCGGCTCGCGATGTGCTCGGCCAGGAGCTCGACCAGGAGCGACTCCTCGGCGACGACGATGTCGATCGCCTCGTCGAACAGCTCCGGGAAGCGGGACATGTGGACGCCCTTCTGGTCGGCTGCAAGGTCGACGGTGCAGTCGATCGTCGCGGCCATCACCATCTCCGAGCCTTTGCTGGAGATGCGGACGGCCTTCGAGACGCCGGTGACCCCTGCCCGCGAAAGGCCGATGCGGACATCCGGCGTCGACGCCTGGAGGTCGTCTGTGAGATCGAGCTTTGCGGAGTCGCTCACGCGGACACGCTAGCGCGCAGCGGCGGCCTCGGAGCGGCAGACGCTAACGTCGGCTGCAATGGAGGAGTTGAGGGTCGACCAGGACGGCTTCACGTTGGCGGCGAGCTACACGCCCGCCGGCGACACAGCGATCGTCGCGCTCCATGCGGCGGGCGAAGGGACCCGCGATGGCCTGTCCTATCTGCACCTCCACGAGCTGCTCCCGCCCGCCGGCATCGGCGTGGTCACCTTCGACCGCCGCGGGGAAGGTGAGTCGACCGGCGACGTGACCCGTGGGCGCTTCCAGCTCCAGGTCGACGACGCCCTCGCGGTAATGAACGCGATCGACGCGAAGCAGGTCGGGCTCTGGGGCTATAGCCAGGGTGGGTGGATCGGGCCACTCGCCGCAGCGGCGTCGGACGACGTGGCGTTCCTCGTGCTGGTGGCCTCGACCGGGGTCACGCCCTCCGAGCAGATGATGTACGCGGTGGAACGCCAGCTCGGGCTTGCCGGCTACGGCCAGGATGTCGTCGATCGAGCACTTGACCTGCGACGACGATTCGAGGAGTGGGTACACGGCGACCCTCCGGAGCGGGACGAGCAGCTCGCTGCCGAGCTGCTGGCGGGAATCGACGAGCCGTGGTGGTTGCTGGTCTGGCTGCCGCCAGGCCTGCTGGACGAGGAGGGGCGACGCCTCTGGATCGAGGAGATGGACTTCGACCCGCGTCCCGTCTTCGCGCGGGTCCGGGTGCCGACGCTGCTCTTCTACGGCGAGGCGGACTCCTGGACGCCGGTCGAGCCGAGCGTCGCCGCCTGGCGCGAAGCGCGCGGCGAACGAGGTCGAGATCGTCGTCATCCCCGGCGCCGAGCACGACCTGACCCTGCCGGATGGAACCTTCGCTGCTGAGTACGAGCGAAGGCTCGTCGACTGGCTCAGCGCAGGAGCCGCGAGAGACGGCGGTCCTTGAGCACCCTGCCCGCCGGTCTGGCACGTGGGGCAGTAGAAGACCGTGTGCTCCTCGTAGTCGACGCGCGCGATCGGCGTTCCGCACTGTGGACACGGCTCGCCGAGCCGGTTGTGCACCCGGTAGACCGCCTTGTCGTCCTTCCCTTGCTCGCGGAGCTCGAGCGCACGGGAGAGGTCGACCCGGATCGCGTCCGCAAGTCTGCTCGACCTCCTCTGCGCTCATCTCGGTAGAGGCCTTGAACGGCGACAGCCGGGCACGGAGGAGGATCTCGTTCGCGTGCGCACGGCCGATGCCGGCGATCGCGCGCTGGTCGCGGAGCAGCGGATGGAGCTGGCGGCGTTCCCGTCCCAGGATCTCCCCGAGCGCAGCCGCGTCGAGGTCGAGCGCATCCGGGCCCAGGTGCGCGAGCTCGGCATCGAGAGCCTCCGGCGTCAGCAAGCCACACGCCCGCCCGCTTCTTCTTCCCTCCTTCGGTGAGCACGAGCTCCCCGCCGCCCTCGAAGCGGAGGCGGAACATCGGCGTCTTCGGTCCCTTCGCGCCTGGCGCGAGATAGCGGAGCCGCCCGGCGCTCATGAGATGGATGCGGAGCACGAGATCGCCGGTGTCGGTGGGGAAGAGCGAGGTTCTTCCCGCGGCGCTCGGCGCCCGCCAGCGTGCGCCCGTCCAGGGTCGTGAGCGGCGGCTCGAACGTCTTCAGCGTCGCGATGTGCGCGGGACCGGCCTGCTCGATCCGCGCCGCCGACACGAGCGGGTCGAGCTCGCGCACCCACGCTTCGATCTCCGGTAGCTCAGGCATCGAGCGGTGAGGCGGCGACGGCGGGAGCGTGCTCTCTGATGGCGTCTTCCATGGGCCCGATCGAGCGTACCGGTGAGAAGAGCACCGGCAGGCAGGCGAGCAGCGACCCGACCGCCCCGATCCAGAGCGTCTCGCGTAGCCCGACCTGCGTCGCGAGGACTCCGCCTGCGAACGCGCCGAGCGGGATCACGCCCCAGACGACGAAGCGCCGCGAGGCGTTGAGCCGGCCGAGCATGCGGTCGGGAGTCACCGCCTGCATGAAGCTGATCGCCGTCACGTTGAAGACGACCGCAGCGAAGCTGACCAGGATGAAGCTCGCGACGAAGAACGGGATGGGAGAGGACTGGGGCGCCAGAGGAACGAGCAGCGTGGCCGGGCCGAACAGGAACGTGGACATGAGGATGGTCTTGCCCACGCCGAGCGTTCCGGCAAGACGTCCCGCGACCATCGCGCCGATCAGCCAGCCGACGTTCCCGATACCGAAGACGATTCCGACGACAGCGGCCGACATGTCGAGCTCGCGCACGGCATAGACGAGGAAGATCGAGCCGCCGAGGGCTCCGAAGCCGTTCGAGAGTGCCACCGTCGCTGTGATTGGCCTCCAGTAGCGGTGACCCAGCAGGTAGCGCAGGCCCTCTACGAGCTCCTTGCGCATGCTTGGCTGCTCCGCCTTCTCCGGTGGCGGCTCTTCGCGCCGAATGCCGAAGATGAACCCTCCCGAGGCGAAGAAGCTGATCGCGTCGACAAGGATGGCGTACGGAGCGGTGATCGCGGCAACGAGTACGCCGGCGATTCCCGGCCCAGCAAGCGACGCGGCAGAGCGGCTCACTTCGAGCTTCGAGTTGCCGTCCACGAGCTGTTCCCGGTTGACCAGGGACGGCAGGTACGACTGATACGCCACGTCGAAGAACACGGTGAGCGTGCCGACGGCGAAGGTGACGACGTAGAGCTGCCAGATCGTCAACGCGTCGAAGGCATAGAAGACTGGGATCGTCGCGAGCGCCAGGCCGCGGCCGACGTCCGCGATGACGAGGATCGGGCGGCGCCGCAGACGGTCGACCCACACGCCCGCCGGCAGCGCGAAGAGCAAGAACGGCAGGAACTCGGCGACTCCGACGGCCGCCACCTCGAACGCGCTCGCGTCGAGGACGAGGATCGCCGCGAGCGGTATCGCCAGCTGCGAGATCTCCGTCCCCAGCAGACTGATCGACTGGGAGGACCAGAGCTTCAGGAAGTCCGGGTGCCGCCAGAGCCCGCCGCGCGGCCAGAGGCTACGCATGCGGCTCGTCCATCCCGACCGCGGGCATGCCGATCGTCGGCTCCAGGACCGTCGTCCGGCTGGCTCTTCGGGCTCGTCGGGAACGGCGAACGATGTCCGGATGGGCGAGAACAGGACGGGCAGAACTGTCAACGACGCGCCGATCGTCCCGATCCAGAGCGTCTGCGGAGGCCGATCGTGGAACCGAGGGCGCCGCCGAGCAGCGTGCCCAGCGGGATCGTGCCCCACATCATGAATCGGCTCATCGCGTTCACGCGTCCGAGCATGTGGTCGGGGCGTGATCGCCTGGCGCAGACTGACCTGCGAGATCCGCCAGATGACGAGACCGAACGAGCTGAGCACGCCCGCCGCGATCGAGGAACGGGATCGGGGCGGACTGGGGCGCTGCGGGCACGAGCATCAGCGCTGGAGCGGCAACCGCACCCGTGAGGATGATCGTCCTCCCGACTCCCGAGCCTCGCCGGTCAACCTGCCCGCCACGAGCGCACCGGCCAGCCAGCCGACGTTCCCGATCGAGAAGGATGATGCCGATCGCAGCCGGCGAAAGGCCCAGCGAGCGAACGGCGTAGATGAGGTAGACGGCGAACGCGCCGTTGGCACAGAAGTTGAAAATCACCGTGCTCTCGGTCAGCGCGCGGAGCCGCCGGTCCTTCCAGCACGAACTGAAGGCCCTCCCAGGCCTCGGCGCGCATGCCCTGCCGCTCCGTCGCTGCCGCCGAGCTCCGCCACCTCCTCCCGCGCGCGAATCCGGAGCACGAAGAGCGCCGAGCCGAGGAAGCTGATCGCGTCCGTCAGCACTGCCCACGGCGCCGTCAGCAGCGAGACGAGGCCGCCCGCCGCGGCCGGCCCGCCCAGCTGCGCGGCCGACACGCTGAGCTCGAGCTTCGAGTTCCCTTCCACGAGCTGGTTGCGGCGAACGAGCGACGGCAGGTACGACTGGTACGCGACGTCGAAGAACACCGTCAGCGTGCCGACGACGAAGCCGACGGTGTACAGCTGCCAGATCGTCAGCCAGTCGAAGGCATAGGCGACCGGAACCGAGACGAGCGCCGCCGCGCGGCCGAAGTCGGCGATGACGAGGATCGGGCGGCGGCGCAGCCGATCGACCCAGACGCCGGCGGGAATCGTGAAGAGCAGGAACGGCAGGAACTCGACTGTTCCCAGCAGCGCGACCTGGAACGCGCTCGCGTCGAGCACGACGATGGCCGCGATCGGCAAGCGCGAACGCGGAGATCTGGCTGCCGAACTGGCTGATCGTCTGGCCGGCCCAGAGCCTGAGGAAGTCCGGGTGCCGCCACAGCCCTCCCCGCGGCCAGAGCATCTTTAGTCTTCTCGCCATCGACGCGCTGAGCGTATCCGTGCGACGCGGAGGCACCGTCGAGGCGCGACACCGCGTCCATGCGGTCGCCGTTCGTGACGGCGAGGTCGTCGCGGCCGCGGGCGATCCCGCGCTCGTCTGCCTCTTCCGCTCGAGCGCGAAGCCGATCCAGGCGCTCCTGCTCGCCCGCGCCCGTCCCGACCTCGGCGACAGCGAGATCGCGATCGCGTGCGCCTCGCACCGAGCCGAGCCTGCGCAGATCGACGCCGTGCGCAGCCTGCTCGCGAAGGCTCCGGCGACCGAGGACGACCTCGAGTGCGGCGAGCAAGACGGCCGGCCGCCGGGCGCGATCCACCACAACTGCTCGGGGAAGCACGCAGGCTTTCTCGCCGTCTGTCGCGCGCGCGGACTGGGAGACGGTGGGCTACCGGCTCGCGGACCATCCGCTGCAAGGCGAGCTGCTGGCGGAGGTGGCGCGGTCGCGGGACTTGCCGCCGACGAGATGCCGACGGCCGTCGACGGCTGTGGCGTCGTCACCTTCGGGATGACCGCTCGAGCGCATGGCTGCCGCGTTCGCTGGCTTGCCGCAGCTCGATGGCGCCGAACGGGTGCTCGCAGCTATGCGCGCGCGACCCGAGCTCGTAGGCGGCGAGGGCTCGCTCGACACGCCCTCATGTCCGAACGGCCCGGTTGGGTGGCGAAAGGCGGCGCCGAGGGCCTGCTCTGCGCAATCGCGCCGGACGGCACGGGCTTCGCGCTGAAGTCCGAGGACGGCAACCCTCGCCCTCTCCAGCGCGGCGCTCGCGCCGTTTCTCGGAGTGGAGCTCGGTACCGGTGCCGTCGAGAGCTCTCGCGGCGACGTCGTCGGCATGGTCGTCGCTGACGATCCCGGAGCCCGACCCGACTGACGTCGCAGCTTACGAGAGCGGCTGGCGCGAGGCCGTCGTGGGCGGACTGCGAGCCGCTCGACCGGCCGATCGAGATCGCAGATTACGACCCGGCATGGCCGGGCCTGTACGAGCGCGAGGAGGCGCGCATGCGGGCGGCGCTCGGCGACGCGGTCGTCCGAGCTCGAGCATGCGGGCTCGACGTCCGTGCCGGGGCTCCCTGCGAAGCCGATCATCGACGTCGTGCTCGAGGTGGCCGACTGCCGCGACGAGCACGCGTACATGCCCGCCCTCGAGGCCGCCGGCTACGTGCTCAGGTTCAGCGAGCCGGACTGGTGCGCGCATCGGCTGTTCAGGGGGCCGGACACGAACGTCAACCTCCATGTGTTCTACGGCCGGGTGCGAGGAGACGAACCGCATGCTCCTCTTCCGTGACCGGCTGCGCCGTGACGAGGCCGACCGCGTACGCTACGCGACGGCCAAACGCGAGCTTGCGACCCGCCACTGGACGTACGGCCAGCAATACGCGGACGCGAAGACCGCCATCGTCCAGGAGATCATGCGCGCAGAGGCAGCGAAGGAGGAGGACAGCCATGAAGGTCCACGTCATCTCGGACATGGAGGGCGTGGCGGGCATCGTCAAGTGGGAGCAGACGACGGGCGGCGACCCGATGTACGAGGAGGCTCGCCGGCTGTACACGGAGGAGATCAACGCCGCCGTTCGCGGTGCAAAGGCGGCGGGCGCGACGGAGATCGTCGTCATGGACTGCCATGGCGCAGGCAAGGGCTGGTCGTTCAACTCGCTCATCCCCGATCTGCTCGACCCGGACTGCGAGTTCGTGGTGCAGCAGGAATGGACCGAGTACACCGGCTTCCTCGAGGAGGGCTGCGACGCGGCGCTCTTCGTCGGCATGCATGCCCGTGCAGGCACGCGCGACGGCGTCATGAACCACACCGTCTCCGGCCAGTCGTGGCAGAACCTCTCCTTCAACGGCACGCTCGTGGGCGAGACAGGCATCAACGCCGCGCTCTGCGGTACGTGGAGCTGCCCTGTGCTGCTCGTGACCGGAGACGAGGCGGTGTGTCGCGAAGGGCGCGAGCTGCTGGGCGAGGGACTGACCACCGTCGCGGTCAAACAGGGGCTGGGCGCCTTCAGCGCGAGACAGCTGCCGGCTCAGCGCGCCCGTGAGCTGATCGAGGAGGGCGCCCGGAAGGCGCTCGCCGATCTCGGCGCCGTGCCGCCGTACGATCCCGGCACCCCCTGCACGATCGAGGTCGAGTTCACCCGCACCGCCTCACTCGACGAGTACGCGCGGAAGCCCGGCGTCGTGCTCTCTGGCGAGCGGACGATCACGTCGACGGCGGACACCTGGTGGGAGGCTTGGCAGCAGTTCTTTCTTTCGTAGCGGCGATCGTCGTCGCGCTCGGCGGCGCAGCCTGGCAGCCGCACGCGCAGTTGCCCGTGCCGAGGACTGAGGTCGCGGCGGCGCCATTCCGTGGCGACATCGCAGTTGTCGGTGGCTACCTCGCCGACGGAAGCTCTTCCGACGACGTCGATCTCTACGACCCGGCGTCCGACAGCTGGAGCCGTCTCCCCGACCTGCCGGTGGAGGTCAACCACGCGGCGGCCGCCTCGGCAGGAGGAAAGCTGTACGTCGTCGGTGGCTACGGCGGGCCCGGCGTGAGGCTTCGCAACGCGTACGTCTTCGACGGCGACCGGTGGCGAGGGCTCGCGCCGCTGCCGGCCGCGCGGGCGGCGGCGGGCGCTGCGGCCGTCGGCGGCAAGCTCTACGTCGTCGGCGGCGTCGGGCCGAACGCGCTCGCGCGCCGCGCATATGCGCTCGACTTCAAGACCGGGCGCTGGGCGTCGATCGCCGGCCCGACGCCACGCGAGCATCTCGCCGTGACGGCGGCCGCGGGCAAGGTGTACGCGGTGGCCGGGCGTCGCGCGGGGTACGACACGAACCTCCGTACGTTCGAGGCGTACTCGCCCGCGACGCGCCGCTGGGCGCGGCTGGCACCGGTGCCGCAACCGCGCGGGGGCACGGGAGCTGCGTTTGCGAAGGGCCTCATCGTCTCTGTGGGCGGCGAGGAGCCCGAAGGCACGATCGGCTCGGTCTACGGCTACGACCTGGCGAGAAAGCGCTGGCGCCGCCTCGCGAACCTCCCGACCCCGCGCCACGGGGTCGGCGTCGCGACGATCGCCGGCCGCGTCTACGTCATCGGCGGCGGCACCGAGCCCGGCCTCACCGTGTCGGGCGCGAACGAGTCCCTGACGCCGTGACGAAGGACGAGAGCGTTTCGAGATATCCGTCCGCCATGCGCGGCGGATCGCCGACCTGCACGCGATGGTCTGCGTCTCGGGAAGACTGCGACCGTCAGCAAGTCGGGTAGAACGGCCGCCTGGTAGACGGCAACGCTCTTTTCGACCGGAACGATCTCGTCGGCGCCGCCGAAGAGGGCGAGCACGGGTACCCGGATGCGTTCCAGAGCCGGTGCGGGGTTGTACTCGAACAGGTCGACGAGAAACCTCCATAGCTCTGGAGCCTCCGGGACGTACTCGTCTGGGACGCCCGCGACGCGGCGCCGAACCTCCTCCAAAGGCGTGCGGTTGCGGGCCATCTCGACGAGCTCGTCGAACTGCGCCAACGCCTGGTCGGTCTCTGCCTGCCCTACACTCGCTTTCTCCCGCCTCGTCCGGTACGAAAAGCGCTCTTGCTCCGCCGGCGCTGACGCCCGGGCCGGAACTCGAGACGACAAAGGCGAGTGAGACACCACGGCTCCCCGCCTCGACCACGACCCAGCCGCCCTGGCTGTGCCCGAAGACGCCGACCGGAACATCGGAGTCCTGATCGCCGAGCGCCTCGGCACAGCGGAGCAGGTCGTCTGCCTGCTCGACGATCCCGGCTTCTTGCCATCGACCTGTCGAGCCACCGACGCCGCGTTTGTCGAAGGAGCAGACCCCGAATCCAGAAGCGAGGAGGCTCTCACGGATTGGAGGGAAGAACACATCGTTGTCGCGGTCGGACGGACCCGAGCCTGGGTGCATGAGCACGGTCAAACTCGGCTTCCGCGTCGGAAGCCACAGCGTGCCGGCGAGCAGACGTCGCCGCTCCGAACGGTCAGCTCTCTGGAGGTCAGTTGACGGGCGCCGCTGCCCTAGGCGACCGTCGGCCGCCTCCGTCGTGTCCGTCGGGACGTCGACAGTCCGGCGATTTCGGACTTGCGGATATCGAGCGCCCAGAGCTTGAGCTTCGCCATGCGCCCGCGCACCTCGAGCTCGTCGTAGTAGACGAGGTCGGTGGGTCGCTCGGACATCATCTCGATCGCCGACTCCGCGATGAGCACCGAGTAGGGCGTGCCCTTCGTCATGCCTTCGATGCGAGACGCGGTGTTCACGATGTCGCCGACCGCGGTGTAGTCCATCCGCCGCTCGTGGCCGACGTTGCCGGTCATTACTGGCCCCGAGTTCAGGCCGATGCCCATGAGGTACCCCTCGCCGTAGCCCTGCTCGCGCATCCACGCGTTGAACTTCGGCAGGCGCTCGAGCAGCATCTCGCGTGACGCGGCGAGCGCGCGGTCGGCGTGGTCGTCCTGCTCCAGCGGCGCGCCAAAGATGGCGTAGATGCCGTCGCCCATGTAACAGACGAGCGTGCCGCCGTGGGCGAGGATCGCCTCGCTCATCTCGTGGAGGTAGTAGTTGAGGACGGTGATGACGCTCTCCGCGGGCATCTCCTCGGCGCTCGACGTGAACCCTCGGAGGTCGGAGAACATGACGGTCGTCACCAGCTCCTTGCCGTGGAGGCGGAGGTCGGCGTCGGCCTGCGCGAGCACTTCGTCGACGACCTGTTCGGGCACGAACCGCGAGAACACGTCTCGCACGCGCTCCCGCTCGAAGGCGGCGAGCGTGTAGTGGGCGCCGACCGAGCCGACCGTCGCCATGGCGAGCGCCGCCGTTGGGTAGACGTAAGACGACACCTTGCCGCCGTGCTCGAACGCGAGCTGCGTGCCGAGCGAGAAGAGCGCGTAGCCGACGACGCCCACGGCGACGGCGACGAGCGGGCCCGCGCGGAGGCTGACGAGCGGCACGAGGAGCCCCAGCGCGACGATGAGCACCAAGTTCCAGCCCGTCGGCAGGCTGCGCAGCGGAAAGCCGCGGAGCGCCGTCGAAGATCGCGTTCGCCTGGATCTCGGGACCGGTCATGACGTACGCCCGTCGGCGTCGGATGGATGTCCTGGAGCGACGGCGCCCCGGCCCGATGACGACGATCTTGTCCGCGAACACGCTCGGCGGCACCTTGCCGTTGAGGACGCGCGAATAGGAATACGAGGCGATTGTCTCGGGCGAGCCTGCGTAGTCGATCCACTGGTCGTCGTCCGCCCATTTCGTCGCGGGTGATCGGGCGGCCGAGGGCTAGCTCTGCTGCGACGACTGCGAAGCTCTTTAGCTCCTCCACCTCGTAGCGAAGTGGCGGATTATGCCGTCCTTGTCGGTCGGGAGGTTTGCGTTTCCATCTCTCGCGCCGAACTCTTCGAGCACGGCCGCGCCGAAGAGACATTGCTCTGCCCTGCTCGTCGACCTCGGTGGCGACAGCACGATCATGCCCGCGATTCCGTCCAACCGCCCGATGCCAAGCGCGTTGTCCTCTCGCGATCGTGCGGCTCGGTGAACTGGACGTCGAAGGCGATCGCGGCTTCGGCTTGCCCTCACGGATCCGTCGAGAAGCCTCGCGTGCATCGAGCGCGGGAAGCGAGGAAGGTCGCCGACTGGGTTTAGCTCTTGAACGTGACGTCGTCGATCTTGACGACGACCACGTCCTTGGGCGGCTCTGGTCGCCGCGGAGGTGAAACGCAGGTCGATCGTCTGCCGCTCGAGGTTGTCGAGGAAGCGGAAGTGCAGCACGTACGCCGCCGTGGCCGTGAAATCGACCCGACGGCGACGAGCAGGAAGAACTTCGTCCGCATGCTCATGCTCCGCGGATTCATGGCCTAGAAGGATAGGCCCGCGCTCAGGCGAGTGCCGCCACACGTGCCCCGACGGCGGGCGCGAACTTGAAGCCGTGGCCCGAGCAGGCGGAGCAGACCACGATCGGCCCGTGGCGCTCGATCACAAACCGGTCGTCCTCGATAGAGGTGTAGAGGCAAGTCTCGGCGCTCGTCGGTTCGGGGTTCGCCGCCGGATACCGCGTTGCCACCCACTCGGAGATGGCCTCGACGATCCGCAAGTCGGACTCGCCCCGTCCCTCCCGGCTCGACGTTCGCGCCGGTGTGGTGGAGACCGACTTTGAGAACTCCTTCGCCGCTTGCCAGCGAGTAGGCATGACGTCCCGTCGCCGCGTGCCAGTCGATCAGAGACGGCAGCGACTCCGATCCCGGCAGATCGAAGTAGGCGACGGTCTCGCGAGTCACGAACGTTTCGAGCTGGATGTCGGCTCCGGCGAGCAGCGGGGTGGCCCAGGCGCCGGCGGCGACGACCGCCATGCGAGCTTCGATCGGCGCCGGAGGTCGTCACCAGGCGCACGCCGTCGCCGTCCTCCGCCAACTCGAGCACGCGGACGTCTTCCTCGACATGGACGCGGGCGCGGAACGCGGTGAGCGAGCGTCGGCGCGCACCGTGCCACCGTGCAGCTCGAGCACCACGTCGCCCATGACGGTGATGCCGAAGCGTCGCGCTGTCTCACCCGGATCGAGGACTTCGTACTCGGCCGCCTGTTCGTCGAGAGCCGAGCGCAGCGCCGCGCTGTCGCGCCGCGCGTCGAGCAGCCCCGTGAGGGAGAGGAGCTGCTTTCCCGACTCCTCCTCGAGCTCGCGCCACAGCGGCAGCGCCTCCTGCGCGAGTGCGACCCACTCCGGCTCGTCGTAGGCGAAGCGAAAGATGCGGGACGCCCCATGGCTCGACCCGTACGGGTTGCCGATCTCGAACTGCTCGAAGACGGTGACATCGCGTCCCCTCCGCGCGAGCGCCCAGGCGGACGCGAGGCCCATCACGCCCGCCCCCACGACCACGACGTCGCGCCGCTCCATGTCAGTGATGATGGTGGGGGACAAGGGCGTGCCCGCGGCCCCGTGCGATCAGCCAGCGGTTGACCGGGTAGGCGGCGACGAAGGCAACGGCCAGCGCGACCGCCAGCGAGCCCCAGAAGAGCGGCGAGTCGAGGCCTGCCTCCATTGCTCCCGGCACGGCGAGGATGATCGCATTGTCGACGATCTCCATTACGGTGATGGAGAGCGTGTCGGCTGCCAGGGCGATGCCGACCGCAGCTCCGAGTGCGAGGCCGCCGCGGATGAGCGGCACGAACGTGAACGCATAGCCGAAGAGAAAGGCGAGCGCGACGGCGAGGGCGATCGATGCCACGTCGCCCCAGCCGAGCGCCGTGGCGACGACGAGGCCGAGCACCTCGCCGATGCCGCAGCCCGTCAGGCAGTGCAGCGTCGCGCGCAAGGCCAACCGGTCGGTGCTCGTGGTCAATAGGCTCCCTGCATGCTGACGTCTATAGCCATATCGCGTGACGAGCACACCGCCCGAGCCGAGCGGCTGTGCGAGCACCTCGCGGCCTCGTCGCTCTCCGGCGCGGTGCTCTTCGATCCGTACTACGTCCTCTACTACACCGGCTTCGCGTTCATCCCCACCGAGCGCCCGATCGCGTTCGCCGTCTCGGCCGAGGGCGAACCGGCGATGCTCGTGCCGCGGCTGAGGTGGAGCACGCGGGCGGCGCGACCGGCATCGAGCGCATCGGACACTACGACGAGTATCCGGGCGATCCCCGCGCCGAGACCGCGCTCGCCGACCTCCTCGCCTCCATGGGGATCGGCGGCCAGATCGGCGCCGACCAGGACGGCTATCCGTGGATCCTCGGCTACCAGGGGCCTTCGCTGTCCGAGCTGACCGGGAGCGAGGTCGTCCGCGTGGTGCCGTTCGTGGAGGCGCAGATGGCGGTGAAGTCGGAAGCCGAGCTCGCGTTGATCCGCGAGAGCTCGAAGTGGGGGAACCTCGCGCACCGGCTACTGCAGCAGTACACGCGGCCGGGCTTGACCGAGACGGAGGTGACACAGCGCGCCTCGGACGAGGCGACGACGGCGATGCTCCAGACGCTCGGCTCGCTCTACCGCGGCCAGAACCCGCACACGCGCGGGCGCGCGCCGGCTACCGCGGCCAGATCGGGCGCGGCTCCGCCATCCCGCACGCGCTCGCGAACAACGTCGTCTTCCAGGCCGGTGACGTGCTCGTCACCGGTGCGAGCGCCGCGATGTGGGGCTACCTCTCGGAGCTCGAGCGGACGATGGTGATCGGCGAGCCGACCGGCGAGCAGCGCCGGATGTTCGACCACATGGTGGCGTTGCAGGACATCGCCTTCGAGGCCATCAAGCCCGGCGCGCGCTGCTCGACGTCGACCGCGCCGTCCGCGCGTACTTCGACGAGCACGACCTCATGACGTACTGGCGCCACCACACGGGTCACGCCATCGGCCTGCGCTACCACGAGGGCCCGTTCCTCGACACGGGCGACGACACCGAGATCGTCCCCGGCATGGTCTTCACCGTAGAGCCGGGCCTGTATTCGCCCGAGCTCGGCGGCTTCCGCCACTCCGATACCGCCGTCGTCACGGACGACGGCGTCGAGCTCGTGACGTACTACCCGCGCGACCTCGAGAGCCTGACGCTGCCCGCTTGACTAGAGCCCGGGCGGGAAGGGGAACGACGAGGGGATCGGCTTCGGGATCGAGGCAAACGTCCCGTAGGCGACGACGATCTCCTGATGCACCTTGAGCGCGATCTGGCGCGGGTTGCCGAGCCAGCGCTTCCCGTTGACGAACACCCACACACGCTCCTTGCCCTTTGCGCAGTACCCGCCGAGGCAGTTCGCCGAGAAGCGGAGGCCCCAGACGTCGAACCACTGGCCGAGGGTGAACCTGCGGATCGTCGGCGACTCGACGTGCATGATCCCGGTGAAGTCGTGCGTGTGCAGCGGCGAGATGAATCGTTCGTAGTAGTCGATGCCGATCCCGGCCGGCACCGGGTAGCCACGGCCGCGGACGACGACGTCGAGATGCTGGTGGGTGTGCAGCCGCTGGCCTTCGGCCTTGAGCGCCGGGAGGCCGATTCGTCCAGCCGCGCGTGCAGCAAGGCGCGGTTGTTCGCGGGCCATGGAGCCTTCGACGTCATGAGGCCGGGCAGCGCCGACTCGCGGCCGGATGCCGAGCCAGCGAGGGCAGCAGCGGCCAGCACGACGATCAGTAGTGACGCGACCCGGATCACGCCCGTATGGTGCCGACGGCCGTCGCATTCGGGCCCGACAACCATTCCGTCCGCCTGCGCATGGCTGAACGTTAGGGCTCGGAGGCGGGCCGTAACAGCTCGA
>CAWHNJ010000014.1:0-118661 GCA_963830835.1 uncultured Actinomycetes bacterium | reverse complement strand
TCGGCCTCGTCGAAGGACACGTTCTCAGCGTGCTCAAGGTGGGGCCGGAGGTGGGCAACCGGCAGGATCGGATCGTCATCGAAAAGAGCGAACAAGGGGTGTTCTCCGAGTTGATCGCACCCGTCAAGCCCGCGGTCGGCGAGGGCGCCGTTGGGCCCTCGAGGTGGGACGCGGGCAGGTCACGCGGATCGACCCGGATACGGGCAAAGACGAGCTGCTCGCGGAGGTTTCCGGAGCCGCGTTGTCGATCGCGGTCGACGGGAATGCCGTCTGGCTCGGCGGCCGCGACGGGGTGGTAACGAAGCTCGATCGCGACGGGTACGACCTCGGGAGCACGACCGTGCCGCAGGTGCTCGGTTCGGCGACCACCTCGATCGCGGTCGACCGTAAGGCCGTGTGGTTCGTCGGCGACTCGAGCACGCTCCTGTGGCAGATCGATCCCCTGAACCCATCGATCTTGGACTCCTTCCCGATCGGGACAAGCCCCAGCGCGTTGGCCGTCGCAGAAGACGGGGCCGTGTGGGTCGCCGGTCGTTCGGTCACCTCGCTTTGGCGCCTGGATCCCGAGACGAACGACGACGAGAAGATCGGAGTCGGCGCGACGTCGGGCGGCCTCGTTGCCGCCTTCGGCAGGATCTGGACGAGCCCAGAGTGATCCGCGGCGTAGCCCGGACGCTTTCGCTTTGCCGACGGGCGCTCTACCATCGGGCAATGGGCCCCGGACCTAGGCTCTCGCTGCTGGCCCTCGGTGCGGGCGTCACTTTGCTCGTATCGGCCGTTTCCGCCAGTCCGCACGGCGAGTCGACACGCGGCGGCACGCTTCACCTCATGTGGGGCATAGAGCCCGACTCCCTCGACCCCGCCCTCGCTAGCAGCCTCGGAGGGTCGGTTTCGCTGCTGAACGCGACCTGCGCGAAGCTCTTCACCACCGTCTACGATCCGGACACCGGCAAGCCGAGCGTCGTACCCGAGGTCGCGGTCGACTACCCGAAGATCACGAACGGCGGCCGCACCTACACCTTCGAGCTGAAGCGGACGTTCCGCTTCGAGACCGGCGAGCGCGTGACAGCGCGGAGCTTTGCCCTCGCATTACACCGCAACGCCAACCCGAAGTTGGGCTCGCCGGTGAGAGACCGGGGCTACATGCAGGAGATCATCGGGGCCGACGCAGCCATGCAGGGCACGGCGAAGACCATCTCCGGCGTGCAGCCGCTCGGCCGCTACCGCCTCCGCATCCGTCTCAAGCGTCGCGCCGGCGACTTTGTCGCTCGCCTAACGATGCCGCACTTCTGCCCGATCTTGCCCGGGACGCCCGACGACCGCGAGATCGACCTTCCGGTTGGGTCGGGGCCGTACTACTTCGAAGAGCGCGTCCTGACCCGGCGCATCGTCCTGGAACGGAATCCCTACTACCCGCGCGGTGTGCGCGCCGCCAATCCCGACCGCATCGTCTGGACGATCGAGTCCGATATGCTCGAGAGACGCCGGGCGACCGAGCAGGGCGAGAACGACTTCACTGCGCTGCAATTCTGGCCGGACGCGTGGGTCCGCGAGCTCGTCGCCAAGTACGGCGTGAACTGGCCCGGAGCCGGGGTCTCCGTCACATTCCCGTCCACCGTGAACAGCCTCTTCAGGTTCAACCTCAAGCGGCGAGTGTTCAAGGGATCCGGCCAGGCCCCGCTCAGGAAGGCGATCAACTACGCCCTCGACAGGCGGGCTCTCACCGGTACGTTCGGCTACCGCGCGGGGAGGCCCAGCGACCGCCTGCTACCGCCGGCGCTCCGCGAGAGCCGACGGTTCTATCCGCTCCGCGGGCCGGATCCCGACACGGCGCGAAGGTGGCTCGCGCGCGCCGCGCACAAACCGCAGACGCTCACCCTCTACACGGCGGCCTACCCGCAGGCCGCCGCGGCCGCCCAGGTGTTCGTCTCCAACCTGAGGCAGCTCGACATCCATGTCAACGTGGAGTACTCCCAGCTCCCGACATTGCTCGAGAAGCTCAACACACGGGGGGAGCCGTGGGACGTCGGATGGTCTCCCTGGCCTGCCTTCTACCCCGATCCGGCCGCGGCACTCGTCCCACTCCTCCGCGGCACGAAGTACGAGGCACGGGTGAACGCAGCGAACCGGGTGACTGGCGCCGCCGCCCGGGCCAAGGCCTGGGCCAAGCTCGAGGCCGATCTTATGCTCAACGACCCGCCCGTGGCGACGTACGCAGACGTCACCTTCAGGGCTCTCGTCTCGCGGAATTTTGGCTGCTGGTCTGGAGCCCCCGGCGTGCACTCCTTTCGGCGCCAGGAAAACGACCTCGACCTCGGGGCCGTCTGCAAGAGGTAGCGCGACTGATCCTTCATCACCTCGGTCGGTGGCCCGACCGCGAGCAGCCAGAAGCTGCGGCGTAGCCCGGACCCTTCCGCTTTCCCAACGGGTGCCCTACCATCTCGCGATGGGCCCCGGACCTAGGCTCTCGCTGCTCGCCCTCGGTGCGGGTGTCGCGTTGCTCGCATCGGCAGCAAGCTCGAGCTCGTCCTGGACGACGCCGTCGGCCGCGTTCGCCAGTTCGCACGGCGAGTCGAAGGGCGGCGGTACGCTTCGGCTCATGTGGGGCGCAGAGCCCCGCTCACTCGACCCTGCCATCGGCGGCCCTGTCGGGTCGGGGATCCTGCTGGACGCGATCTGCGCGAAGCTCTTCAGAACCGTTTACGACCCAGACACCGGCAACCTGCCGGTCGTGCCCGAGGTCGTGCGGAGCACCACCCGCTCGGACGGCGGCCGCACGTACACCTTCGAGCTAAAGCGGACGTTCCGCTTCGACACCGGCGAGCGCGTGACCGCGCAGAGCTTCGCCGACGCGTTCAACCGCAACGCCAACAAGAAGTTGGGCTCGCCGGCGGCACGCCACATGCAGGACATCATCGGGGCCGACGCGGTCATGCAGGGAACGGCGAAGACCGTCTCGGGCGTGGAGCCGCACGGCGGCTACCGCCTCCGCATCCGTCTGAAGCGTCCCGCGGGCGACCTCGTCGCTCGCCTGACGATGCCGTACTTCTGCCCGATCCCGCGCGGGACGCCCGTCGACCGCCCGATCGAGGTTCTGGATGGGTCCGGGCCGTACCACGTCACCGAGCGCGTCTTCGGCCGGCGTATCGTCCTGGAACGGAATCCGTACTACCGCGGTGGGCCCACCGCCAATCCCGACCGCATCGTCTGGACGATCGAGTCCGACATCCCCGAGAAAGTCCGGGCGACCGAGCAGGGCGAAAACGACTTCACGGCGCTGTTCGCCTGGCCGGACGCGGTCATCCGCGGCCTCGTCGACAAGTACGGCGTGAGCCGGCCCGGAGCTCACGTCCTCCGCGACTCCTCGACCCTCTCGAGCTTCCGCTTCGAGTTCAACACCGATCGGCGCGTGTTCAAGGGAGCCGGCCAGGCCCCGCTCAGGAAGGCGATCAACTACGCCCTCGACAGGCCGGCCCTGACCCGTGCTCACGGCCACCTGGCAGCCAGGGCTAGCGACCGCCTGCTACCGTCGGCGCTCCGCGAGCGCCGACGGTTCTATCCGCTCGACGGGCCGCATCCCGACACGGCACGCAGGTGGCTTGCGCGCGCCGGACATCGGCCGCAGACGCTCACCCTCTACACGGGCACTTACCCGTGGAGCGCATTGGGCGTTCAGGTGCTCGTCGCCAACCTGAAGCAGCTCGACATCGAGGTCGAACCGAAGTACTTCGAGCTCGTGACACTGATCGAGAAGGTCAACACACGGGGAGAGCCGTGGGACCTTGCCTGGCTCCCCGGGGCCGGCGCCGCCTATCCCGACCCGGCCGGAGCCTTCGGCCAGCTCGTCCGCGGCACGAAGTACGAGGCACGGTTCAACGCAGCGAACCGGCTGACGGGCGCCGCCCGTGCCAAGGCCTGGGCCGACCTCGAGGCCGACCTCATGCGCAACGACCCGCCCGTGGCGACATACGCAGACTTCACGCCACTTGCCTTTGTCTCGCTGCGGAACTTCGGCTGCTGGACGGGCGCCGACGCGCATCTCGACCTCGCGGCCGTCTGCAAGAAGTAGGGAGGCGCCTGGCGGCGCTACTTGACGAGGTCGATCGCCTTGAAGCCGGCCGGGATGACGCCGAACTCGGCGAAGGCGTCGAGCCACGGCTGAGCCAGCGACGGGCGGAGGCGTGTCCCGAACGACGATCGCTTCATCTTCGTGAGCACCTTGGCGTCGATGGTCACGTACCTCGCAAGGATCCTGGCGCTCGCGGCGTCGTTCTTGGCCTGGTTCGCCCAGACGGCGGCGTTCTGGATGGCGTTCCGGAAGCGGGCAACGACGTTCGCGTCGACGTCGGCCCGTGCGATCCAGAACGTGATCACGCAGACCTTCGAGCAGACGGCATTGAACGGATAGGCAACGACCTTCGAGCCTCGCTGGACTGCCTCCGTGACGTACGGCTCGGGGAGGAACGCAGCATCGACGTCGCCCTTGGACAGCGAGGCGACCATGTCTGGAAACACGACGAAGTTGATCTTCACGTCGTCCTTCGAGACGCCTCCCCGCTTCAACCACTTGAGGACGCCGATGTGCGCGATCGTGTTGGGCGCGTCGATCAGGATCGTCTTGCCGACGAGGTCCCGGGGGCGTTTGATCGTCGAGCCCCGCGGGGCGACGAGCGCGGACGTCGGGTTCTTCGGCTCATATAGCGCTCCGGCGGCGACGACCTTGACCGGAAAACCCCTGGACTTGAACAGGGCAGCGTTGCCGGCGTGCGTGCCGCTGAACTGCACGTCTCCGGACAGGAGCGCCGCGGTAAGCAGTGGTGGATTGGTCCCCGGCACCATCTCCGCGTCGATGCCTTGCTTCGTGAACATGCCCCGGTGCTTCGCGTACGTCACCATGGCGGCAGGCTCGGCCGCCAGGAACCCGACCTTGATCTTCGACAGCTCGGCGTCGCCCGCTCCTGCCAGGGGCGCAAACAGCGCAACCGCACAGAGGCCTGCGATGAGTGCCCGGGGGATCACTGGGCGCGGGATTGTACCGACTCGCGCGAGGCGATGAACGCGTGGAGCTCGTTGCGAAGCGAAAGGAACTGCGGCGAGCTGCGGGTCTCCGTCTGCTCGCGAGGTCGCGGCAGGGGCACGTCGACCGACGCGACGATTCGCCCCGGAGTGCCGCTGAGCACGAGCACGCGGTCGGCGAGGTAGACGGCCTCGTCGATGTCGTGGGTGACATGGACGATCGTGACGCCCTTCTCCTCGTGCTGATGCAGGCGCAGCACGAGGTCCTGGAGCTCGGCGCGCGTGAGCGCGTCCACCGAAGCGAACGGCTCGTCGAGGAGCAGGATCTCCGGACGCGAGACGAGCGCTCGCGCGATCGCCACGCGCTGCTGCATGCCACCGGAGAGCTGCCAGGGGTACTTCTTCCCCACGCCTTCCAACCCCACTTCGTGGAGCACACCCTCGACGCGCCCGAGCTTTTCCGAGCGCGGCTCCCGCTCTCGGCGGAGCGGGAACATGACGTTGCGGGTGACGTTGAGCCAGGGAAAGAGCGAGCGGCTGTAGTCCTGGAAGACGATTGCCGCCTCGCGCGGCGGCGACGAGACGAGGTGGCCGTCGAGGTGGACGGTGCCGGCCGTCGGCCGCATCAGCCCGCAGAGCAGCCGCAAGAGCGTGGTCTTGCCACCACCCGACTGACCGACGATCACGAGAAGCTCACCTTGAACGACGTCGAACGTCACTCCTGCGAGTGCGGCAGGTCCTTCCTCCGAATACCGCTTCTCGAGGCCGGCCACTCGCAGAACCGGCTCACTCACCGGCTGCTCCGTAGTGCCATGCGAGCAGGCGGCGCTCTGCAACCAGGAAGAGCCGGTTGAGCACGTACCCGAGCAGGCCGAGGAAGAGGATGCCCGCGTAGAGCGCGGGGTAGTCCAACAGGGACTGCTGGACGTTGAGGTAGTAGCCGAGGCCGTTCGCCTCGCCCACGAACTCCGAGACGATGACGAGCACGAGCCCCAGCGACACCGCGAAGCGCAGGCCGGCCATGATCGACGGGAGCGCGGCGGGCAGGTAGATCCGCGCGAGGCGCTCGACCCGACCGACGTGCAGCATCGAGGCCGTATCCCTCACTTCCAGTGGAATGCCTCGCACCCCCTCGGCAGTGTTGACGAGGATCGGAAAGCACAGGCCGAAGGCGATGACGACGATGCGCGAGGCGTCGCCGACGCCGAGGATGACGAATGCGGCCGGCACGATCGCAATCGCGGGCACGGCTCGTAGGCACTCGAGGAAGGGATCGAGCGTGCGCCTGGCGGCGTGAGACGCCCCGACCAGGAGGCCGAGAGCGATGCCGATCGCCGCCGCGATGGCGAACCCGACGACGTACCGCTTCATGCTCCGCCCCACCTCCGACAGGAAGTCCGATGTCGGCCACACGTCCCAGGCCCGCTCGGCCACCTCGCTCGCCGTCGGTACGAGGAATGAGTTCGCAGCTCCAGCCCAGAGCTCCCAGACGCCCAGGGCGGCGAGAAAGACGAGCACACCGAGTGCGTAACCGCCGAGGCGGCGAGCGGCAGTGGCACTCACTGCGCCGACCGCTCCTCTCCGGCCCAAAAGAGCGTCCGGCGCTGGACGGCGCGCAGCCCGACGTTGACGAGATAGCCGAGGAAGCTCACGAGGACGACGGCGGCGTACAGCTCCGGCGTGTTGAGGGCGGCGTACTGGTCCTGCATGTAGGCGCCGATGCCGCCGGCGGCCGTGAAGTACTCGGCCGTCACGCAGACGAGCAGCGCAATCGCGGCGCTGACCCGGATGCCGGTGGCGATGCTGGGAAGCGCCGCTGGCAGCGTCACGCGGAACAGCCGTCCGACCCGGCCGACCCCGGATGTCCGCGCAACGTCATGGAGCATGCGGTCGGTGCCACGCACGCCGTAGATCGTGTTGATGAGGATCGGCCAGACGGCCGCGAACACGACGACGAAGCGGTGTGCGGCGATGCCGAAGGGCCCGAACAAGACGATCGCCAGCGGGATGAGCGCGACGGCCGGTATCGGCCGTAGGAACTCGATCACGACCGACGAGGCGTCGAGCAGCGTCCGCGAGCTGCCGATCAAGACGCCCGCGGTGACGCCGATGAGGATCGCGATGGCGAGCCCCTCGAGATACGCCTCGAGCGTCACGCCGATCTCGCCCGAGAGCGTGCCCGCCGCGAGCTCGTCGTAGAGGGCGCGAAGCGTCGACGACGGGGTCGCGATGCTCTGCTCGTAATCGAACGCGCGGACTCCTACCTCCACGAGCAGCGCCACGAGCACGACGAAGAGCCAGCCCACGACGTTCACGCGCCTCATGGAGGGGACTATCGCGTCGGCGCTGCCGAGGCACAAGAGGCTGCGCAACAATGGCCGCGTGCGAGGCCCGATTCGCTACGCGCAGAGCGGCGACGTCTCCATCGCCTACCAGGTGACCGGAGACGGGCCCTTCGACCTCGTGCTCGTACCCGGGTTTGCCAGCCACCTCGAGTTCGACTGGGAAGAGCCGCGGCACGCCGCCTTCCTCGAGCGGCTCGCCTCGTTCTCGAGGCTCATCCGCCTCGACAAGCGAGGCACGGGGCTCTCCGATCGCCACGGCGGAGTCGACGACCTCGAGACGAGGATGGACGACGTCCGCGCTGTCATGGACGCCGTGGGCACCGAACGCGCCGCGGTGTTCGGCTACCACGAGGGCGGCCCGATGTCCATGCTGTTCGCGGCCACGTACCCCGAGCGCACGCGCGCTCTCGCCCTATTCGGCACCTACGCGGTCGCCTGGATCAGCGAATGTGCCCGAGGAGCGGCTCAACGCGATCATCGACGACGTCATCCAGCGCTGGGGAGACGGGACGAGCATCCTGCGCTTCTGGCCTGACGCCGACGATGTGATGCAGGCGTGGTGGGGAGCACGCGAGCGGCTCGCCGGCAGCCCCGGAGCGATCCGAAACATCATCTCGGGGGTGGCGACCACCGACGTCACAGACGTGTTGCCCGCGATTCAGACGCCCACGATCGTGCTGCACAGCACGGACGATCCGATGTACGACGTCGGCGTGGCACGCGACCTGGCAGAGCGCATTCCCGTCAGCCCGCTTGGTCGAGCTGCCCGGGACGGAGCACATTGCCCTGGGCCGGCGTCGACGGGCTGCTCGACGAGATCGAAGAGTTCCTCACGGGCGCCCGGCCGGCGCCGGTCGCCGATCGCGTCCTTGCGACGATCCTCTTCACGGACATCGTCGGCTCGACGGAGACGGCTCGGACGCTCGGCGACTCGGCGTGGTCGCGCCTCGTCGAGCAGCACCACGCGGTAGTGCGCCGGGAGCTCGACCGCTTCGCGGGCGAGGAGATCGACACTGCCGGAGACGGCTTCTTCGCTGTCTTCGACGGGCCGGCGCGGGCAATTCGCTGCGCGCTCGGCATCCAGCACGCGCTCTCGCCGCTGGGCGTCCAGATCCGGGCCGGCGTGCACACGGGCGAGGTGGAGCGGGTTCGAGGCGACAAGCCGCGGGGCATCGCCGTGAACGTCGCGGCGCGAGTGTCAGGCATCGCCGAGAGCGGCGAGACCCTCGTCACTGCGACGGTGCGCGATCTCGTGGCAGGGTCCGGCCTCGAGTTCGACGGATCGCGGCGAGCACGAGCTCAAAGGGCTCGGCGAGTCGCGGCGTGTCTATCTCGCTAGCGTCGGGCAGTAGCCAGCAGCTCGTCGGCTCCGATGCCGCGGATCGACGCGTCGACGAGCTCGATGGGATGCAGCGCGGGTAGCGCGCGCCCGGCACGGCGGAGCGCGGCCGACACCTGCACGAGGCAGCCGGGGTTCGCGCTGGCGTAGACGTCGGGCTCGGTGGCGAGGACGTGCTGCGCCTTGCGGTCGCCGAGCTCGCGAGCCGCATCCGGCTGCGTGAGGTTGTAGATCCCCGCCGAGCCGCAGCAGATCGCCTGCTCGGCCGGCTCCACATCGCTCGAGACCGGGGATCGAGTCGAGGAGCGTCGCGCGGCTCGACGCGGATGCCCTGCGCGTGCGACAGGTGGCACGAGTCCTGGAACGCGACCCGCAAGCCGAGCGGGTGGCGCTCGGCGCGCGGCTCCGTGAGCAGCTCGTGCACGTCGGCGACGCGCACGTCGATGCCTGCCTCCTTGAGATGCGAGCCGCAGCCGGCCGCGTTGACGGCGATGGTGTCGACGCCGGCGGCTCGGAACCGCTTGCCGAGCGCACGCGCCCGCCGCCTTCCCTCCTCCCGCTTGCCCGCATGAAGATGGAGCGCACCGCAGCACGCCTGATCCGCCGGCGCGACGACCTCGAAGCCCTCCGCGGCCAGCACACGCGCAGTGGCGACGTTCACGTCGCCGAAGACGACGCTCTGCACGCAGCCCGTGAGCAGCCCGACCCGTCCTCGTAACAACTCCCCACTCGGCCGGCGTTCGCTCGGGCGGACGTTCGCGCTGAGCGCCAGGGCGGCGCGAGATCCCCTAACACACGTAGGCGCCCTGGGCATGACGCCTGCCAGAGGCGCCATCGCGAGCGCCACGCGCAGCCGTCGCGGGTGCGGGAAGACCGAGAAGACGAGGCTGCGCAGCAGCCAGTCTCCGGCCGGGCGCTCGTACTCCTCTTCGACGAGCTCGCGCGTCTGCTCGATGAGGAGGTCGTAGCGCACGCCGGACGGGCACGCGGTCACACACGCCATGCAGCCGAGGCAGCGGTCGATGTGCTCGACGACGGACGCGTTTACGGTCATCGTCCCGTCGGCGAGCCCCTGCATGAGCCAGATGCGGCCGCGCGGCGAATCGGCCTCCATCTGGCCGAGCGGCCCGTATGTCGGGCACGTCGGCAGGCAGAAGCCGCAGTGGGTACAGGCGTCGATGAGCTCACGGTCGATCATCGACCCGCGAGGGCAAGTCGCACGCGTTCGTGCAGGGCTCGGAGCACCGGGTCTGTCTCGCCGGGCTCCGGTCGTGGACGCGCGCGAACCTCGTCCCAGACGTCGTCGCCCGCCGGCTCGCCGCCGACGAGCGCGCGCGCGGCTTCCAGTTGAAACTCGACTGCGGCGGCGCTGCCTTCGAACATCACCGCCAACCGCTCGGGCGTGGCGTCCAGTGCGCTCGGCACCAGCTGGGACCGGCGGATCACCTGTGCCTTCGCCTCGGCATCACCGTGGGAGACGAGCGTCGCTGAGGCGTCTGGCAGCGGATGGAGACGGAGGCTGGCGCGGCATATGACTCCGAGCGTGCCCCGCGAGCCGCACATGAGCTTGCCGAGGTCGTAGCCGGCGACGTTCTTCACGACCTTGCCGCCCGAGCTCGCGACGAGCCCGTCGCCGAGCACGACCGTCACGCCGAGCAGCAGATCGCGCATGAGCCCGTACCGGTAGCTGCGTGGCCCGTGGAGGTTGTCCGCGATGCACGCGCCGATCGAGGGATCGCCGGCCGGGTCGAGCGCGAGCATCTGTCCGTGCTCTGCGAGGTGCGCCTGCAGGGCCGAGAGCCGGATGCCCGCCTCGACCGTGCAGGTCAGATCGCCCGCCTCGTGCTCGAGCACCTGGTCGAGGCCGCGCAGATCGAGCTCCTCGACAGCGATACCCTCGCGAACCGCCTGCGCGACGTCAGAGACGCTCTGCAAGACCCAGCCTCTCGAGAGGATGCTGGCGATAGGGGCCCGGCACCTCGCCGCAGAGACGCGGCGTCGGGAAGAGCTTTCCGGGGTTGGCAATGCCGGCCGGGTCGAAGGCGCGCCTCAGACGCTGCATCGCCTCGAGATCGTCCTCCGAGAACAGCAGCGGCATCGAGCATGCCTTGTCCGTCCCCACCCCGTGCTCGCCGGTGATCGAGCCGCCGGCGTCCACGCACGCCACGAGGATCGCGTCGGCCAGCTCGCGCGCGCGCTCGGCCTCGCCCTCGACGCGGTCGTCGTAGAGCACGAGCGGATGGAGGTTCCCGTCACCGGCGTGGAAGACGTTGCCTACTCGGAGGCCGTGCTCCGCTTCCAGCCTCGCGATCTCCCGCAGCACCTCGGGCAGTTTCGTCCGCGGCACGACCCCGTCCTGGACGTAGTAGCTCTCCGAGATCCGGCCCATGGCCGCGAACGCCGACTTCCGCCCCAGCCAGAGGAGCGCGCGCTCGACGTCGTCGGCGGCGATGCGGATCTCGAAGGCGCCGGCATCGAGACAGATCCCCTCGACGCGTGCGAGATCCTCCTCCACCTGCACGGTCGACGCCGTCGAGCTCGACGATGAGCACGGCGTTCGCGCCCTCGGGATAACCGGCGCCGACGCCCACCTCGGCGGCCTCGATCGTCAGCCGGTCCATCATCTCGATCGCTGCCGGCAGGATCCCGGCGCCGACGATCTCCGATACCGCCGCGCCCGCGGCGTCGGTGGATTCGAAGGCCGCCAGCAGCGTGACGACACGCTCGGGCCGGCGCAGCACGCGCAGCGTGACCTCGGTTGCGATGCCCAGCGTTCCCTCCGAGCCGACGAACACGCCCAGGAGGTCCGGGCCCGGTGCGTCCGCAGACAGGGTCACGACGTCGCCGTCGGGAAGGACGACGACCGCGGCGAGCACGTGGTTGACCGTGAAGCCGTACTTCAGGCAGTGGGCGCCGCCGGAGTTCTCGGCGAGGTTGCCGCCGATCGTGCACACCTGCTGGCTGGACGGGTCGGGCGCGTAGTAGAAGCCTTCGGCGGCGACCGCCTCCGTCACCTGAAGGTTCGTGACGCCAGGCTGGACGGTGACTCGCTGGTCGTCGAGGTCGATCCCGAGCACGCGGTTCATTCGCGCGAGCGAGATGACGATCCCCTCGGCGACGGGCAGCGCGCCGCCCGAGAGACCTGTGCCAGCGCCGCGCGCGACGAACGGGATGGCGTGCGCCGCGCAGGCGCGGACGACCGCCTGCACCTGCTCCGTCGTCTCGGGGAGGCAGACGAGCCCGGGGATCACGCGACGCCCCGTCAGCCCGTCGCACTCGTACGTGCGCAGCTCCTCGTGGTCGGTGAGCACCGCATCCGGCGGCAACGCCGCTGCCACGGTCTCCGTGAATGCCGCGGTCGAGCGCCACGCGTGTCAGTCTATGCCGATGGCTACGACGCTCCCGGCCGGCGTGGAAGTGCTCGCGGACGCCGGCGAGGCGGGTGAACGGATTCTCACCGCCGACGCACTCGCGTTCGTGGCGAAGCTCCAGCGAGAGCTCGGCCGGCGCCGCACCGATCTCCTGGCTCAGCGCGACGAGCGACAGCGCAGGATTGACGCAGGCGAGCTGCCCGACTTCCTCAGCGAGACCCGCCAGGTCCGCGAGGACCCGGACTGGCGCGTCGCCGAGACGCCCTCCGATCTCCAGGATCGCCGCGTCGAGATCACGGGGCCGGTCGACCGAAAGATGGTCATCAACGCGCTCAACTCGGGCGCGAAGGTCTTCATGGCCGACTTCGAGGACGCGAACTCACCCACGTGGACGAACTGCGTCGAAGGCCAGTCGAACCTCATCGACGCCGTCGAGCGAACGATCTCGCTCGACACGGGCGAGAAGCAGTACTCCCTGAACGACGAGATCGCGACGCTGCTCGTGCGTCCCCGCGGCTGGCACCTGCGCGAGAAGCACGTCACGGTCGACGGGGAGCCCGTGTCCGCCGGCCTCTTCGACTTCGGCCTCTACATGTTCCACTCGGCCGAGCGGCAGCTGAACGCCGGTTCGGGCCCGTACTTCTACTTGCCGAAGCTCGAGAGCCATCTCGAGGCACGGCTCTGGAACGACGCGTTCGTGCTCGCCCAGGAAGAGCTCGGCCTACCGCAAGGGACGATCCGCGCCACCGTCCTCATCGAGACGATCCTCGCCGCATTCGAGATGGAGGAGATCCTCTACGAGCTGCGTGACCATTCGGCCGGGCTGAACGCCGGCCGCTGGGACTACATGTTCAGCGTCATCAAGAAGTTCCGCGACCGGCCCGAGTTCGTGCTCCCCGACCGGCCGCTCGTGACGATGACGGTGCCGTTCATGCGCGCCTACACGGAGTTGCTTGTAACAACTTGTCACAAGCGGGAAGCTCACGCCATTGGTGGCATGGCCGCGTTCATACCCAGCCGCCGCGACCCCGAGGTGAACGCCGTCGCGCTCGAGAAGGTGACGGAGGACAAGCAGCGCGAGGCGGGCGACGGCTTCGACGGCACCTGGGTCGCCCACCCCGATCTCGTGCCGACGGCGCAGGCGGAGTTCGATGCCGTGCTCGACTCACGCGCCAACCAGGTGGATCGGAAGCGCGAAGACGTGGACGTGAGCGCGGCGGAGCTGCTCGACGTCGCAGCCACGCCCGGAGACGTCACGGAGGACGGCGTGCGGATGAACGTCTCCGTCGGCATCCAGTACATCGCAGCGTGGCTCCAGGGCGCAGGCGCCGCGGCGATCAACAACCTCATGGAGGACGTGGCGACAGCCGAGATCTCGCGCTCGCAGATCTGGCAATGGGTGCACCACGGCCGGATCAGCCGGGACCGGGTGGTCGAGATCGAGGCCGAGGAGATGGCCACGCTCGGGCCGGAGTACGAGACCGCACGCGAGGTGTTCGACGAGGTCGCGCTCGCCGACGAGTTCGTCGAGTTCCTCACGCTGTCCGCGTACGAACGACTGCCTTGACCTCACCCGGCGCGAGTTCCTCGGCGCCGCCGCAGCCGTCGCCCTTCGCGCTTCGCGCGAGACGCAAGCACGTCGTCGTCGTCGGCGCCGGGCTGGCGGGGCTCGCCTGTGCCCGCCGCCTTCGGCAGCTCGGCTTCCGCGTGACTGTCCTCGAGGCGCGCGACCGGGTCGGGGGACGCGTGCTCACCGTCCGCGATGCCTTCGACGGCGGGCGGTACGCCGAGGCAGGCGCGGAGTTCGTCGCCGTTCACCACGAGCAGACGTTGGCTCTGCTTCGCCAGTTCGGTATCGGGTTCGCGTTTGCCGACCGGTTCTCGCCGGACGTGTACCGGCGCGGCCGACGCCATTCGTTCAAGCGCTTCCTCACCGACAAGACCGGCGCCGACATCGGCCGCTTCCGCGTGCGTGTCGCGAGCATGCGCCCCTCGCCCGCACTCGACGCGCGCTCCGCTGCGTGGCTGATCCGCGACCTGGGTCTTTCCGACCGCGCCCGATTTCTCATCGGTCACGAGCTGCGCGAGGCATACGGCGTCGAGCCCGAGTACCTGTCACTCCTCTTCTACATCCAGCAGTCCCGCGTCAGTCGCGACGCCGCCACGGTCTTCCGCATTCGTGGCGGCGCCGACCGGCTTCCGCTCGCGCTCGCGCGCGGGCTCGACGTACAGCTCGAGGAGCCCGCCTCGCATGTCGAACGGAGGTCGAGCGGCGTGAGCGTAGACGGCATCGACGCCGACTTCTGCGTCGTCACGGTCCCCGTCCCGGTGCTGGCCTCGATGGAGTTCGAGCCAACGCTGCCGCCTGTCGTCGAGGCGGCAATCGAGCTGCTCGCATATGGGCACGGAGTGAAGACCGTGCTCGAGTACGAGCGCCGGCCTACGCGCGGAGTCGTCGCGGATCTCACGTTCGAGACCGCCTGGGACGTGAGCCCGTCGCTCGTCACCGCCTACACGACGGGCCGTAACGGTCTCCTGCTCGGCTCGGTGGGCCGTCGCACGCGCCCACTGCTCGTCGCCGACGAGCTCGACGAGATCTACCCAGGCTCGCGCGGCTACTACGAGCGAGGCGAGACCGTCTCGTGGCACACGGACGGGTGGAGCCAGGGCACGGCCGTCGCCTACGCACCCGGTCAGGTGAATCGCTTCCAGGCGGCAATCCGCCGCCCGCTCGGCCGGCTGCACTTCGCCGGCGAGCACACGGACGCGTTTGCCGGAACGATGGAAGGCGCCGTGCGCTCGGGGCGGAGGGTTGCGGAAGCGATCGCGCGGGGATAATCGAGAGCGTGGACGCGTACCTCGCCATCGTCAGCAAGCGCGACACACGCCGCTATGCCGAAACGCCGGTCCCAGACGACGTCGTCGAGCGGATCCTCGACGCCGGCCGCGTCACGGGCAGCGCGTCGAACAAGCAGCCGTGGCGCTTTCTCGTCGTCGAGAGCGCCGATCGCCGAGAGCGACTGGCAGACGCGGTGTACGAGCCGTCGAACATCCGCGGGGCGCAGCTCGTCATCGCGATCGTCGGAGAACGGCCATTCGACCTCGGCCGCTGCGTCCAGAACATGATGCTCGCGGCCTGGAACGACGGCGTCGCGTCATGCCCGAACGGCATCGCCGACAAGGAGGCGGCCTGCGAGGCGCTCGGGCTCGAGGAGCCGCCGATCAACGTCCTGAGCTTCGGCTACCCCGCGAAGCAACCTCCGGCGGAGAGCCGCTCCGCCGAGGAGTGGAGCGCCAGCGCTAACCGCCGGCCGGTGGCTGAGTCTGTCGAGCGCGCTGTAGCGACGGCAGGCCTCCAGGCGGGGCTGCCGTCGTTCGGCCCATCGGTGAGGGCGTTCTCCTGACCTCGCCGAGCACGAGCGTGTAGACGATGCCGTCTCGCTCGAAGATCAGGGTCTTCCCGTCGTCCGACCATGAGGGGTCGAAGTACTCCCCCGGCTGGAAGGTCAGCCGGCGCAGACCCTTGCCATCCGTTCCGATCTCGTAGATCTGGTAGCGCTGGTCGTTCGCGTTGCTCGAGAAGACGATGCGGTTCCCGTCGGCCGACCAGGCCGGCCCGTAGCTCGCCGCGTCGAGCTGCGTCACCTGCTCGCGGTCGCTGCCGTCTGCCCGCACACGCCAGATCTCTCGCGTCGTGAAGCCGGGCTGGCGGCGCACGAACGCGATCCACTCGCCGTCCGGCGACCACGAGGGGTCACGCTCCTCCCCTCCCAGGGCGCTCGTGACGCGCCGCAGGTCGCCGCCGGTCGGAGTCATCGTGGACAGCGTGTTGTCGCGCGAGAACACGATGCGCCGGCCGTCGGGAGACCACGACGGTGTCGCATCGTTGTGCTTGCCGGACGTGAGCTGCTTCGTTCCCGTGCCGTCCGCCGACATGACGTAGATGTGCGAGCGTCCGTCGCGCCGGCTGGCGAACACGATGCGCTTGCCGTCGGGAGACCACGCCGGCTCGAGCTGGAAGAACGTCTCGGCCGGCGTTCCGTCGGCACCGCTTTCGTCGGTCGTCAGGCGACCCTCCCCACTCCCGTCCGACCGCATTCCGTAGACGGCGTAGTCGCCATGCGAGTCACGAAGGCGATCTCGGCTCGCGCGGACTCGCCGCCGCAGCCGGCGGCGCAGCGCGAGCGCGACAAGGAGCAGGGTAGAAACGGGCGGGCGACGCATCGAATGCGAGAGCTTACGCGCCGTAGGCCAAAGGCTTACGGCCGTCGAACCTTGTACGGCCAAGGCCCGAGGGCGACGGATCCTGCGGCGAGCGGCGTCAGGTCGCCCGGAGGGCGGCTCCGCCGCCCGGGAGGGCGACCGGCCAGGGACGCTCAGTGTGCCAGCGGCTCGACGCCGAGGTAGCGCCTCTGCAGCTCGACGTCGCGCTCGAGCACCTCGGCCGTCGTCTCGGCGGCGATCTCGCCGCCCACCATGACGAGCTGCCGCTTGGCCAGCGAGATCGCCACGCCGAGGTTCTGCTCGACCAGCAGGATGGCGAGCCCCTCCCGCTCGAGCTGCTGGAACGTGTCGACGAGGTTGTCGACGATGGCGGGCGCGAGCCCCTCGGACGGCTCGTCCATGATCAGGAGCTTCGGGTTGCCGAGCAGCGCGCGCCCGATCGCGAGCATCTGCTGCTCGCCTCCGGAGAGCTGGGCGCCGCCGTTCTTGCGCCGCTCGGCCAGGCGGGGGAAGAGCTCGTACACACGCGAGATCGTCCAGCCGCCGTTCGCGCCGTCCCGCGCCGAGATCTTCAGGTGCTCGTCGACCGTGAGCGACGGGAACAGCCGCCTGCCCTGCGGCACGTAGCCGAGGCCGGCCCGGGCGATCTTGTACGACGGCCGGCCGAGCAGCTCCTTGCCCTCGAACCTCACGGAGCCGGACGTGCGCGGCGGCGACAGGCCCATGAGGGCCGCGCAGAGCGTCGTCTTGCCCATGCCGTTGCGGCCGATGATCGCGACCGACTCCCGCCCCATCTCGAAGCTGACGTCGTGCAGGCACTGGGCGGTGCCGTAGTAGGCGCAGAGCCCTTCGACCGACAGCAGGGGTCGGGGCTGCTCGCTCACTCGTCCTCCGCGTAGTGATGGCGGCCGAGATAGAGGTCGTGCACGACCTCGTTGGCGCGAATCTCGTCGGGCGTGCCTTCGACGATCACGCGGCCGTCGTGCATCATCGTCACCCGCTCGGCGACGTTCAGCGCGACGTCCATGTCGTGCTCGATGAGGATCAGCGTGATCGAGCGGTCGAGCCCCTGCAGCAGCTCGGTCAGCAGCTGGCGCTCGCCGCGGGAGAGCCCGGCCGCGGGCTCGTCGAGCATCATCACCTTCGGCTCCGCAGCCAGCGCCATCGCGATCGCGAGCTGGCGGTGCTCCCCGTGCGAGAGAGCGCCGACGGACTCGGACAGCTTGTGGTCGATCGCCACACGCTCGGCCGCCGTCCGCGCTTGCTTCCGCAGCTGCCGGTCCTTCGGCAGGACGACCGGCCGCAGGTGGCCGTTTTGCACGCCGAGGATCGAGAGGTAGATGGCGTCCTCGACCTTGACGCCCATCAGCATGCGCGACTGCTGGTACGTCCGGGCCAGCCCCATCTTCGCCCGCTTGCGCGCCGGCAGGTGCGTGACGTCCCGCCCGAAGAGCTCGACCGTGCCCGACGACGGGGCCATGTCGCCCGAGATGACGTTGAACAGCGTCGTCTTGCCGGCGCCGTTCGGACCGAGGATCGCCCGCCGCTCGCCGTCGGCGACGTCGAGCGTCACTTCCCGTACTGCATGCAGGCCACCGAAGCGCCGGCCGACCCCCCGTAAGCGGAGGGTCGGCTCGGCGTTCTTCTTCAGTGGTTCAGCGTTCAACCGCCTACTTGATCACCGAGTTCGTGACCTTGCCGTTCTTGACTTCCCGGATCTTGCCCTGCCCACGGCAGCTTCCTCTTGACGCAAGGCGGGAAGGCACGGCTCGGCGCGGGCTTGTTGGGCCCGAACGTGCCGCCGAACGTCTGGTCGACGTTCGGCACGTAGCCGGCCATGGAGATGCCGAAGGCCCCTGACGGGTTGATCTGCATCGCGTACTGGTCCTGGATCGCCTGGCGGCGGCTGTCCAGACGCACCTTGCCGCCGGAAGAGAGCTGGTACGGGTCGTTGATGACCCGCGGCAGCGCCCTCTGCAATGCAGCACCGACGCGCCCCTTCGACTTCACCAACCCCACCACGAGCGCGTGCGCGCTGCGGTAGTAGTTGAGCGTGAAGGAGTCTTCCGCCGGGATCTTCGGGTAGTACCTCTTCATGACGGCGCGGTACTTCGCCGCAGCGGCCGTCTTCAGCCCTGGGCCGATACCGAAGCCGCCGATGTACGCGCCTCTCAACTTCGGAGCGACCGACGCACCGGTCAGGAACCAGAGGAACAGGTTCCCGGAGTGCTGCCTGGCCTTCAGCGTCCCGTGTGCCTGCTCGAACGCCTTGAAGGCCGGGTCGGTCCCCGTGCCTCCGACCACCCAGAAGTAGCCGTCCACGTCGTCAGGCGCGGGCAGCTGCCGCACGTACGACGAGTAGTCGGTCGTGTTCAGCGGCGGGAACACGCGCTTCGTGATCCTGCCGCCTGCCGCACAGAAGTCGGCGATGAAGCCGGCCGCGGACGTCCACGCGAAGCTGTAGTCGTCCATGATCACCGCGGCGTTTCGCCAACCCCACTTCTTGTAGAGGATCTCGCCGATGCCGGCGTTCCACTGAGCGCCGTCTCCGAAGTAGCGGAACACGTTCTTCGGAGCGATCTGCATCGTCGGGTCCTGAGAAGCGGCGGTGCCGATGATGATGGTCTTGTCGAGGTGGCTCTTGGCCCAGTTGGCCGTGGCGACAGCCTCGTCGCCCGACAGCGGGCCGACCATCACGTCGGCGTCCTGCTGCACCATCAGCCGCCGGATCTCCTTGAGGATCGTGCCGGGGGTGTCGTCGCCGCACGCGTAGTCCGTGAACGTCAGCCTGGCACCGCCGGCACTGCCGCCGATGATCCCGGCGGAGGGCTTGTTCCTGTTCTTCGGCCTGGCGCCGGCGAACTGCGAGAACGCCGCGTTCGCGCCGCCGATGTCCAGCTCATAGCCGAACGCAAACGCGCCCTTGCAGTCGGTGAAGATGGCGATCCTCACCGAACGCCCTTGCTCCGTCGCGGCCGACGACGCCTGCGCAATCGCTGCGATCCTGACCGCGATCACTCCGACTGCAACAAGGAGGCGGATCTTCCGCCCTCCCACGTGTCGCATAACCCACTCCTCCTTTGCTCGTCGGGGTTTCCGGCGGAACTTTCTCACAACCTCAGCTCTCGTGTGCGCCTGCCGGATCCGGTGTCGGTGTGGGCGTCGGCCGGGAGGGACCGCGCGATCCCGCCACGCTCCAGAGCCGCTCCCAGATGCCCATCAGCCCGTCCGGAGAGACGACGACGATGGCCAGGAAGATGAAGCCGACGACGGTGGTGAACGTGCCGCCGAGGAAGGGCACCGGCACGAGGAAGTCGAGGAACTCCCCCTCACGCACCTTGTTCTCGATGAGCGTGAACGCGAACGCCCCCAGCAAAGGCGCCTTCGATTCGCGAGAGACCGCCGATGACAGCCATCACGAGCAGTGTGATCGTCGCGTTGAGCCCGAGATCGGAGGGCGAGATCTGGCCGTTCCACCAGGCAGCGAGCACGCCCGCGACTCCCGCGAGGAGACCGGCGAACGTGAAAGCCAGCATCCGATGGAGCGGCACCGCGTAGCCGAGCGATGCCATGCGCACGGGCTCGTCCCGGACACCCTGGAGCGAGAGGCCGAACGGCGTGCGGGCGAGGAAACGGATCAAGACGTAGCCGACGATCGCGCAGCCCAGGGCGATGTAGTACAGGCGATCGCGATCCGAGACGATGTCGCCGACCCAGGCAGGCGCGTTCCGGTCGATGCCCGCGATCGGCGAGAAGCCCCCGAGCTTCGTCACGGAGCCGAAGAAGAGGTTCAAGATCACCCCGAAGGTCAGCGTCAGCATCAGGAAGTAGATGCCGTAGCTGCGCGAGGCGATGGCGCCGAACACGAACGCGACCAGTACGGTGATCAGGACGGCAACGATCACCGAGACCGTCGGATCCCAGCCCAGTGCAAGCCCCTTCGACTCGCCGCCTGCGCCGCCCTTCGAGACCATGTTGCCGATCGCGTAGCCGGCGATTCCCATCAGAGCTGTCTGGGTGAGGGAGATCATCCCGCCGTACGCGGAGAGGAAGATGAGGCTGGCGGCGCCGAGCCCGAAGATCAGCGTCGGCGTGAGGATCGGATCGATCCAGGTGCCCGTGCCGACGATCGCCGGGGCGAGGACTGCGAAGACGACTACTCCGACGCCGATCGCCCGTTCGGTCAGCCGCTTCGGCTCGAGCCTCGTCACCCGGGTCTCCCGAAGAGCCCCTGCGGCCTGAACGCGAGCACCAGCGCCAGCAGCACGAAGGTGAAGACGATCGAGTACTGCGTGCAGCAGTCGTTGCCTGTGGTCGGCAGGTACGCGGCCGAGAACATGAACACGATCCCGTAGAGCAGCGAGCCCGCGACGGCGCCGAACAGCGAGCCCATGCCGCCGACGATCACGACCACGAGCGAGTAGAGCAGCCACTGGCCGTCCTGGAGCTGGGCGACGTTGCCCTGCGACGTCCCGACGACGGCGCCGAGGCCGGCGAGGCCCGCGCCGACGACGAACGCGATCGCGAAGACCGTCTGGATGTTGATCCCGAGCGCGGCGGTCATCTGGCGGTCGTCGACGCCGGCGCGGATGACCATCCCCGTCTTCGTCTTGTAGAGCCAGAGGTAGAGCGCGATGCCGACGAGGATGCCCAGCCCCAGCATCAGGAGGCGCGACAGCGAGTACTCGATGCCGAAGAGCCTGAGGTCGACGAAGCGGTCGGTCCAGCCGGGCCAGGCGATGCTGACCGCGTTGCCGCCGAACCTCGGCGCTCCTGGCGGCACGGTCCGCGGAAAGTGCGCGATCACCTGGTCGGCCACGATCACGGAGACGGCGATCGTGATCAGCGCCTGCCGCAGATCCTGGCCCTGGTTCCACCGCAGCAGCAGCTGCTGCATGCCCAGTCCGAAGAGCGCGATGCAGCCGACGGTGACGAGCAGTGGCAGCACCCATTCCCACGTGGACGTCTGGAACGGCTGCGTCGAGAAGCCCTGCGACTCCGGGTTCATCTTCTGCTGGACCTCGTAGGCGATGTAGCCGCCCAGGAGGTAGAAGGAGCCGTGGGCCATGTTGACGACCCGCATGAGCCCGAAGATGAGCGAGAAGCCGCTGGCGACGATGAACAGCAACCCGGCGAACGTCAGCGCGTCGAGCAGGATCTTGAAGAACGACTCCGGGTCATGGACCGCCGAGCCGAAGTTCGTCGTCCGCCAGTTGCCGTTCCCGAACTCGTCGACCTCTGTCGTGAGGAAGAGGACGTAGACGATCGCGAACGCTCCGGCACCGGCAGCCAACAGCAGCGCGAAGCGGCGAAAGAAGACCTCGCTGCCGATGCGGCCCATCAGCCCCCGGCCCCGTGTACAGCGTCGCGTCGCGGGCGTCGCCCTCTTGCGGCACGTCGTCCTCGAGCCGGCCGAGCTCGGCCACGATCTCCGGATCGAGCGTCGAGACGTCCGGCCAGTCGATCTCGATGAGGTTCCCCGACGGGTCGCGGATGTACATCTGCACCCAACCGGCAGGGTGGTAGCGGGCAGGGCGGTCCCAGGTGTCCGGCGTCGAGCAGACCGGCTCCTTCGCCTGCCGGTAGAAGGCGTTGAAGTCATCGACATCGATGGCGAGGTGGTGCGCCCTCGGCGCCTCGACGTCGTCGCGCTGGAAGAGGTGAAGCTGCTGGTCGCCGAGCGCGAGCCAGAGCACCGGTTGCTGGAACTTCGGCGTCGGCAGCCGACGCATGCCGAAGAGCGCCTCGTAGAACCGCGCCGACTCCTCCATGTCCTCGGCATGAATGGACACGTGGTTGAGCCCCAGCGCTCCACCCCGGAAGGCTCTTAGAGGCGGAGGGCAGAGACTCAACCGCCCTCGGCGTGTAGCAGAATGGCCGCACACGCCCCACGCCGAGGAGACAGGATGACGACGCTGACGATCCCCTACGAGTCGCTCGATCCGCTGACGATCGGCGCCTCGGGAGACGAGACGAAGGTCTCCCGCGAGACGCTCGAGCTCGACGTCCCCGAGGCGAACCTCCTGGCCGCCATCTACCCCGACGAGCCCGAGCCGGTCGCGGATGCGACCGAGGCGGCACGCGCCGCGCTCGAGGCTCCGATCTCCGGGCAGCCGTTCTCGGAGATCGTCGCCGGCGCATCGAAGGTCGCCGTCATCATCGACAACCAGTTCCGGCCTACTCCGCAGTCGCGGTTGCTGCCCGCCGTACTCGACACGATCGAGGCGGCCGGCAAGCCGGCGCGTCGTCGTCTGTGCGAACGGCAAGGTCTTCCCGATGTCCGACTCGGACATCGAGCAGAAGCTCGGGCGCGAGAACCTCGACCGGATGGAGCGGCTCGGCATCGAGCTTCCACCAGAACGACCCGCGCAACACCGAGGGCTACTCGTACGTCGGTGTCTCCTCGCGCGGAACGCCGGTGTGGCTGCACAACGAGGTGGCCGCGTGCGACGTGAAGATCACGATCGGTCAGGCCCAGTCGAACCACTGGGGCGCCGGCGGCGGCGGCAAGCTCATCCTGCCGGGCGTCTGCTCGGACGAGACGATCGAGTCGAACCACTGCGCCTTCGTCCCCTCGCCGCAGACGCACTACGGCGCGTACGCCGGCCCGATGCGCTCGGACATCGACGAGGTGGCGACGATGTGCGGGCTCAGCTGCACGATGAACGTCATCCTCGACACGCGCGGCCGCGTCGATCGACTGCCTCTTCGGGTCGCATCCGGAGGCTCACCGGATAGCCATCGAGCGCTTCAACGACATCTACGCGTACGAGCATCCGGGCGACCAGGCCGACATCGCGATCTGCGGGGTCTTCGCGCCGACCGACCACCTCTTCTTCCACACCGGCTGGGGCTGCATGTCCGCCGACTTCGTCGTCAAGGACGGCGGCACGATCATCTACTGCTCGCCGTCCCCCGGTGTCTCGACGGCGATCGGCGACTTCCCGGGGCTGGCGCTGATGGATCTCATGAAGCCGTACATGCCGCCCACGCACGAGAACTACCAGCGCGTGCTGAAGGACATTCACGCGCGGGCGATCCAGATGTGGGCGGGCTGCATCTGGGTACCCATCTACGAGGTCATGACGCGCAAGCACCTGACGATGGTCACGCTCGAGGAGAACCTCGAGATGGCCGCCGACATCGGGATCGACGCAACGACCTCGCTCGACGAGGCGTTCGGGGCGGCGATGGAACGGCACGGCTCGGACGCCAAGGTCATCGTGCTGCCGTTCGCGCGCTATCAGCTGCCGGCGAACATGGTGCGAATGGACGCCGAGCCGATTCGCTACCCGGAAGAGGTTCACGCGCACTGACCCAGAGGCTCGTTCCCGGGCTCGATGCTCGGGCCACGGCGCCCGAGGCGCCTGCCGTGCGCGAGATCAGGGGCTCGACGACGGTCGTCGAGCTGCTGCGGATGTTCCCCGACGGCGAGGCGGCGGCGCTCTTCGCACGGCTCTCGATGGCGTGCCCGCACTGCGGCGGAGCGTTCCACGAGCCGCTGACGATGGCCGCGAAGCGCCACCGCCGTGACCCGCGTGCGGTGATCGAGGCCTTCCGCGCGCTCGACGGCGGCGGCCCGAGCGCGGAGCAGGTCGAGGCGGCCTTCCGCCGCGTCGCGTAGCGCGCCGTGAGCCGTCCTCAGTTCGTCGCCGTCGGTGACCTCATGGTCGACGTCGTCGTCTCCGGGCGTGGCCACGACGCGCGAGCCGCGGTTCGCCCCGGCGGCTCTGCCGCGATCGCGGCGGCCTGGGCCGCCCAGGCCGGTGCCGACGCCACCGTCGTCGGCAACATCGGCGACGACTTCGCGGGTCACGCGCTCCGGTCCGCTCTCGAGGCTCAGGGGCTAACTGCCTGCTGAGCTCGACGAGAAGGCGCCTACCGGCACGTTTCTCCTCGTGGACGGCGAGATCCGGGCCGACCCCGGCGCGAACGCGCAGCTCACGCCCGCCGAGTTGCCGGAGCGGATCGAGGCCGACGGCGTTCTCGTCTCGGGCTACCTGCCGCCCGACACCGTCGCCTCCGCGCTCGAGCGCGCCGACGCCGGCTGGATAGCACTCTCCCCCGGTCCGCTCGAGCCGCTGCCGCCGGGCGCGAATGCGGTGTTCGTGAACGACGAGGAAGCACTGCGCCTTACGGGCAAGAAGCCGGAAGACGCAGCTCGAGCGCTGGGCGAGCGATTCCGCCTCGCCTGTGTAACACGAGGATCGCAGGGTGCGGTCGCGGTCCTCGGCGGGGGATTGCGAGTCGCGACGACGACACGTATGCCCGAGCCGGCGCTCGGCGCCGGCGATGCCTTCGCCGCCGCCACGATCGTCGCCCTGAGCCGCGGCGCTGGGCTGGATGAGGCGCTAGCGGCCGGATGCGAGGCCGGGGCCCGCGCGGCGGCTCTGGGCCCCTGGCCTGCGGGTTAGGGTTGCGCCGTGGCGCTCGCGGTCGGCACCGAGTCGTGGGTGGGTCAGGCGCTGCCGCGCGTCGAGGACGAGACGCTCCTGCGAGGGCTCGGCCGCTTCATGGACGACATCGAGCCCCGTGCCGCACGCCGGCCATGCGGCGATCCTCCGATCACCGCTCGCGCATGCCCGGATCGATCGGCTGGACCCTAGGCCGGCCCTCGAAGTCACCGGAGTGCTCGGCGTCCTGACGGGCGAGGACGTTGTCGCGCTGTCGCGTCCCTTCCCGGTCGGCGTCGAAGGCGCCCGCCCCTACTACGCCGCGGCGCACGACGTGGCGCGGTACGTCGGAGAGCCGCTGGCGGTCGTCGTGGCGCGCGACCGGTACACGGCGGAGGACGCGGCGGAGCTCATCGAGGTCGAGTACGAGCCGCTCGAACCCGTGATGGATCCGGCGCACGGGGAGGTCGTGTCCGACCGCACGTTCTCGTACGGCGACGTCGAGGACGCGTTCGCGCAGGCCGACGTCGTCGTCGAGGGCACGTACGAGTTCCCGCGCTGGACGGCCAGCCCGCTGGAGACGTACGGCGTCGTCGCCGACTGGAACGAGGCCGACGGGACGCTCACCGCGTGGTCGAACTTCCAGGGCCCCTTCACGCTCCACTCCGTCGCCGCCTCGGCCCTCGGCCTTCCGGGCTCGAGGTTGCGGCTCATCACTCCACCGCACTCGGGCGGCAGCTTCGGCGTCAAGGCCACCGTCTACGTCTACGTCGCCCTGCTGGGGCTGGCTTCGAAGAAGCTCGGTATCCCGGTCCGCTGGACCGAGGACCGGCTCGAGCACCTCACCGCCAGCTCGGCCTCCACGGCTCGCCGTACGACAGTGCAAGCCGCGTTCTCCTCGGACGGCGAGCTGCTCGCACTCCGCTACGACGCGCTCGAGGACGTCGGCGCCTACGTCCGAGCGCCCGAGCCGGCGACGCTGTACCGCATGCACGGGTCGCTGGGCGGCGCCTACCGGGTTCGGAACATCGCCGCCCGAAACCGCGTCGTCCTCACGAACCGCTGCCCCACCGGCCTCAACCGCGGCTTCGGCGGCCCGCAGCTCTACCTCGCCCTGGAACGGACGATGGACGCCGCCGCCCGCCGCCTCGAGCTCGACCCGGCCGAGCTGCGAAGGCGCAACCTCGTCGAGCCGGACGCGTTCCCGTACCGCACGCCCACGGGCGCGCTCTACGACTCGGGTGACTACGAGGCCTGCCTCGACCAGGCACTCGAGCTGGCCCGCTACGGCGAGCGGCGTGCGGAACAGCGCTCTGCGCGGGCAGACGGGCGGCTGGTCGGCATCGGCCTCGCCTGCGTCGTCGAGCCGTCGATCTCGAACATGGGCTACATCACGCTGGCCCAGACGGCCGCGGCGCGCGCCGAGACCTTGCCGAAGTCGGGCAACGTCGAGGGGGCGACGGTAGCCGTCTCGCCGCTGGGAGGAGTGACGGTGCGGGTGGCAACGACCCCCCAGGGTCAGGGCCACGAGACGGTATGCGCGCAGATCGTCGCCGACGCGCTCGGAGTCGCACCCGACGACATCCAGGTTGTGACCGATATGGACACGTCCACGAGCGCTTGGTCGGTGTCCTCCGGGAACTATTCCTCCCGCTTCTCCGGCGTGGCCGCGGGAGCCGTCCACCTCGCCGCACAGAAGGTGGCGGCCAAAGCTGCGGCGATTCGCGAGCACCTGGGCGACGAGTCTCTCTCGCTGCGGCGCGTGGCGGGAGTCGCGCACTGGCACCCGGCGGGCCTACCGTCTGACATGGAGCCGGGTCTCCACGAAACGGCGTTCTGCGCCATCCCGAACCTCGAGCCGCCGGACGAGGCGGACAGCGTCGCGTCGTCGGGCGCACACGGGTTCATCGCCGACGTCGCCGTCGTCGAGGTCGACCGGCAGACCGGCGAGGTTCGCGTGCTCGACTACGTGACCGTCCACGACGCCGGCCGGCTGCTCAACCCACAGCTCGCCGAAGGACAGATCCGAGGGGGCTTCGCGCACGGCGCGGGCGCCGCGCTCTTCGAGCGAGTCGTCTACGACGAGGACGGCGGGCTGCTCACCGGGACGTTCATGGACTACCTGTGCCCGACGGCGCCCGACCTCCCAGCACCGAGGATCGCGCACCGGGAGACGCCGTCACCCTTCACGCCACTCGGCGCGAAGGGGCTCGGCGAGGGCGACACTATGAGCGTCCCCGCAGCCATCGCCAACGCGGTCGTGGACGCGCTCGGCCGCGACGATGTCGAGCTGCCGCTGACGCCCGGCCGCACGTGGGAGCTCCTCGCGCCGTGAAGCCGGCGCCGCTTCGCTACGAACGGGCGGAGACGATCGACGACGCCGTTGCGCTGCTCGGCAAGCACGGCGACGAGGCGAAGGTGCTCGCGGGCGGACAGAGCCTCGTCCCGGCGCTCAACATGCGGCTGCTCCGTCCGGCCGTGCTGGTAGACATAGAGTGTGTTCTCGATCTTGACAACATCGCGGGCGAGGAAGGCTTTGTCCGTGTGGGAGCGATGGTGCGCCAGGCTGATTCGAGACTGGGCCAGCACCCGCTGCTCGCCGAGGCGATTCCCCACGTCGGCCACTTCGTCACGCGCAACCGCGGCACCGTGTGCGGGTCGATCGCGCATGCGGATCCCGCAGCCGAGCTTCCACTCTGTCTCACACTGCTCGGCGGCTCGGTTCGGGTTGCATCCGTGCGCGGCGAGCGCGAGATCGCCGCCTCCGACTTCTTCGTCGCGCCGTTCACGACCGCCCTTCGGCCGGACGAGCTCGTCGTCGAGACGATCTGGCCGACGGCCCGGGATGGTTGGGGCTACGCGTTCGCGGAGTTCGCACAGCGCCGCGGCGACTACGCGCTCTGCATGGCCGCAGCGGCAATGGAAGACGGGCAATTGCGCGTTGCGCTCGGCTCGGTGCTCGACCGCCCGACCCTCGTCGAGGTCGATCCGGAGCGGCCGGGCGAGTCGGCGGCCGCACAGGTCGAGCCATGGGGAAACCTCCACGCGTCGCCTGCCTACCTGAAACAGCTCGTCGGCGTGCTCGTCGAGCGAGCGGTCGCCACGGCCAGAGAGCGGGCGGCGTGATCTCCCTGTCGATGTCGGTGAACGGGGTGTCCTACCGCGAGGACGTGCCGGACCGCCTGCTGCTGTCCGACTTCCTGCGCCACACGCTCGGGCTCACGGGGACGCATGTCGGCTGCGAGCACGGCGTCTGTGGGGCGTGCACCGTCTTGTTGGACGGCGTCGCTGTCCGCTCGTGCATCACGCTCGCAGCGCAGGCGGACGGACATGAGCTTCGCACGGTGGAAGGGCTCGCCGACGGCGGCAAGCTCAATCCGCTCCAGCAGTCGTTCAAGGACTGCCATGCCCTCCAGTGCGGCTTCTGCACACCCGGGATCCTCATGGCTGCCACCGACCTGCTCTCACGCGACGGCAGCCCGGACCGTGCCGAGATCGAAGACTTGCTCTCCGGGCATCTCTGCCGGTGCACGGGCTACACGCCGATCGTCGACGCGATCGAGAAGGCATCCCTCGCGTGAACCTCGCGCAGAGCCTCCTCGACGCGTCGGAACGGCACCCTGACGCCGAAGCGCTGCCCGGCATCACGTATGCGGAGCTGAAGGCCAGAGCGCGCACGCATCGCCGGTGGCCTCGAGCTCGAGCCGGGCGAGCGGCTCGCTGTCGTGCTCGACAACCGCATCGAGACCGCCCTCCTCTACTGGGCCACGCAGTGGTCCGGCGGCGTGTTCGTGCCGTTGTCCTGGCGCTCGTCGGACGCAGACCTCGAGTACTGCATCGACGACTGCGGCGCGCGAACCGTCATCCGCGAGGGCGACGCGATTCCCGAGGGCGACGAGCATCCCGGCGCCCTCGACCGCGACGACCGCGAAGCCAGCCTTCTGCTCTACACCTCGGGGACGACCGGCAAGCCGAAGGGCGTTCCCCGCTCACATCGCGCCGACCGGGCAGGCGCCCTGTCGCAGGTGCTCCAGCACGGCTACCGCTTCGGCGATCGAACGCTCGGGGTCATGCCGCTCTACCACACGATGGGCATCCACTCCCTGCTCGCCATGCACGTCGTCGGCGGCTGCTTCGTCTGCCAGGCGCGATGGGACGCAGGGGCCGCCCTCGACCTGATCGAGCGCGAGCGCATCACGAGCCTCTACCTCGCACCGACGCTCTACTTCGATCTCGTCCACCACCCGCGCATCGACGAGGCAGACGTCTCGTCGGTGGAGACGCTCGCGTACGCAGGCGCGGCGATGACGAGCGCGCTCGTCGAGCGCTGTACCGACGTCTTCCGGCCGCGGCTCTTCGTCAACCACTACGGCTCGACGGAGATCTACACGTTCTCGGTCCATCGAGACCAGATCGCCAAGCCGGGCTGTGCCGGCCGGGCGTCAATGAACGCCCGCCTGGAGCTCGACGTGCAGGGTGAGATCCTCTGCCACATGAGCTCGGACGAGGCGTTCACCGGCTACTGGCGCCGACCGGACGCCGACGAGAAGGCGATCGTCGACGGCTGGTACCGCACCGGCGACGTCGGTCATGTCGACGAGGACGGGGACCTCTGGATCCTCGGCCGGGTCGACGACATGATCATCTCGGGCGGCGAGAACGTGCACCCGCTCGAGGTGGAGGACGTGCTCTCCGGCCACCCGGCGGTCGACGAGGTTGCCGTCGTGGGCGCCGCCGACGAGCGGCTTGGCCAGCGGGTCGTTGCCGTCGTCGTCGCGGGTGCACAGGTGTCTGCCGAGGAGCTCGACGCGTGGTGCCTCGCGTCCGAGACGCTCGCCCGCTTCAAGCGGCCACGCGAGTACCGCTTCGTCGACGAGCTGCCGAAGAGCGCGTCGGGCAAGATCCTGCGCCGCGTGCTGCGAGAGCCGAGGGAGGTCGCGTGACCTCGTACGACGGTTTCCGTGTCGAGCGAGCGGGCACGGTTGCGACGATCACGCTCGACGTCCCCGGAAAGATGAACCGCGTCGCGTACGCGGCTCGCGGGCAGCTCGCAACGGTGTTCGACGACCTCGGCGCGGACGAGGCCGTCCGCATAGTCGTCCTCACAGGCGCGGGCGGCAACTTCACGGCCGGGGGCGACATCGCAGGCTTCCTCGAGGTCTCGCCCGAGGATCTCTCGGTGCTCCATCACGACGTCGCTGCGCCCGAGCGCTGCCCGAAGCCGGTCATCGCGCGGATCGAGGGCTACTGCCTCGGTGTCGGGCTCGAGCTCGCCCTGGCCTGTGACTTCCGTGTCGCCACGGAGACTGCTCAGCTCGGCCTGCCGGAGATCGGCCTCGGGATGATCCCCGGCTCGGGAGGCACGCAGCGTCTCGCGCGGCTCGCCGGCCTCGGCCGCGCGAAGGATGTCGTCATGCGCCGGAAGCGGATCTCCGCCGCCGACGCGCTCGCCTGGGGTCTCGTCTCCGAGGTCGTGCCGGAGGCGGAGCTCGACCGGACGATCGACACCATCGCTGCCGAGCTCCAGGAGCTGTCGCCGCTCGCCCTGGCAGTCGCCAAGCGGGTGTTGAACGAGGCGTACGAGCTGCCCCTTCGAGACGGGCTCGCGCTGGAGGGCCGCGCGTACGGTGAGCTGCGCACGACGCACGACTTCCGCGAGGGCGTCGAGGCCTTCGTCGAGAAGCGGGCGCCGAACTTCGAAGGGCGCTAGCGAGCCTCCCAGGCGAGACCGGCGGCCAAGACGGTCTCGTCGTGCGGCGCGATCAGCTGGAGATTGCCGATCGCGAGCGCCGCCCAGCCGACGAAGATTGACCCAGCGGACGAACGCAGACAGCGGAAAGCGCACGTCGCGCTCGTCCACGTCCTCGGGCGGGCAGCTCACCGGTCACGCATGGCGCGACGTAGAGGTCGACGGTCGGCTCGTACCGCCGCCATGCCCGGACGGCGCCGCGTACGCGGCTTCGACCTCGTCGCGCTTCACGTCCTGCGCGCGCTCGAGCTTCGGCCGGATCGTGTACCCATAGTCCTCGGCCCGAGCGGGGAACGTCTCGCGGTGCGACTCGGCCGCCTCGTGCTCGAACATCGGCCATGTGTTCGCCTCCGGCGCCGGGATCTCGGCCTCGACGACACGTGCGCCGAGCCGCTCGAGATCGCACGACCCACTGCTCGGCGAGGTCGGACGGCTCGGGGACGTAGCTACCGCCGACGCAGGGCGCCTTGCGCAGCAGGCCTACCGTGAGGCCGTCGAGCCGCGGCTCGGGCATCGGCCGCTGCGCGAGCACCGACCACATGAGCGCGGTGTCGGCCACCGTTCGCGCCATCGGCCCGACGGTGTCGAGCGTCGGGCAGAGCGGGAAGGCACCGTCCATCGGGATCAGCCCCCACTGCGACTTCAGCCCTACCGTTTCGCAGCACGCCGACGGGATGCGGATCGAGCCGCCCGGTATCCGAGCCGAGGGCGAGGTCGCAGAGACCTGCGGCGAGCGCCGCCCCGTTGCCGCTCGACGAGCCGCCGGTCGTCTTGCCCGGACTGCGCCGGGTTGTGGCACGTGCCGTACCACTCGTTCTGGCCGATGACGCTCCACGCGAACTCGGGGAGGTGCGTCTTGCCGACGACCACGGCGCCTGCATCGACCAGCCGCTCGACGGCGACCGCGGTCCGCTCGGGCACGTGGTCCGCGTAGACCTTCGAGCCGTACGTCGTGCGGATACCCGCCGTGTCGAAGAGATCCTTGACGGCGAGCGTGCGGCCGGAGAGCGGGCCGGCCTGCGCCGGCGCGGGCTCGACCCGCGTGATGAAGGCGTTCCAGCGGTCGTCGCTCATCGGCGCACCACGGCGACGGCTTCCACCTCGATCATCGCTCCGGGCACGGCCAGCCGGCTGATCTCGACGAGCGTCGAGGCGGGACGCGCGTCCCCGAAGAACGCCTGCCGCACAGGGTTGATCCGGGCCCTGTCGTCCACGTCGGTGAGGAAGACCGTCACCTTGGCGACGTCGCCCGGCGCGGCACCGGCCGCGGACAGCACCCGGCCGAGGCTCTCGAAGACTGCCGTCGCCTGCGCGACGACGTCCTCGCCGCCCACGAGCCGGCCTTCTCCGTCGACCGGCACGACTCCCGATATGAACAGGAGCTCACCGGCCCGCACGGCGTCCGTGTAGTGGCTGAGCGGTTCGGGCATTCCCTCGACGCGGTACTCCTCGCGCATCACCGTCCTCCTTCGCGTAGTTCCGAGATTGTCGATCGTGGGCTGATCGCCTCCGGGTCGACGCGCAGCGTCACCACTGCCGGCAGTCCCGACGCGGCCGCGCGCTCGAACGCCGCCTCGAAGTCCTCCGTGCGCTCCACGCTCTCGCCGAAGCAGCCGAACGAGCGCGCGAAGTCGGCGAAGTCGGGATTGGCGAGATCGGTGCCGGAGACGCGGCCGGGGAAGAGGCGCTCCTGGTGCATGCGGATCGTTCCGTACATCCCGTTGTCGACGACGAGCACGATCACCCGCAGGTCGTGCTTGACGGCCGTCGCCAGCTCGGAAGAGGCCATCATGAAGTCGCCGTCACCTGCCAGGCAGACGACCATCCGGTCCGGCAGCAGCGCCTTGGCCGCCAGCGCCGCGGGGAGGCCGTAGCCCATGGCACCCGACCTCGGGGCGAGCTGCGTCGGGTACCGCGAGAACTCGTAGAAGCGATGGGCCCACACCGTGAAGTTGCCGGCGCCGCACGTGAAGACGGCGTCGTCCGGGAGACGCCCGCGAAGAAACGCCATGACGTCGGCCAGGTCGAGGTCGCCGGGCAGCGGGCGAGGCTCGAGATTGGCGAGGTAATCGGCGCGTGCCGCGTCGGCCCACTCGCTCCAGCGCGGAGCCTCGTGCGGCAGCAGCCGCCGAGCGCGCCCGCGAACTCCGTCAGATCGGAGACAACGGGCAAGTCCGTCTCGTACACGCGTCCCAGCTCTCCTGGGTCGGGATGGACGTGCACGAGCGTCTGGCGCGGACGCGGCACGTCGAGCAGCGTGTAGCCGCGTGTCGTGACGTCCCCCAGCCGCCCGCCAACGGCGATGACGAGATCGGCATCTTCGACGCGGCGGGCGAGTGCCGGATCCATCCCAATCGTGAGGTGGCCGGCATAAGCACTCGAGCCGTTGTCGACGTAGTCCTGGCAACGGAACGATGTGACGACCGGAATGGCGTTCGCCTCGCAGAAGAAGACGACGTCGGCACCGGCACGCTCCGACCAGGCTCCTTCGCCGACGACGACGAGCGGCCGTTCGGCGGCGGCGAGCAGCTCCCCCAGACGCCTCAGCTCCTCGTCTCCGGGCCCCGGACGCGGAACCTCCGTGGGGGCGGCGTCGTCCGCATCTGTCTCCTCGTCGAGCACGTCCTCGGGCAGGGCGAGCACGACAGGCCCCGGTCGGCCGGCGGCGGCGATGCCGAACGCCCGCGCGACGTGCTCGGGGATGCGCGACGCGTCGTCGACCTGAGCAGCCCACTTCGTCATCGATCCGAAGACCGCGGAGTAGTCGAGCTCCTGGAACGCGGCGCGCCCGGTGTGAGCCCGGGGAACCTGGCCGACGAAGAGGACCATCGGCGTCGAGTCCTGGTCGGCCGTGTGCACCCCCACCGACGCGTGCGTCGCGCCGGGGCCGCGCGTCACGAAGCAGACTCCCGGACGGCCCGTGAGCTTTCCGTACGCCTCGGCCATGTTCGCCGCCGCCGCCTCATGACGGCACGAGATAAGGCGGAGGAGAGTCGCGAAAGGCGTCGAGCACCGGCAGTAGCTCTCGCCGGGGACGCAGAACGCAAGCTCGGCGCCGTGCAGCTCGAGCTGGTCGACGAGCGTCTTGCCGCCCGACCTGGTCATCGCTCGACGGGATGCTCGAGCAGGATCGTCGCTCGCTGGAGCTTCGGCTTGCTCCGCGTCCGCCGGGTCGAGATAGCGGATCGTCCGTTTGCCCGCCCATTCAGCCGGGAGGAGCATGACGCGCACGAAGGCCGTGTCCTCGGTGGCCGACGCCGTCGCCAGCACGGGGTGGTCGGCGCCCTCGTGCCACGACTCCCCCGTGCGGTACGTCCGCACGCCGTCCGGGGAGTCGATCGTCAGCTCGCCGTGCAGTAGCCGGCGGATCCCGGGGCCTGGATGGACATGTCTGTACGCGATGCCTCCCGGTGGGAAGTCGACGCGGTCGCAGCGGAGGATCCAGTCGCCCGGTCCGGGATCGCCCTCGAGCTCCCAGACGACCGCAGGACCGTCGACGCGGGCGGCACCGTAGTACGCCTCGTTCGCGCTCGAGGTCGTAGACGATCCGGTTGCCCGGCTCAGTCTCGACCCCGTCGGGATGCTCGGTCAGCGCGAGGCTCAATGGAAGTACTGCCCGCCGTCGATGACCATGGTCTGGCCGGTGATGAAGTCCGCGGCAGGCGTGCAGAGGAAGACGACGGCGCCGACGACGTCCTCCGGCACCTGGTCGCGCTGGATCGTCCGGGCAGCGATCGACACGTCTCGCAGCTTCTCCACGACTTCCGGGTGCGCCTTGACGCCGTCCGACATCGTGAACCCGGGCGCGACGCAGTTGACGTGAATCGCGTCCTTCCCGAGCTCCTTTGCGAGCGCGCGGGTGAAGGCGACGATCGCGCCCTTGCTCGTGACGTAGTGAAGGAGGAACGGCACGCCGCGGAAGGGCGTACCCGACGAGATGTTCACGATCTTCCCGCCGCCCTGCCCGCGCATCACCGGCACGACGGCACGGCTCGTGAGGAACATCGACGCGACGTTGACGTCCATCACCTGACGCCATTCGTCGAGCGGGATCTCCTCGAACGGCCGCATGGCGAGGGACGCGTACAGGCCCGCGTTGTTGACGAGCACGTCGATCCGGCCGTGCCGGTTGCGGACCTCCTCGACCATGCGCGGCGACGTCTCCTTCGGACGAAACATCGCAGCGGATGCCGCCCTCTGGCGGCTCGAGATCGACGATGACGACCGTCGCCCCGACCGCAGTGAGACCGTCAGCAATCGCCGCCCCGATTCCCCGAGCGCCACCCGTGACGATGGCGACCTTGCCATCGAGCGAGCTCACTTGAGCGGCGAGAACGAGGTCGGGACGAGGATGCGGTTGTGCTGCGTGTGGATGAGCGGCTGGATCTTCGCGAGGAACTCGACCCAGCGCGTGTCAGCCTGCAGCTCCGCGCGGCGCCGCTCTCGCTCGGCGTACGAGTCGTAGCGCCAGAGCGTCGTGTACGTCGAGAGCGCGCCGATGTCGGTCGTGAACGCCCCGACGAAGCCCCCGAGGTACTCCTCCTGGATGGCGATCCCCTCCGTGTCGTAGAGGCGCACGAGCTCGGGAAGCTTGCCGGTCGTCACGTGGTAGTCCCGCTGCTCGAGGATCACGGCAGAAGCCTATGCCCTCCGTGCGTCCATCGTCGCTCGACGATAATCACGCCATGGCCGAGCCGCGCTTCGTCCAGCTCGACGGGATCCGCGCTTTCGAGCTGGCCGCGGGCGTGACGGGACGGCCCCTGTTCGGAGAAGGCGCGATGCTCAATCTCATCGAGTTCGAGCCCGGCGCCACCGTGCCGCTGCACAGCCATCCGCACGAGCAGCTCGGGCTCGTCCTGCGCGGCATGCAGGCGCTCGTGATCGACGGCCAGCCACACGAGCTGGGGCCGATGGAGGGCTACGTGATCCCGGGCGGCGTCGAGCACTCGGCGTACTGCGGCCCGGACGGCTCGCTCGTCCTCGACGTCTTCCAGCCAGTACGCGAGGACTACCTCGAGCGCTGGGAAAGCGAAGGCTAGGTCCTATGCGCTCAAGGCCTCGCGCTCGCGCTCGGTCAGCGCGGTGGGCCGGCCGTTCTCGTCGACGTGGACGACGACGAGCCGCCCGTCGACGCACAGCTCGCCGTCACGGGTGATCTCGAAGCGCCACGTGATCGACGTCGTGCCGACGCGCTCAGGCGTGATGTGCACGTCGATCTCGTCCTCGAAACGAAGCACCTGGTGGAACTCCGCCTCCGCGCGCCTGCGCGGATAGTCGCCCCAGCCTTCGAGGAGGCCGAGCCTGCGGCGGAAGCGCGGTCTCCGCCTCCTCCGCCCAGCGGAACGCGTTCGAGAAGTGGATCCGTCCACCAGCGTCCGTGTCCGCCCACGCCACGCGGATGCGCTCGACGTGCTCGATCACAGCTCGAGGAGAGCCGGTGCGAGCTCGCGCAGCTGCTCGAGTTGGAACTCCCCGGCTGGCAGCGGCTGGATGCAGACGTGGTCGGCGCCTGCGGCAAGGTGCTCCGAGACACGGGTGCGGATCGCGTCGACGTCACCCCAGGCGACGAGGGCATCGAGGACGCGATCGGAGCCGCCGCCGGCGAGGTCGTCGTCGCCGAAGCCGAAGCGGCGGAGGTTGTTCGTGTAGTTCTCGAGCGCGAGGTACGTGTCGAGGTAGCCCTGCGCGGCTTCGCGAGCCGTCGCCCGATCGGGCGCGACAACGACCGCGAGCTCGGGCGCGAGCAACGGCCCGTCGCCGAGGCGCTCGCGCGCGAATGCGGTGTGCTCGACGGGTACGAAGTACGGGTGCGCTCCGTCGGTGCGCTCCGAGGCGAGCTTCAGCATCAACGGTCCGAGCGCCGCGAGCAACGTCGGAACGGGCTCGGGCTCGGGCGGTCGGTACGCAGCCGCCTCCATCGCGTCGAGGTAGGCGCGCATCGTCGGCACAGGACGCCCATAGTCGTGGCCACGGGCGCCCACTGAAGGAGCGTGGCTCACCCCGAGGCCAAGGACGAAGCGGCCGGGATGCGCGTCGGCGAGGGTTCGGGCGCCGTTCCGTGTCGCCATCGGATCGCGGGCGTAGACGCTGAGGATGCCGGTGCACGCGACGAGATTGCTGCTCTCGGAGAGGATGAAGGCCGCCGTCGTCAGCGACTCCCGACCGCCCACGCTCTCCGGGAACCAGAGGGCGCGAAAGCCGAGCTCTTCGACGGCGGCGATGCCGGCACGGACATTCTCGACAGGAGCGAACACGGGCGCGTTGGACCAGAGGCCGACGCGGCCCACGCGTGCGCCAAGCTCGCTCACGGCACGACGAGCACGCGACCGGGGACGCCGGCCAGCGCAGCCTCGACGGCGTCGTTCGCATCGTCGAGCGAGAACCTCGGGCCGAGCTGCGTTCCCAGCTCGAGGGCACCCGAACGGACGTGGCCGAGCAGGATGGGTAGTGCGACGGCCGGGTCCTCCGACCCATAGATCGTCCCGGTCAACGCCTTCTCGCGGCGGATGAACTCCGTTGGGTCGAGCTCGAGCGTCGCGCCAAGTGCGGGCAGGCCGACGATGACGGTGAGCCCGCCGTTTCGGGTCCAGCGAAATGCCGTCTTCGTCGTCGCGGGGTCGCCGACCGCGTCGAAGGCGTAGTCGACGCCGTCAGGAAGGCTTTCCTTCATGAGCGACGCGAGCCCGTCCGGCTGGACGACCCGCGTGGCTCCAAGCCGCTCCGCGAGCTCCAGCCGCTCTTCGAGCGGATCGACGCAGACGATCTCGGTGGCACCCGCAATCCGGGCTCCCTGGACGACGAACTGCCCGACGCCGCCGGCGCCGACGACGAGCACCGTCGAGCCTTCCTCCACGCCCGCGGCGAACAGCACGGCGCCGACCCCCGTCAGTGCCGCACAGCCGAGCAGCGCGGCCTCATCCAGCGGCACGTCGCCGCCCAGCGGCAGCGCCACCTGCTCCGAGACGACGAGGCGCTCCGACAGCGCGCCCGTCGCCGTCCCGCGATAGAGCGTCTCGCCGTCGAGCCGCATGCCGGTCTCGCCGTCCAGCAGCGTCCCACCGGCGATCGCATACTGCAAGGACATGCACGCCGCCGGCCGGCCGCGCCGGCAGTCAGGGCACTCGCGACAGGAAGGAGCCCACGAGAGCACGACCTCGTCGCCGGGCGCGAGCCGCTCGACACCCTCGCCGACTGCCTCCACTACGCCGGCCCCTTCGTGGCCGAGCACCATCGGCGTCGGTCGCTGCCACTCGCCCTTGACGACGTGGAGGTCGGTGCCGCAAATGCCGATCGCGGCCATGCGGACGAGCACCTCGCCGGGCCGCGGCTCGTCCAGCTCGATCTCGCGGACCTCGAGCGGCCGCCCCTGCTCCCAGAAGACGGCCGCCCGCGTGTTCACGAGTCGAGCGCTGCCGTCACCTCGCCGCAGTCGGTGACCGTGGCGACGTTCTGGAGGGCGAAGTTGATCGAGGCGTTGTGCCAGTCGGCGTTCATGGTCGAGCAACCGTCCTCGGGCACGACCATGTAGTAACCCTTGTCGGCGCCCGTCCGCGACGTGTGCTCGATGGACATGTTCGTCCAGGCGCCGGTGACGATGACCGTGTCGCGTCCGAGCTCCTCGAGCAGGCTCTCGAGCTTCGTGTCCTGCCAGGCGCTCATCCGCATCTTCTCCACCACATGATCGCCGTCCTGCGGCTCGAGCCCCTCGGCTGCCGCCGCGCCCCACGAGCCGCGCACGAGCGCGCCCGTCTCCTTCACGCCCTCGAACAGCGGCGCGTTGAGCTTCAGTCCGGGACAGCCCTCCTCGACGATGTAGTGCACGTGGATGACCGGGACGCCCTTCTCCCGCGCCTTCCCCGCAAGTGCCTTCACGTTCTCGACGACGTTCTGCTCCTTCGCGTGCTCCGGCGAGCCCGAGTCCGCGAAGGCGCCGCCCTCGATGATGACGTCGTTCTGCAGGTCCTGGATGATCAGGACGCAGCGCCCGGGATCCAGGCTCAAAGCTTCGTCAGCCATTTCTCCTCCTTACCGCATGTAGGGCTCGCGTCGCGGCCCGACGATCGTCCGAATCGAATAGAGCGAGGTCGAGCTCGGGATGAAGAGCGTGTGCCAGTCCTCGCCACCCCACGCCAGATTCCCGGTGTTCTCGGGGACGAGAATCGTCCCGAGATGCTCGCCCGCAGTCGAGATCACCCAGATTCCGCCCGGTCCGGTCACCCAGATGTTCCCGTGCTCGTCGCACTTCATGCCGTCCGGGATGCCTTCCTCGATGACGCCGGAGCCGATGCCCTCGAAGAACATGCGTCCGTTCGAGATGGTCCCGTCCGCATCCGCGTCCCAGACCTTGATGTGCGCGCGCGGCGTGTCGTTGATGTACAGGAGCGATTCGTCCGGCGAGAAGCACACCCCGTTCGGCATGTCGAACTCGTCCTTGTCGACCATCAGTTCGAGGTCGCCGCCTCCGGGCGGGATGCGATACACGCCCTGGAAGCCGAGCCGGCGCTCGCGCGGCTGGCCGAAGACCGGCATTCGGCCGTACCACGGATCGGAGAAATAGACCGCGCCGCTCGAATGGACGACGACGTCGTTCGGCGAGTTGAGCTCCTCCCCCTCGAACGTCTGCGCGATGATCTCGCGCTCGCCGTCTGGGCTCTCGCGCACGAGGCAGCTCGTGACGTGTTCGCAGACGAGCAGGTTGAGGTCGGCGTCGTACGTCATACCGTTGCACCTGTTCGCGAAGTTCTTCACCTCGACGACGCCGCCGTCGGCGCTCCACTTGCGGCGGACGTCGCCCGGCATATCCGAGAAGAGGAGGTAGTGCTCCGTCGGATGCCAGATCGGGCCTTCCGTGAACATGAAACCGGTCGCCAGCTGCTCGACCTCGGCGTTCGGATCGACGAGCTCGGTCAGTTTGTCGGACTTGACGTCAACTGCCACACCGGCTCCTTTCCGCGGGACAACCGGGAACGGCGCGAACCTAACAGAGAATCCGCCACTAAGATCCCCGATCCATGGCCGAGCGAAAGCCTGTGGTGCTCGCTGTCGACGACGATCCGGAAGTCGTCCGCGCCGTCGAGCGCGATCTCAACAGCCGCTATGCGCATGACTTCACGGTGGTCGCGGCCGGGGGCGGCGACGAAGGGCTCGAGGTCCTCAGACGCCTGTCGCTACGAGGCGACCCCGTCGCGCTCATCGTCACCGATCAACGTATGCCCGGAATGACGGGCGTCGAGCTGCTCGCGCAGTCGGCCGGCCTCGCACCGGACGCGAAGCGGGTCCTGTTGACGGCGTACGCGGACACTGAGGTCGCGATGCGCGCGATCAACGAGATCCGCCTCGACCACTACCTCATGAAGCCCTGGCATCCACCGGAGGAGCGGCTCTATCCGGTGCTCGACGACCTGCTCGAGGACTGGCGGGCGGGAACGGCCCATGCGGCAGTGGCCGACGGCGACGGTGACGTGGTGAGTGTCATCGGCCATCGTTTCTCGGGGGAGTCCCAGCTCGTGCGCGACCTGCTGGACAACAACCAGGTCCCGTTCAAGTGGCTCGAGGTCGACGAAGCTCCTGCCCGACAGCTGCTGGAGGAGGCGGCACTCAGCGCCGATCGGCTGCCCGTCGTGCTGGTCCCCGGCGCCGAGCCGCTCGTCGCGCCGGATCCAGCGGAGGTCGCCGAGCGGGTCGGCCTGCAGACTGCCGAACAGTTCGCGCTCTACGACATGGTTGTCGTGGGAGCGGGTCCTGCAGGGCTCGCCGCCGCCGTCTACGGAGCCTCCGAGGGTCTGCGGACAGTCGTCATCGAGCGGCGAACGTTCGGCGGCCAGGCCGGGATGAGCTCGCGGATCGAGAACTATCTCGGCTTTCCGGCCGGGCTCTCGGGCGCCGACCTCGCCCGGCGGGCGACGGCGCAGGCGCGCCGTTTCGAAGCGGAGCTGCTTACCGCTCAGGAGGCCGTGGCTGTGGACGTCGTCGGCCATACGCGGGTCGTACGACTCGCGGACGGCACGGACATCGCATCCCACACGGTGCTGCTCGCCCCGGGCGTCTCGTACCGTCGCCTCGACGCGAAGGGCGCAGACCGGCTCGACCGGGCGTGGCATCTGGTACGGCACTGCGTCGTCGGGCGACGCGGCACTGCTGGGCGGCGACGAAGCATTCATCGTCGGAGGAGCCAACTCTGCCGGGCAGGCGGCGCTCCATCTCGCCTCGGGCACGCACGTCACCATCCTCTACCGGGGCGACAGCCTCCAGAAGTCGATGTCGCAGTACCTCGTCGACCGCATCGAGGAGATGCCAGAGGAGATCACCGTGCGGCTGAACACGCGTGTGGTCGAGACGCACGGCGAGGACATGCTCGAGGAGATCACCATCGACGAGGGGGGCACCGTGCGGAAGATCCCGGCCATGGCCCTGTTCGTCTTCGTCGGCGCCGAGCCGCACACGGACTGGCTCGGTACCGCGCCTGCCCGCTCCGAGCGCGGCTTCATCCTCACCGGCTCACAGGTGCTGAACGTCCCCAAGGGCTGTGCGCCCTGGCCCCTGCAGCGGCAACCTCTTGCTCTCGAGACGAGCATCCCCGGCATCTTCGCGGCCGGCGACGTCCGCGAGCAGTCGATCAAGCGCGTCGCGTCGGCGGTCGGCGAGGGCTCGATGGCCGTGCTGCTCGTCCATCAGTACCTCAAAGGTCACTGATGGATCCCGGCGAGCTCCGCCGGATCGAGATCCTCGCCGACCTCCCGGAAGAGCAGCTCGAGGAGCTCGCCCGCCACGGGATTGAGCAGCGCTTCGACGTCGGCGACTACGTCTTCCGCACCAGGGACGAGGCGATCCACTGGTGGCTCCTGCTCGAGGGGGAGCTCGAGACGACGCTCGACGTCGCCGGCGACGAGGTCCCCCTGCTCCACCACGGCGCCGGTGGCTTTCTCGGAGCGATCTCGATCCTCACCGGTGAGCCGCTCCGCGGCTCGACCCGGGCGAGCGCTCCCAGCCGGCTCTTCCTCGTCGAGCCGGACGCATTTCGCCGGCTCTTGATCGCCGAGCCGGACGTGTTCAAGGCGGTGATGGGAGTCTTCGTCCCTGTCATCTCCGACATCACCGCCATCGAGCGGGACCGCGACAAGCTCATCACGCTCGGCTCGCTGTCGGCAGGCCTTGCCCACGAGCTGAACAACCCGGCCGCCGCGGCACAGCGGGCAGCGTCCGAGCTTCGGTCGGCGGACATCGCCGCCCAGGAGGCGCTCACCGGCCTGGCGGCGCATGGGGCCGGCGCCGAGGAGATCGGGCGCCTGTCCACGCTGACCTCCGAGGCACTCACCACCGCCGAGGGACAGGAACCTGCAGACGTCCTCGATAGTGCCGACAGAGCGGCAGCGCTCGCGGCGTGGCTCGCTGTACGTGGCGTTTCCAACGGTGCGAGCGGCGCGAACGTGCTCGTGGAGGCGGGACTCGACGAGAACTGGTTGGAGCGTCTGCTCGACGTCTCGCCGGGCTCGGCCGACGAGCTCGTCGCGTGGGTCGTCTCGCGCCTGAAAGCGAGGCGAATCACGCAGGAGCTGGAGCATGCGACGGCACGCATCTCGCAGCTCGTCCACGCCGTGCGCGAGTACTCGTACCTCGACCAAATGCCGCAACAGGAGGTCGACGTTCACGAGGGCCTGGAGAGCACGCTCGCGATCCTCGCGCACAAGATCTCGGAGCGCCGCGTCGCAGTCGTCCGCGAGTACGACCGCTCGCTGCCCGAGGTCGATGCCCATGCACCGGAGCTGAACCAGGTGTGGACGAACCTCATCGACAACGCGATTGCGGCCGTCGACGAAGGCGGCCGAATCACGATCCGCACCCGGCGTTCCGGCGACTTCCTCGCGGTCGAGATCGAAGACGACGGCCCGGGCATACCCGACGACGTCGCTGCCCGCGTCTTCGATCCGTTCTTCACCACGAAGCCCCCAGGGGTGGGGACGGGCCTCGGGCTCGACATCGCCCGGAGGATCGTGCTGAGGCACCGCGGCGACCTCCGGCTGAAGCAGCTCGAGCGCGGCGCCTGCTTCCAGGTGCTGCTGCCGCTCGGCGGCTAAGACTCGAGAGCGAGCGCGACCGCCTCGTCGATGCTCATCGCCGCACCGGCGGCCTTCGCGTCACTCGGTAGCTCAGGCTCCACGTGGCGTCTTCCATACGGCACACCCCACACCCCCGCCGCTTCGCGCAAGGCTTGCCCGGCTCCCCACAGCCGCGCCGCCCTCTCCACCTGTCCGCGGTCGCTTGCGACGAGAGCGAGATCCTGGAGACAGTCCCCTACGCCACCCTGATCACCGAGCTCCAACGATCGGTTCAGTGCCTCGGCGAAAAACTCGATGGCGCGATCTAAGTCTCCCTGCCGCCGCGCCACCTCCCCGCGGCCCTTGAGTGCGCCGACATAGTTCAGGTCGTGCCCGAAACCCGCATAGTCTCGAGCAGCAGCTTCGAAAAGCCGCCCTGCTCGCTCGAGGTCACCCTCCTCCAGCGCGAGCTCGCCGAGCGAGCTGAATGCACGCCCGCCAGGTAGTCCGCGGGCAGTCCTGAATGCCAGGGTGCGCTCGGCATACTCGCGGGCCCGGGCAACATCACCCTGCTGCCTCGCGATGTCGGACAGGTCGGCAAGCGCTGCGGCGACGTACAACTGATCCACGCTCGGGTCGTCAGTCGCGAGTTCGATGAGTTCCTCCGCAACCTCAGTCGCAGCCCGAAGATCGTTACTGAGTTTCATGACATCGCTCGCCGCGATGAGAACTTCCGCCCAGAGGCGACCGGGGATCGATCCACGCCCTTGAAGGACAGCATTGACCCATCCGCGGGCTTCGTTCACATGCCCGCGGGCCAACCAGACTTCTCGTAGTAGGCCGGTGACCTCGGCTGCGAGCTCATATCGACCCTGCCGGAGTGCCCAGTCCATGACCGACGCGCGTGTTCGCGTGCTCAGGCTCCAGCCGCGCAAACGCCGCAGCCTGCCGCTCGCGGAACTGCGGTGCGCCTTCTGCTGCCGCGAGCACGGTCAACTGCCGCGCAAGCCGTTCGTGGAGGATGTCCGCCTCGCCGGACTCGGCGAGACGCTCCGACGCGTAGTCGCGGATCGTGTCCAGCATCCGGAAGCGCTCGTCCGCCCGGCGGATGAGGCTCTTGTCCACGAGAGCCTGGAGTGTCTCGAGATCGGCGTCTGCGACTGACTCGGCCGCCTCGAGCGTGGCGCCGCCCGCGAAGACCGACAGGCGCCGGAAGAGGAGTTGCTCGCTCTCGCTGAGAAGCTCATAGCTCCACTCGATCGTGGCCGCCAGCGTGCGCTGGCGATCGGGTAGGTCGCGGGGGCCGAGGGTGGAGAGCCCGAGGCCGCGCTCGAGGATCTGTTGGGGAGAAAGGAACTTGACCTGGACGGCAGCGAGCTCGAGGGCGAGCGGCATGTCGTCGAGGCGCAGGCAGATCTCCGCAACGGCATCGTCGGCCGCGAAGTCGGGCTTGACCGTGCGAGCGCGGGCGGAGAAGAAACCAACCGCCTCTTCGTGAGCGAACGATGGCACCGGGTACTCCTGCTCGCCCGTGAGATTGAGGCGTTCGCGACTGGTCACGAGCAGCTTCAGGTTCGGACAGCTGGCGAGGAGATTGGCGACATCGCCCGCGGCTCGGACGACACCTTCAAAGCAGTCGAGGAGGATGAGCATCTGCTGGTCTCCGATATGTGCGCCCATTTCCTGCTTGGCACCGAGAGCCTGGCCGATGGCCTCGACGACGAGTGTCGGGTCGCGCAGCGTTTCGAGCGGCACCCACCACACGCCCTCGGGGAACGCCTCGGCGCTCATGCCTGCAGCCTGGGCGGCGAGCCGCGTCTTTCCCGTCCCGCCGGGGCCGGTAAGCGTCAGCAGGCGCGTGCCGGCCAGAAGCCCGACCACCTCTGCCAGCTCACGCTCGCGGCCGAGGAACGGCGTCGAGGGAGTCGGCAGGTTGGTCCTGTAGAGGCTCTTGAGTGGGGGAAAATTCTCGGTGCCGAGCTGGTAGACGCGCTCGGGGGCGGAGAGATCCTTGAGCCGGTGGTCGCCCAGGTCTGAGAGCTCGACCTCGACCAACTGTGCCGTCGCCGAGGAGAGGAGCACCTGACCGCCGTGGCCGACGGCGGCGATGCGGGCCGCGCGGTGGACGTCGCGACCGACATAACCCTCCTCAGCGAGCAGCGGCGTACCCGTGTGCAGGCCAATGCGGACGTGTACGGGGCCGGAAGCGAGTGCCTTCTGTCCCTCACGGGCCGCCTCGAGCGCCCCCGGCGCGGTCGGGAAGGCATAGAAGAATGCATCTCCCTGCGTGTCGACTTCGACGCCGCCGTTGCGTGCGAACGCCTCGCGTAGCTCGCGGCGGTGCTCGGCCAGCGCCTCTGCGTAGCCGTCCGCACCGAGTTCGTGTAGAAGCCTCGTCGAGCCTTCGACGTCCGTGAAGAGGAATGTGACGGTGCCGGAGGGGAGCTCGCGCTCCATCGCGGCGTGAAGCTATTCCTCCGTTGGCTCGAAGTCCAGCGCCAGCGAGTTGATGCAGTAGCGCTGGCCCGTCGGCTCGGGCCCGTCCGGAAACACGTGGCCGAGGTGGGAGCCGCATGTTGCACACCGCACCTCCGTCCGCCGCATGCCGTGGCCGAGGTCATCCTCGAGCTCGACGCTCTCCTCGGACAACGGGCTGGAAGAAGCTCGGCCAGCCGGAGCCGGAGTCGAACTTCGTCTCGGAGCGAGAAGAGCGCGGTATGCCACGGCGCCGCAGCGAAAGATGCCGTCGTCGTGCACGAGGTTCAGCTCGCCCGACCACGGCGCCTCGGTGGCACCCATCCGCAGGACCGCATAACGATCCTCGTCGAGCTCAGCCTGCCACTCGGCGTCGGTCTTCTGGACTCGCTCCGTCATGACACGACCTCCTCTGCATGAATTCGCTTTTTCGAGTCCTTGAGCTTGCCGCCGTCGCGCCCCATGCGTACGGCGAGCGCCTCGGCGAGGATCGAGAGCGCCGTCTCGGGCTGAGACTCTGCGCCGATGTCGAGACCGCAAGGCCCCGCAATACGGTCGAGCATCTCTTCGTCCACTCCCGCCTCGACCAGCCGCTCGCGACGCCGTTCCTGGTTCCGCCGCGAGCCGAGCGCGCCGATGTAGAACGCCTCCGTCTCGAGCGCCGCCTTCAGCGCGGGCACGTCGAACTTGTCATCATGCGTGAGGACGACCACGGCCGTCGCGTGGTCGGGCGCGACGCGCGCGAGCGCCTCCTCCGGCCACTCGACGATGATCTCGTCGGCGCTCGGCAGCCGCTCGGCCGTCGCAAACTTCGCGCGCGCGTCAGCGACGATCGTTCGCCAGCCGAGCAGCTTTGCCGCCGCGCACAGCGCCTCTGCCGTGTCCACGGCTCCGTAGATGAGCAGTCGCGGCGGAGGGCTGAAGACCTCGGCGAACACCCTCGCGCCGGCAAGCTCGAGGATGCGGTTCGTGTGCTCGCGGATCAGCAGGTCCGCCTGCCCCAACGCTTCCTCGGGCACGCCGTCCCCGTGTCGCTCGCCGCCCTCGAGGACGAGGGCATGAGCGCCGAGGCGATCCCCCTCGATGATCGTGAAGAGGACGGCGCGTTCCTGGCGCTCGATCGCCTGCAGGAGACGCTCGGTGGGCATCAGTCGTCTTCGAGCATTTCGACGAAGACGTCGATCTCGCCTCCGCAGGGCAGTCCGACCTCCCATGCCTCTTCGTCAGCGATGCCGTAGGAGAGCAGCTTCGGCTTCCCCGTGTCCATCACCTCGCGTGCGCTTTCGTACACGTCGGACTCGACGCACCCACCGGACACGGAGCCGCACAGCTCGCCGGCCTCCGAGATGGCGAGCTTCGCGCCGACCGGTCGCGGCGCTGAGCGGCGCGTGGCGACGACGGTCGCGATCGCCACCTTCTTCCCTTCGCCGCGCCAGCGTTCGACGTCTTCCAGGATCTCTTTCATGCGGCATGCCTCCTCTCGATTCCGGTGAGCACCTCGCTCAGTTCTTCGAGGCTGGCCAGATTGTGCCCTGACAGGAACCGGTCAACGTAGGGCAGAGCCGCCCGCATTCCTCCTGCCAGCGGCTGGTAGTCGGGATGGCCCTTGAGCGGGTTGACCCAGACGACGGCGTATGCCTGGCGCGCCAGCCGCGCCATCTCGTGGCCGACCACGACCGCGTCCTCGCGTTCCCAGCCATCGGAGACGATGACGACGACGGCGCCGCGTGTGAGGGCGCGCCTACCCCACTCGTCGTTGAACATCTTCAGCGAGTGGCCGATCCTCGTGCCCCCGGACCAGTCGACGACGCGCTCCGCCGCAGCTCTCAGCGCTCCCTCCGGGTCTCGGATGATGAGCTCTCGCGTGAGCCGAGTGAGCCGCGTCCCGAACGCGAAGGTCTCGACTCCGCGGCCAGAGCGGGCGAGCGCGTGCAGGAAGAGGATCAGCGCGCGCGAGTACGCCTCCATCGAGCCAGACACGTCACAGAGCACGACGAGCTTCCGCGGGACGTGGACTCTGCTGCGAAACGCCCGCTCGACCGCCTCGCCTCCTGTGGCGAGCGACCCGCGCACGAGCCGCCGCATATCGAGGTCCCGGCCGCGGTGGTGCGGACGTAGGCGCCGCGATCTCCGTAGCGGGCGGCCAGAGGCGATCGCGCAGATGAGCTTGCCGACGTTTTCGAGCTCCTCCGGTGTCATGTCTGCGAAGTCGCGGCGGCGCAGCAGCTCGTCGGGGCTGTAGCCAAGCGACGTCTGATCCTCCTTAGCCTCGCCGCCGCCTGCCTCGTCCCGCTTCGTCTCCGAGCTGCGCCGCAGGAGCCGCAGGGACGTGGTCTCGGTGCCCTGGCGGAACACGGGCGCGGTCGGCGCGCCGAGGAACCAGGCCGCGAAGGCGGCGTCGAAGGCATCGAGATCTTCCCAGCGGGAGACGAGCGTCTGGCGCAAGGTCCAGTACACGTCGTCGCGACTCGAGAGATCGACGAGGTCGAGGCCGGTGAGCGCGTCGGCAAGGCGGCCTGGACCAGACCTCCAGACCAGCCTCGCGCAGCACGCGGCCGAACGTCACGACGTGCCTCGCGACGGCGTCGGCCATCAGGTGGTGGCGGCCCGGGCCTCTTCGAGCAGACCCTGGAGGGTCTCGTCGCGCACGGCGAGCACGTCCTCGTGGTACTTGAGCACGGAGCCGAGAGTCTGCTCGACGACCTCGGCGTCGAGCTCCTGCCGCCCGAGCGCCGTCAGCGCGTTGGCCCAGTCGATGGTCTCCGCCACGCCGGGGGGCTTGGCGAGATCGAGGCCGCGGAGCCCCTGGACGAAGGCGGCGGCCTGGGCGGCGAGCCGCTCCGGCACGCCGGGAACGCGCAGCTTCACGATCGCGACCTCCCGCTCGAGCGCAGGGTGCCCGATCCAGTGGTAGAGGCAGCGGCGCTTGAGCGCGTCGTGCAGCTCGCGCGTGCGGTTGGAGGTGAGGACGACCGCAGGCTTGTGATCGGCCGCCGAGATCGTCCCGATCTCGGGAATCGTGATCTGGAAGTCCGAGAGCACCTCGAGTAGGAACGCCTCGAACTCCTCGTCGGCGCGGTCGATCTCGTCGATCAGCAGCACGACCCGCTCGGGGCTCTCGATGGCCTCGAGCAGCGGCCGCCTGATGAGGAACTCGGGGCCGAAGAGCTCCTCCTCCGACACCGTTCCCTCCTGTGCTGCACGGATGTGCAGCAGCTGGCGCGAGTAGTTCCACTCGTAAACGGCGTGCGCGACGTCGAGGCCCTCGTAGCACTGGAGCCGGATCAGCCGCGCACCGAGGACGCGCGCCAGCGCTTTTGCGGCCTCGGTCTTGCCCACGCCGGCCTCACCCTCGAGCAGCAGCGGCTTCTCGAGCTCGAAGCGAGAGGAAGAGCGCCGTCGCCAGCCCCCGATCGGGCAGGTAATCGGCGTCGCGGAGGCCGCCCTCGAGCTGGTCGATCGACGTGAGGCTCATGACGTAACTGTAGGGCAACCAAAGAGAGGGCCCGCGCGGGCGGGCCCTCTCGGTGAGTCGTTTCGGCTCGAGCTACGGGCCGAACGAGTCGTACAGCTGTCCGGAGTCGACGGCAGGTGCGCCGTCCTTGCTGAGCGGAACCGAGACCTGCACCGATCCGATGCAGAACTCGCCTGGGCCGTTCTCACCCGTGAAGCTGATCTCGTACACGCGGCCATCCATGATCCCGCTTCTCTCTGCGCGGATCTGGACCTGACTCGCGGTAGCTCCAGCCACAGCGTCCGGCGATGTGTCGCCGTCGTCCGTGCCGTTCAGCGGCTCGTCCTGCGTGACGCCGGTGATCGTCACCGGGTCGCCGTCGGAGTCGGTGAGCGAGATCGTCTGGAGCTTGTGGTTCGGCGGCCAGAGGCTCGTCTTGTTTGCAGTCACGTCCTCGCAGGCCGGGGCGACTGCAATCCCGAACTCGCCGACGGCAAATCCAGACGCTCCGGCTACGGCGGTGACGGTGATCGAGACGATCGTGTCGCCACCCGTTGCATAGAAGCCGAAGTACTTGGCCCCTGAGTTGCCCTCAACGGGCACAGCGCCCGATGTCGTTCCACTGTCAGACGTTGCCGTGATGTTGAACACGCCGAAGAGGTTGGGCTCGGCGTAGAAGTAGAAGGCGACTGTGTTGGCGGGCATAGTCATCGTAATGCTCGTGCCCCCGGTCGAATACACGTCGCCGGTGTAACCGTGGCTCCAGGTCGACCATATCGATCCGATCTTGTGGTGCTGCAGGTCAGGGCTGAAGCCGACGCTGCCGCCGGTCGGAGCCGGAACGCTCGAGACGTTGTTGAGCAGCGGTCGCGGATCGTCTGCGAACGGCGTCATCGTGTACCCGCCTAGAGTCGCGGGCGGTGCCGCCGTACCCGGCGAACCGTCGAACGTGACCGCTGCGCGTGCCGTCCCGACCGCGATGGTCAGGGCGACGATGGTGGCCAGCACAGCCGTCGCGAGGAACAGAAACAGCCGCCGCGGCGTCATCGGCCGAGCGGCGTGTGCACGGTAGGTCATTGGTGCCTCCCTCTTGCTCGTAACGAGTACGCCGGCGTGCGGACCGGCGATACCCCCCTCTCCCTCGAGGCCCTGGCACTCTGCTACACCCGTCGCCGCGTGTCAAGCGAGCCATGGCCCGGCCGCGAAGCGGCGATGTAGGCTCACGTCAGACGAGAGGAGGACAGTGGCAGTCAGGCTCCCCGACGAGGTCAAGGCACTGCTCGACGCACCGAACTTCTGGCATCTGGCCACCGTCAATCCCGGACGGCTCTCCCCACTCCACGGTGATGTGGGCTGACCGCCGCGGCGACCGGATCCTCTTCAACACCGCGCTCGGCCGGATCAAGCCACGTAACCTCGCCCACGACCGGCGCGTCGCCCTCTCGCTCGCGGATCCGGAGCACCCGTACTCGAACGTGTCCATCCACGGCCAGATCGTGGAGACGTTCGACGGCGACGAAGCCTTCCGCGACATCGACTCGCTCGCGACGAAGTACATGGGAGTCGAGACGTACCCGTTCCTCGCGCCCGGCGAGCGCCGCGTCACGTACCTCGTCGAGCCTCTGTCCGTGTGGTACCGGCCGCCGGCGACACGATGACCGGTTCGCAGTTTGACACCCGGCTCCGGCCTCCGAGAGAATCGCCTGCATGACCGGGGGCTCGGTGGACGTCGTCATCCCCACCACGCCTGAGGAGGCCGTGACGGCGTTCGGCGACGGGACCGGCATCACCGTGCTGGCCGGAGGGACGATCGTCATGCCCGAGCTCACGCACGGACGCCTCAAGCCCGGCAAGGTGCTGCTGCTGGGGCGAAGCGGGCTCGACAAGATCACGCGCGAGAACGGGGCGGTGACGATCGGCGCCACGGTCCCCGTGAGCGCGCTGGAGGAGCTCGACGAGCCGCTCGCGAGCGCCGCCAGGCACGTTGCGGACGGAGAGATCCGCGCGCAGGCGACGGTCGGCGGGAATCTCTGCGCAGAGCCCGGCCCGGACGCTCCGCGCGGCGATCTTCAGGCTCCGCTGATCGCCCTCGGCGCCCGGGTCCATTCGGTGGGCGCTGGGGACGAACGCACGGAGCCTGTCGAGGAGTTCCTCGCCGGAGGCGCCGCCGGCAGGCTCGTGCTCGACATTTCGTACGACGAGACCGACCGCAAGGCCGCGTACGCCGCAGCGTGGCGCCCACACACCCACCACTATTCGATCATCGCGGTGGCCGCAACCAAGACCGACGGCGAGCTACGCATCGCAGCGACCGGCGCCGGGCCGCATGGCGTTCGGCTCACGTCCGCCGAGCAGAGCGGCGAGGCGGCCGATGCGCTCAACGACGTCGACCCGCAGGACGACGCGCTCGCCTCGGCCTGGTACCGCAAGACCGTCCTACCCAAGCTCGTCACGCAGGCGCTCGACAATCTCGCCTGAGGAGGCCACCCGGATGAACCTGCACGTCAACGGCGTCGACTACGGGGTTCAGTCGCCGCTGCTCACGCCGCTCCTCCACGTCCTCCGTGAGGAGCTCGGAATCACGAGCCCGAAAGCCGGCTGTCAGCAGGGAGGCTGCGGCGCCTGCACGGTGCTCGTCGACGGCGAGCCTAGGCGCTCGTGCCTGCTGCCCGTCGCCGCGGTCAACGGCGCCGGCATCACGACGATCGAGGGGCTCGGCGCGCCCGAGCGGCTGGCTCCGGTGCAACAGGCGTTCGTCCACCACTACGGCATGCAGTGCGGCTTCTGCACACCGGGAATCCTCCTCGCCGCACACGCGCATATCGAGCGCGGCGACGGAGACGACGAGAAGGCGATCTCGGAGACGCTCGCCGGCCACGTCTGTCGCTGCACCGGCTATGTGAAGATCATGAACGCCGTCGGCGCCGCCGTGCGCGGCGAGAGCTTCGACCTGACGACGACGTCGGGCACGCCCACGACGACGCTCGTGACCGGAGGCGCCGAATGAAGGCCGTCGGAGCACGACTGCCCCGCTACGACGGCGTGGCGCACGTCACGGGACGGACGACGTTCGTCGACGACGTCCGTGTCCCGGGCACGCTCTGGGCGAAGGCGCTGCGCTCGCCGGTGCACCACGCCGACATCACCCGCCTGGACACGTCCAAGGCCGAAGCGCTGCCCGGGGTGCACGCGGTCATCACCTGGGAGGACGTGCCGCTCCTGTCCTACGGGCACCTGTCGGCGCTCGGGATCCCGGAAGACGAGCCGCTGCTGGCCAAGGAGGACGTGCGCTACAAGGGCCAGCCCATCGCGCTCGTCGCCGCCGAGGACGAGGCGACGGCGCTGGCCGGCGTGGAGGCGATCGAGGTCGACTTCTCGGAGAAGCCGGCGCTCTTCGACATCCGCCTCGGCGCCGACCCCGACGCCCCCGTCATCCACCAGTGGGGCAACTGGTACCCGCACTTCGAGGGCGAGATGGACGTCCGCCAGATCCGCAAGGGCGACATCGAGTCGGCCTTCGACCAGGCCGACACGATCGTCCAGGGCGTGTACCGGCCGGCCGCGATCGAGCACTGCCCGCTCGAGACGCAGGTCTCTCAGGTCGTCCCCGAGCCGGACGGCCGGCTGACGATCTACACCTGCTCCCAGGCGCTCTACTTCTCGATGGGCGTCGTCGCCGCGCACCTGCAGGTGCCGCTCAGCAAGCTCAAGCTCGTCGGCGGCACGGTCGGCGGCGGCTTCGGTGGCAAGGTGGACACGGCCACCGAGACGACGACGGCGCTGCTGGCGATGAAGTCGGGCCGCCCGGTCAAGTGGCGCTGGACGCGCGAGGAGGAGTTCCTCTGCTCCTCGACGCGCGCGCCGTGGCACATGGAGATCGCCGACGCCGTGACGAGCGATGGCTGGATCCTCGGGCGCAAGATGCTGACGCTCCACGACTCCGGCGCCTACGCGCGCTTCTCGCCGTACGGCCTGACGAAGCACTCGTTCCACCACACGGGCGCGTACACGATCCCCAACCTCCACTTCGACGGCTACGTCGTCTTCACGAACCGCGTGCCGACGACGGCGATGCGCGGCTTCGGCGTCACGTCGGTCTCGTTCGCGGTCGAGACGCACATGAGCCGCATCGCGGACGTGCTCGGGCTGGACCCGTTCGAGGTTCGCTTGAAGAACGCGAACCGGATCGGCGACACGTCACCCAACGGCGTCGTCTACACCGACCCTTCGACCGTCCTCACTATCCAGGCGATCTCCGACGCGGTCGGGCACGAGCTGCCGGCCGACTACCGGACGATGACCCGCGACCCGCGCGAAGGGGAGCTGCTCCCCGACCACCTCGCCGCGCAGGTCGGCGACCCGGAGGCGCACTGATGGCTCGACACACAGGACGCGGCTACTCCGCGATCGAGTACCCCACCGGTATGAACCAGAACGGCGACCCGTCCCAGGCGTGGATCAAGATCAAGCCGGACGGCAGGGTCGACGTCTTCTCGGGCACGGCCGACATCGGCAACGGCTCGAAGACGATCCAGACGCAGATCGTCGCCGAGGCGCTCGGCGTTCCCTACGACTGGATCACGTACGACAACTCGAACACGGACTCGTCGCCGCTCTGCACCGGCACCTTCGCCTCGCGGGCGACGTTCGTTGCGGGCAACGCGGTGCGCAAAGCCGCACTCGACGCGCGCGAGAAGCTGCTCGAGATCGCCGGCAAGGAGCTGGAGATCGACCCGGCCGACCTCGAAGTGGTGGACGGCGAGGTGATCGCGAAGGGCGCGCCGCAGAAGAAGATCTCCGTACCCGACGTGGCGGGCGCCGCGACGTGGACCTACGGAGAGCTGATCACGGGCACCGGTGCCCAGCTGAAGCCGTACGCGGCGATCACCGACCCGGAGACGGGCGAGGTGGACATCCCTCCCCACTCCGCGATCTCGTACGCGGCCTGCGCCGCCGAGGTGGAGGTCGACGACGACACCGGCGAGGTGCTCGTGACCCAGCTCTGGCAGTGCTTCGACGTCGGGCGCGCGATCAACCCGACGCTCGTCGAGGGCCAGATCGAGGGCGGCGCGATGCAGGGTCTCGGGCTCGCGGTGCTCGAGTCGTGCTACCCCTACTACCCGAGCGTCGAGCACCGTGGCAGCGAGTTCGGCTCGTATCCTCGCGCCGGGGATCGAGAACCTGCCCAAGGTCAACACGATCCTCATCGAGAATCCCTCCGCCGACGGCCCGTACGGCGCGAAGGGCATCAGCGAGATGGCGAACAACCCGCAGCCTCCGGCCATCGCCGCGGCCGTCTACGACGCCGTCGGCGTCTGGGTGACAGAGCTCCCGATCACGCCGGAGCGCGTGCTGCGGGCGCTCGAGCGGAAGGCTGCCGGCGAGGCCGGGCCCAGGCGCGAGGGGAAGCTCGTCGTGTTCGACGAGGAGCTCTCGGTGAATGCGGTCGCCCACGCGGACTCGCGATTCCGCTTCGAAGTCCCACGCGTGAGTCGCTCGCCGTTCCGGACCTGGAACGGGGTCGAGCCGTTCCAGATCTTCCCGACGGTCCAGATCCATGCCATCGGCGGCGACCAGGTGCTCATGTGCCGGGTCGTCTACGAGCCGGGCACGACCGTTGCACGCCACGCACACGAAGACACGGAGCAGCTGATGGTGATCGTCGAAGGCGACGTGACGATGACGATCGGCGACGAGACGCGAGAGCTCGGGCCAGGCGACGTCGCGGTCGTCAACCGGGGCGTCGAGCACCAGCTCCACTCGAAGGGCGGGCTCGTCTTCTTCGAGGCGCTCGCCCCCGTGCCGCTGGACCACGTGCCCGATCGCGAGCGCGACCTCGTTCTCGGCGCCGACGCCGGCTCGGGCCACGTCGAGCGATAGAGGCCTGATGCGAAATTCGCGCGCTCACGGCTAGTCAAGCCACGAGCTGCTCATCGTCTAGCTCTAGTGGGAAGAAACGAGAGGGCCCGCGCGGGCGGGCCCTCTCGTTGAGCTTGATCCGGCTCGAGCTAGAACGGGAAGCCGGAGACCACGCAGGGCCCCATGATCGGATAGGGCGGGCACTGAGGGCCGGCGAAGGCCGTGAACATCCCGAACTCGCCGACTGCGAAGTCGACCGTCGAGCTGACGGAGATGGAGGCGATCGTCTCGAAGAGTGTCATCGTGAAGAAGCCGAAGTACTTCGCACCCGGGTCGCCGTCGACCAGGATCGGCCCGGACGTCGTTCCGGTGTTAGTCGTGGCGGTGATGTTGAAGAGGCCGAACGGGTTCGGCTCCGCGTAGAAGTAGAACGCCTTCGTGTCCGGCAGGCAACGTCATCGTGACGGCCGTGCCGCCTTGCGTCTAGTACACGTCGCCGGTGTAGCCGTGGCTCCAGGTCGCCCATCCCGATCCCACCGTGAGGTGGTCAGGAGGGGGTTGAAGAAGACGAAGCCGCCCGGACGGGGCGGGGACGAAATTAGAGACGGTAAATTCGGCCCGCGGGTCGTTGGGGAACGGCGTCATCGGGTACGGGCCGAGCGTCGGGGGGGGTGGCCCCGTGCCCGGCGCCCCGCTGAAAATGACCGCTGCGCGTGACATGCCTACGGAAATCGTCAGCGCAACGAGCATTGCCAGCGCGGCGGTCGCGAGGAATACGTACGCCCGCCGCGGAGCGACGAGTTGAGTGGGAAGTGCCAGTCGGTTCATTCTCCCTCCTTATTCGGTGCGGCTGTCGCCCCGTGGACTTTACGTCTTCTGCACGACAGCGCTACGTCCTGCCCAACACTACTGGTGTCTCGATGACGGCACAGTGCGGGGCACGTCGCGCCTGTGCGAGAGTACGGCGGTTCAGCGACATGAGGAGAGGGATGAAAGCACGTCTTCCGGATGAGGTCAAGGCACTCGTCGACGCCCCGAACTTCTGGCACCCGGCGACCGTGAACCCCGACATGCTGCTGTCCACCATGGCCATGGGCAGGGTGAAGCCGCGCAACCTCGCTCTCGACCCGCGCGTGTGCCTCTCGCCGGAGAACGCCGCGTGAGCTACCTCGTGGCACCGCGCTCGGTCTGGTACCGGCCTCCCGCAACGCCATGAGGCGCACGCTGTTCGCGCTCGCGCCGGTGCCCCTCGATGACGTGCCCGATCGCGAGCGCGACCTCGTTCTCGGCGCCAACGCCGGCTCGGGCCACGTCGAGCGGTAGGGGCCATGGACGTCACGCTTCTGCTCTGCGACTTCGCCGAGGCCGTCAACGGAAAGCTCTACGTCATGGGCGGCGGCTGGAACATCCTGTTCGCGCCGGGTCAGCCGGTGACGATGTCGGTGGCGGCGGTCGTCGCCGTGCCGTGGGACCGGACGAACCAGTCGCACGAGCTCAGCCTCGAGCTGCTCACGGACGACGGCGGTGCGGTCGAGATCGAGGGCCAGCGCGTGGCCGTGACCGGCGAGTTCGAGCTGGGTCGTCCTCCCGGCATCAAGGCGGGAAGCTCGCAGAACGCGCCGTTCGTCTGGACCTTCGCCGGTCTCGTGCTCGACTCCGGCGGCTACGAGTGGAAGCTGACGATCGACGGCGAGCCCGTCGGCAGCAGGCCCTTCACCGTCGCGCATCCTCCCGGCTACACGGCCGAGTAGGCCGATGATCGTCGCCATGCACGTCGCCGCGGGCGCGGCGGCAGGCGCGCTCACCGGCTCGCGCGGCGGCGCCGTCGTCGCCGGCCTCGTGTTGCACGCGCTCCAGGACGCCGTCCCCCACGAGGACATCCCGTCACACGAGCTCGAGACGGCCTCCGGCGTGTTTCTCCTGATCGCGCTCGCGCTGCGGCGGGGACCGCTCGACCCTGCCGTTCTCGGCGGGGCCGCCTGCGCGGCACCGGACCTCGAGCACGTCCTCCCCCTGCCTCGCCCGGAGGGCGCGAGCTCTACCCCTCCCACCGCGTGGAAGGCTGGCACAGGGAAGGGGGCGTGCCCGCCTGGGCGCAGCTGCTCGCCGCCGGCGTTATCGTCGCCGCACTGACACGACGAGGATAGGAGTAGCGATGCCATTGATCAGGGTCGAGCTGTTCGACTTCCGGATGAACGACGAGACGAGCGAGAAGCTCATCGCCGGGCTGACGGACGCGCTCTGCGCAGCGACGACCGAGGGTCTTCGCGAGCACACGTGGGTGATCGTCGAAGGGCACTCGCCGAAGAACTGGGGGGTGGGCGGCGTGCCCTGGCCCACGGAGAAGACGCCCGACTAGCGTCGCCGGAGCTCGACCGGGGGCGCGCCCGGGGTCACTACAGCCGTCTCCCGGGCGTGGAGCAGCGTCGTCTTCACGATGAGCTTCGCGCGCGCGAAGTTGTCCATCATCGTCGGCACGGGCCCGACGTCCCGGCCGAGCGCGTAGCCCGCGGCGTTGTGGCCGATTGCCCGGTAGGACTCGAGCGTGTACAGGGGCGACATGCCGAACAGCTCGAGGTTGTCGAGCGGCTCGAGGTCGGAACGATGAATGACCGCGGTGCCCTTCGACTGGATGCCGACGGCGACGCGCGACCCTGACAGGGAGGCGCCGTCGTGGCCGATGAACGCGACGTCGGCCGCGCGCCGCACACGGACGAGCCTCGGCGTCGCCCCCGCCTCGCGGACACCCGCCTCGAGCGCCTCGAGCACGTCGGCGTGATCCAGGCCGTTGATCGTGCGCCGGATCGCATCGCCGAACGCCGGACCGACGGCGATGACGACCTCGTCTGCCGCGTCCCCCGACATCGCGACGTCCAGCTCCTCTACGGCCGGATCGGCGTCCTCGTCCTCGCCGAGCTCTCGCGGATCGAGCGTCTGCGGTAGAGCCTGCAGCAGCTGCCAGCGCTCGCCGTCGAGCACGTAGCCCGTTCCAGGACCCGAGTAGCGATTGGCGTCGTTGACCGCCGAATGGACGGTCCAGTCGTCGCCGATCACGGCAGAGGTCTGGAGATAGTCGGCGCAGACACGCTGGCGCTGCATGCCGACGATCGCGGCGGCAACGGCTTCGAAGCCCGCGTCGTCGAGCGCGCGAGCGACGTCGAGGCCGCTGATGTGCTCGCCGAGCACCCTGTCGGCGGCTGCGACATCCGCAGCGCGGTCGCGGTCCGGCAGGTCGTCGCTCGAGTATGCGCGCGTTGCCGCCTCGACCTCCGCATCGGATACCTCGGGAAAGCCGAGGTCCTGGAACACCGCCTGCACGGCGCGCGCCGCCCGTTCCCGCACGTCGAGGGCCACCTCTTCGGTGATCGGCTCGATGCCGGCGTCGACCTGCCAGTCTCGCTGCACCGTCAACCATTCGTCGATGTCGTCCGCGTCGTAGTTGCCGCCGCCGAACATGTTGTCCTTGCGCGGCATCATCGAGTAACCGGAGGTGACGAAGTCGGTGCCGGGCAGCAGCTGCCCCATGAGCTTTGCTGTCTTCCGCACCTCCGAGTGGGACGCGATGGCGTCGTTGCCGGACGCGACCTCGAGATCGAGCCAGGCAGCGAGGAGGTTCTCCGCGAGGATCTCGCGCGTGCCTCCCGGCACCGCGAGCACGAGGGCGACGCACGAGATCGATCCGTTCTGCACGCCCTGAGAGCCGGCCGCGCGGACCGCAGCGAGGCAGCGGGCCTCGAGGTAGAGCATCGACTTGCCCTCGGCATGTCCCATGAGCGCCTCCGAGCCGCCGCCGGACGTGAACCGAACCTTCACGCCACGCGAGGCGTAGGCGGACGCGAGGAACGCCTTCGACCAGGGGGTGTCGTCCCCGTCGACGAACACCGGCTCAGTGCCGTAGACCGACAGCGTCTCGGCATACGTCACGAGGCCCTGCATCGCGAGCTGGAGGTTCCGGCGTTCCTCCACGGCGCACTGCGTCATGACGCCAGGGCGGCCGGTCTGAGAGCCGACGAGCAGCGCGATCGCGTTCAGCGGCGCATAGCGGGAGACGCCGACCGTCGTCTCGAGCTCGGCGAAGCCGCGCGCCGCCGCCTCGGCGGCATCGGCGGCGAGCAGTGCCGGGCTCTCCTTGAGGTTCGTGACATGCGCCTGGTTCGCGGGAGCACGCCGGGCGCGCAGCTTCTTCAGCGCGAACATCATCTCGACCGGATCGAGCCGGCTCACGACCCGCGCCAGGCGAGCAGGCGTCAGGCCGCCGCTGAGTCGGACGAGCTCCTCCCGTGAGTGCTCGACGTCGACGAGCCGTCGGGCGAGCTCGTCGTCGGTGAGCGCCGCCGCCTCGACCGCCGCAGCGAGATCGATACCCCTCCGGGCGATGAACGCGTCGAGAACGTCGAAGTCGTCCTCGCGCGTGCCGTCGATCTCGACGACGCGGGTGGCCTCGATGACGAGGCTCGGCTCGGGGTCGTCCGGACCGTCCATCGCCACGAGGCCGAGCTCGGGGTACGGCGCGATCAGCAGCTCGCGCCGGAGCTCACGCTCCTCGCGCGAGCGGAAGCGCTTAGAGCCGACGGCGATCTCCTGCAAGGAGCCCTCGCCTGGAGTACACCTCGCTCGCCTCCCGCACGAACGCCGCCGACCTCGGCGCCCCGGTCTCGTCGAGCTTCGCCGCCCACGCTTCGAGCTCGTCCGCACTCGAGCGGTGCGGCCGTAGCGCGGTGTAGATCTCGAGGATCGTCTCCGACGAAATAGCAGCGAGCTCGGCCGCGCGCTCGAGGTTCTCGGCGAGCGCGGCCCGCCCCACCGCCTCCGCCACGGCCGCCTGGCGACGGAGCGTCTCAGGAGTCGCCCGCAGATCCTCCCACGCAAGCCGTCCCTCACGCATGCCCTCGACGGTCACGTTGTCAAGCGGGAGGCCCGACGGCGTCGAGACGGTGTCCGGCCGCTTCTGGCCTAGCGGGTAGTCCGAGAGGGGATCGGCGGCCATGTCGCAAGCTTACGCAGCCGCAGAAGTGGGAACTATCATCAGGTGCGTCGTGACCGAAGTCGTGTCTCGACCGGGGGCGGACGGTCTTCCCTCTACCCCGCACGCCGGGCCGTGTGGGATGTGACCTCCAATCTTTAGAAAGGGCGTGAGAATGGTGAAACGTCGCGCATTGCTTGCCGGAGCCGGAGTCGTCGGCGCCGTGGCCCTCGTGGCCTCGTTGAGCATCGCAGCGGCTGGAAGCGCAGGCACCGCCGGTACGGCAGGCCCAACGGCCGTCGACGTGTCCGCGCAGAACGTCAAGCCGCCGCCGGTGCCGAACGCAGCCGCGATCAAGAAGAAGTTCGGCGGACGAACGATCACGTTCCTCGGCGACGGGCCGGTCGGCAAGTCGCATACCCGAGACGTGAACCTCGTCGCGAAGTTCTCGAAGGACACGGGGATCAAGGTCAAGCTCGTGCCTCACCCGGCGGACTCGAGCGCCTCGTATTCCCAGCTGGCACGGACGTTCTCGTCGAACTCCTCTGCCTTCGACGTCGTGATGATCGACGTCGTGTGGACCGGCGCATTTGCGCCGTACCTGTACCCCCTGCAGCGGGTCCTCAGGAGGGAAGCCAGGCAGCATTCGCCGGGGATCATCCTGAACAACACCGTCCGTGGAAAGCTCGTCGCGATGCCGTGGTTCGGTGACTTCGGGATCCTCTACTACCGCAAGGACCTCCTCACGAAGTACGACTACAGCGGGCCGCCGAAGACGTGGGCCCAGCTCGGCGCCATGGCCGAGAAGATCCAGGACGGCGAGCGGGCGAACAACCCGAACTTCTATGGGTTCGTGTACCAGGGCAACGCCTACGAGGGACTGACGTGCGACTCGCTCGAGTGGCTTGCGTCGACCGGCGGTGGGCAGTTCATCGACGGTGGCAAGGTCACGATCAACAACCCGAGGGCGGCGGCGATCCTGAACCTCCAGCGAAGCTGGGTCGGCGAGATCACGCCGCGCGGTGTGACGACCTATCAGGAAGGCGAGTCCGAGAAGGCCTTCACCGCCGGCAACGCCGCGTTCATGCGCAACTGGCCGTACGCATACGCGATTGGCCAGACCGGGCCGATCAAGGGCAAGTTCGACGTGACGACGCTTCCGCGGACCGGGGCCAACGCGCCCGTCGGCACCGTCGGAGGCTGGCAGCTCGGCGTCTCGAGCTTCTCGAAGCAACCGTTGGCCGCCGTCGAGCTCGTGCGCTACCTGACGAGCCCGGCGGTCCAGAGGTACGACGCGATCTTCAACAGCAACGTCCCGACGATCCAGTCGGTCGCGCGACTTCCGGCCGTTCGCAAGGTGAACCCCTGGCTCAAGCCCGAGATCGTAGGCGTCAAGCGGGTCACGCGGCCTTCGCGCTATCTCGGCACGAAGTACAACCAGGGCTCGCAGATCATCTACCAGGGCATCAACCAGATCCTGAACGGGCAGGACGCGGAGAGCGTGCTGCCCAGGCTGGCACAGCGGCTGGAGCGGGCCCTGCCGTAGGAGCTATCGAAAGAACCTGAGGGAGACAGGACGATCGGTGAAGATGGGGGCGAAGCGCCCCCATCTTCGCATTCGCCGGAGGACGAGACGATGAGCGCCAACCAGCCCACCACCGCGGCGAGGCCTCGGCCGAAACGCCGCCGGTCGACACGGCTGCATCGCAGGCAGACACGGCTGGCGTGGCTCATGCTCACGCCCGCGCTCGTCGTCATGGCGTTCATTGCGTTCTATCCGCTCGGCCAGACGGTTTACGACAGCTTCACGGACCGACAGTTCCTCGAAGGCATCGAGCCGATCACGTGGGTCGGCCTGGACAACTACCGCGACCTCATAGACGACACGATCTTCCGGGACGCCGTGGTCGTGACGGTGAAGTTCACCCTGATCACGGTGTCCATCGAGCTCCTGCTCGGGATGATCATCGCGCTCGTCGTCAACTCGGGCTTCAAGGGCCGCGGTGTGATGCGCGCGGTGATGCTCGTGCCGTGGGCGATCCCGACCGTGGTCGCCGCGCAGATGTGGAAGTGGATGTACGACGACGTCTTCGGCGTCGTCAACGACGCCTTCGTCCGCCTCAACATCATCGACCGCCCGGTGGCATGGATCTCGGAGCAGCCGCTCGCGGCCGTCGCCGCGGTCGACATCTGGAAGACGACGCCGTTCGTGGCCCTGCTGCTGCTCGCGGGCCTCCAGGTGATCCCGCACGAGCTGTACGAGGCGGCGGACGTGGACGGCGTCAGCAAGTGGCACCAGTTCTGGCGGATCACGCTGCCGCTGCTCGTCCCCGCCATCCTCGTCACGCTCATCTTCCGAACGCTCGACGCGCTGCGCGTGTTCGACGTCTTCTACGTGTTCTTCGGCTCACGCGTGGACACGCAGACGATGGCCATCTACAACCAGAACACGATCGTGGACTTCGGCGACGTGGGCTACGGGGCGGCGATCAGCGTCGGCATCTTCATGATCATCGGGCTCTTCGTCGTCATCTACACGACGTTCATGCGGGTGCAGCAGCAATGACGGCCGTCGCCCAGGAAGCCGACCGAGCCACGCGCGCACAGGAGCTGGCGAGGCGCAAGCGGCGCGAACGCCGCGGGCTCAAGCGCCTGGCCCGCCGCATCCCGTTCTACCTGCTGATCGCGGCCATCTTCGTCTACGCGCTCTTCCCCTTCTACTGGGCGCTCCGCTCGGCGTTCACGGCGGAGAGCGACCTCTTCAGGACTCCCGTGGAGTACATACCGCGGGACCCGACGACGGAGAACTTCCGCGACGTGTTCGCGAGCGACCAGTTCATGCGTGCGCTCTTGAACTCGACGATCGTGGCCGGCGCGGTCACGCTCATCGCGCTCGCCCTGGGCGCCCTGGCCGGCTACGCGCTCGGGCGGTTCCACTTCCGCGGCCGCTCGGCGGTCCTCTACGTAATGCTCTCGATGACGATCTTCCCGCAGATCGCGATTCTCGGCGCGCTCTACACGATGATCAACCGCTTCGAGCTCTACGACAGCCTGCGGGCGCTCGTGCTCAGTTACATGATCCTCGTGCTCCCGTTCACCGTGTGGGTGCTCACGAGCTTCATGCGGGCGCTGCCGCGGGATCTCGAGGAGGCGGCTTACGTCGACGGCGCGTCGCCGCTCCAGACGTTCTACCGCGTCATGCTGCCGCTCGTCGCGCCAGGCCTGGTCACGGCCGGGCTGCTCGCATTCATCGCTGCCTGGAACGAGTTCCTCTTCGCCCTTTCCTTCACGCAGACGCCCGAGCGGTATACCGTCCCAGTCGCCATCACGAGCTTCACAGGCGAGACCGGGAGCGCCTTTGACGAGCCCTGGGGCCAGATCATGGCGGCCACCGTCATCGTGACCGTGCCGCTGATCGTGCTCACGCTCGTACTGCAGCGGCGGATCCTCGCCGGCCTGACGGCAGGCGCCGTCAAGGGCTAGAGGGCGGGCGCGACCTCGCGTTCGAGCTCACGGGGGATCGTCATGCCCAGCGCACGCTCGGCGCGCTCCCGCCCGACACGGTACGCAGCGACGGCCTCTGTGATCGACGACGGCTGACTGCCGACCCCGAGGGGCTTCAGGAGATGGACGAAGAGCTTCTCCAGCTCCGCCGCTACGACGTCGCGCATGCCCCGCGCGTCCTTGCTGCGAAGCCACAGCACCCAGTCCCAGAAGTGCGCGTCGATCCCTCCGAGCGTGGCGGCGTTGACCTGCCACGGCGGCTCGAGAGCATGAGGCACCTCCGGGAAGATGAGATCGACCTTTACGGGACCGCGGAGCATGAGCATCCAGCACTGCTCGAGGCTCAGGCGGTCCCACTGCTCGACGAGTGGATCGAGCGGAGCAAGCAGCCGTGGGAGTGCCTCGGCGACGGTGGAAAAGTCGCTCGCGTCGACCCTGAAGTCCCAGTCGGATCGCCCGATTGCACGCCCTTCGGCCCTCGAGCCGACCAACTGGATGTCGCGAACTGCCGGGTGATCGCTCACGAGACCGATGACACGTTCGGCGAGCGCGGTCGCTAGATCGCCTCCCGGGACTCCGGGTCGAAGAAGTAGAGGCGGCTCGTGTCGACCGCGAGCTCCGCCTCACTTCCCTCCGTGATCCGGCTGCGGGGATCGACCCGCGCGATGAGCCGGGCCTTCCCCTCCGCGACGCCCGGCGGCGATGCGGCGAGGGCGGGATCGGCCTCGCCGGCGCCTGCCACCACGACCGGCGCAGCCACGGAGAAGTGCACGAGCATCTCGGCTCCCAGAGGCTCCGTGAGGTCACAGGTGATTCGCATGCGGCGCTCGGGCAGGGCGTCCGAGTCGAGCGACGCATCCTCGAAGTGCTCGGGACGGATCCCGAGCAACACCGTGCCGTCGAGATAGTCGCCGAGGCCCGTACGGGCTCGCGTGACGGCGTCGTCGACCGCGAGTCGGTGCCCGCCGAAGCTCACCGACAGGCCGCCGTTCGACCGCGCGAGCTCCGCCTCCACGATGTTGATCGACGGCGAGCCGATGAATCCCGCCACGAACTCGTTGACCGGCCGCTCGTAGAGGGCCTGCGGAGCTGCGACCTGCTGCAGACGCCCGTCGAGCATCACCGCAACGCGGTCTCCCAGCGTCATCGCCTCCACCTGGTCGTGCGTCACGTAGAGCGTCGTCACGCCGAGGCGGCGCTGGAGGTCATGGATCTCGGCCCGCATCTGCACGCGGAGCTTCGCGTCGAGGTTCGACAACGGCTCGTCCATGAGAAACGCCTGCGGCTCGCGAACGATCGCGCGTCCCATGGCGACACGCTGGCGCTGGCCCCCCGAGAGCGCGCGCGGCTTCTTGTCGAGGAACTCGGCGATCTCCAGGATCTCCGCGGCGCGCTGCACGCGCTCCTTGACCTCGGACTTCGGGAGCTTGCGAAAGCGCAGGCCGAAGGCGAGGTTCTGTGCCACCGACATATGCGGGTAGAGCGCGTAGTTCTGGAAGACCATCGCGATGTCGCGCTCCTTGGGCGTGAGATCGTTGATCACCTCGTCGCCGATCCGGATCTCTCCGTCTGAGATCTCCTCGAGCCCCGCGAGCATGCGCAGCGCGGTCGTCTTGCCGCAACCGGAGGGGCCGACGACGACCATGAGCTCGCCGTCGCCGATGAGGAGGTCAAGCTCGTCCACGGCGAGCGTGCCGTCGTCGTAGACCTTCGTCACCTGCTCGAACGCGATCTCAGCCACGCACGCTCCTCCCGGTTGGAGTGACGCTCCTGTAATCGTTACATGCGACGTGAGTGAGACGTGGTGGCGCGAGGGGATCTTCTACCAGATCTATCCCCGCTCGTTCGCCGACGCAAACGGTGACGGGATCGGCGATCTCGCAGGACTGACGGCGAAGCTCGACTACCTCCAGTGGCTCGGCGTCGCTGCCGCCTGGCTCAACCCGATCAATCCGTCGCCCAACGTCGACTGGGGCTACGACGTCGCCGACTACACCGGCGTCCATCCCGATCTCGGCACGCTCGAGGACCTCGACCGGCTCGTCGCGGAGGCGGACCGGCGCGGTATCCGGGTGCTGCTCGACCTCGTCCCGAACCACACGTCCGACCAGCATCCCTGGTTCCGCGAGCGGCCCGACTTCTACGTCTGGGCAGACGAGGTACCGAACAACTGGCAGGCGATCTTCGGCGGCGGATCGGCGTGGGCCCACGACGCCGACCGCGGTCGCTACTACCTCCACAACTTCGCTCGCCAGCAACCCGATCTCGACTGGTGGAACCCGGATGTCCGGGCGGAGTTCGAGCGAATCCTCCGCTTCTGGCTCGACCGCGGTATCGCGGGGTTTCGGATCGACGTCGCACACGGGCTCGTCAAGGACCGGGAGCTGCGCGACGACGTCGGAAGCGACCGGGTTCACTCGATGAACCGGCCGGAGACGCACGAGATCTACCGCGGCTGGCGGCGGCTGGCCAACGCGTACGACCCGCCGCGGGTGCTGCTCGGCGAGGTCTACGTGCTCGAGATTCCGGCCTGGGCACGGTATTACGGCTCGGGCTCGGACGAGCTGAACCTCGCGTTCAACTTTGCACTCGTCCACGCCGACTTCGATGCAGAACAGATGCGCGCGGTAGTCGCCCAGACGGAGGCGGAGCTGCCGCCGGATGCCTGGCCTTGCTGGATCGGGTCGAACCACGACGTCGGACGCTTCACGACCCGCTGGTGCGACGGCGACGAGCAGCTGGCCCGCTGCGTCCTGCTGATCCTCCTCGCGCTTCGCGGCACCGCCTCGCTCTACTACGGCGACGAGCTCGCTCTGCCTAACGGCCGTGTACTGCCCGAGCGTGTGCGCGACGTGGCGGTGCCTTCGCGCGATCCTTGCCGCGCGCCGATGCCGTGGACACCGGAGGGCGGCTGGCAGGATCCATGGCTGCCGCTCGAGGACACGAGCCGCAACGTCGAGGGTCAGCGCGCCGATCCGCAGTCAACGCTGCATTTCACCCGCGATCTCATCGCCCTCCGAAAGCAGCTGCCGGACCTCAGCTCCGGGGACTACGTGGAGCTCACCTCCCCGCCCGGGACCTGGGCGTGGCGACGAGGCGAAGGTGTCGTCGCCGCTGTCAATCTCGGGCGTGACGCAGCAGAGATCGACGGCGTCGAGGGCTCGATCGCGCTGGCGACTCGCCGCCACCGTGAGCAGGAGCACGTCGATGGACGCCTTCGCCTCGAGCCGGCCGAGGGCGTGCTCGTCGAGTCTGCGGGCGCAGCCGCTCGCGGGGCGGTATAAGCCCACCGTGGCCAACAGCTACGACTTTTCGGGGCGGGTCGCGCTCGTCACCGGCGGCGCGAGCGGGATCGGGGCCGCGGTCGCGGAGCGGCTGCAGGCCGGCGGCGCGAAGGTCATGACCTTCGACGCCGACGCCTCGGCCGACCTTCAGGGCGACGTGAGCCACTCGCAGGATCTCGACGCCGCAGCGGCGCGCATCGAGGAGCAGCACGGCCGCCTGGACGTCCTCGTGAACTCGGCAGGCATCCCCGGCGACTCCCTGCGCACCGTCGACGTGACCGACGAAGAGTGGGAGCGTGTGCTGGCCGTGAACGCGACGGGGTCGTTCTATGCGTGCCGGGCGGTGCTCCCAGGCATGATCGCGCGCGGCTACGGACGGATCGTGCTCGTCGCCTCGATCGCGGGCAAGGAAGGGAATCCCATGGCCGGTGCCTACTCCGCGTCGAAGGCGGCAGTGATCGCGATGACGAAGGCGATCGGCAAGGACGTCGCCGGTACGGGGGTGCTCGTGAACTGCATCGCGCCCGCCGTCATCGAGACGCCGATCCTCGAAGGGCTCTCCCAACAGCACGTCGACTATATGGTCGAGCGGATCCCGCTCGGCCGCATCGGTACCGCCGGCGAGGTTGCGGCGCTCGTCGCCTGGCTCGCGAGCGAAGACTGCTCGTTCTCGACGGGCGCGACGTACGACATCTCGGGCGGCCGGGCCGTCTACTAGCGGTAGCGATAGACGATGCGCCCTCGGTCGAGGTCGTACGGCGACAGCTCGACCTTGATGCGATCGCCAGGCAGGATCCGGATGCGGTTACGGCGCATCCGCCCCGCGGTGTAGCCGAGGGTCTCGTGGCCGTTGTCGAGCTTGATCCGGTACATCCCGTTCCGGAGCGCCTCGACGACCTCGCCCTCCATGTCGATCTTCGCTTCCTTCTCGGCTATGCGGAGACTCCTTTCAGTCCGCAGACAGCATAAAGGCGGCGGCGACCCGGGGGCCGCCACCGCCTCTGCGGAGATCGGCTTCTACTAGCCGCTGATCTCGACGACGTTCGTCGCCTGCGGGCCCTTCGGGCCCTCGGCGGCCTCGTACTCGACCGTCGCGCCCTCGGACAGCGTCTTGAAGCCGGTGCCGGCGATGCCCGTGTGGTGCACGAACAGATCGTCGCCACCTTCGGACGGCGTGATGAAGCCGTAGCCCTTGGCGTCGTTGAACCACTTCACGGTTCCGGTTGCCATATGAAAAACACCTCCCTTGCGTGACTCATGAACGTGTAAGGGAGGCGATGACGCAACCCGAAACTCGTTCTCGATTTTCACCGGCAGCCTAGCGCAATGCACGGCGAACGGCGTGTAAATACGATGGAGGCATGACTCCGGGCCGTCGTCTCGTACGCTTCCGTGGGCCTGACGGGGAGCCGCACGCGGTGCCCGTGGAGGAGCTCCCGGTGGAGCCGATCGACGACGAGACGCTCGAGCTGCCGCCGCCGTACGTGCTGCTCACCCCGGTGACCCCGCCCGAGGTCTGGGCTGCGGGCGTCACGTACCTGCGCAGCCGCGACGCGCGAGTCGAGGAATCGGCCGTGGATGACGTCTACAGCCTCGTCTACGACGCGGATCGCCCGGAGCTCTTCCTGAAGGACGCCGCCGGGCGACGGACCGTCGGGCCGGGCGAGCCGGTCGGCGTTCGCTCCGACTCGCCGTGGAACGTGCCCGAGCCCGAGATCGGTCTCGTGCTCGGCGAAGGAGGCGCGCTCACAGGCGTGACGATCGGCAATGACGTCTCGTCCCGTTCGATCGAGGGGACGAACCCGCTGTACCTACCGCAGGCAAAGATCTACGCAGGGTCGTGCGCGCTCGGCCCGGCCGTGCTGGAAACGGACGACTGGTCGCAGGAGTTCTCGATCGAGATGCGGATTGTCTCCGCGGGCGGCGATGAGCTCTTCGCGGGCGAGACCTCGACGGCGCAGATGCGCCGCTCGTTCGACGAGCTGGCGTCGTGGCTCGTGCGCGAGAACCCGGTACCGGCCGGAAGCGTCCTGCTCACGGGCACCGGGCTAGTGCCGCCGTCCGATTTCACGCTCGAGCCCGGCCACGTCGTCGAGATCCGCGTTCCCGGCATCGGCCTGCTGAGAAATCCCGTCGTCTCGGCGGCGACTCTCGTCACCGACCACGCGAGGAGTGAAGCGCATGTCTGAGGTCCTTGAAGCGCCGGCGCGGCCGGCATTCGCGAACTTCGTCGCCGGTGAGTGGGCGGAGAGCCTCTCCGGCGACACGTACGAGAAACGAGGGCCGTGGCGACCGTCCGAGCCCATCGGCGCGTTTCCGTCGTCCGGCGCAGAGGACGTCGATCGCGCAGTCGCGGCAGCGCGCGACGCGTTCGCCGGGTGGGCCGCGCTGCCCGCTGCGCAGCGCGGAGCGGTGCTTTCACGCGCTGCGGACGCCATCGACAGACGGGTCGAGCAGATCGCGCAGGACATGACGCTCGAGATGGGCAAGCCCATACGGGAGGCCCGCCTCGAGGCGGCGCGCATGGCGCAGATCCTCCGCTTCTTCGCCGGAGAGGGCTTTCGATCGACCGGGGAGCGCTTCGAGCAGGCGGCGACCGGAAGCGTCATTTACACGACGCGCCGCCCGCTGGGCGTCGTCGGGCTCATCACGCCCTGGAACTTCCCCGCAGCGATTCCCGCCTGGAAGGCGGCCCCGGCGCTCGCCTACGGCAACACCGTGGTCATGAAGCTCGCCCAAGAGGCGCCGCTGACCGGTCTCCACCTCGCGGCGTGCTTCGAAGAGGCCGACCTCCCCGCCGGCGTGTTCAACATCGTCATCGGGCGCGGATCGGCCGTGGGCACGCCGCTCGTGGCACACCCGGAGGTGCGGGCCATCTCGTTCACGGGCTCGGTGCCTGTCGGCGAGCAGGTTCGCAGCGAGGCGACAGCCCTCGGCAAGCGTGTGCAGCTCGAGCTTGGTGGTCACAACCCTGCCGTCGTCATGGCCGATGCCGATCTCGACCGCGCCGCCGACCTCGTCTACGCCGGTGCGTTCTGGTCGGCCGGGCAGAAGTGCACCGCGACGCGACGCGTCTACGTCGAGGACGAGGTGTACGAGGACTTCAAGGCGCCCTTACTGGCGAGGATCGAGCGCGGCGTTGTCGGCGATCCGACGGACTCCGACACGGAGGTCGGCCCCATCGTGAACGAGAGTCAGCTCACGGAGGTGCTCGCTGGCATCGAGCGCGGCCGGGCAGACGGCGGCACGCTGCTCGCCGGCGGTGAGCGGCTCGACGACGACGCGTACCTGCTCGCGCCGACGCTGTTCGAGGGCCTGGCAGACGATGCCTTCCTGTCCTGCGAGGAGGTGTTCGGGCCGGTCACGTCGCTCTATCGGTTCGGCGACCTGGACGAGGCGCTCGCACGCGCCAACGCTGTGCGCTTCGGCCTGTCGGCGGCCATCTTCACGTCGAGCCTCGCGTCGGCGCGGCGGTTTGCCGAGACGATCGAGGCGGGAATCGTGCGCATCAACGGTCAGACGGCCGGCGCCGACGTCCACGTGCCGTTCGGCGGCATCAAAGGCTCCGGCTTCGGCCCGCACGAGCAGGGCCGTGCCGCGCTCGAGTTCTACACCGATGTCGTGACCGTCTACGAAGACGTCTAGCTTCCGTGGCGTACCTCGTCACCGGAGCCCTGGGTTGCCTGGGGGCGTGGACGTGCAGCGTCCTCGGAGACGAGGGCGAGACGGTAGTCGGTTTCGATATCGGCGACGATCCTGCGCGGCTTCAGCTCGTCATGGGACCGGACGCGCTCGACCGTTTGACGCTCGTGCGGGGCGACATCACGGACAGCCACGCGATCGAGCGGGCTATCGGCGAGCACGGCGTCACGCACGTCATCCACCTCGCCGCGCTCCAGGTGCCGTTCTGCCGCGCCGACCCCGTGCGCGGAGCCCAGGTCAACGTCGTCGGCACTGCCTGCCTCTTCGAAGCCGTGCGCCGGCGCGAGCTTCGGACGCCGATCGCCTGGGCAAGCTCAGCGGCGGTGTACGACCGTACCGGAGCAGTCGCACCGACGACGATCTACGGCGTCTACAAGCTCGCGAACGAGGGCATGGCACGGATCTACTGGGAGGAGTCCGGCGTCGCCAGCGTGGGGCTGCGGCCGTTCTGCGTCTACGGCCCGGGCCGCGACCAGGGCCTGACTCGGAGCCGACGCTCGCGATGGCGGCCGCTGCGCGCGGAGAGCCGTACGCCATCTCGTTCGGAGGACGCACCGAGCTGCACTACGCCGCCGACGTCGCCCGCGCCTTCGTCCGGGCCACGCGCCTCTCGAATGCCTCGACGGAGGTCTTCGACATGCCGGGGGAATCGATTCACATGAGTGACGTCGTCGCCGCGATCGAGGCAGCCGCCCCGGAGCAGACGTCACGTTCGCGGACGAGCGGCTCCCATTCCCCGACGAGCTTCCGGGCCGTCGCTTCGATGCGCCGGTGACGCCGCCGGCCGAGGGAATCGCGCAGACGATCGAGCACTTCCGGCGCTTGACGCAGCCCGCCATCCGTGTTTGAGTCGGACGATCGAAGCAGCGCAGCAGCCTGTCGAGACGTCCACCCCGCTGGGTCAGCCCCGCGGGATCGGCTTCGGCATCGTCATCTTCATCATCACTCTCGGCATCTACGGGTGGTACTGGGCCTACAAGACGCAGGAGGAGACGAAGCAGCACACGGGCGACGGCCTCGGGGGGGTCGTCGGCCTCGTCGTCTGGATTCTGCTCAATGCCGTGACGGCGTTCACGATCCCATCCGAGATCGGGAACATGTACGCGAAGGACGGTCGGGAGAAGCCGATGACGGGCTGGACCGGTCTCTGGCTTTTCCCCGGGATCATCCTCATCGTCCCCGCGATCGTGTGGTTCGTGAAGGTGCAGGGCGCGCTGAATCGCTACTGGGAGTCGAAGGGCGCGACCACGTAGCGCGCCAGAAGGAGGGACTTCGATGGTAGGACGGCACCGCAAACCGCTCGTCGTGCTGTTGCTCATGATCGTGACGCTCGGCATCTACGGGCTCTACTGGATCTACATCTCGTTCGCCGAGGTTCGTGCAGCCCGCGGGAAGGGCACGAGCGGGATCGTCGGCTTGCTGCTCGCGCTGATCCCGGTCTCGATCTTCCTGTTGCCCTCGCACGTCGGGGACATGTACGCCGAGGGTGGGAAGACGAAGCCGATCACCGGGTACACCGGGCTCTGGGCGCTCATTCCGCTGATCGGCGGCATCGTCTGGCTGTTCAAGGTGCAGAACCGTCTCAACGAGTTCTGGAGCATGGCGACCCAGGAGGCTCCGGCCCCCGAGACGGCTCCGGCTGCCGAGGCTGAGGCAGCGCCGGCGCCGGCTGAGGCCGCGCCGGCGCCCGCAGAGCCGGACCAGGGCTAGTCGAGAGTCTCGTAGAAGGAGCGTTCCCTGTCCTCGAGGAGAGGGAACGCTTCGCCTACCGCGATCTCCTGGAAGTGCGCCGACTCGCCGTGCGCAGCGAATGCGGCCTCGTCGTCGTAGATCTCGAAGATGAGGAACGTCTCAGGGCTCGCTGGATCCTGGCACGGCTGGTAGTACCGGCAGCCCGGCTCCTCGCGGGAGGGGCCCGCCAGCCGCTCGAGGCAGTTGCGGACACGATCCTCCTCGCCGGCCTTCGCCGTCCATTTCGCTACGAGCACGTACGCCATCTCTCTAGCCTCCTGTAACGGGATTGGTGAGCGCGCCGAGGCCGTCGATCTCGATCGTGATCTCGTCGCCGGGCTTCAACAGCACGGGCGGATCGCGAAAGACGCCGACGCCCGCCGGCGTGCCCGTGAGGATGAGGTCGTCCGGCTCGAGCGTGATCGCCTGGCTGACGAAGGCCACGATCTCGGCCACGCCGAACACCATGTTGGCCGTCGTCGACTCCTGCATCACCTCGCCGTTCAAGATCGCGCGGATACCGAGCCCCTGCGGATCGGGGATGTCGGCGGCAGGGACGAGCGCGGGGCCGACCGGACAGAACGTGTCGAGCGACTTGCCCCGTACCCACTGGCCGTCCGAGAACTGGAGGTCGCGGGCCGAGACGTCGTTCGCGCACACGTAGCCGGCGACCACGTCGAGCGCGTTCTCGACCGAGACCCTCTGCGCTCGAGTGCCGATGACGACGCCGAGCTCGGCCTCGTAGTCCACGCGCTCTGTGATCTCGGGGACGACGATCGGGTCGCCCGGCCCGATGAGCGTGTTCGGCCATTTCGCGAAGAGCAACGGCCGCTCGGGGAGGTCGACGCCCTGCTCCTCGGCATGATCCGAGTAGTTGAGGCCGATGCAGACGATCTTCTGGGGACGCTCGATGGGCAGCACGCGGGATGAGCCTACTCGGAACCGGGGCGAGCTTCCGGTGTACCGATAGTCGTGCGTACAACCGTTGCCCTGCTCTGTCTCGCACTGCTTCCGGCAGCAGCCGGAGCGGGCGGCGTGCCGGTGCTGCCGGCAGGTGCCGCCATGGAGGTGGAGCGGGCAGCGCACACTGCCACACGGCTCGCCGACGGCCGAGTGCTCGTGACCGGAGGCATACGCGCAGGAGAAGCCGCGCTCGCGAGCGCGGAGCTCTACGACCCGCTTACCCGCAAGTTCAGCCCGACCGGACGATGACGAGCGTCCGGTCAGGGCATACGGCGACGCTGCTGAGAGATCGGTCGGTGCTGCTCGCGCGGTGGCTTCGACGACGAGGACCCAGTGCGTACCGCCGAGCTCTACGACCCGACAACCGGCCGCTTCGAGCGGACGGGATCCCTGACTGCTCCTCGCGGCGGCGCCACGGCGACGCTGCTCCGCGACGGTCGCGTGCTCGTCGCGGGCGGCTACGACGGCGACCGCAGCCTCGCCAGCGCCGACCTCTACGACCCGGGCACCGGCCGCTTCGCGCGAACGGGATCGATGCGAGCGCCGCGCGCGGCGCACACGGCGACGCGGCTGCGCGACGGGCGCGTTCTCCTACGGGCGGGACACCCCAGACCGGGTCCTGCGCTCGGCCGAGATCTTCGACCCTCGGAAATGGCCGCTTCTCGGCCAGCGGCTTGCTCACGATCCGCCGCCACAAGCATGCGGCGGCGCTGTTGCGCGACGGGCGGGTGCTCGTCCTCGGCGGCTCGGACGAGCAGGACTGGGGCAACCGCTACCGCAGTGCCGAGCTGTTCGACCCGCGCACCGGGCGGTTCTCGCGGACTGGAACGTTGTCGCAACCGCGCTTCAAGCTCCCGGATGCCCTCGCCGTCACGCCTTCGGGCGCCGTTCTGGCCGCCGGTGGCGCGCAGGTCGTGGATCGCTTCCGCAGCGGCCGCTTCGTGCCCGTCGCACGGCTCGATGCCGCGCGCTACTACTCGACAGCGACGCTGCTGAAGGACGGTGCGCTGCTCGTCGTCGGCGGCTACGACCGGGCGATCCGCCCGACGGCGCAATCTTTCTCTATCGGCCCTGAATCACGACGTGCACCTCGCCGGGGCCGTGCACGCCGACGGTGAGGAGCTGCTCGATGTCGGCGCTGCGGCTGGGTCCCGTCACGATGGCGAGTGAGCTCGGGAGGTCACCGCCGACGGCGGTGAAGAGCTCCTCGAGGCCGGCAAGGATGACGTCCTCGGACACGAGCGTCACGTGGACGTCAGGCAAGAGGGACGCGGCGCGAGGCTCGTCGGGCGAAGCCGCCAGAACGACGCTCCCAGTATCGGCGAGTGCGTAGACGGCCCGCGACACGCCCGCACCTTCGATGGACGGGGCCTCGCCGCGGTGGACGACGAAGCCTGCGACTTCCGCGTTGACGGCAAAATCCTCGACGAGGCTCATCGTCGGTCCCGGTAACGGTGTCCCAGCCGAGGCAGCTTCCGACCCTTCCCCCACGCTCGACCCGGCCCGAGGAAGCCGGCGAACGGCCCCCCGAGCCGCGCCAGGCGCGTCGTGAAGCGGTATCCCGTGGGCGACGACCAGGCATACGACCAGAGCCGGAATGCAAGTCGCTCACGCCACGGCGCCACACCCTCCTCGACGAGGTCCCGGCGCAGCTCCAGCAACAGCTCGTGGAGCGGGATCTTCACCGGGCAGGCGTCGGTGCAGGCGCCGCAGAGCGACGACGCGTGCGGCAAGTCGGGAGCCTGCTCCAGGCCGGCCAGAAGCGGCACGAGCACGGCGCCCATCGGCCCCGAGTAGACCGGCCCGTAGGCGGCGCCGCCGGTCTTGCGGTACACCGGGCAGACGTTGAGGCAGGCGCCGCAGCGGATGCACGCGAGCATCTCGCGGTACCGGCCGCCGGCGAGCTTCGAGCGGCCGTTGTCGAGGATCACGACGTGCAGCTCGTCGGGGCCGTCCTGCTCGCCCTCGCGCCGTGGGCCGGTGATCAGCGTCGTGTACGTGGACAGGCGCTGGCCGGTGGCGCTTCGCGCGAGCACGCGGAGGAGGACGGCAAGATCCGCGAGTGACGCGACGAGGCGCTCCATCCCGATGAGCACGACGTGGACGCGCGGGAGCGCCGACACGAGCCGGCCGTTGCCCTCGTTCGTTATGAGGACGATCGATCCCGTCTCGCAGACGCCGAAGTTCGCGCCGGTGATGCCGACGTCGGCCGTCTGAAACGTCTCCCGGAGCTGCCGCCGCGCCGCCTTCGTCAGCTCCTCCAGCTCGGGCGTCGAGCGGCTGGCCGTCAACCCGCGACAGGAGCTCGGCCACTTCTTCCTTCGTCTTCTCGATCGCCGGCGCGAGGATGTGCACGGGGTGCTCGCCGGCGAGCTGGAGGATGTACTCGCCGAGGTCGGTCTCCACCGGGCGGACGCCCGCGGCCTCGAGGGCGTCGTTCAGCCCGATCTCCTCCGTCGCCATCGACTTCGACTTCGCCGCAAGCTTCGCGTTCGCGTTCCGACAGACGTCGACGATGTACGCGTTCGCGTCGCTCGCCGTGGCGGCGAAGAAGGTCCTGCCGCCCCGTGGACTCGACTGCCTCGCGGAAGCGGCCGATGTGCGCGTCGAGGTCGTCGACCACGCGCATCCGCGCCTCGTGCGCACGGCCGCGGAGCTCCTGCGGTTCGTCGAGCGCCTTCCACGCAGCGAGCCGCCCGTCCATCAGCCGGCTCGTCGAGAGGTCGAGCGCCCCTTCGATGCGAGCGTCCGCGAGCTTGAGCCGCGCGATCTCGCGGAACGTGCCGCCCGGCCGGGTGACGCCGCTCACTCGTCCACGCCTCTCGCGAGGGCGGTCGCCAGATGGACGACGCGCACGCCCCGGGCCTCGTGCTCGGAACGGCCGCGCAGGTGCATGAGGCAGCCCGGGTCGGCGGTGACGAGCGCGTCGGCCTGCGCCGCTCCTGCGAGCTTGTCGTCGGCCATCGCGAGCGAGACCTCGGGTTGCCGCACGGAGAACGTGCCGCCGAAGCCACAGCAGAGATCGGGTCGCGGCAGCGGCACGAGCTCGGCGCCCGAGCGCTCGAGCAGACGGCGGGGCTGATCGGCGATCCGCAGCTCGCGCAGCATGTGACAGGAGTCGTGGTAGGCGAGCCGCGCGCCCTCGTTCACGCGCGCGACGGTCGCGCCGCGGTCATCGAGGAACGCCGAGAGCTCCCAGACGTCGAACGGCTCGACGCCGAGCAGCTCGGGCAGGTAGTGCGAGGCCATCGTCGCGCACGAGCCCGAGGGGCAGACGATCGGGGTCTCACGGGAAAACGCCCTCGCGAATGTCTTGGCGACTCGACGGGCCGCGGCGCGATGGCCAGAGTTGAAGGCCGGCTGGCCACAGCAGACCTGGTCGGCCGGGAAGTCGACCTCGAAGCCGCCGTCGCGCAGGAGCTGCTCTGCGTCGGCTGCCGCCTCCGGAAACAGCAGGTCTCCGAGACACGTAGCGAAGAGCTGCACGCGCTCCATCCGCGAGACTCTAAGGCCCGTGCCTCCCACCCCCCTCGAGCCAGCACCGCCTGGGCTCACGGCTCGCACCTCGGTCTACCTCAAGCGGGAGGACGTTCACGAGCTGGGCGCGTTCAAATGGCGTGGCGCGCTGCCGGCCCTTCGAGCGCTACCGAAGCGACGGCGCGGCCGGCGTCGTCACGGCGTCGACCGGCAATCACGCCGTCGCCACGGCGTGGGCGGCGGACTCGCTCGGGCTGTCGGCGACGGTCTTCGTGCCCGAGGGAGCCAGCCGGACGAAGCTCGCCAAGCTCGACGGCCTCGGTGCGGAGCTCGTGGTGGCCGGCTCCGACTTCGACGAGACGAAGGAACGTGCCGCCACGTATGCGGAGGAGGCGGGCATCCCGTTCTTCGAGGACGGCGCCGAGCAGGCGCAGCTCGACGGATATGCGGCAATCGGCGACGAGATCGTCGACCAGCTCGACGGCGAGGCTGCCGCCGTCGTCGTTCCCGTCGGCAACGGCGCGCTGCTCGCGGGCGTCGGCCGGGCGCTCGGAGCTCGATCGCCACGAACGCAGCGAATCGGAGTCGTCTCGTCCGGCGCCCCGGTGATGGCGCAGTCGTGGCGGGCCGGCCGCCCGGTCCTCTCCGACCTCTGCGACACGATCGCGGACGGGCTCGCAGTGCGCGTCGCGATCCCGATGGCCGTCGAGTGGCTGCTCGAGGAAGCCGACGCGATGCTGGAGGTCTCGGAGCCGGAGATCGCGGCCGCCGTGGTCGCGTTCGACGACGCCGGCATCCGTGCAGAGCGGCCGCGGCAGCCGCGCTCGCGGCTGTCCCCTACCTCGACGCCGATGGCCCCGTGGTCCTCGTCGTCACCGGCCGCAACATCGACGACGAGCTGCTTGCTCGCTGCCGCACTGGCCTTTCGTAGCTACACGAGCAGCGGCCGCAGGACGTTGCGGGAGAGGAGGAAGCCGCGCTTCACGAGCTCCTCCGTCGCCTCGAAACCCCGGTCCTCGTGCTCGATCGAGACGACGAAGTCGTAGCCGATCGCGTAGAGCGCCGCGATGAACCGGTCCCAGCGGACTTCGCCGAGCCCGGGAAGCCGCGGCACCTGCCACCCCATGCCGAGCGACACGGTGCCGTGCCGATACAGCCCGTCGCGGCGGATCTCGAGATCCTTTGCGTGGACGTGGATGATGCGAGACGCGTAGTCGTAGACGACCCGCTCGTAGTCGATCTGGAGCCAGACGAGATGCGAGGGGTCGAGGTTGAGGCCGAAGCTCTCCGATGGAATCGCCTCGAACATCTCGTCCCAGACCGCCGGCGAATGCGCGATGTTCTGGCCGCTCGGCCACTCGTCCCAACTGAAGATCATCGGGCAGTTCTCGATCGCGATCTTCACGCCGCGCTCCTCCGCGTACTCGACGAGAGGTGGCCAGACGGAGCGGAACCGCGCGAGGTTGTCGGGCAACGGGAGCGTCTGGTCAGCGCCGACGAACGTCCCGACGATCTCGACCTCGAGCGTGGCGGCAGCGTCGATCACCTTGCGCAGGTGCGCGTTCGCCTCCTCGCGCGCCGCGTCGTCCCCCGCGAGGTTGTTCGGGTAGTACGCGAGCGAGGAGATCTCGAGGCCGTGGATGGACAGCGTCTGACGGACGGCGTCCGGGTCGAGATCGTCGACGTCGATGTGGCAGACGCCTGCGTAGCGCCGCGCCGGCCCAGTCGCCGCCGGCCAGCAGGCGACCTCGAGCATCTCGAACCCCTCGCTCGCCGCCCACGCGGCGACTTCCTCGAGCGACAGCTGCGGCAGCGCCGCCGTCAGCAACCCAAGCCTCATGTCTCCACCTCCACCCATCGTTGTTCGTCGTTCGAAAGTGCGACCGCGTCGCCGAGGACGTTCGAGCGGTGCCCGTCTGCGAACGTCGGAAAGTCGGGCTCGGCCGGCATCCGGCCCTCCGCGACGGTCGCGTAGACGGCGCGGTAGAGCTCGCGAAACGTCTCCGCGAATCCCTCTGCGTGACCGGCCGGCAGCGTCGTCCGGGCCTGGGCCGACGGCTCGAGCAGCGCCGGGTTGCGCAGGAGCGTCTCGTTCGGCGCGGTCGCGGTGGCCGAGCCACAGCTCCTCGGCGCGCTCCGAGTCCCAGGCCAGGGACCCACTCGACCCGTCCACCTCCAACCGCAGCGAGTTCTTGCGCCCGGCGCTCACCTGCGAGACGACGGCCGAGCCCACGCCCCCTTCCTCGAAGCGGAAGAGCACGTGCGCAATGTCCTCGGTCGTCATGTCCGCATCGACGCGCTCGACGTCGTCTGCCGACGCGAACGTCTCGACCTCGCCCGCCGGCCGCTGACGCACCGGCAGGGCGGTCTTGAAGTCGGCGAACACGGCCTCGATCCGCCGGCCGCTAACCCACTGCGCGAGATCCATCCAGTGCGAGCCGATGTCGGCGACCGCGCGCAGCCCACCGCCCTTCTCCGGCTCGAGGCGCCAGTTCCAGTCGGTGGGATAGAGCAGCCAGTCCTGGAGATAGCCCCCGTGGACGTTCCATACGGGGCCCAGCTCGCCCGACGCGACGATCGCCCGCGCCTGGTGGGCAATCGGGTAGAAGCGGAGATTGAAGTTCGTGCAGTGCACGAGACCGCTCGCCGCCGCGAGCTCGAGCAGCTCGCCCGACTCCGCAGACGACGTCGCCAGCGGCTTCTCGCACACGACATGCTTGCCGCCCACGAGCGCGTCGCGCACCTGGCCATGGTGCAGATGATTCGGCGTCGTCACGTGGACGACGTCCACACGCGCGTCCGCCAGCAGCGCGTCGTAGCTCTCGTACGCGGGAGCGAGACCCTTCGCCTCGGCACGCTCCGGCGTGGACGCGGCCACGCCGAGCACTTCGACCCCCAGCCGGCGCAAAGCCTCGACGTGCACGGCGCCGATAAAACCCGTACCTGCAACGGCAGCCTTCAAGTCGGTGATATGACGCGCCATTCGCCTACTCTCTCACAGCGTCCGCGCGAGCAGAGATGATCTCCCCGATGAGCTACCCGAAGATCGAGCTTCACGTCCACCTCGAGGGCACGTTGCGTCCAGAGATGCTCATCTCCTGTGCCCGCCGCAACGGCGTCGAGCTCCCGGCCGAAACGACCGAAGCGCTCGCCGAGCACTTCCATTTCACGGATCTGCCGCATTTCATCGACACCTGGCTGATGGTGACCGCCTGCCTGCGCACGGCCGAAGACTTCCGCCGAATCACCGTCGACTATGCCGGCGAGGCCAAGAAGCACGGAGCCGTCTACATCGAGGGCATCTTCGCGCCGCTCCAGCTCGTCCGCCGCGGCGTGCCGTGGGAGCCGATCTACGAGGGGTTCTGCGACGGGATCCAGGAAGCGCGCGAGACGCATGAGGTCGAGATGCGGCTCACCCCGGATCTCACGCGCAATGCGACTCCGGAGGAGATGGACGAGAGCCTCCACTTCGCGATCGCCTACCGGGATCGTGGCATCGTCGGTGTCGGGCTAGGCGCATACGAGCTCGAGTACCCGCCCCACCTCTACGTCGAGACGTTCCGGCGCGCGCGGGAAGGTGGTCTCGGGTCCGTGCCGCACGCCGGTGAGCTCGGCCCGCCCGAGGCGATCCGCGACGCACTCGACCTGCTGCATGCGGACCGCCTACGCCACGGCATCCGTGCGATCGAGGATCCGGATCTCGTGCAGGAGCTGAAGGAGCGTGGAACGGTGCTCGACGTCTGCCCGGTGTCGAACGTCCGCGTGGGCGTCGTGCGGTCGATGGAGGAGCACCCACTGCCGAAGCTCGTCGAGGCCGGCGTGCTCTGCTCGCTGTCCACCGACGATCCGCCGTTCTTCGACACCGACCTCACGAAGGAGTACGAAGCGGCGGCGGCGCTCGGGCTCCAACCGAAGGGCTTCTACGAAGCAGGGGTCGCGGGCGCGCTCTGCGACGAGCAGACGAAGGCGCGCCTCGCCGCCATTGGCGACGCGTACGACTGGTCCGACGCTAGACGCCCGGCAGGCGGCGCTCGGTTAGCGCTGTCTGCGCCTCTTCGTCGAGCGTGGCAACGGCTCGCTCGTAGAGCGCATACGCCCCTTCGGGGCTCTCCTCGACGGCCGTCAGGCCCGTGCGCCCCCACTCCCCGAGGGCGCTCATCATGTGGAAGACGATGCCGGTTTGCCGTGACTGATCGAAGTGCAAGCCGGTGCGCACAGCGAGGTCGAAGAGGTCGTCGGCCGTCAGCGCGCGGTACGCGGCGCTCTCGACGTGGTCGGAGGCGACGAAGAACTTCCGCCTGCCGCTCGGCGCGGTGAACACGCCGGTATCCGGATCGTACGCCCCGTCCGTGAGGAACTGCAGCGTGAGGAACGGATGCGTCGTGCCGCCCTTTCGGAGATTGAGCTCGATGGCGTAGCGCTGCCAGCTTCCATCCGGGTCCTTGACGACGACGAAGTCCATTGCAAAGCGGCCGATGACGCCCTCCTTCGCGAGGCGCTCGCCGACCTTCACCGCCTCACGCGTGATCGCCGTCGCGTACCCCGGGTCGGCGGGGAAGATGCAGCCGAGGTAGCTCTGCCCGCTCGGCCCGCCGAGCAGCTGGTCGTGCGTGGAGAGCACCTCCAGCTGTCCCAGCGGCGTCACGCGCATCTGGACGCTCGGGCTGCGGAACTCATCGCCCAGGATGCGCTCCTCGACGACCCCGCCGCGCTTCTCCAGCATGTCCACGTAGTGGTCGTAGGTGATCTCCGGCAGCTCGAACTGCAGCTCGCGTAGACGTTCCTCGATCTCCGCTTGGCCGGCGCCCGCCGGCAGACCGGTGAGGTCGAGGATCGCGTTGCCCTCGCCCGAGACGCCCTCGTTGAGCTTGACGATCACCTGCGACAGGCCAGGTTGCTCCGAGCGCAGCTCGGCAATCGCGGCCGCCAACTCCTCAGTCGTGGACAGGTCCTCACGGCCCAGGGGATAGCGCACTCCCTGCTCCGCGAAGAGCCGGCGGCAGCCGGTCTTCGTCCCGTAGGGGAAGAACCGTGGATCGGCGCCGTACATCGGGATGCCGAGGGCGAGCGCGAGATCGCGCTCGAGCTCGGTCGTGTTGAAAGGGACGAGATGGGCACGCTCGGGGTCGGGGATCAATCGACGCATCTGATCGAGCAGCCGCGGTCGCTCGAGGAGCTTCGCCGTCAGCGGCCGCGACGAACCGTCGAGCGGCGAGACGAGATGCAGGCGCTGGCGCGCGTGCGACGGGATGATGCCCGGCAGCAGGCCGAGGTAGTAGTCGACGATGCTCGGGTGGATCGCCTGCGACGTGACGTAGACGAGCCTCGCGCGAGGCTGTCGCAGCAGCAGCAGGAGAAAGAGAAACCGCTCCTCGTACGCCTGGAGCACCGCGGCCGGCATGTTCGGGTCCTCGAGCGTCATCGAACAGACGACGACGATCGTCTGCTCGTCCTGCGTCATGCCCTGTATGGACGTCCACAGCGGGACGAGCTTCTCCTGGAGCGCGTCGAAGCGCGCCTGCGCCTCCGCGGCGTCGAGGCCGAGGTCCACCGGCAGCGCGTCGACGCTCATCGCGCGATCCTACAATTGCAGCGTCGCCGGAAGGAGTGAGATGAGGACTCCGGTCTTCACCGCGGCGCGGTGGTCACGCTGCTCGCGATGGCCCGCCCGGCGCATGCGCCGCCGCCGCAGAGCAGATCGCGCAGCTCGAAACGACAGGTGTCCTCGTTCAGAAGTCACGTGGCAGATCAAGCAGCTGCGAGATGCCGAAGTGCTATTGCCACAAGGCGCGGGGCTACTTCGCGTCCGAGATCCACTCCGCTGCGCGGATTGGGCACGCCTCGCCGGATCACTACCGACGGCCAGCCGACCCCCGGCGGGCACATCGGTCCCGAACTGGAACGGCAACGGCTCGCTCTGGGTGCTCTTCAACCAGCGAACTACGTCGTGGCGTAGGAGGATCAGGCGACGGACGCCCGGGCAAAGTTCGGCTGTCACTCGAGGAGATCGCCGGACCCTGAACCGCACGCGGGTCGCCGGCTCGACGGACCAGCGCCACGCTGGTCATCGCCACGTCCCCGACGGCAGAGACTCGTCTCCAAGCCGCGGGGAGCGCTTCCCGACCGAAGGCTGCTGCGAGGTCACGCGGCCGACCTGGCGGGCGAGCCTCACGTCGTGCGCTGTGCTGAAGACCACCCTAGCGCCGGAATCGCCAGGCTTTCGCCGCACGCCGCGACCGACCTGGCGGGCGCGGCTCACTACGGCTGTCGGAGACCACCCGGCGGCCGGAAATCGCCAGATTTCCGGCCTATCTTTGGACGCCCATTGTGATCGAGCCCGTGTACGCGGCCCCCACCTTGCGCAGCCGCAGCGTCGAGCGGCTGCCGCCGTTGCGGTAGATCGAATCGTCGGGATTGCGCGTCGTACGTTCCGGCCGTGACCTGTACGGCGACCGTGTATAGACCTTGTCGGTGACGGCGTCCGGGAAGTACAGCTGACCCGTGTGCACCACGTTGCCGCCGAGCGACACCCTGACGTGGACGTGCACCGTGCGGCCCTGATACCAGCCCGGGTAGACCGTCTTGAACATCGCGACGCCCTTCGCGTCGGTCTTCTGGATTCCCCGCATGAAGGTCTTATTCGACACCGCCGCGTAGTTGCCGACAGCATCGCAATGCCAGATGTCGACGGCGGCGCCCTTGATCGGCTTGCACGTCGAGACGTCGAGCACGGTCAGCTTGAGCGTCAGGAGCGTCCCGGGCTTGCCCTCCCGGACGTCCCGGCGCACCTTGTCGCCGGGGAGGAAGAACGGCCCCTCCGTCTGCTCCGGCGTCAGCACGCAGGAGACGGCCCCGGAGGCGACCGCGGCTGGGCCCGCGCCGCTCGCTTCCACCGCCTTCCAGCCGAGGACGGCGGCGACCCCCGCTCCGCCGAGCTTCAGCAGCGAGCCGCGCCGGGTCACGTGTTGCTCGTCCATGCCCGTACGGTAGCCACCCACGCTGAGAGACCCTTAAGACTTTGGAAGGGCGATCCAGGCGTCGGCGCCGTCGACGTGGGCGGAGCCGCCGTGCGCTCGCGCGATGACGTCCACGATCGCCAACCCAAGACCGGCGCCCGGTCCCGTGCGCGCGGCATCTCCTCGGCTGAACGGCTCGAACGCCCGATCGACGAGCTCGGGCGGGAAGCCCGGCCCTTCGTCGCTGACGTGGAGCTCGACCGTCCCGTTGCCTCCGCGCCGCGCGTCGACGAGTATCCGCCCCTGCCCGTGGCGCAGCGCGTTGTCGACGAGGTTGCCGACGGCCTGTTCTGCGCGCAGCCGATCGACATGAAGCATCAGCCCGTCCTCCGCGCCAGTCGCAATCACGCGACCCGTGTCGTCGGCCCGCGGCCGGAAGCGTGCGGCGACGACGTCGACGAGCTCTGACGCTGCGACTGTCTCACGCCGTACCGGCAGCTCGCCGTCCTCGGCCCGCGCGAGCACCAGCAGGTCCTCGGCGAGCCGCGACAGCCGCTCCGTCTCCTCGGCCGCCGACCGCACTGCCCGGTCCAGCTCCTCCGGAGTGCGCTCGCGACGCAGCGCAAGGTCGAGCTCGGCGCGGAGCATCGCGAGCGGCGTCCTCAGCTCGTGGCTCGCGTCGGCAACGAAGCGCCGCTCACGCTCGAGCGCCGTCTCCAGCCGAGCCAGCATCTGATTGAGGGTCTCTCCCAGCCTCCGCAGCTCGTCGTTCGCCGGCGTCAGCGTCAGCCGCCTGCCGGGCTCGGCTGCCGACACCGCCTCCGCCTCGCGTCGCATGGCCTCCACGGGCCGCAGAGCCGCGGCAGCCAAGAAGTAGCCGCCGATCGACGCGAGTGCCAGGCACAGCGGACCAACGATGAGCAGCTGAGCGAGCAGGCTGTCCAGCGCGTCGTCGCGATCCTCGGTCGTGACGGCGACGGCGACCACCCGGTCGCCCGGCCGAGGCGTGACGAGCCATCGCCTGCCGTCTCGTTCGAATTTCAGCAGCCCCGTGCGAGCGCGCTCTATGTCGTTTGCGGCGAGCTCAGGCTCGGAACCTGCGCGAACCCGACGACGCGATCAACCGCCCTCGAGCGTCGAAGATCTGAATAACGCCGTCCTCGCCTGCCGGACCGACGGCCCCGTTGTATCGATCTGCTCCGAGCGCAGCTCGAGCGTCTCGTCGAGCCCCTCTGTCAGCGACCGCTCGAGCCGCACGTAGAGGAAGGCACCGAGCGCGGCCAGCACGAGCGCCATCGCCAGCGCGAACGCGAGCGCCAGGCGCCACCGGATCGGAAGCCGGCTCATGAGCCACCGTCCACGCGCAGCCGGTAGCCCGCGCCGCGCACCGTTTCGATCGACTGCACGCCGAAGGGCCGTCGACCTTCTCTCGCACGTAGCGGACGTAGACGTCGATGACGTTCGAGCGGTTCTCGTAGCCGTAATCCCACGCGTGCTCGAGGAGGTCGAGGCGCGACAGCACGTGGCCCGGCCGGCGCATGAACGTTTCGAGCAACGCGAACTCCTTCGTCGAGAGTGCGATCTCGACGTCATCACGCCATACCTGGCGCGTGGCGGGATCGAGGCGCAGCGACCCCACCTGGAGCACCGGCGGCCGCTCGGCGGCGCCGCGGCGCGCGAGAGCCCGTAGCCTCGCAAGCAGCTCGGCGAACGAGAACGGCTTCGTGAGGTAGTCGTCGGCGCCTGAGTCCAGCCCCTCGACGCGATCGTCGACCGAGTCCCGAGCCGTGAGCATGAGGATCGGCGCCCAGATATGGCTCTCGCGAAGCTCGCGGCAAATGGTGAAGCCATCGCGGCCGGGGAGCATGACGTCGAGCACGATGACGTCGTACGGGGCCGACCGCGCCATCCACAGCGCCTCGTCCCCGGTGCGGGCGATGTCGGCCGCGTACCCCTCCTCCGTGAGGCCACGCCGGAGCAGTGCTGCCATCTTCAGCTCGTCCTCGACGATCAGTGCGCGCACGCAGACAATTCTCCCATCCTGTATGAGAGCTCGATGAGAGTGAGATGAGCCGATGGGCGAGACGCAGCCGGTTCGTGCTGCCAGTCCGTGAGCCGGTCAGCCGTCGTTCGAGTCGTTCGTCTCCGAGTCGCCGTCGACGGCGACCAGTCCAAACGACTTGTCGAGGAGCACGTCCACGGTCGTGCCATCCTTCCGTGTCACCTCGACCTCGTACGTGGCGCCGTTCTCCGACTCCAGCTCGACAGCGTTGACGGTGCCACCGCGTGTGATCGCCAGCGCGGCGGCACCCGCACGGTCGGCTTGTGCGCCGCCGATCGATCCGGCCTCGTCGTCGAACGCTCCGGCGGCCCCAGCGATTGCGGCGCCGCCGAGGCCGAGCGCCACGAGCACTACGGCGCCGGCACAGATCGTCAGAGTTCGCTTCCTCATCAGGCTCCTCCTTTCGTCGAACTGCGCAACCCAGGCAACGGTATGGCTCGCAGATGAACAGGCGGTGAGAGACGCACCGCTCACCCCCGCCTCATACTGGGCTCATTGCCCGCTCATCCGCGTCGCCTAGCCTCCCGCGCGTCAATCGAGAGGAGGATGCATGCGCACTCCTACGACAGCCCTGGCAACAGCGCTCGTCGCAGCGCTCGTCGGCGTGGTCGCAGGTTGCGGTGGCGACTCGTCCGGCTCGGCCCTGCCCCAGGGGAGCGAGACGGTGGCGCTCGACCCGGCCGACTTCACGACCGAGATCACGAACCCCTACTGGCCGATGGCGCCGGGTGACCGCTGGATCTACCGAGAGACGGACGGCCAGGGAGGCGAACAGCGGGTCGTCGTGACGGTGACCGACGAGACGAAGACGATCGACGGCATCGAGGCGCGTGTCGTCCACGATGTCGTCTCGGAAGACGGCGAGCTGGTCGAGGACACGTTCGACTGGTACGCGCAGGACGCGGACGGGAACGTCTGGTACCTCGGCGAAGACACGGCGGAGTACGAGAACGGCAAGGTAAGGACGCGAGAGGGGTCCTGGGAGCACGGCGTCGACGGCGCCCTGGCGGGGATCATCGTCCCCGCACAGCCGGAGCCGGGCCTCGCGTACCGCGAGGAGTACTACGAGGGGCACGCCGAGGACGGTGCCGAGGTGCTCGCCCTTGACGCGTTGATGAAAGTGCCGGTCGGCGTCTTCGACGGCTTGCTGCAGACGCGGAACTTCTCACCGCTCGAGCCCGAGCTACCATCGAGGAGAAGTTCTACGCGCGGGACGTCGGCCCCGTCGCGACCGTCGCGGTCTCCGGCGGAAGTGGGCGCGAGGAGCTCGTCAGCAAGAGCCCGTGACGGGCCTCGAGCGACACCATCCCCGTCGAAAGTCCAACGCGTAAGCGAACTGGACTTTCGACGGCTTTAGCCGAAGTTGAGGCCGTCTACGAGGCGCTGCAGGACGTCCTCCTCCCAGCCGTTGATGAAGTCGGCGTGGAGGCCGAACTTCCCCGAGGCGAGCCTCGCCCGCTTGGGGACGGAGTCGTAGACGAGGATCAGCGCGACCGTGGGCACCGCCGTCGGATGGCTCTGGGGGCAGACGCCGTTGACCGAGTACGCCATGTGCCGCTTGTGATTGGGGCTGTCGAGCGTCTTTCCGTTCCAGCAGTTGGGGAAGTGGATGCGCAGCTCGAGCGCCTGGTCGACCCTGCACTGGGGAAGCACGGAGACCCGGAGCTTGCCGCCGATGCCGCCGCAGCTCCAGGCGCCGACGATCTTCGACTGAGCCTTCTTCGCCTCGGCGTTCCCGGCCACCATCTTCAGGCCGGGCGGCAGCGTCTCGACCCGTCCGAACGTGTGCTTGATGTAGTAGACGATGCCCGCGAGCGGGATGATCGGCTCGGTCCCGACGAAGAGCGTCGGGATCCAGTAGGTAGACGCATCGCCGGGGAGCTCGCACGTCGTCTCACCGCCGCGCAGCGTCGCGGCCGTCGAGAACGCGTGAACGTTCTTGTTGCCGATGTACGTGTGGTTGTGAGAGCGGCCCGGCGCCCCGGGGTGGACGATCGGGTCGTCGTTGTTGCGGTGGCTGAACGAGCAGAGAATCGCGAAGTACGACCCCCCGGGGAAGGTCGTGTCGCGAGGCGCGCTGATGCCCGTTGCCGCGAGCACTCCGGCGGCGAGCACGGTCAGCATGAGCGGTGCGCTGCGAGGCATCAACGACCCCTCCTTCGCCGTGAGCCTACCGGCTTGCCGCATCGGATTCCAGCCGCTCGCGGGGCGAGAGCTCTCCGCGCTGACGGCGTCGGGCCTCCGCGATCCGCTCGGCCGCGATGACCGCGACGAGCACGGCCACGAGCAGCGTGGCCAGGACGATGCCCGGCGCAACCGGTCCGAGGCCGCCCACCGCGACGCAGCCGAGTGCGCCGGCCAGCCGCTTCCGCGACAGCGTCCCCGCCATGCGCAACCTGAAGAGGACGTGCCCCAGGAGATAGATCGCCGGCCCGGCCACGAGCACGACGACCTCTGCGGCCGGCAGCACGTCCGTGGGATGCGCGATCACGAGCTCGTCGCCGACCGCCCAGCCGATGATGCCCGCGATGAGCACGACGTGGAGATACGTGTAGCCGTCCCGCGCGAGCAGCGTCCGGTTGGAGGCGAGCTCGAGGCGGCGCTGCGCGATCGGCGCCACGTAGTCGAAATAGAGCCACCACAGCGCGGCCGTGCCTGCGAAGGCGAGGCTCAGCGCCGCAATCGTCGCCGCATCGAGGTCGAGCTCCGCGGTCGTCGCCCCGATGAGGACGATGGACTCTCCGAGCGCGATGATGACGAACAGCTGAAAGCGCTCGGCGAAGTGCGACGTCTCGACGTCCCACGTCTCGGGCGCGAGCTTCCGGCGACCCGGCACGCGATAGAGGAACACCGGCCCGAGGTAGTCGATGCCGAGCGCGACGAGCCACACGGTCGAACGGGCGTCGTCCTCCACGAGCCCGCCGGCGATCCAGAACGCCCCGGCGGCGGAGAGCCAGATGAGAATGTCCGCGGCGCGCTCCCGCTCGAGCGTTCCCGCTCTCGCGGACGCGAACGTGAGGAACGTGTGACGACCGACCTGGATGACGACGTACGAGGCCGCGAATAGCAGGCCCTTCGACCCGAACGCATCGGGGATGGCGACGGCCATCACGAGCGTCGCGAGCATGATTCCCAGCAGCAGCAGGCGGACGACCGGAGAGTCGGGATCGAGCTCGTTCGTGACCCACGTCGTGTAGTTCCACGCCCACCAGACGACGAGCAGCACGATCGCCGCCTCGCCGGCGCCTTGCCAGCTGAGGTCGTCGACCAGCAGGTGCGACACCTGCGTGACTGCGAACACGAAGACGAGGTCGTAGAACAGCTCGAGCGTCGTCGCCCGCTGTTCCTCCCCCGCGTCGCGGTCGCGCTGGAAGCGACTCGTCTGCGCGACGGTGCTCAGCGCGGCGGCAGGTCGGGCCAGGGGTCGAAGACGATGGGTGCCTGCTGGACCTGCGGCTGCTCGGCAGCCATGCGCCCAATCTAGGGGCCGTGGCGGACGGTGCCTTCACCACCGCCTTTCGTGGCCGTTACACGCCGCCGACAGGGGCTTGACGTCCCATCGCTACACCTGGGGCGAAAGGGGGTGGAGCGTATGAAACGAATCCATCGACCCAGCCCGGCAATGGGCGTCGCGCTCGTCGCGCTCTTCGTCGCCCTCACAGGCACGAGCATCGCCGCGGTGACGGCGTTGCCCGCGAACAGCGTCGGGGCCCGTGAGCTACGGAACGGCTCCGTCGGTCCGAAGGAGCTCAAAGGTCGCGCGGTGACCCCGGGGAAGCTCGCCGCCGGCGCGGTCACGAGCGGAGTCGTGCGGAACGGCTCGCTGACGATGGCCGACTTCGACCACCGGCAGCTACCCACCGGTACGGTCGGCCCGGTCGGGCCAGCCGGCCCGATCGGCCCGCAAGGCCCTCCGGGACCTCAGGGCGCTCCGGGCGCTCCCGGCCCGCCCGGGCCGAGGGGTGAGCCCGGTCGTCTGCTCGGCTCGATCCGGGTGCCGACAGAGAGCATCGTCGTGAACGACGCCTCGGCGTCGGGCACGACGAGCGCCGACGTCGGCCAGATGTGCGCCCGAAGCGAGCGGGCAATCAGCGCAGGCACGAGCTGGTCGGCGGCAGGTGCGACGGACGTCCTCTACACCGTCGAGCTGCGGCCGCTCCAGGACCGACGAGGAGTCGTCATGGGGTACCAGGCCAGCGGCGCGAACGGCACCGGCAGTCCGAGGACGTTCACGCTGTACGTCCTCTGCTACCGACGCTAGAGAAACACACGGAAGGGAGCCGGCCGCAGCCGCGGTTAGGCTCCCTCTCCGATGCGCGACGACCGCTGGCACGGGCGGCACCACGACGACGTCAATCCCCTCGAGCGGCTGCAGCTGCTCTCCGGCGACGACGCGGCCATCGAGGCGTTCCTCGACGACATCGACGTCACGAGCCCGCGCGCCCGCGAGATGCTCACCGAGCTCGCCCGGACGACGACGATCGCGCGGCCGGAGCGATTCTTCGCCGACCACCAGCGTGCGGTGGCCTCGCTCGAGAGCCTGCGCCGCCACGGCTACCGGGGATCGCGTGCCGCCTCCGGCCTCGGCCCGGTGACGGCCTTCGTGCGCTGGGGCATCGAGCTCGTCGCGCGCTACATCGTCGTCTCGTACGTCCAGACCGTGACGACGGACATGCGCAACCTCTACCACTTCCGCGAGATCGAGGCACCGGACGGCTCGGAGGACATGAAGCTGCTGCGGTCGGCGCGCTTCGACGCCGCGGCGCTCTCCGAGATCGTCCGTAGCCGCGCGATCGGCGTGCCGACGTTCGTCATCGGCGCTGTCTTGCTGCCGCTCTTCGCCAGCATCTACCGGCTGGCCACGGGCTACACGTGGGACGACTGGGTCACGGCGACGATCGTCGGCGTCGTCGGCGTCGTGATCGGCGTCGTCATCTCGTGGTTCCTGCTCCGCGGCACGGCGATGGCCAGCTCGCGGATCCGCCTGTCGGTGCGCGAGCCGCTGAAGGAGCTGTGGAAGTCGGTCGGCAACTGCGGCAACCCGCCGCGCGACCACTCGCGGAAGTTCGCGATCGTCGGCATCACGCTCACCGTCGGCGTCTGGATCGTCGTGCCGACGCTCGTCGGGCTGTCCTTCCTGCGCTAGGCAGCTCGGGAGACGGTCTGCCGTCTTGGCGCCGACGGAGTCTTCCTCAGTGCAGGAAAGCGCTCCTGCGCAAACACCGACGCGCAGCGGGACGCTCGTCTTCGGATGAGTCGGCAACGAGCCCGCGTCTCTCAATGTCCTCTTCGCCCGCTGTGGCTCACGCTAGCCTGAGTCGCCTCGAACGCGCCCGGCGTACTCGAGCGCCTTCGGCAGATTGCCAGCCTGCGCATGGTAGTGGGCGAGCCGCTCGGAGTGTGCTTCGATGGAGTCCGCGTACAACGACTCGAACGCCGCCGCGATCCGCGCGTAGAGCGCCCGCTTCCTCGCGGCCGTGAGTGTCGAGAGCACCGCCTCTCTCAAGAGGCCGTGCGTGAAGGTGCACTCGAACTCGGGGTAGCGGCTGAGCTCGCGGACGATCTCGCTGCGTATGAGCGCCGTGAGCGCCTCGTGGACACTCTCCCCGGCGACATCCTCGAGGACGCTGACCGGGAACGTACGGCCGATGGCCGCGGCGATTTGAGCCAAGCGGCGTGGTCCGTCCGGCTGACGGTCGATGCGCGCGACGAGCAGGTTCTCGAGGCTCGGCGGCAGGAGCTCGAGCGAACCCATCGTCACGGTCCAGGTGCGGCCGCGTGGCTCGAGGGCCCCGTCGAGGTACGCTCGCGCGAGCTCCTCGAGATAGAGCGGATTGCCTTCTGCCTCTCGGATGAGCCCGATTCGAGTCGTGGCATCGATCTGGTCGCCCACCAGAATTGCGAGCAGCTGCTCGGCCGCAGCGTCCGAGAGGGGTGCGACCTGGAGCTCGGTGGTTCGATGCCCGTAGTGGCTCACGGCATGTAGCCGGAGGGCCGCGCCCTCCGAGCCGGCGATGACCTCCTCCGTGAGCACGAGTGCCACGGCGGCCCGGTCGGTGAGCTCGAGGAGAGTTTCGGCCAGCTCGCGCGTGAGTGCGTCCGACCACTGCGTGTCCTCGACCGCGAGGATGACCGGCTTCTCTGCGGCGAGCGCCTCCAGCCAGCGGAGGTATGCGCTCTCGACGCCGACTTCCGAGGGAACCGCCGATTCGACGGGAAGCCTGAGGAGTGCCGCGAGGGGAACGAGTGTTTCCTCCAACTCGGGACCTAGCAAAGCTCCCAGTCCCGCTCGCGCCTTCGTTCGGAGCGCGATCTCCGGCTCGCCGATCTCGGCGCCCAGCCAGCCCAGGAGGATCTCGGCAAACGGCCAGCGGGGGAGACCGCCGTAGGAGTGGCACCGGCCTTCGAGCCACGTAACGCGGTCTCCGGCAACCGTGGCCAGCTCGGTCAGGAGCCGTGTCTTGCCGATTCCGGGCGCGCCCGTAAGGAGGACGACGCGGCCGCGGCCGGAGGCGAGATCGTCGACGACGGCGTGGAGCGCGACGAGCTCGCGGTCTCGGCCGACGAGGGGTGTGGTCGGCACACGCGGGGCTCGCTCTTTCGCACGCAGGAGGCGCGACGCGGCGACCGGCTCGTCTCGTCCTTTGATCGCGATCTCACCGACGGGCTCCAGGGCGAATCGGTCGGCGATACGACGCGCGGTCGTCTGGCCGACGAGGATCGTCCCGGGCTCTGCGGCGGCCTGCAGTCGTGCCGCGACGTTGGTCGCGTCGCCAAGCGCGACCGCCTGGGGGTCGGCCGTGCCGACGAGACCCACCGCGGCCGGACCGCTGTTGATGCCGACCCGCACGGCAAATCCTGAGATCCCCCACGCGGACTCGATGTCTCGCGCGTAGTCGCGCACGACCTCGAGGATGCGAAGGGCTGTGCGCACGGCGCGTTCAGGATCATCCTCGTGCGACGCGGGGACGCCGAAGTACGCGCAGATCCCGTCTCCCTGGAACGCCTGTACCGTGCCACCGTACTCGTCGACGGCGCGGCTCATCATCGTTACGCACTCGCCGACGAGCACCTTTGCCTCGTCCGGCTCGAGGCGCTGCCCCAGCGCAGTCGACCCGACGATGTCGGCGAACAGGACAGTAACCGGCCGCCGCTCGTCTTCGATCGCACGGGTGGCGGGCGCAGCAATCGCAGTCGTGGGCTCGGCATCCGGCTTCCCACCGAAGATCGTGGGCGCGAGGTGGGCGACCGGACCCGAGCGATTCGTCCTGGCGAAGGATCGCCTGCTCGAGTGTGCGAAGCTCCGGGTTCGGCTCGAGGCCAAGCTCCTCGCTCAACAGGCGTCTGAACGCGCGGTAGGTCTCGAGCGCGTCGGAATGGCGACCCGAGCGGTAGAGCGCGACCATGAGCTGCGCGCGTAGACGCTCGTCCAGCGGATGGAGGCCTACGAGCGCTTGGAGCTCTCCCACAGCCTCTGCCTGACGCCCGACAGCGAGCATCGCCTCGAACCGAGCCTCGAGCGCCCGGAGCCGGAGGCCTTCGAGACGGGCGATCTCCGGCTGAGCGAACGGCTCGGAGGCGACATCGGCGAGTGCCGGCCCGCGCCAGAGTGACAGGGCGCGGGCGAGCAGCGCTTCCGCCTCGGTGAACGTACCCGCGGCCAGCGCGGCGTTGCCCTCGGTGAGCAGGCTTTCGAACTCATCCGAGTCGAGAGAGCCCGCCGGGATGCGCAGGACGTAGCCCGGAGGCTCGGTCTGCAGGCCGCTCGCATCAGCGGTCTCGACCTCATCGAGCAGCCGCCGCAGCTTCGAAACGTAGACCTGGACGCTGTTGGCCGCCGAGGCGGGCGGGCTCTCAGCCCAGAGGGCGTCGATCAGTCGATCTCTAGGAACCACGCGATTGCGGTCGATGAGGAGCAGTGCGAGCAAGCCGCGTTGCTTCATCCCCCCGAGAGGCAGGACCCGGTCGTCTTTCATGACCTGGAGCGGCCCCAGGACACGGAACTCAATCACCGACTTCCTCCACGACCACACAACCGTAGACCGCGCCCAAGCGGCCATCAAGCGACCGTCAAGCCTCGTTTCAGCGCCTGGTGCGACAACGGATGTGTCGAAGCACGTGAATGGAGGCGGAATGGACACTCATCCGTGGACGAACTACGAGGCCGCGCGCATGCGTGACGAGGAGCGTCTTCTCCGAGCTCGCTCGGCCATGCTCGTTCGGGAGGCTCGCGAGGCGCGACGCAGTGAGCTCCAGAGCGGCGAGCCCACGAGGGCGACCTCCTGGCTCGAGCGGATCCGGCGGCCCCGGGTTGTGACCGACCGTGCGCCCGCCGGGTCGGCGTGAGCGGGGTCGTGGGACGTTGCTCGCCGTCGAGGACGGGAACTGCATTCGCGCACGGCGGATGTTTTCTCTCGCTCTCGACGGCGAGGCCGCCGCCTCGGAGGTGCTCATGGCTGCGACGCACATCGCTAGCTGTGAGGGCTGTCGCCAGTTCGCAAGGCGCGTCGTCGCCCTCACCAACGAGCTGCGGTCGGTCGGCGCGATCTCGCCTCATCACCAGAAGGCCAACGCCAGAGAAAGGGGAAGGATCATGAAGGGGAAAAGGATCAGCCGCTTGCTGCTCCTCGCCGCGGTGACCGCCACGATCGGCGCGACCGCGGCAGCGGGGCAGGTCGGTCAGAAGTCGAGTCCGTCGAAGCTGTGTCCCGAGCGGGCCGCGGAACGCTGCCCGAACGTTCCTGTGCCGGTCGGTTCGGAGCTGAAGCCGCAGCGACCGTCGATCCGGCCGCAATCCGGGTTCGACTCGCGAGGCGAGCCGGCCTGGCGGTCGGGTACGTGGCTCCTGTACTAGCGGACTCCACGTAGTCCGAGGACGGAAGGAGGGGCGGTGACCGCCCCTCCTCCTTTGTAAGGCCAGCAGGCGCCTAGCGCTCGAGCCACCAGTCCTCGTTGTGCTCGAAAGGATTGCCCGGCGCGCCGCCCGACACCCAGCCCCTGATCGTCTTCTTGAGCGCAACCTGTACGACCGGCTGGAAGAGCGGTAGGAGGGGCACGTCCCGGACGAGCTTGCGGTCGACGGCGTTCAGCACCCGTGCGCGCTGTGACGGGCGGACGATCCGGTCGACCTGCTGGACATCCCGCATGGTCAGCCGGCTGCAGTATCCAGCGAAATTCAATGGGTCTCCGCAAATCGCCTCGGGCACGGCAATCCCGCCGCGCTCGACGTTCCACGCGAAGAGGACTGCGTCGAACTCGCCGCTCGGGACGAGGGTGCCGAAAAACGTCGGGGAGGGGATGTACGTCGGCTGCACCTCGACGCCTGCCTGCTCGAGCTGGCTCTTGATCAGCTGCAGCGTCTGCTCGCGTCTAGGCACTCCGGCGGTGGTGAAGAAGCGCAGCCGCAGCCGCTCGCCCTCACACGCATAGATCGCGTCGGCGCCACGCCGGCAGCCGGCCTGCTCGAGCAGTCGCCGCGCCCGCGCGGGGTCGTAGCGGTACACGCTCCAGTTGGGCCGGTACGAGGACTCGCCGGGGACGAAGACGGCGCTGTCGAGCGGCCGCGCACGCCCGCGGAGCTCCGGCATGGACCCGGCGCGCGATCTCGACGCGGTCGATCCCGTAGGCGAGCGCCTGCCGCACGAGCTTGTTCTCGAGAGCCGGATGACCGCCCGGACCGATGCGGAACACGAGGTGCTCGTCGGCGAGAGCGGGCCAGGAGACGACCCGCCATCCGGGAAGCCGCTCCACCTCTGCGGCGTCCACGAGTTGAAGCAACACGAAGCCGGCGACGTCGACCTCGTTCCGGCGCAGCGGCCCGAGCGGATCGGCCGGGTCGACCGCGATGAAGCGGCGGATGATGCGGTCGAGGTAGGCGGTGTGCCGTCCCCAGTAGGCGGGATTCCTGACGAGGGTCAGCTGACGGCCGACCTCGAGCCGGCTGACGAGAAAGGGCCCGTTGCCGATCAACCGGCCGGTCTTCGGATTGTCGACCCGGTCGCGCCACACCGCCGTGATGTCCTCGCCGGCCAGCGCGTGCCGGGGCAACACCTCGAAGAAGAACGCGCGCCAGCCGGCGAACGGCTCCCGCAGCTCGATCACGAACGTCTTTGCGTCGAGCGCCCGGAACCGCCGGATCCTTCCGTAGAGCTCGCGGGCGTCGGGGGCGCCGATCGCCGCGGAATCATGGGTCTTGTATGCCCGGTACGTGAAGCCGAAGTCGGCGGCGCTGACCGGCACGCCGTCGTTCCACCGGGCCTTGGGGCGGATGTGGTAGGTGAGCGTGACCCGGTCGCCGCCGATCGTCACGCCCGAGACGAGGTACGGACGGGGGCTCCCATCCGTCGTGGGCTCGTATGCGCCTTCGAGCGTTTGCGACAAAATGCCAAAGGTGTTCAGGTTGCAGGACCCGAAGGGGTTGAGGCAGCGGACCGGGGGCCAGACGGAGACGATCGTGCCCCCGCGCCTGGGCGTCGCCGCGCCTGCACCGAGGGCGAGGAAAGCCGCGGCGAGGGCGGCGGCTAGTGCGCGTGCGATCATTTCTCCGGCGCCCCCACGCTCACCCACACGGCTGCCCCGCCTGCCGCGACCCGGCGCGGCTCGCGGCCGATCGCGATCGTCGCGACGACCTCGTTCCGGTCTGGATCGATGCGGGACACAGTCCCGTCGTTCCGGTTGACGACCCAGACTGCGCCCTCCCCCAGCGCCACGTCCGAAGGGCCGTCTCCGACCGGGATGCTCGTGAGCGCCGGGGGCTGTCCCGGTCCGGGGATCTCGATGCGCCAGACCGTGTCGTCGTCGAAGCACGCGATCCAGAGCGAACCCCGTCCCACCGCGATCGCCACCGGGCCCTGCCCGACGGTGATCGTGCGCACCGCCCGACTCGCCTCGAGCTCGATCACCGCGTTCGCCGCGCGGTTGACGAGCCACAGCCGGCCGAGCCCGTAGGCGACATCGGTAAAGGCCGGGTTGACGGCGCTGGCGGACTCGAGAATGCCGGCGTCGTAGCCGATCTCAGTCCCGATGCCGGTCCTCAGGTCGACGCGGCCGAGGTCCGCGAACTCGCAGGCATACCAGACGAAGCCGCCGCCGAAGGCGACGCTCGCCGTCGGACTGCCGCACGCGGGGGCCTCTCCGAGCGCCGGAACCGGCGGCAGGGCGGCGTTCGACGCCGCCAGCACACGCTGGACCGCGGTGGAGGACCCGAGCGCCACCCAGACGCCCTCTGCGCCGACGGCCAGATCGCTTGGGTAGTCGTCGAGATGGCTCGCGCCGCCCACGAGGCGGCGGGTCTTCGGATCGATGCGGGAGACGGTCTCGTCTTCGGTGTTCGCCACCCAGACGGCGTTGCGCCCGACGGCGATCGCCTCCGGGCCGACGCCGACGGGAATGTCGTCGACGAGCGTCGTTCGTGGCGGGATCGATGACCGCGACCGAATTCGGCGTCACCGTGACCCCCGCTTCTGAGCCGCGGCCGAAGGCGAGGAACGCGCCCAGCGCGATCGCGGCTCCCACCGCGAGCGTGGCCACGGCGACCATCGCCGCGCGCAGTGGGCTCGGGCGGGCGATGACGTGCTCGGGCGCGACGCGCATCCCGGAGGGCGCCGGCGAGCTCGCCGCAGGTGGCATAGCGATCCTCCGGCTCTTTCGCGAGCCCCCGGGCGAGCACGTGGTCGATTGCCTTCGGGAGCTCGGGCCGCCGCGACGTGACGAGTGGCGGTTCCTCGTGGACGTGCGCCCAGAGAACGGCGACGTCCGTGGCCCGCTCGAACGGCCGCTCGGCCGTGAGGCATTCGTGGAGGACGCAGGCCAGCGAATACACGTCGGCGCGCGCATCGATCTCAGCGCCCCGGATCTGTTCGGGCGCCACGTAGTCGAGCGTCCCGACGACCTGGTGGGTGGCCGTCAAGCCGCTGATCGAGCCCGTCCGCTTTGTCAAGCCGAAGTCGGCGAGATAGCAATGCTCGCGACCGCCGGACCGGGCGATGAGCATGTTGCTGGGCTTGACGTCGCGATGGACCAGCCCCTGCTCGTGGGCTGCGTCGAGTGCGCTCGCCGCCTGTTCCGCGAGTGCGACCACGCGCTCCGGGTCGAGCGGGCCCTCCTCGGCGACGAGCCGTGCGAGGTCCGTGCCTTCCACGTAGCGCATCGCGAGGAAGAGCACTCCTTCGGCCTCGCCCGCCTCGAAGATCGGGACGATGTGAGGGTGGTCGAGCGAGGCGGCGATCCTCGACTCGCGCAGGAAGCGCTCCCGGAAGCGCTCGTTGTCCGCGAACTCGGGCGCGAGAACCTTGAGCGCAACGGTGCGGCCGAGGTCGACGTCCCGGGCGCGATAGACGGCACCCATGCCGCCGCGGCCGAGCAGGATGTCGATTTCGTAACCCCCGACTTCTCTGCCGACGAGCGTATCCGAACGCTCCTCGGGCGGCACGCAACAAATGTAACGCACGGCTCTCGAAACGTCTACGACGCATCGCTGGCGGATAGGCGCGAGGCGGCCGGCTGGCGACTCGAGGCCGTGGCCAAGCTTCGGGGCAAAGGGCTATCGAGGGCCAGCCGGCCCGCCCTCGAGCTCCAGCGCGACGGACCTCCGGCGGCTGCGATCGCGACGACCGCGGCCCGCGACTTCTTCTCTGGGTGCATCGGGTGCCAGGTCTACCAGCCCGTCTGGGGCATGGACCTCGCCACTCTCCTGCGGGAGTGACGTCCCTCCGTCTCTCTTGTCAGGGAATGTCGTGCTCCGCGTACGAACGCGCGAACAAGCGGGCGAACGAGGAGCTTGTCAAGGACGGGATCGCGGCGCTGCTCGCCGGCACGAGGAGGCGCTGTCCTGGCTGAGTACAGTTAGACCTGACCTTTGAAGGTGTCGCAGCTCTGCGGCCCCGAGCCCTCGATGCCGCGGACGAACCACGTCCGGCGCTGGTCGGACGAGCCATGCGTCCACGACTCCGGCGTCACGCGGCCTTCGGCGCGCTCCTGTATCCGGTCGTCGCCCACGGCAGCCGCCGCGTCGAGCGCCTGGTTGACGTCCTGCCGAGTCAGGTCCTCGATGAAGCCCGTGTCGAGGGCACGGCCGACCCAGAGCCCCGCGTAGCAGTCGGCCTGGAGCTCGACGCGCACCTGCCCGCCCTGCGGGCCGGTGTCGCGGTTGGCGCTGCCCAAGACGCCCGTGAGGTTCTGGATGTGATGGCCGTACTCGTGGGCGAGGACGTAGGCCTCGGCCGTCGGGCCGCCCTCCGCTCCGAGTTGTGACTTCATAGCATCGAAGAAGCCGAGGTCGATGTACACGTACTGGTCCGCGGGGCAGTAGAACGGGCCGACGGCGGACGACGCGACGCCGCAACCGGTCTGGATCTGCCCGTCGAAGAACCGTGTCCGTGCGGGCTCGTAGTTGCGCAGCGTCTTCGCCCAGTAGGCCTGGACGCTGTTCACGACGCCGACGATGCGGCAATCCTCGCGCTCGTTCGCGTCCGCGCCGGTGCGGCACTCCTGCGCCAGCTCCGGGTTCGGCGTCCCCGTCCCGACCGTCTGTCCGGCGAGCGAACCGAGCTCTCCGAGCCCTCCCCCCTGGCTCGCGAGGACGAGGTAGAGGACAAGCACGACGACGCCGATCAGCCCTCCTCCGCCACCGAGGATCTTCCCGCCCCCGAGCCCGCCCAGACCGCCGCCCTGGCCGCGATAGTCCTCGACCTGGGACGGGTCGAGCTTGGCGCCTTTGCGGAACCGCATCTTCCGGCCCTCGCTCAGCTCGCCTGTGCCGCGGAGAGCTCTTCGATGCGCTTCGCCATCTCGTCCTCGGGCACGTCCTCGACGTGCGTCGCGATCCACCACAGATTTCCGGTCGAGTCGCGAACGCCCGCCGAGCGATCGCCGTAGAACTGGTTCTCGGGCTCCCGCACCGAGGTCCCGCCCGCCGCTAGAGCCTTCTCGTATGTCGCATCGCAGTCCTCGACGTACAGATGGATCATCGCGGGCATTGCCGGGTTCTCCTCCCCGGCGCTGCCGACCATCACGATCGAGTCGCCGATCACGACCTCCGCGTGGCCGATGGAGCCGTCAGGCTGCTCCATCCGGAACTTCTCCTCGCCCTCGAACGCCTGCTTCACGAACTCGAGCACGTCCGCCGCGCCCTTGACGACGAGGTACGGGGTGACGGTGCGGTATCCCTCCGGAATCGGCTGCACAGCCATGCGATTGCTCCTTTCGCCTGAGAAGATCGATCCTGCTGTCGAACGTTCCTACCCGTTTTTTTCGATGACCATCGCCGCGTCGTTCACCGACCTCCACCCGGTGCAGTTCGTGATGGCTGTGACCCTGGCGGCCTTGCTCGCCATGGCCGTCTTCGCGCACGCGAGCAAGCACGGCTCGGGGCATCCGACCGCCTGGGGCGTCGCGACGTTCCTCTTCGCCGGCATCGTCGTACCGGTGTATTTCGTGCGCTACTGGCTGAGGCGCCGGCGGATGGGCTAGGCGAGCGCGAGCCGCACTGCGGCGACGAACGCGTCGATCTCCGCGCTCGTCATCGGCGTCGACAGGCAGCCCATCCCGCGCGGCGTGGAGAGGATGCCGTTGCCGAGCAGCGCGAGGTGCAGGTCGAGCTGGCCCTGCTCGTCGCCGACCTCGAGCTGAAAGAGCGATCCGGTCTGCCTGACGTCCGCACCTGCGACGTCGTCGAGCTTCTGCCGCAGCTCCACGCCGAGGCTCTCGAGCTCCTCGTAGCGCGGCCGTGTCAGCTCCCCGAGAGTCGCCAGGCCGGCCGCCATCGTCAGCGGGTTCGCGTTGAACGTCCCGCCGTGGCCGATTCGTTCCTTCGCCCGGGGGTCGAAGAGCGCCATCACGTGCTCGCGGCCGCCGAGAGCGCCGACCGGCAGCCCGCCGCCGATGATCTTCCCCAGCGTCGTCAGGTCGGGCGCGATGCCCGCGCGGCCCTGCGCGCCGTTGTAGCCCACCCGGAACGAGATGATCTCGTCGAAGACGAGGAGCGCGCCGGCGTCGCCGGTCAGCTCGCGCAAGAACCGGAGGAACTCACCGCTCGCCGGGAGCACCCCGCCCGACCCGAGCACAGGTTCGACGATCACTGCCGCCAGCTCGTTCATGTGAGGCTCGAGCGCCGCACGCGTCCCCTCGATGTCGTCGAACGGGGCTACGACCAGCGTCTCGGCAACTGCGACCGGAATGCCACGCCCGCCCGGCGCCTGCGAGACATCGGTGGGCACGCTCGCGGCGTAGTCGTGGGAGCCGTGGTAGGCACGGCCGAACACGCCGACCTTCTCGCGGCCGGTGAACGCACGCGCCGTCCGCAGCGCGAGCATCGTCGCCTCCGTGCCCGAGTTCGCGAAGCGGATCTGCTCGACGCTCGGCAGCCGCTCCTTGATCCGCTCGGCGAGCTCGATCTCGAGCTCGGTCGGCGCCGCGCCGCTCATCATCCGCGATGCCTGGCTCTGCACCGCCTCCACGACTCGTGGATGGCAATGTCCGAGGATGAGCGACGTGTAGTTCGAGATGAAGTCGATCCGCTCGACGCCGTCGACGTCCCATACGCGGCAGCCCTCGCCTCGCTCCAGATAGACGGGATACGGATCGTGGAAGATCGTCGTGCGCGTGTTGCCGCCCGGCAGCGAGCCGAGCGCGCGCTCCCAGAGCGCGCGCGATCCAGTCGTCAGGCGTTCGTACTCATCACGGACGTCGGTCGTCGTCGCACCGCGTTGCACGCTCCCATTCTTCCGGAACCGGAGGGCACACTGTCTGCGTGAGGTGGTCGGCCGCCGTCGCGCTCGCGCTGCTGATTGGCAACGCGGCAGGGATCGTCTGGCTCTGGTACGCGAACGGCAACGTCACGGAGGTGGATGACACCGCCGAGCTCGTGACGAGCGTCGCCCGGCTCACGGGCCTGCTGGCGGCGTACCTCGCGCTCATCCAGGTGCTGCTGCTGGCACGCCTTCCCTGGCTCGACCGGCTGCTCGGCTTCGACCATCTCACCGTCGTGCACCGCTGGAACGGCCACGCGACGATTGCCCTCGTCGTCGCCCACACGGTGCTCAGTGTGTGGGGGTACGCGCTCCTCGACGACGTCTCGCTCTGGGCGGAAGTGGAGACGCTGCTCGGGGCCGGCGTGTACCCCGGAATGATCACCGCGACGGTCGGCACGGCCTTGCTGCTCGTGGTGGGGCTGACATCGGTCGCGATCGCGCGCCGCCGCCTCCCCTACGAGTGGTGGTACGCGATCCACCTCGCTGCCTACGCCGGCATCGCCCTCGCGTGGTTCCACCAGATTCCCACCGGCAACGAGCTGGCCCTCGACGAGGTGGCCGCGAACTACTGGCGCGCCCTCTACCTCGTCACGCTCGGTGCGACCGTCGTCTTCCGGCTCGGCGTCCCGGCGGTGAACGCCCTGCGCTTCCGGCTGCGGGTGGCCGATGTCGTCCCGGAAGGGCGAGACGTCGTGTCCGTGCGCATCACGGGCCGGCGCCTGGACCGGCTCGACGCGCGACCCGGTCAGTTCTTCCTCTGGCGCTTCCTCACCCGAGGCAGGTGGTGGGAGGCGCACCCGTTTTCCCTGTCGGAGGCGCCCGACGGCAGGTCCCTCCGCATGACGGCGAAGGCGGTCGGTGACTACACGAGCAACATGCGAGAGCTCGAGCCGGGGACGCGCGTGGTGGCAGAGGGGCCCTTCGGCGTCTTCACGAGCGACGCCCGCCGGTGCGACAAGACCGTCCTCATCGCAGGGGGCATCGGCATCACGCCGATCCGCGCGCTGCTCGATGAGCTGAACGGCGACACGATTCTCATATACCGCGTCATCGACGCCGACGAGGCGATCTTCGCCGACGAGCTCGAGCGGGTGCGCGCCCGCGTGGAGGTCGTCGTCGGCGACCACCTCGACGAGCATGGCCACAAGCTGCTTTCACCCGAGCACCTCCGGGAGCTGGTTCCCGACCTCGCCGAGCGTGACGTATTCATCAGTGGCCCGCCGGGTATGGTGGGCACGATCGAGAAGAACGTCCGTGACGCGGGAGTCCCGCGCCGGCAGATTCACAGCGAGCGCTTCGCGCTCTGAGGGGGTTGGACATCGCCCGAGCACGCATCACCGCAGTCGTCAGCGCCTTCGTGCTGATCCTGCCCACTGTGGGCGCCGTCGCCGCCCCACCGAAGAAGAAGGTCGTCACGCAGTGGAAGCAGGCGCCCGGGACCGCCGTGCAGGTCGACCGTTGGGGAGAGGTGCAGGTCGTGCTCGTCATCCGCAAGCGGACGACGTTCGTTGACGGCAAGAAACGGTCTGTGACGCGAAGGATCACCGCCGTTCGCCTTCCTGTGTGGCCGGACCAGGGCGGCGCGCACACAATCCAGCTGAACAAGCAGACCCTCCCGCTCCTCAGCAAGCAAGTGCTGCTAGAGCAGTTCAAGACGACGGTCGACTACATCTCCGAGGCCACGGACACGAGCATGGCGTTCGAGAAGTCGCTGCAGATCGCCCTGCTCAACGGGCGGCGCCTATGACGGCCGTCGAGCATGTCATGGGCATGGGCATCGTCGTGGACGTTCGCGACGGCGACGTCGGTCCGGCCCCGGTCGATGAGGTGTTCGACTGGCTGCGGTTCGTCGACGAGACGTTCTCGACGTACAGGGCCGAAAGCGAGATCTCACGCCTCGAACGCGGTGAGCTCGCGCTCGCAGACGCCCACGAGGAGGTCGGCGAGGTCCTCGAGCGCTGCGACGAGCTGCGCGAAGAGACGCGCGGGTACTTCGACTCCCGTGCCGGAGGCAGCCTCGATCCCTCCGGTCTCGTGAAGGGCTGGGCCGTCGATCGTTCCGCACGGATCCTCGAGGATGCCGGCGCGAGGAACTTCGCGATCTATGCCGGAGGTGACGTCATCGTCCGGGGCCGTCCGTCGACCGCGGACCGCTGGCACATCGGCGTCCGCCATCCCCGCCGCGCAGACCGCGTGGCGGCCGTCATCGAGGCCGGCGACCTCGCGATCGCCACGTCGGGCGCGTACGCCAGAGGCGATCACGTGCTCGACCCGCACACCGGTCGCCCGCCTTCCGGCCTCCTGTCGGTGACGATCACCGGACCCGATCTCGCCACCGCCGACGCGTACGCGACCGCAGCATTCGCGATGGGCGCACAGGGGCCGCCCTGGACGGCGCGGCTCGACGGCTACGAGGCGATGTCGATTCTCGAGAGCGACACGGTGCTCTCGACGCCCGGCTTCCCCGCTGTCGATTAGCTGCCGGTGTCGATTAGCTGCCGAGCTTGGCCTGAACGAGCGGGACGACGTCGTCGGGCTCGGGATAGCGGCCGATCATCTTCTTCTCGAACACCAGTTCACCGTCGACGTGCACGTCGAATATCCCGTCGGCGCCGGTCACGACCTCGACAGTCTCGACCTCGCCCTCCTCCCACTCCTCGAGCAGTCGCGCCGCCAGACTGACGGCGTTCGGTCGCGCTCCTCAGGGAACGCAGTACTCGATGCGGATGTGGTGCTTCCCGGCCACCGCAGTATTCTCTCAGATGGCTGCCGAGTCCTGAGCTCACCCTGCATCTCGAGCGCGCCGTCGATGCGCCGCCATCACGTGTGTTCACCGCGTTCGTCGAGCCGGTCGAGCTCGCGGAGTGGTGGGGCCCGAAAGGCTTCGCCTCGCCTGCGATCGATCTCGACCTTCGGGTCGGAGGCAGCTACCGGATCGCGATGCAGCCACCCGAGGGTGAGGTGTTCCATCTCGCGGGGGAGTTCCTCGCCATCGATCCTCCCGGTCGGCTGAGCTACACGTTCCGCTGGGAGGAGCCGTCCCCTGACGACCGGGAGACGGTGGTGACGATCTCACTTCGGGACGTGGACGGCTTCACCGAGATGAAGGTCGAGCACGGCGTCTTCGCCACGGAGGAGCGCCTCGCGCTGCACACTCAGGGCTGGAGCGACAGCCTCGAGCGTCTTCATCAGCTCGTGTCGAGCTGACGCACCGCCTGAATCGTGTCCGCTTCCGCAGCGCGCTTGTCCGGCCGGTACCCCTTCACGCGGGCGAACCGCAGCGCAAGTCCGCCGGGGTAACGAGAGCTCCGCTGGACGCCGTCGAACGCGACTTCCACGACCAGCTCCGGGCGAACGTGCACGGTGTGCCGGTCGCGGTCGGTCTCGAGCTCCAGCAGCCGCTCGGTCTGCCAGCCCAGCATCTCGTCGGTCATCCCCTTGAAGGTCTTGCCGAGCATCACGAAGCCTCCCGTCGCCTCGTCGCGCGCACCCAGGTGGATGTTGCTGAGCCGGCCCTCCCTGCGGCCGTGGCCCCATTCGGCGGCGAGCACGACGAGGTCGAGCGTGTGTGAGGGCTTGACCTTGAGCCAGCTGCCGCCGCGCCGCCCGGCCTCGTACGGCGCGTCGAGCGCCTTCACAATCACGCCCTCGTGGCCTCGCTCGAGCGCGCCGGCGAGGAAGCGCTCCGCCTCGGCGGCGTCGCCCGTCTCGATCCGAGGCACGCGAAGCTCCTCCGGGAGTCGTTCGGAGAGCACGCCGAGTCGCTCCTCGGCCGGGCGGTCGAGCAGGTCTACGCCGTCGAGGTGGAGACAGTCGAAGAAGAACGGCGACAAGGGAACGCTCTCCCTGAGCTCCTCCACCCCGCGCCGGCTCCCGAACCGGCTCATCGTCACCTGGAACGGGCGCGGCCGCCCGTTCTCGCCGAGGGCGATCACCTCGCCGTCGAACACAGCCGCACCGAGCGACAGCCGGCCGAGTGCATCGACGACCTCGGGTACGCGGTCAGTGACGTCGGCGAGGTTCCGGGTGTACGCGCGTACGTCGTCTCCGACGACGTGCACCTGCAGCCTCGCCCCGTCGAGCTTCCACTCGACGGCGGCGTTCCCCATCCGTTCCATCGCCGAGCGGAGATCAGAGGCCGGCTGCGCGAGCATCGGCACGACCGGCTGGAGCAGTGTCAGCCGGATCTTCGCGAGCCCCTCGCTGCCGGAGCCGAGCGCCACCGCGGCCGCTGCGCCGAGATCGCCTGCCAGCATCAGCCCGCGCCTGACGTCTCCCACGGGAACGTCGGCCGCCTTCGCGATCGCGTCCACCATCACGCCCTCGAGCGCACCCTGCCGCAGCTCGCCGGTGAGGAGGCGGCCGAGGAAACGCTGCTCCGGCTCGGTCGCCCGGGAAAACAGGCCGGTGAGCCGTTCCCGGCGCGCCGACTGCGAGCCCCGCCCGGACGTGGCGCCGATCTCGCGCAGCTGGGTGTCGACGTCCGAGATCGTCAGTACCGGCGGAGGCGCCTTCGGCGCAGGACGCTCGCGCAGCGAAGCCCAGCCGACGCCGATCGGATCGTGCGGCAGCTCACCCGCGAGGTAGGCGACGGCTATCGGGACCTCGGCCGACTCCAGCCGCCCGAGGAGGTCGGCGAGCGCATCGATCTTCTTCAGGCGGGCGCGCGTCGCGCCGACTTCGGCCGAGGTCTCGACGAGCTCGCTCAGCAGCACGCTGTGATTGTCACCGCCCCGCCGCCGCCTGCTACTGTGCTTTTGCATGTGTGTTTTACCAGTAGTGAGCCAAAGATGAGAAAGGCGCCGCGGCGCGCCCGTGCCCGGCGCCTGCACGGCGGGCGTTGGCGGGTCCACGCACGTGTGGAGCGGTTCGTCGAGCCCGCGCTCCTCCTCCTGCTCCGTGAACGGCCGACGCACGGGTACGACTTGCTGGAGCGGCTGCCGGAGCTAACGGGCGAGCAGCGCGTCGAGATGGGCAACCTCTACCGGCTGTTGCGCGGGCTCGAGGACGAAGGAATCGTCTCGTCCGAGTGGGACTCGGCGTCGCCGGGGCCCGCGAAGCGCCGCTACCAGCTCACCGAAGCCGGACGGCGCCTGCTCGATCAGTGGGCCGAAGCCCTTCGCCGCTCGCAGGAGCGAAGTGCCGCCTTTCTCGAGCGATACGAGCACGAAAGGAGGTGAACCATGCACCGAGGACACCGAAAACACGGCCGGGGCCTGCGCTTCCGCCGGCCATTTCCGAACCGCACCGAGCTCCTCGAGCGCCTGGAGGCGTACCAGCGCGATCTCGAGCAGGAGCTCGCGGATCTTGACGATCTGATCCGCCACCTGCGGGACAAGCCGGAACCCACGACGGCGACCGAAGAGCCCGCCCAGGTCTAGGAGGGTCTGGCGCCCCCTAGGCGGCGAGGACCTCGGCCAACCAGCGCTCTCCCTCGCGGACGAGCTCGGGGTTCGTCTCGAGCGTGTAGTACGAGAGGGCACGAACCGCCTGGGAGAGCGCCCAGCCCTGGCTGCGGGCCCACGTTGCATCGTCGACGGCGAGCGCAGCCCGGAAGCTGTCCCGCGTGTCCGCAGACAGCACCTTCCACGCGACCATGACGTCGCAGGCGGGGTCGCCGACGCCCAGGCAGCCCCAGTCGATGACGGCGCTGAGCCGGCCGTCCCGAACGAGAAGATTCCTCGCGTCGAGGTCGCCGTGGATCCAGACAGGCCGCCCCTCCCACTCCGGCGCATCGAGGGCGGCCTCCCAGAGCACCGTCAGCGCGTCAACGTCGATCGTCTCGGAGAGGGCGGCGAGCGACGCACGCGTTGAACCGTCCCGCATCGCGAGCGGCTCGCCGCGGAACGCGTTGAGCTCGCTCGGAGGCGGCCCACCGTCGGAATCGATCCGTTGCAGTGCCGCCACGAGCCCTGCGAGATCCGCTGCGAGCCTCCTCTCCTCGGCGATTCGCTCGGCCGTCGCCGGCTCGCCCTCCAGCCAGCGGTAGATCGACCAGGTCCATGGGTAGCCCTCCGCCGGTAGTCCGCGAGCAATCGGCTCGGGCACGGCCAGCGGCAGCAACGGCGCGAGTGTGGGCAGCCAGCGGTGCTCCTGCTCGAGCCTCCCGACTGTCTGCTCGTGGCGGGGGAGGCGAACGACCATGTCGTCGCCGAGCCGGTACAGGGCGTTGTCCGTGCCGCGCGACGAAACCGGGGCGATCTCCAGCTCCGCCCACTCAGGAAACTGCGCGCACACGAGCCTCCGCACGAGCGATGCGTCGATCTCGAGCTCGTCCGCGTGCATTCTCGGTGGAGCCACCGGGCCAGAATGCCGGAACGTCGCACGCTGCTCGCGGCGCCGGTGCCGGTCGCGTCCTAGGTAGGACGCCGCGACGCGACGTACTCCTCGACGACGCGCTTCGGGACGGTGAACGCCCAGGCGTCCTCGACGAGCTCCCGCATCTCGTCCGCGTCGATAGCTGCGAGGCTGACGTGCACCCAGTGGTAGCGAAGGTCGGAGGGGCGCGGCAACGAGAACTTCTCGGGCTCGGACTCGATGAGGGCGTCGCGCAGCTCCTTGGGGAACGCGAAGCCCATCGTCGACCCGTCACGAGAGAGCGCGAGATAGACGATCCGCCCGATCCGGAACTTCACCTGGCCGTGAACGAGCCCTTCGTTCGTGCGAGGAAGCGTGCGCGCGAAGGCGCAGACATCGTCGGCCGATACCACGCTGCCGTCATGATGACGACGGGTCGAACGCACGTGCAACAGCCGGACATGTAGGGGGTATGGACGGAACCGAGGACGACCGGCGGCGCCTTTTCGACGCGCTGTTCACGTCGTACGGCTCCGACATCGTCGCGTACTGCGGCTGGCGGACGCACTCGCCGAGCGACGCACAGGACGCCGCGGCGGAGGTCTTTCTCACGGCCTGGCGGCGTCTCGACGAGTTGCCGCGAGGCGACGCAGCGCGCGTCTGGCTGTACGCCACTGCCAGACGCGTGCTCGCGAACCAGCGGCGGGCGAACCGCCGCCGAAGCGCGCTCCACGATCGGATGGCGCTCGAACCTGTGGTTGCGGCCGAGGAACAGCCGGAAGAGCACGCCCTCGTGCATCAGGCGCTCGACGCGCTCCCAGCTCGTGACCGCGAGATCCTGCTGCTCGCCGAGTGGGAAGGGCTCTCCCCGACCGAGATCGCCACCGTGGTCGGCTGCCTGACGGTGACGGCACGAGGCCGCCTGCATCGAGCGCGCCGCCGCTTTCGCTCGGTGTTCGAGGAGTTGCAGGCCGGCGAGTCGAGGCGCGTTCCGACACAGTCGATGACCCGGAGGAGAGTGAGACATGAGCACGTCTGAGAGCTTCGAGGCCCTTCGCAGCGCGAACCCCCGCAATCTGGCCGGCTTCACGGCGTCCGTAGATGCTGTCGCGTCCGCGGTGGGGACGCCGGACGTGGCGGCCGGAGCTCCCATGCCGCGGTCCCGCCCGCGTCACCGATTGCTCGGCGCCTCCGCAGCAGCTGCCATGGCGGCGGCCGGCGTGGCCGCCTTCCTCACGATCGGATCGCCCGGCGACGGGCCGGGAGTCGAGGATGCCCGTGCCGCGGTCGAGCAGGCGGCGAGGGTCACGGCAACGTCTGCAGAGCGATCGGGCACCGTGATCGTTCGAATCACCCACGACGGCGAGTTCTGGGCTGGAAAGTCCGTCCGCTGGAACGGCGCCGATGTGGCGATCGCCGAGGAGCCGCGGCCGTTCGGACGGGAAATGCGAGTGGTCGGCGGCACGCTCTACGGCCAGGACATCGACGGCTCGTGGCTGGAGATGGGCAGCCCGAGCTCGATCGATCCCGACAGCGGCACGACGCCCGCCGAGTACCTCGCGGCCGTTCGCGAGGACGTCGGCGGCGCGACCCTGCGCCGGTTCACGCGCGCCATGGCGGGCCTTACGACCAGTCGGCTCGCCGACGGCTCGAGCATCTACCGCGGCACGGTTCCCGCCGGCGCCATCGCCAGGGAGACCGGCTTCAAGGAAGGACAGCACATCCGTGTGCTTCCGTTCGGCTACGTCGCCCACGACGAGGCGGAGAATCCGCACGCGTTGCTCGACACGGCGGTGACCGTCGGCCAGGACGGTGTCGTGCGCGAGATCGCCGTGACCTGGGGACCTGGCATGGAGGTACACGGTCACGTACACCGACCTCGGCGCCACGCCCGCCCCGGTCGCACCGGAGAACGCGCGGTCGCTGCTGAAAGAGCGCTCGTTGCAGCGCTAGGCGTAGGCATGTAGCGCGCGCTCGACCGCCTGCGCCGGCCAGAGCGCGGAAACCTGTCACGAGCCAGCCCGCAGGAGCTCGATCAGCGCATCGATGTCGTCTGGGGCCGCCTTGTTCCGCCGTTCCACACCACACCTCGGCAGCGATGTACGACGACGAACCCCTTCGCCGCGCGGTAGTCGACGCCGATAGCCCGCATCGCTCCGTAGCACGCAGAAGCGCGGTCGCCTGGCCTGATGTCGACGTGCAGCGACCAGAGGCAGTGCGGGCAATGATTGCGGTAGCCGCCGTTCGGCAGAGGAATCGACGGCTGCGCTGCATTGCGCGCACGATGAAGCCGGTGTTCTCTGTTGTTCTTGCGATCGCCCAGCCCTCCGCGTTGAAGGTCCTCCAACACGGAGTGCCGGGTTCGGTTCGGTTCTCCCCGAGGGTCCCGGGCTGGGCTGGACGAGTGACTGGTTCACCGCCGTTCCTCTCGGGTCGGCGATTACTTCCGGTTCCGACTTCACCGGAGCCTGTTCCATCTCCGGATCCGGACCACGACCGGCTTTCGGCAAGCCCTTTGTGCCGGCCACTGTGAGGCGGGCCTCCCCACCTCCCACCGGTAGGTGTCGTTCCAGCTGCACCGGCGTCGGCGTCCTCCCCGGACTACTAGGCGAGCGCTCGACGCATGACGTTCGTCATTCCACCTCCTGCTTCGATTGTCGCCAATCGTAAAGGGCTACCCGTCCTGGTGCCAATGGCGGCGCTCGCCAGTCGCGGTACCGTCTTCCGATGTCCGACCTCACACTCGAGCTCGACGCGATCGCCGTCGAGACGGGCTTCTCCGGCGTCTTCCGGGTCGACCGCGGTATCCACATGGAGGTCGCGAAGGCGTACGGCCTTGCCGACCGCGGCTACGAGATCCCGAACACCGTCGACACGCGCTTCGCGCCTCGCGAGCGGCACGAAAGGGTCTGACGGCGCTCACAATCGTCAGCCTCGTCGAGGACGGCGTGCTCGAGCCGGCGACGACGGCGCGCTCGCGTGCTCGGAACCGACCTCCCTCTCGTCCGCTCGGACGTGACCGTCGAGCACCTCCTCGCGCATCGCTCCGGCATTGGCGACTACCTCGACGAAGAGACCGATGTCGACGTTGACGACTACCTGATGCCGGTGCCCGTGCACGAGCTCGCAACGACCGAGCAGTACGTAGCGGTGCTGGACGGCCACGCGACGAAGTTCGCACCGGACGAGCGCTTCTCGTACTGCAACAGCGGGTACGTCCTGCTCGCGCTGATCGCCGAGCGGACGACCGGCACGCCGTTCCACGATCTCGTCCAAGAGCGCGTCTGCGCGCCGGCGGACATGCACGACACAGCGTTCCTGCGCTCGGACGAGCTCGCAGGGAACGTCGCCGGTGGGTACGTCGAGGTCGACGGCGCGCTGGAGAACGAACGTCTTCCACCTGCCCGTACGAGGCAGCGGCGACGGCGGGATCTACTCGACGGTCGGCGACATCAGGTCGCTATGGACGGCGCTCTTCGCCGGGAGGATCGTCTCAGCGGGCTGGGTAGCCGAGATGGTTCGCCCTCGGAGCGAGGCGGAGACGAAGCGCTACGGACTCGGCTTCTGGCTGAGCCCCGCCTCCGATGCGGTGATCCTCGAGGGGATGGACGCCGGCGTCTCGTTCCGGTCGGTGCACGACCCGCGCTCCGACACGACGCACACGGTGATCTCGAACACGACGGACGGCGCTTGGCCAATCGCCAGGGTCTCTCGAGGATCAGACGCGCTCGAGGCCGACGTAGTTCTCGGCCAGCGACGTCGCCGCCGCGGCCGACGACGTCACGTAGCGAAGCTGCGACAGCTGGAGCGCGAGGTCGAACTCGTCGCCGTCCTCGGCGCGGTGGAGCATCGACGTCATCCACCACGAGAAGTGCTCGGCGCGCCAGACGCGCCGCAGGCACGTGTCCGAGTAGGCGTCCAGCAGGTCGGCCCGGCCAGTCCGATACCAGGAGACGAGCGCCTCTGCGAGATGGCTGCGCGTCGTGGAGCGCGAGGTTGAGGCCCTTCGCGCCCGTGGGCGGGACGATGTGCGCGGCGTCGCCGACGAGGTACAGGCGGCCGTAGCTCATCGGCTCGGCGACGTAGCTCCGCATTCCCGTCACGCCTTTCTCGAGCACCGGCCCTTCCGCGAGCGTCCAGCCGTCGAGCCCGAGCCGAAGCTGCAGCTCCTCCCAGATGCGGTCGTCGGACCATTCGGCGAGATCCTCGTCGGGGCGACACTGGATGTAGAGCCGGCTCAGCTCGGGATTGCGCAGGCTCAGGAGCGCGAAGCCGCGCGTCGAGTGCGCGTACACGAGCTCGTCGTTCGACGGTGCAACGGCCGCGAGGATCCCGAGCCAGCCGAAGGGATAGTCGCGCGAGCTCTCGCGCAGGACGCCGGCCGGAATGCTCGGACGGCAGACCCCGTGGTACCCGTCACAGCCCGCAATGACATCGCACTCGAGCTCGTGGTCGGCCCCTTCGTGACGGAAGCGGACCTTCGGCCGGGTCGACTCGAGCTCGTGAACGCTGACGCCGGAGACCTCGAAGAGCAACGGCAGGCCGGCGTCGAGCCGCGAGGCGATGAGATCTTTCACGACCTCGGTCTGCCCGTAGATCATGATCGTCCGCCCGCCGGTCAGCTCGCTCAGCGGGATGCGATGGCGCTCGCCGTCGAACTGGAGCTCGATCCCGTGGTGGACGATCCCCTCCCGCTGCATGCGCTCCCCCACGCCCGCCTCCACGAGCAGATCGGTCGTACCCTGCTCGAGCACGCCGGCGCGGATCCGGTGCTCGACGTAATCGCGACTCCGGTCTTCGAGTACGACGGCCTCGATGCCCTCTAGCTCGAGCAGTCGCGCGAGCGTCAGACCCGCCGGCCCGGCGCCGACGATCGCCACCTGCGTGCGCATCAGGCCGAGGGCTCGTGCTCGTCGAGCACGCGCTGAGCCACCGCGAAGGCCCCGTTCGCGGCCGGCACGCCGCAGTAGACGGCGCTCATCAGGAGCACCTCCTTGATCTCGTCCGGCGTGAGGCCGATCCGAAGCGCGGCACGGACGTGCATCGCGAGCTCCTCCTCCCGGCCGAGCGCGACCAGGGCCGTCAGCGTGATGCAGCTGCGTGTCCGCCGGTCGAGCCCGTCGCGCGACCAGATCTCACCCCAGGCATAGCGCGTGATGAGGTCCTGGAAGTCCTCCGTGAACGCCGTCTTCCGCGCGTTCGCATCGTCGACGTGCTCGTCGCCGAGCACCTCGCGACGGGTGCGCATGCCACGCTCGAACGCGTCGCTCACTTGCGTTCCTCCCGGTAGAGCGCGAGCGCGCGATCGACGAAGGCCTCCGCCGAGCCGAGGTAGCTCGTGGGATCGAGCGCGGCCTCGAGCTCGCCCTCCGAGAGGTGGACCCGCTCGTCCGCTCGCAGCTCGTCCGCGAACGTCCGGCCGGACTCGCTCGCGCGCTGCACGACGTCACGGATGACGTCGTGGGCGTCACCGCCGCCGAGCGCGAACGCGACGCGCTCGGTGACGATCAGGCCACCCGTCAGCTCGAGGTTCTGCTCCATGCGCAGGGCGTCGACGTCCAGGCTCTCGAGCGCCTCGGCGACGTTCCACGCTGCCCCGCCGGTGTACGCGAGCGCTCCCGACAGGGCCGCCCACTCTGCGTGCCACGCCCCGGCCGCGCGCTCGTGCTCCTGGACGACCGAGCCGGTGAGCACCGACGCGTAGCCGCTCACGAGCTCGGCGCATGCCCGTGCCAGCACCGAACGGACGGGGTTGCGCTTCTGCGGCATCGTCGAGGATCCGCCGTCCGTCCCCTCCCGCACCTCTCCCACCTCTGTCTGCGCGAGCAGGACGAGATCGAGGCCGATCTTCGCCAGCACGGAGGCGCACACGTCGAGCGATCCCCCCAGCTCGGCGATGCGCGTCCGGTTCGTGTGCCAGGGCAGCGCGGGCTCAGCCAGCTCGAGCTCAGCCGCGAAGCGCCGCAACACCTCGAGCCCGTCACCCTCGAGCGCCGCCAGCGTCCCCGCGGCGCCGCCGAGCTGCACCGCCAGCCGTTCGTCGCGCACCTGCACGAGCCGGCGCCGCGCCTCGAGCACGGCCACGAGCCAGCCGGCCGCCTTGTACCCGAACGTTCCGGGGACAGCCTGCTGCAGGAGCGTGCGGGCGACCATCGGCGTCGAGCGATGCTCCTCGGCGAGCGCTGCAAGGCGTGCCTCGACCCGGTCGAGCTCGTCCCGAACGAGATCGAGAGCGCGCCGTGAGACGAGCATCGCCGCCGTGTCGATGACGTCCTGGCTCGTCGCGCCCCGGTGCACGTACCCGGCCGCGTCATCCCCCACCTGTTGTCGCAGAGCCCGCACGAGCGGCTCGGCGGGGTTGCCGACTGCCCGGCCTTGCTCGAGCAGCTCGCCGAGGTCGTACAGCTCGACACGACAAGCGTCGGCGATCGCTGCTGCGGCTTCGGCGGGCACGACATCCGAGGCAGCCTCCGCCCGCGCGAGCGCGCTCTCGACCTCGAGCATCGCCTCGAACCACGCGCGATCGGAGACTGCGTCGAGGATCTGCGCCGGGACGAAGAGCCGCCCGAACGCCGTCATAGGAGGAAGAACGCCGTCTGCTCGTCGCCCTGGAGACGGATGTCGAAGCGGAGCCCGTCGTCCTCCTCCCGCGCCACGAGCGTCGCGCGCTCACGCTCGCCGAGCTCGGAGAGGACGGGATCGGCGGCGTTCGCCTCGTCCTCGTCCGGGAAGTAGAGACGGGTCGCGAGCCGCTTCAGCAGCCCGCGCGCGAAGACGCCGACGACGATGTGCGGCGCCTGGAGTCGCCCGTCGGGCGCCGGCACCTGACCCGGCTTGAGCGTGACGATCTCGTACCAGCCGTCGCTCGGCGGTGCCCGAGCGGCCGAAGCCCCAGAACCCGTCCTCGAGCGGCACGTCGTCACGGGTGTCGGCCGGGTGCGCGTAGCGCCCCGCCTCGTTCGCCTGCCAGAACTCGATCATGCCGTCGGGCACGGGATCGCCGTGGCCGTCGAGCAGCCGGCCGCGGACGACGATCGCGCGCGGATCGTCCCGCGAGACGATGGACGACGTCACCGGTGAGCCGTCCAGCAGGCCGAGCGTCAGGTACGGCCCGACCGTCTGCGACGGCGTCAGGCCGAGCGTCTCAGTCAACGTGCGGCTCCTCGAACGGCGTCGAGTCGCGACCGCCGACGACGATGTCGAAGCGATAGCCGAGCGCCCAGTCCGGCTTCGTCAGCTCGAGGTCGAACCGGCTGACGAGCCGCTCGCGTGCCTGCTCGTCGCGGACGGAGTTGAAGATCGGGTCGAACTCGAACAGCGGATCGCCGGGGAAGTACATCTGCGTCACCAGCCGCTCCGTGAACGCCCGGCCGAAGAGCGAGAAATGGATGTGGTTCGGCCGCCACGCATTGGGGTGGTTCGGCCACGGATAGGCCCCCGGCTTGACGGTGATGAAGCGGTACTCGCCGTCGTCACCGGTCAGGCAACGCCCGCCGCCCGAGAAGTTCGGGTCGAGCGGCGCGTCGTGGTCGTCGACCGAGTGGGCGTAGCGGCCGGCGGCGTTCGCCTGCCAGATCTCGACCAGCTGGCCCCGCAGCGGCTTGCCGTCCGAGCCGAGAACGCGCCCGCTGACGATGATCCGTTCACCCAGCGGCTCGCCCGCGTGCTGCCGCGTGAGGTCGTGGTCGAGCTCGCCGATCTCCCGATCGCCGAAGACGGGACCGGTCTCCTCGGAGAGCGTGTGCGGGATGACGATGAGCGGCTCCTTCGGAGAGCGGAGCCGCGTGCCGACGTAGTCCTCGAAGTAGTACGGCGGGTCGACCCCGCGGTCCGAGTCCTGGGCGCGCGTGGACGAGGGCGATGTGGGTCCCATTCAGACCTCCAGCTCGACGTCGAATTGCGCTTCCGTCGCCGTCCTCGACGTCCTCGACCGTCGCTCCGTCGAGCAGCTCGGTCAGGATAGAGCGAGCCGTCTCGGAAGCGGAACACCGCCTGCTCCGTCACGACCACGTCAACGGCCTCGCGCGCTGTCAGCGGGAACGTGCATTCACGGATGAGCTTACGCCCGCCGCTCGGCGTCGTGGCGGTCATCGTCACGATCACGCGCCCGGCGCCGACGACGAGATCCATGGCGCCACCGACGCCCAGGACGTCCTTCCCGGGCATGGCCCAGTTGGCGATGTCGCCGCGCTCGCTCACCTGCAGGGCGCCGAGGACGGCAACGTCCACGTGACCGCCGCGGATCATCGCGAAGCTCGCCGCGCTGTCGAAGTAGGACGCGCCGGGGAGCGCGGTGATCGGCTGCTTCGCGGCGTCGACGAGGTCGGGATCGAGCTCCTCCTCGGTGGGTCGCGGCCCGACGCCGAGGAGGCCGTTCTCGGTGTGGAGGAAGATCTCCGTCTCGGAGCCGAGGTAGCCCGGAATGAGGTTCGGGATGCCGATCCCGAGGTTCACGACCTCTCCCGGTCGCAGCTCCTGCGCGGCCCGGGCGGCAATCAGGGCCTTGGGGTCGGCGCCGCTCATGCGCTCGCCACGAGCTGGTCGACGTAGAGGTGCGGCGTTGCGATCGACTCGGGATCGAGCTCGCCCACGGCCACGATCTCGCCCGCCTCGGCGATCGTGATCTTCGCCGCCGTCGCCATCATCGGATTGAAGTTCCGCGCGGTGTGGCGGTACCAGAGGTTGCCGAGCTCGTCTGCGCGAGCCGCGTAGACGAGGGACACGTCCGCGCGGATCGGGCTCTCGAGGACGTGCGGCACGCCGTCGATGTCGCGTTCCTCCTTGCCCTCGGCGAGGAGCGTGCCCGCCCCGACGGGCGTGAAGAAGCCGCCGATGCCGGCGCCGCCGGCGCGAATCGCCTCCGCGAACGTCCCCTGCGGGATGAGCGTCGCCTCGATGTGGCCGGCGTTCGCGGCGGCCACGGCCTCCGGGTTCGACGTGAAGAACGACGAGATGCCACGGCGGATACGGCCCTGGCGGAGCAGCTTGCCGAGCCCCCTGCCCGGCTCGCCGATGTTGTTCGAGACGACCGTCAGGTCGGTGGCCTCCGAGTGCTCCGCGAGCGCGTCGATCAGCGTCAGCGGCGCGCCCACGAGCCCGAACCCCCCGACCATGATCGTGTCGCCGGAGCGGATGTGGGAGACGGCTTCCTCGGCGCTGATCGTGCCCCGCACGGTCATCGGCGCATTATCCGCCGTCAGAGCCAGTCGAGAAGCGTGGCCACCCCGTCGACGACCACGTCCGGCCGGTGCTCGTCAGGAAGGGACTCGCGTTCGACGTCACCCGACGTCCCGCACGTCACCAGGATGGTGCGCGCCCCGCACATGCGACCGAGCGCGACGTCCATCCCGACGTCGTCTCCGATCACTGCGATCTGGCCGGTCGGCACGCCCAGCCGATCGCTGACGGCGTCGACGGCGGCCTGGGACGGCTTGCCGACGACAGTCACCTTCGCGCCCGAGACCTTGGCGAGTGCAGCGGCCACCATCGCGCCGCGACTGAAGATCGGACCGTTGAGCCCCGCGTAGTACGGCGCGTAGCTGCCCGTGAGGAGCGGCGCGCCGTGCAGCAGCGCACGAGCCGCGCGTTCCAGCTTCGGGAAGTCGACGACGTCCTGGTGCGCGACGAACACCGCGCCGACGTCGGGCACGTCGTCGCCGGCCAGTGCGACGCCCGCTTCCGCGAGGTACTCCTTGACGACGTCGTTGACGAACGCCAGCACCGAGCCGTCATGCTCGTGGGTGCGCAGGTAGAAGAGCACGCTGACGAGCGGCGTGAGCAACTCGTCGTCCGACACGTCGAGGCCGGCCCGGCGAATCTCGTCCGCGAATGCCCCAGGCGGCAGATGACTCCCGTTCGTAAAGAGGACGAATGGCCTGTCGGAGGCGCGGATCCTCGTCAGGACGTCGACGGCGCCGGGCTGGAGATGGAGCGTCGGGCCCTCCCGGTGCACGAGCGTGCCGTCGATGTCGAAGACGAAGCCCTTGACGTCGTCAAGTCGCACGGCGCCACTCCACGACCTCGTCTCCTGCCTGCACGCGTAGATGCGTGACCGACGTTCGCTTCTCGACCTCGCGCAGCAGCGTCACGACCGGATGACGGCTTGCCCGGCCGTCCGGCCGCCCGCCGTCCGCGATCGATGGAGACGCGAGCATCGCGTCCACCTGCTCGTCCGGCATCGTCAGCCGCAGCAGCAGCTCCTCGTCCGAGATCTTCCGGCCGAAGCGCGCTCGCGCCCCCTCCAGGCTCAGCGGCTCGAGGTGGCGCAGCTCCTCGGCGCGCGGACGCGACAGCACGCGGTCGGCCACCTCGGGATCCACCGGCGCGGCGGGCTCCCCGTAGTGGCCGAGGAAGTAGCGCACCGTCTCGTCGGAGACGGTCGCCCAGCGCTCGCCGTCCATGATGTTCCTGACCGCCTGCGTCGCCACGAACTGCGAGACCGGCGTCACGATGATCGGGTACCCCATCTCCGCGCGGACGCGGGCGACCTCCTCCAGCACGGCCGGGAAGAGCTCGGGCCGGCGCAGCTCCTCGAGCATGCGCTGCGTCGTCGAGACCATGCCGCCGGCCAGCTGATGGTGGTAGTACGTCGCGTCGAACTCCTGCGGACTGACCGACGGGCAGCCCTCGCTCCTCGGCGAGGGCTGCGAAGTGCTCCGCGACCGCCGCCAGGGCGTCCTCGTCGAGCCGGTGGGAGTACCCCTCGGCCTCGAGGTTGCGAAGCGTCGTCTCGACTGCCGGGTTCGACGTGCCGCGCGCCAACGGGCCGACGGCCGTGTGCAGCACCTGGAAGCCTGCCCGGAGCCCCTCCATGTACACGAACGGCGCGAGCCCGATCGTGCAGTGGCTGTGCAGCTCGATCGTCCGCCCCCGGGCGGCGGCGATGAAGTGCGGCGCCAGCTCCCGCACGGCGTCCGGCGTCAGCAGCCCGCCGGGATCCTTGAGGTAGAGCCTGTCGAGCTCCGCGCAGTCGGCCAGGGCGGCGGCGCGCTCCGCGTAATACGCATGCGTGTGCACCTCGCTGACGGAGTACGTCAGTCCGAGCACGATCTCCTCGACGTCCTCCTCGCGCGCGACGACTGCGATCCGCCGCAGCCGGGCGGGGTCGTTGGACGGGTCGACGATCTGGATGCGCCTGATGCCGTTGCGGACGATGCAGCGGAACACGAGCCGGATGACCTCTTCGTCCGCCGGCGTCCACGTGATGAAGCGCATGCCCGTGCCGATGAAGCTCAACGGCGTCGAGGGCATGGCCGCGCTGACGAGGCGGATGCGCTCCCACGGGTCCTCCCGGAAGAACCGCACCGCGACGGCCATGTGCGTGCTGGAGGTGAAGTCGACGGCGTGGAAACCCACGCGGTCGATCGTCGGCGCGATGGCGAGGACATCCGGCGCGGGCAGCCCGGTCGCGCTCCAGAGGCTCTGCTGCCCGTCGCGCGTCGTCGTGTCGACGATGTCGATGACGCCGCTCATGGGCCTGGCTGCACGTGGAAGAGTGGCGCGCCGTACTCCACGGGCTCGGCGTTCTGCGGCGCACACCTCGACGATCGTGCCCCCTACGCCTGCGGGAATCGGATTCATCATCTTCATGACCTCGATCAGGCAGACGACCGTGTCGGGCTCGACGCGCGACCCGAGGTCGACGTAGGGCGCTGCGCCCGGAGCTTCCGCCCGGTAGAAGGTGCCGATCATCGGCGCGGAGATCGTGACGACG
>CAWHNJ010000013.1:0-48357 GCA_963830835.1 uncultured Actinomycetes bacterium | reverse complement strand
GGCATAGCTCGACGGCAGTCGGTTGACGTAATCCGCGTTGCCTGGGAGGATCCTGCTCGCGTTGCGAGGAGATGCGGCCTTCTCGACCAGCGATACGCAGACCCGGCGAGGGCCGGTCTCGAGGCCGCGTCAACTCGACGCCGTCGATCGCGGGATCATCGAGGCGCTCCAGCGCAACGGGCGGGAGCCGTTCCGGCGCATCGCCGCCGGGCTCGGCGTCTCCGAAGCAACCGTGCGCGCGCGCTACACGCGCCTCGTGGACGACGCCATCCTCCAGGTCACCGGCGTCACCAACCCGCTGGGGCTCGGCTTCGACTCACAGGCGATGGTCGCGTGCGTACGGCCGGACCTCCCGAGCCCGTGGCGGAGGAAATCGCCCGCTGGGACGAGGCGGGCTACGTCGTCATCACCGCCGGCCAGTACGACGTGCTCGTCGAGCTCGTCTGCATCGATCGCCGGCACCTGCTGGAGCTGACGAGCCGCATCCGCAGCCTCGACGGGGTCACCTCCACCGAGAGCTTTCTCTACCTCGAGCTCTGCAAGCAGGTCTACGACTGGGGCACGGGCTCGTGACCGCCGACGTCCGCCTGGAGGGCGTCACCAAGCAGTTCGACGACGTCGTCGCCGTCGACGCCCTCTCGCTGGAGGTCGAGCACGGCCGGTTCTTCGCGCTGCTCGGCCCGTCCGGCTGCGGCAAGACGACGACGCTGCGCATGATCGGCGGCTTCGAGGAGCCGAACGAGGGCCGGATCTTCCTCGGCGACCGCGACGTCGTCGGCCTGCCGCCGTACAAGCGCGACGTCAACACGGTCTTCCAGTCGTACGCGCTCTTCCCGCACCTGTCGATCTCGGACAACGTCGCGTTCGGCCTCGAGCGACAGCGCGTGCCGAAGAACCAGGTCAAGGGTCGCGTCGACGACATCCTGCGGCTCGTAGACCTGACCGGCGTCGGGCACCGCAAGACTCGTCAGCTGTCGGGTGGGCAGCAGCAGCGCGTCGCGCTGGCCAGGGCGCTCGTCTGCCGGCCGCGCGTGCTTCTCCTCGACGAGCCGCTGGGCGCGCTCGACCTCAAGCTCCGCAAGCAGATGCAGCTCTTCCTCAAGCGGATCCAGCACGAGCTCGGCATCACGTTCGTCCACGTCACGCACGACCAGGAGGAGGCCATGACGATGGCCGACACGATCGCGGTCATGAACCGTGGCCGGATCGAGCAGCTGGGCGCTCCCGAGGAGCTGTACGAGCGGCCGCGGACGGCGTTCGTGGCCGGCTTCCTCGGCGTCTCCAACTTGCTCGCGGGCGTCGTGGAAGGCGCCGGACACCGTGCGCCTCGCCGACGGCACCGTCGTGCGCGCCGACACCGACGGCCGGACGGGATCCGTCTCCGCCGGCGTGCGTCCGGAGAAGATCGCCCTGGGCGAGGGGGGCGGGCCGAACCGCCTCACGGGCACCGTCGCCGAGACCGCGTACATCGGCGTCGCCACCCAGCTCGTGGTCGACACGCCCGCGGGCACCGTGCAGGTCTTCGCCCAGAACATCGACTCCGGCTCGCGCGCGCCCGCCCCGGGATCGCCCGTCACGCTCAGCTGGAGCCCCGAGTCCACGTTCGTCGTCGAGCCCGTTCCCACCGAGAAGGAGGAGGCATGAGCACCGAGATCACGAGAAGAGCGTTGTTGCAGCGTGGCGCGGCCGGAGTCACCGTGCTGTCGCTCCCCGGCCTGCTCGCAGCGTGCGGCGGAGGTGGCGGCGACGGCGGCGGCGGAGGCGAGCTGAAGGACGTCCTCAACTTCTCCAACTGGCCGTACTACATGGATGTCGAAGGAAAGAAGCACCCCACGCTCGACCAGTTCACGGCCGAGACGGGCATCAACGTCAACTACTTCGAAGACGTCAACTCGAACGACGAGTTCTTCGCCAAGATCCAGGGCCGGCTCTCGCAGGGCCAGGGGATCGACCGCGACCTCATCGTCGCGACCGACAACTCGCGCTTCCCGGGCCTCTACGTCGATCAGGGCTGGGTCCAGCCGCTCGACAAGGAGCTCATTCCCAACTTCGACAACCTCATCGAGGCTCAGGCGTCTCCGCCCTTCGACCCCGAGCGCACGTACTCGCTGCCGTGGCTCTCGGGCATGGACGGCATCGCGTGGAACGAAGACGTGACCGGCCCTGTGACCTCGATGACGCAGCTGCTCGAGGATCCGAAGCTCAAAGGCAAGGTGACGGTGCTGAGCGAGATGTCGGACACGATCGGCCTCGTGCTCCTCGACAACGGAGACGACCCTGCTGCGGTCACCGACGACGCGTTCGACCGCGCGCTCGAGCGCATCCAGGCGGCCGTCGACTCCGGCCAGATCCGACGCTTCACGGGCAACGACTACGTCCAGCCGCTGACCCAGGGGGACATCGCGGCCTGTGTGGCGTGGGGGGGTGACATCGCGTCGGCGGGCATCCCGAAGCTCAAGTGGGCGCTTCCGGACAAAGGCGGGATCATCTGGACGGACAACATGTTGATTCCGACGGGCGGCAGCGTGCCGACCGCGTCGACGTACATGAACTTCGTCTACGACCCGAAGATCGCCGCGCAGATTGCCGTGGGCACGAGCTACATGGTCGCGGTGAAGGGGGTCAAGGAAGAGGCCGTCAAGCTCGACCCCGATTCGGCGAACAACCCGCTCATCTTCCCGGACGACGAGACGCTGGCCCAGGTGCAGCAGAACGACCCGGCGATGCTGAACAACGACGACTACATCACGAGGTGGCAAGAGGTCCAGGGCCAGTAGCGGCATGGGGCAGTTCTTCCACCGCCACCGGGGCGCGACTCCGTACCTGTTGCTCCTGCCGGGGATTGCCTGGCTGGCGATCTTCTTCCTGATCCCGCTCGGCTATCTCGGCTACCAGTCGCTCCAGTCGGGGACCTTCCCGAACTTCGAGTTCACGTGGGAGTTCTCGAACTTCTCGGATTCAATCTCGGACTACCACGAGCAGCTGCTGAGGTCGTTCTTCTACGCGGGGCTCGCGACGATTGCGTGCCTGCTGCTCGCGTACCCGCTCGCGTACTGGATCGCGTTCAGGGCGGGACCGTGGCGAAACCTCTTCCTGCTCTTCATCGTGGCCCCGTTCTTCGTCACGTACCTGATCCGCACGCTCGCCTGGCTGAACATCCTGGCCGACGAAGGGCCGGTCGTCGGCTTCCTGCAGGGGATCCACCTGCTGGGCGATGACGGGCGGCTGCTGGCCACGACATTCGCCGTCGTCGCGGGCATCACCTACAACTTCTTCCCCTTCATGGCGCTGCCGCTCTACGTGTCGCTGGAGCAGATCGACCCGCGCATGCTCGAGGCCGCGAAGGACCTCTACTCGTCGTCGACGCAGGCGTTCCTCCGCGTCACGCTGCCGCTCTCGGCGCCGGGAATCGTCGCCGGCACGCTGCTGACGTTCATCCCCGCCGCCGGCGACTTCATCAACGCCGCAGCTGCTCGGCACGCCGAACCAGCAGATGATCGGCAACGTCATCCAGGCGAAGTTCCTCCAGTCGCTCGACTATCCGACGGCGGCCTCGCTGTCCTTCATCCTCATGGCGATGATCCTCGTCGGGCTGCTCGTGTACGCGCGCGCGGTGGGGTCGGAGAGGCTCACCGGATGAGCGCTACCTGGGGCTTCGTGAAGCGGCACGCGCTGACGGCGTACGCGCTCCTCGCGGTCGGCTATCTGATGCTGCCGATCGCCGTGGTCATCCTCTTCTCGTTCAACGACCCAGCCGGGCGCTTCAACTACGTCTGGCAGGGTTCACCTTCGACAACTGGCTGGAGTGGGACGCCGTGCTCGGCCTCCGCGACGCGGTGATCCTTTCGCTGGAGGTCGGCCTGCTCGCGACGCTCGTGGCGACGGTGCTGGGCACGCTGATCGCGCTCGCCATCGTCCGGCATCGCTTCGCCGGCCGCGGGACGACGAACGTCCTCGTGTTCCTGCCCATGGCGACGCCGGAGATCGTGCTCGGCGCCTCGCTGCTCACGCTGTTTCTCAACACGACCGCTGATCTTCCAGCTCGGCTTCTGGACGATCTTCATCGCCCACGTGATGTTCATCGTCAGCTTCATCGTGGTTACGGTGAAGGCACGGCTGATCGGCTTCGATCGTCACCTGGAGGAGGCCGCGATGGACCTCGGCGCCAACGAGCTCACGACGTTTCGCAAGGTGACGCTGCCGCTGATCGCGCCGGCGATGCTCGCGGCTGCGCTGCTCGGCTTCGCGCTCTCGATCGACGACTTCGTGATCACGTACTTCGCCGCCGGGCCAGAGCAGACGTTCCCGGTCTTCGTCTGGGGTATCGCACGCGTCGCCGTGCCGCCGCAGGTGAACGTCGTCGCCAGCGCGATCTTCCTCGTCGCGATCGCGCTCGGGCTCGGCAACGTCTTCTGGCAGTACCGTCAGGCAAGACGAACGAGAGGAGCCGTGTGACCGTCGCCGATCTTCAGCAGTCTGCGCGAGACCACCTGTGGCTGCACTTCACGCGCATGGGCGGCTACCGCGATGCCGATGTGCCCATCATCGTCCGCGGCGACGGCTGCTATCTCGAAGACGTGCACGGCAAGCGCTACCTCGATGCGCTGGCGGGTCTGTTCTCCGTGAACCTCGGCTACTCGTTCGGCGAGGAGATCGGCCAGGCGGCGCTCGAGCAGATGCGCGAGCTGCCGTTCTACACGAACTGGTCGTACTCCCACCCGCGCGCCATCGAGCTGGCCGAGGAGGTGGCGTCGCTCGCGCCCGGCGACCTCAACCGCGTCTTCTTCGTGACCGGCGGTTCGGACGCGGTCGAGTCGGCCTGGAAGCTCGCGCGCCAGTACTACCTCGCGCGTGGCACCTCCGCGCTGACGGCTGCGCTGGCCGAGCCCGAGACGCGCCACGACGAGCTCGTGGCCGCGCATCGGACCGCGCCCCGTCGCTACAAGGCGATCGCCCGCCACATCGCGTACCACGGGACGACGTTCGGCGCGCTGTCGATCAACGGCATCCCCGCCATCCGCATGCCGTTCGAGCCGCTCGTGCCAGAGGTACGGCACGTCTCGAACACGAACCGCTATCACCGTCCGCCCGAGGAGACGGAAGAGGAGTTCACCTCCTTCCTGCTCGACGAGCTCGAGCGGACGATCCTCGCCATGGGCGCCGAGACGGTGTGCCTCGTCCACATGGAGCCCGTGCAGAACGCCGGCGGGGCGTTCGTGGCGCCCGTGGGCTACTGGCGGGGCGTCCGCGAGCTGTGCACGAAGTACGACATCCTGCTCTCCGCCGACGAGGTGATCACGGGCTTCGGGCGCGTCGGCCACTGGTTCGCCTCCGAGCGCTATGACATTCGGCCGGACATCGTCTGCTGCGCGAAGGGTCTCTCCTCGTCCTACGCGGCAATCGGCGCCGTGGTCGCCACCGACCGCGTGATGGAGCCGTTCCTCTCCGACACCTCGATGTTCTCGCACGGCGTCACCTTCGGCGGCCACCCGGTGATGTGCGCGATCGCGCTGAAAAACATCGAGATCATGAAGCGCGAGCGGATCATGGAAGGCGTGCTCGAGCACGAGGACGCCTTCCGGTCGACGCTCGAGCAGCTGCTCGAGCTGCCGATCGTCGGCGACGTGCGCGGCACCGGGTTCTTCTACGCCATCGAGCTGGTCAAGGACTCGGATACGCGCGAGACGTTCTCGGACGAGGAGTGCGAGTGGCTGCTGCGCGGCTTCCTCTCCGGGCGCATGTTCGAGCGAGGGCTGATCTGCCGCGCCGACGACCGTGGGGATCCCGTGATCCAGATCTCGCCGCCGCTCGTCGCCCGCCAGGCCGAGTTCGACCGCATGGTTTCCGTTCTCGGCGAGACGCTGGCCGAGGCGTGGGAGCAGCTGAGCCGTCGATAGATCCGGGGCTCCAGCCCCCGTGGTGGCTGCAGGAGGCCCCGCCGGGCCCTGAGCAGCCCGCACTCGAGGGTGACGCGAACGCCGACGTCGCCCTCGTCGGCGGCGGTCTTACGTCACTCTGGACGGCGCTCGAGCTCAAACGTCGCGACCCGGCCGTGGACGTCGTCGTGCTCGAGGCGTCGCGCTGCGGCATCGGCCCGAGCGGACGGAACGGCGGGTTCCTCCACGGCTACTGGTCGAGCCTCGCACGCTTCCGCGACGTTCTCGGAGCGGCCGGCGCCCTCGCCGTCGCCCGTGCGTCGGACGGCGCGATTCCCGCCGTTCGCGCGCTCGCGGACGACGTCTGGCTTCGGGAGGGCGGCTTGCTGCGGGTGTCGACGTCGCCGGCACAGGACACGATCCTCGACCGCTCGCTCGAAGTCGCCCGCGAGCTCGGCGTCGAAGAGGAGGCGGTGCCGCTCTCGAAGGACGAGCTCGCCGCCCGCTGCTCGTCTCCAGTGTTCCGGCGAGGCGTCTTCTATCGCGACGGCGCCACTGTGCACCCCGCCCGCCTCGTGTGGGCGCTCCGCCGGAAGGCGCTCGCAGAGGGCGTCCGGCTCCACGAGCGTACGAAGGTCACCGGCATCGACGACGGCGTCCTCGAGACGCCGCGCGGCCGCGTGCGCGCTCCCGAGGTCGTCGTCGCGACGAACGCCTGGGCGGCCGGCTGGCAGCCGCTTTCCCGCCTGCTGACGCCGTTCGGCAGCTACGTCGTCCTGACCGAGCCCGTGCCCGAGCTGCTTGCCGAGGTCGGGTGGGTGGGCGGCGAGGCGATCACCGACTGCCGGATGTTCCTCCACTACTTCCGTACGACGGGCGACGGCCGCGTGCTCATGGGCTCGGGCTCGGGGCCGATCGGCCTCCGCGGCCGGATCGACAAGCGCTTCAGCGCCGACCGCGGCACGGCCGCGCGGGCCGAGGCGGGCCTACGGCTGCTTCTGCCCGGGCTCGCCGCGGCAAGAGTCGAGCACGCGTGGGGTGGGCCGATCGATGTCTCCGCCGACCACCTGCCTGTCTTCGGAACCGTCCCCGGGACGCGCATCCACTACGGCGCCGGCTATACCGGGAACGGCGTCGGCCCCAGCTGGCTCGGCGGCCAGATCCTCGCCTCGCTCGTGCTCGGCACGGACGACGAGTGGTCGCGGCTGCCGCTCGTCGACCGTCGACATCAGGAGGCTGCCGCCCGAGCCGCTGAACTTCCTCGGCGGGAGCGTCGTGCGCGCGGCGATGCTCGCCGTCGAGGAAGCCCAGGAGTCCGGCCGGGAGCCTTCGTCGCCCGCTCGCTTCGTCGCCTCGCTGCCGCAGCGGCTCGGCCTACGCGTCGGAACGCGCTAGGCCCCGATCAGCGCATCGACGGCGGCCTCGACGTTCACCTTCGCCGCGCCGTGGGTCGCGACGTAGCCCGCCACTCCCTCCGGCCGCCACTCGGGGAGCCCGAGCTCGACGACGATGGCATCAGGCGCCTGGCCGATGAGCTGCGCCGCGGCCTCTCGTTGCCACGGATGGCGATGGGCGTCTTGCAGGACGACTACGAGCTGGCCGTCGCTTTCGAGGTCATCGCTCAGACACATGTCGGGTCGGCGCGCCGCGAGCACGGCGCCGAGCTCCGCCGTTCCGGGCGTCCACGGCGATCGTCGGCTCCGGGAGCAGCTCCACGACGACAGCGGGTCGGCTGAGTTGCACGCTGCCGTCCACGCGAAGCGCACGGTGGGCCGCCGTCGCACCGATGTCGCGATTCACCGCCTCGTCACGAGGGCGCCGCTCGACCGCAGCCACGCGTGACGCAGCTTCTGTTAGGCGTTCTTCGGTCAGCGTGCCGCTGCGAACGGCGTCGACGACTGCGCGGACGATGCCTTCGACGGCCTCTGCGCCGAGATCGTGGCCCAGGCAGAGCGCGTCGGCGCCGGCCGCGAGCGCGAGAACCGCCCCCTGTTCGACGCCGACCGTCGCGCTGATCGCCTTCATCTCGAGCGCGTCGGTGATCGCGACGCCCGTGAATCCGAGCTCGTCCCGCAACAGGCCGCTGAGCAGCGCGGGGCTCAGCGTCGCGGGCTCGTCGCCGACGTCGCGAACGCGGATGTGCGCGGTCATGATCGCGGTCACGTCGGCGTCGATCGCCGCACGGAACGGGAGCAGCGCCTCGTCCGACACGGTGTCGACCGTGGGCAGCTCGAGGTGCGAGTCCTCGAGCGTGTCCCCGTGACCGGGGAAGTGCTTCGCGCAGGCGGCGACGCCACCTGCCTCGAGCCCTTCGACGAACGCGGCCACGTGGCGGGCAACGAGCTCCGCGTCCGAGCCGAACGAGCGGACGCCGATGATCGGGTTGTCGGCAGTCGTGTTCACGTCGGCGACCGGAGCGAGATCGAGGTTGATGCCGGCTTGCGCGAGGTCGGCCGCCATGGCGCCGGCCACCTCCCGGGTCAGCTCGACGTCGTCGACGACGCCGAGCGCCCAGTTCCCTGGATACGAGCTCCCGTCCTGCGCCTCGAGACGCGTCACGTCGCCGCCCTCCTCGTCGATGGCGACACGAGCTCCGGCCGCTCGGCGCGCAGGGCGTCCGTCAGCGCGCGCAGCTGGCTCGGGTCGCGCACGTTCCAGGCGTAGAGGACGACGCCGCCGAGGCCCGCCTCGAGCAGGCGGCGAATCCAGTCCGGCGGCTCCTCGCCCGGGAAGCCGGGCAGCAGGCAGCCCAGAGCGAGTCGCTCGAGCTCGCTGCTCAACGCTCCGTCACCCCTTCACGCCGCCGGCCGTCAGGCCGAAGGCGATGCGACGGTGCACGAGGACGAAGAAGATCACGACTGGGATCGCCGTCAGCGTTGCCGCTGCCATCAGCGGTCCCCAGTCGGTGCCTCGAGCGGTGGTGAAGCTCGCAAGCCAGATCGTGAGTGTCTGCTTCTCAGGGCTCCTGAGCAGAACGTACGCGAGGATGAACTCGTTCCAGGCTTGGATGAAGGCGAAGATGGACGTCGCCACGAGCCCGGGCGCCACGAGCGGGAGCAGGATGCGGCAGAACGCGCCGAAGCGGCTCGAGCCGTCGACCATCGCTGCTTCCTCGAGCTCCTGCGGAATGCCGTCCAGGAATCCGCGCAGTACCCAGACCGTGAAGGGCAGCACAAACATGAGGTAGACGACGACTAACCCGGTCAACGTGTTCACCAGGCTTAGGTGGAGGACGGGCGTATCGCTGAGCATGATGAACAGCGGGATGATCAACGCGTTCAGCGGCACCAGCAGCACGCAGAGGATGCAGACGAGGAAAGCCCGACGTCCATAGAAGTGGAATCGTCGCGAGGGCGAGCGCAGCGAGGAAACCGAGCGCGAGCGCGAGCCCGACGACGCAACAGACCACGATCAGGCTGTTCTTGACGTTTTGCCAGAAGTAGTCCCGGTGGATCGCATCGGTGAAGTTCTCCAGCGTCGCTGGTATCGGGAACCATTTCGGCGTATAGGTCACGATGTCGTTTCCAGGCTTGAACGCCGTCGAGACCATCCAGTAGACGGGAAAGGTCATGACGACGAAGACGAGCGCTCCCAGGGCGTTGATCACGAGGCGTCGCGCCAGCCGGCGCCTCCGTCGGCCGCCGACGCAAGGGTCGAGCGGCGGCGCGACTCACAGCCGTCACCGAACCTCTCCCATCCTCACCATCTGGCGGACGTACACGAACGTGATGCAGAACAGGACGGCGACCATCACGAGGGCGATCGCAGCACCGAGTCCATACTCGCTCACGCCAAACGCTTGCGTATATGCGTAGATGCTCATGAGGTAGTAGTCCGGCGTCGGATGCAGGCTGAGCATGAGCCAGACCTGGTTGAAGACCTGGAAGTTCCAGATGATCGACAGGCTCGTCAGGATCAAGAAGATCGGCTTCAGCATCGGGAGCGTGATGTCGCGGAAGGTCCGCCACTCACCGGCCCCGTCGATCGAGGCGGCGTCGAGAAGCTCCCGCGGTAGTTGCGAGAGGCCCGCGTAGAGAGTGATCGCAACGAACGGGATCGCGCCCCAGACGATGAGGGCGGTGATGACGGCGAAGCCTTCGATCGGATTGGCGAACCAGTCGTGACGGCTGAAGTCGCCGAGACCGAGCTCCGTCAGCGTCCAGTTCAGAACGCCGAACTCGAAGTCGACCATCCAGGACCAGACCTGCGCCGCAACGACTACCGGCATCGCCCAGGCGAGGACGAGCCCGATTGCAAGCAGGAAGCGCATGAACGAGCCCAGGTGTGTGAGCAGAAGTGCGATCAGCGTGCCGAGCACCATGGTCAGCCCGACGGTCACAGCGTGAAGACGACCGTGCGTAGGAGCACGCGCCAGAACTCCGAGTCGTTGAAGATCGTCGTGTAGTTGTCGACGCCGATCCACCGGCCCTGATGTGCGATCAGCTCCTCGAGCCCGTATTTCTCGAAGGAGAGTCGGACGAGGAAGTAGATCGGGTAGACGAGAATGGCTCCGATCACGATCACCGTCGGAGCGAGCAGCGCGTACGGACCGGCGCCGTGCGCCAGCCGTCGTCGCGACAAGCGAGGACGCCGTCGAGCCGGCACGGCGGCCGGCTCGACAGCTACTGCTGGGTCACCGGGGAGGGAGGACACGTCCCGGTTTTGTGGTCATCTAATCCGCGTTCAAGATCTGCTCGATTTGGTCGTCCGCCTTCTTCGCGGCCGCCTGCACCGATGACTTCCCCGTGAAGATCGAGACGAGCATGCTCTCCAGAGACGAACGCCTTCTCGACCTTAGTCCAGTTCTTGGCCGTCGGGATGTACCAGCTGTCCCTCGCGGCCAGCGCGAACGGGTAGAGGCGTCGGGTTCTTCTTGTTGACTCCGGCGAGGGTCGTCGTATTCGCGATGTTGCCGGCCTTCGCCATCAGGATCTCGTTCTTCGTGGTCGTGAACGCGGCGATCCACTCCGTCGCGAGCTGCTTGTTCTGGCTCGACGCCGGCACGCCGAGAACCGACCCGCCGATGAAGGAAGGCAGATAGCGTCCCTTGATGTGGCTCGGCATCGGGTAGGCGGCCATCTTCGGCTCGATTGCAGGGTTGCCTCCGCCCTTCTTGTCGATCGCCTGGCCCCACTCCCAGCCGTTCGCGAGATAGGACCCGACCTTGCCCTTCGAGAAGACGAGCGCCTGCCAAGGGTGCGCTTCATCGTTGGTCTTGGTCGCCCGCGACTGAGCGAGCACCGTCGACTTCAGTCGCGTGAGTCCCGGCGATCGCCTGCGGTGACTCGAGACCGCCGACCCACTTCCCGCCTTTGGTGGAGGCGATCCTGCCACCGTAGTCGTAGACCCACGCCATGCCGTTGTGCCAGTTCCTTCCGGCGAAGTAGAAGGCCGAGAAGTTCTTGTCTTTGCCGTACTTCTTCATGAGCTTGCGGCCGACGGCGTCGAACTCGTCGAGAGTCTTGGGCACCTTTGCTCCGGCCGCCCTGTACAGGTCCTTCCTGTAGATGACGGCTCGCGCCCCTGCGTAGTACGGGACACCGTACAGCTTGCCCGCGAAGCTACCGGAGTCGGTCAAGCCCTTCAGCCAGGTCTTCGAGTTGGGAAAGTCCGCCTTCCTCAGCGGCGCGAACGCGCCGGCCGCCATGTAGGGCAGGATCTCGCTGTTTCCCATCTCGACGACGTCCGGCGGGTTTCCACCGGCGAGGGCCGTCTCGAACTTCGCCAGGTGCTCCGTCCACTGCTGCTCCTCGACGTTGATCTCCGTGCCTGGGTGCTTCGCTTGCACCGCCTTCGTAGCGTCGGCGATAGCCGCCGGCCAGCCCGATTTCGCCTCCGGCTGAAGCCAGACGGTGATGGTCGCCGTCGCACGTGTCGAGTCCGCGCCCGCGGTAGACACCGCGAGCCCGAGGACTGCGATCACGGCGAGGGCGGCGATGGAGCGTGCTCTCATAGCGCATCCTCCAATGGCTCGCTGGCTGCCGACCCGAGCTCGAAGTGGTCGGTTTCGGCGGCCAATTGGTTTAGACCACTTCCCACAACGCCGGAGACTTACACATAACCACTTCTCCTGTCAAGACCGCGAGTGCCACCCGTCGTCACGGGTCGTCAGCGCGATCGGTGAGCTCGAGACCGGTCCGCCCGCGCGTCAACTCGGTGACGAGCCGGTAGCGATCGCCGCGGTAGACCGAGCGGACGAACTCGACGATGTCCCCCGACTGGGATCGCGTGACTCGCTCGAAGACGAACGCAGGCGAGTGCAAGGGCAAGCCGAGGGCGGCCGACTCCTCCTCGTTCGTGACCGTGGGCTCGATGGTCTGCATGCCACCGACGAGCTCGATTCCGTACTCCGACTCGAGGAGCTCGTAGAACGAACCGGCCTCGAGATCGGCGGCCGTCAGGTCGGGCACGAGCGACTTCCGGACATGGAGCGTCTCGATGGCCATCGTCTCGCGATCCGCCAGCCGGAGGCGTGTTGCAACGAGCACGGGCTCGGACGGGGACACATGGAGCATGCGGCCTAGCCGCGCGCCGGCGGGAATGGTCTTGAGCTCCAGCGTGCGGCTGGCGGGCTCCAGGCCGCGCCGCCGCATGTCCTCGGTGAAGGACGTCATCGTCAGCTCCTGGGCGATCTTCGGCTCGCTGACGAAGGTGCCCGCGCCTCGTTTGCGGATGAGATATCCCTCCCGGACGAGCTCGTCGAGGGCTGCGCGGACTGTGAGCCGCGAGACGCCGAGATCGGTGCTGAGCTGCCGTTCGGACGGGATCGCCTCGCCGACAGACAGGCGATCGATGAGGTCGAGGACGCGGTCCCTCGTATCGGCTTGCTTCGTCACTCGACGCCCGCCGCGAGCACCGTAGAGGCCTGTGCGTCCGTCGTCGCCGGCTCAGGACTGGTCATGGCCACACCCGTGACCGGATCGAAGAAGTGGAAGCCCGTCGGATAGACCGTGAGCTCGACGCGGTCGCCGACTCCCGCGCTCGTCCGTGGGTCCACTCGCGCTGCGAAGAGCGATGTGTCTCCGGCGAGGAGCGTGCCCTCGTCTCCTGCCTCCAGTGTTTCTGCGGTGATGCGCGGCGCGTCCACCTCGAAGAAGAGATAGGCGTCGGCGCCGACCTCCTCCAGCACCTCCACGCGGGCCTCGATCGTGGCCGGGCTGGAGGGCGCGAACGCCGAGTCGGCAAAGCACTCGGGCCGAATGCCGAGCACGACCCGCGTGGTCCCTCGAGGCGGCCTGCGATCGGGAGCGAGCGGAACGCGATACTGGCCGAACCGCACCTCGTCCCCGTCGATGACCGCGTCTACGAGGTTCATCGCGGGTGAGCCGATGAACGCAGCCACGAACAGGTCCTGCGGGCTCTGGTAGAGACGCTGCGGCTCGTCCACCTGGAGGATCCGGCCGTCGCGCATCACCGCCACCTGCTGGCCGAGCGTCATCGCCTCCACCTGGTCGTGCGTGACGTAGATCGTCGTCACGCGCAGCCGCGCGTGCAGCTGGGCGAGCGACGCCCTCATCGTCACGCGGAGCTTCGCGTCGAGGTTGGAGAGCGGCTCGTCCATGAGGAACGCCTTTGGCTCTCTCGCGATCGCGCGTCCCATGGCGACGCGCTGCCGCTGGCCGCCGGAGAGCTGCGCCGGCTTCCGCTCGAGCAGCGCCTCGAGCCCGAGCATCGCGGCGACCTCGTCGACGCGCTTGCGAATCTCGTCCTTCTTCGTGCGTCGCACCTTGAGGCCGTAGCCGAGGTTCTGCCGAACGGTCATGTGCGGGTAGAGCGCGTAGTTCTGGAAGACCATCGCGATGTCCCGGTGCCGGGGTGCGCGCTCCGTGACGTCGACTCCGGCGATCGACACGGTGCCCTCGGTCACCTCCTCGAGGCCCGCGATCATCCGCAGCAGCGTCGACTTGCCGCAGCCCGACGGGCCGACGAGCACGATGAACTGGCCATCGGGGATCGCGAGATCGACGTCGTTTACGGCGACGAAGCCGCCGGGGAAGACCTTCGTGACGTGCTCGAGACCGATCTCAGCCATGCAGGGCTGCCAGCATACTCGATCGTGACGCAAAAGTGGTATTGACCACTGGGTACCCGTGTGCATAGACTAGGTCATGGCCGCTACCGATCACGACGAGCTCGTCACGGAGGCGGGAGGCGCGAGCGCCGACATCGATCTCCTGAGCTCGCACGAGCTCGTCGAGCTGATGAACGACGAGGACGAGACCGTCGCGCCGGCGGTGCGCGCGGCGTCCGTCCAGATCGCCGAGGTGATCGACGTGGTCGTCGACCGGCTCGAGCGTGGAGGCCGGCTGATCTACGTCGGTGCGGGAACCTCCGGAGCGCTCGCTCAACTGGATGCCGCTGAATGCGAGACGACCTTCTCTGCTCCTCCATCCCAGGTGATGGCCGTCGTCGCCGGTAGCGGGGCTGCCTCCACAGCCGAGCGCGATGCCGCCGAGGACGACGAACGCGGCGGCGAACGCGACATCGAGTCGGTCGGTGTCGGCCCTCAGGACACCGTGGTCGCGGTGAGCGCGAGCGGACGAACTCCTTACGCCGTGGGCGCCCTCCACGCGGCGGCAAGGGCGGGGGCGCTCACCGCGGCCGTGGTCTCTGCACCCGGCTCGGAGCTGGCGCAGATCGCCGACCACGAGATCTCGGTCGTCGTCGGTCCTGAGGTGCTTGCCGGGTCGACCCGGCTGAAGGCCGGCACCGCACAGAAGCTCGTGCTCAACACGATCTCGACCGTGACGATGATCCGCCTCGGCAAGACCTACAAGAACCTCATGGTCGACGTCCGCGGCACGAACGACGAAGCTCCGCGGCGCGCATCGAGAGCATCGTGCGAGGCGCGACCGGCGCCGAGCCGGACGAGGTGCAAGCTGCGCTCGAGGCCGCCGGTGGGGACGCCAAGGTGGCGATCGTGTCGCTCATCGCCGACGTCGACGCCGACGTCGCCCGCACGCGGCTCGAGGCGGCCGGTGGTCGGCGTCCGGATGGCTGTCGAGCCATGAGGCTCGGCGTCGAGGCCGCGCTCGTCCGGCGAGAGCTCATCCCCGGTGACGTCGAGATCGTGGACGGCCGGATCTCGCGCGTCGGGCTTCCGTCCGCCAACGGCAAGGGCGTCGCCTCACCCGGGTTCATCGACCTGCAGGTGAACGGCTTCGCCGGGGTCGACTTCCTCGATGCGGATGCGGCGGGCTATCGCATCGCCGGGGAGGCGTTGCTCGAGACGGGTGTGACGGCGTTTCTCCCGACGTTCATCACTGCGCCCGAGGACCAGCTCGTCGCGGCGCTCGCGGAGCTGCCGCACGACTCGGAGCGGCCGCACGTGCTCGGCGCACATCTCGAGGGGCCGTTCCTCGCAGCGAAGCGGCTCGGCACGCATCCTGAGTCGGCTCGCCGCGATCCCGATCCCGCGCTGCTCGAGCGCCTGCTCGACGCGGGGCCCGTGCGGCTCGTCACGCTCGCTCCCGAGCTCCCCGGAGCCGACAACCTCATCGCCGTGCTGCACCGGCGTGGGGTGACGGTGTCCTGCGGACACACGGACGCGAACGCACGCGAGGCGAACGAGGCGTTCGACCTCGGCGTGCGCACCGTCACGCACCTCTTCAACGCGATGCGGCCGTTCAGCCACCGCGACCCCGGCATCGCCGGCGTGGCGCTGGCGCGCGACGACGTCATCGTCCAGGTCATTCTCGACGGGGTTCATCTCGCGCCGGATACGGCGAAGCTGATCTGGCACGTCGGCGGGGGGCGTGTCGCCCTCGTCACGGACTCGATGGCCGGCGCCGGCAACGGTGACGGGTCGTACAGCCTCGGCGGCCTCGACGTGGAGATCCGGGACGGCGTCGCGCGTCGATCGGACGGCGTGCTCGCGGGAAGCTCGCTGACGATGATCGAAGCCGTTCGCAACCTCCACGCGCTCGGTGTGCCACTTGCCGACGCGCTTGATGCGGCGACCGCCGTGCCGGCCCGGGTGATCGGGCTCTCGGACACCGACGGTCTCGTCTCCGGCGCACCCGCCGACGTCGTCGTCCTCGACGACAACCTCGAGATCGGCCGGGTGCTAGTCGGAGGAGAGCTCAGTGGCGTTGCCTGAGCCGAGTCCAAGCGCGCCACCGGGTCCCGGCGAGCTCTTCGACTCGGAGATTCGCGAGCAGCCGGCTGCGATCGCGAGGCTCCTCGGGCAGCGGCAGCTCTACTCCTCGGTGGGCCGGCGCCTTGCCCAGCTTCGACCCTCCGTTGTGCGGCTCGTAGGCCATGGCTCGTCGGATAACGCGGCCACCTACGGCGATGTACGCCTTCGGGCTCTTGCCCGGATGGACCGCGATGCGGGACTCGATGTCGCTGGCGATCTACTACGGCGCATCGGTCGACTTCGAGCGGTCAGCGGTCGTCGCCCTGTCCCAGTCGGGCCGGACGCCGGATGTCGTCGAGTACGTCGTCACGGCCCGCCGGCACGGCGCGCTGACGATCGCGATCACGAACACGCCGGACTCGGAGCTCGGTGACGCGGCCGACTTCGTCCTCCCGCTTGGAGGCCGGGCCAGAGCTCGCCGTGGCGGCGACGAAGACGTACGTGAACCAGCTTGCTGCGCTGGCGCTGCTGGCCGGTGCCGCGTCGGGGAAGCGCACCCGCATCGCTTCGAGCCTCGAGCGGGTCGCCACCCAGATGGCCGGGGTGATCCCGGGTCTCGCTGGAGCGGTCAACGGCCCGGCGAGCGCGTTCGCGTTCGTGGGGCGAATGTTCGTCATCGGACGCGGCCTCGAGTACGCGACGGCGCGAGAGGTCGCGCTCAAGCTCAAGGAGACGTGCCGCATCGCGGCCGAGCCCTTCACCGCAACCGACCTCGTCCACGGCCCGATCGCCGCCCTCGATCCGCTCTTTCCCGTCTGGACCATTGCGTCTCGTGACCATGCACTGCCGGCGGTCCTCGACGCGAGCGCCCGCGCTCGAGCCGCCGGCTCGGCGATCGTCGCCAGCGGGAACGCCGCGGTCGAGGTGGGGGATGCCGCCTACACGCTGGCCGTCCCGGAGGCGCCGCTGCCCGTGCTCGCGCCACTCTTGTCAGTGCTGCCGGGCCAGCTCTTCGCCGGCGCTCTCGCCCGCGTGAAAGGGCTCGACCCCGACCGACCTGACGGGCTCAGCAAGGTCACGCTGGCTCGTTGAGCGCGAGCTGCCTGAACGGCTCGATGTTGGAGACCGCGACACCGACGAGCCGCAGCGGAACCGTGCGGTCGCGGAGCGCACGGTCGAGCAGGTCGCACGCGACGTCGCCGATGGTCTCTGCGTCGTCGACCCCGGCGGCAAGGGTCGTCGACCGGCTGCGGATCGCGAAGTCCGGGTAGCGGACCTTCGTCGTGATCGTCCTGGCCGCCTCGCCGCGACCGGAGAGGTATTCGGCGAGCCGTTCGGACATCCGGCGCAGCTCGGCGTACAGCACGTCACGGTCGCCGACGTCCTGCTCGAAAGTCTCCTCGTGGCTCGCCGAGATCCGCTCCACCGACTGCTCGAGTTCGCGCGGATCGATGCCTCGTGCCCGGTCCCGCAGCAGGCGGCCGACCTTGCCTGGCAGCAGGCGGCGCAAGTCGGCGTCCTCGAGCGCAGCTAGCTGGCCGATCGTCTCGAGCCCGGCGCTTCGGAGCCGTTGCTCCGACCTGGGGCCGACTCCTGGGAGCTTGCGCACGTCGAAGGGCGCGAGAAACGCAGCTTCGCGGCCGGCGGGTACCACCAGCAAGCCGCCGGGCTTCCGCCGGTCGCTCGCCACCTTCGCGACGACCTTGCACGAGGCGACGCCGAGCGAGCACGAGAGGCTGGTTGCTCCGCGGACCGCCGCCTGCACCGCCTCTGCCACGCGTCGTGCCTGGAGGAAATCCCGCGCGGCGTCGCTCATGTCCAGATACCCCTCGTCGAGCCCCGTCCGCTCGACGGCCGGCACCACATGGCGCACGGCGTCCCATACAGAGCGCGAGTACTCGCGATAGAGCGCGTGCCTGGGCGGGATGAAGACTGCGTGCGGGCAGCGCCGCAGCGCCTCCGCGCAGCTCATCGCCGAGTGGATGCCGAAGCGGCGGGCCTCGTAGTTCGCCGTCGCGACGACTCCGCGGCCGCGAGGGTTCCCGCCGACGACGAGCGGCGTGCGCCGGAGGGACGGGTTCTCCAGCTCCTCGACCGCAGCGAAGAAGGCATCGAGATCGAGGTGAGCGACGATCACCTGAACACTCCGATCAGGACGCCGCCTACGACCACGAGCGTGGCGCCGAGCGCGACGTGGCGTCCCACGAGCTCGCTCGAGCCGAGGATGAGCGTCGCGAACAGCACGCCGAACAACGCCTCAGTGGCAACAAGCGGGCTGACGACGGTGACGCGTCCACGGTAGAACGCCTCGAAGAGCGTCGCGTACGAGAGGCCCCAGAGCACCCCCGACAGGGCAAACGGCCGTAGCGCCCGCCGCACGTCGTTCACCGTCCGCCGGCCGCGGACGACGAAGAGCCAGCCCGCCATGAGCGCGCTCCCGGTGAGCACGGTCGCGGCTGCGGCCTGCTGGGGGTCGACAGTGGAGTCCTCCGCGAGCCAGCGGACGATGTTGTCCCGCGTCGCGAAGAACACGACGGAGCCGAAGGCGAGCACGAGCCCGATTGCGCGAAAGTGCGCCGGCCGGTCCCGCTCCCCGGCCAGTGCGACACCGCCGAGCACGATGAGCACAGCACCTACGAGCAGCGCCACTTCTGCCGGTTCACCCAGCAGCGCGAGAGCGATCGTCACCGATACGAGCGGCGCCGCGCCGACGACCACGGCCGCGCGTGACGCGCCGACTTCCTTCACCGCACGGACGTAGAGGAACTGCGATGCGCCGGGAGCGAAGAGACCCGTGAGGAGAAACGGCCATACGTCGCCGCCAACAGGACCGGAGGCCAATGCCAGCGCCCCGATGACGGTGAGCGCCACGAGGCCCGTGACCAACGCGCCTGCTTCCGCGTCGGACGAGCGCCGGAACGCAAACACGAGCGCGACCGCCATGCCTCCGAAGAGCACGGCCGACGTGAGCGCGAGCAGCACGGCGGACATCGTGCGAGGCTATCTCTCCCCTCCGATGAAGGTTCCTGCGGGAGAATCGCCACCGCCTCAGGTATCCTCGCGTGTCCCAGAAGGCCGGACAACGTTGGTCGGGAGACCGGGGGAATCTGAGTGAGCATGCTGCACAGGCGACTGACATCGGCCCACGGAAGCGGGCGGCTGAGGCGAAGCGCGCTCGGCATCGCCTGTCTGGGCGCTATCGCTGCTGCGCTCGTTGCGGCAAGTGCGCCAGGTGCAAGCGTGGCTACTCCCGCCGCGGTGTCCAAGTGCAAGCCAGGCGTGACGGGCACCTGGGTGCAGAACTGCGGCCCCGCAGCGGCCACTGCCCGCTTTTCCGGGAAGGTCGTACGCTGGACGAGCGGTCAATGTAAGACGGTGAATGGAGTGCTGAGGCTCCACATCGGGCGTCACCCGCTGACGGGCCTGTCGCCAAAGACGAAGTACTGGGAGCACACGTCCACCGCGCAACGCGACGGCGTCTACCGCCAGGATGTGTTCGTCGAGTGGTGGCTGGGCAAGACGCAGTACGTTCTGTTGCCCCCCATGAAGGTGACGTATCAGAACAACCTCAAGCGAGGGACGTTTACGGGGAGGCTCAAGTCCGCGGTGGGAGGAGTCCTTACGTCCTTCCGCGGCAGAGGCAAAGCCTCGGGCACGTTCCACTGCTGAAGCTCGTCGCTAGCCGGCCTCGGACTTCGCCTCTGCGACCTGCGCCTCGAGCGCGTCGAGCACGCCTGTGACCTGCTGGTTGACGATCGGCTGGAAGACGCGCTGACCCATCGAGCCGACGGGTCCCGCCACGCGGACGTCGGCCTCCCAGCGCATCGACGTACCGTCACCGTCTGCAGCGAGGTGGAACTCCGTCTGCATGTTCACGATCGCGCCGACACCCTGGCCCTTGGCGCTGAGCTTCGCGTAGTCCATGGGCCGCTTCTCGAGCTGCTCGAACGCGAACTTCAGCTTCAGGCCGCCCATGCCGAGCGGCACCTTGACCGCTGCCGTCCAGTGATCTTGGTCGTGCACCTCGAAGCTCTCGATGCCCGGGAGCAGCTTGGCCATCCGCTCGGGATCCATGAGCACTTCCCACACGAGCTCCTGCGGCGCGTCGAGCGTCTTCGTGCCTTCGACCTTCACGGGCGCACTCTACGGGACGTCTCCGCTCGCAATGTGGGCCAACACGGGCAGGTCGATGTTCCCGCCGGACACGATGCACACGACGCGACCCGAACCGGCTCTGCCCGCAAGCGCGGCAGCGACGGCGAGCGCTCCCGCTCCTTCAGCTACCACACATGCGCGCTCCAGCAGCACGCGGACCGCATGCGCCGTCTCCTCGAGGGAGACCGTCACCGCCTCGGTGACGAGCTCCTCGAGCAACGGCCACATTCCCGGCAAGAGGCTGCGGCCGCCGGCGCCGTCGACAAAGGACGCGCGGTACGCCACCTCTGTGGGTGCGCTCGCAGCGAATGATGCCGCCAGCGGTGCGGCCGTCTCTGGCTCGACAGCGATGATGCGCGTACGGGGACTCGTAACTCGCAGTGCGCTCGCGATCCCACTGACCAAGCCACCGCCGCCGACTGGCACGACGACGGCATCGGGCTCGAGCTCGTCCGCGATCTCCAGCCCGATCGTGCCGTTACCCGCCATGACCAGCGGGTCTGACACGGGATGGACGAAGTGACCTCTGTGACCATCGACTCGGCCGTCCACGAGTGTCTGCCACCAGCGCTCGAACGGCACCTTCACGACCTGTGCTCCGAGCCGCTCGATCGCGGCGATCTTCACTTCAGGGGCGTGGTCGGGGGCTATGACAGTGGCGCTGACGCGTGCCTCCCGTGTTGCCCAGGCAACCGCCTGCGCCATGTTGCCGGCGCTGGCGGTGACGACGCCGTCGGCAAGCAGGTCGGCTGGAGCCTGCCTGATCGCGTTCACCGCTCCGCGGATCTTGAAGGCGCCGGTCGGCTGCAGGCACTCGAGCTTCAGCCAGATCTCGCACGGCGCGTCGGGCAGCGGCGCCTGGACGAGCGGTGTGCGCATCGCCGCACCCGAGATGACTTCCGCCGCGCGACGAATCTCCTCGATGGGGATCAAAAGGCGGCGGTGCTGCCCCGACCCGTCGCGCGTGCGCGCTGTACGAGGTACTCGGCCGCATAGAGATCCTCGACCGCGAGGCCCAGCGACTCGAACACCGTGATCTCGTCACGCGAAGTGCGTCCCGGGTGGGCTCCGACGAGCACGTCGCCGAGCTCGCCAACGATGTGATCCGGCCCGATCGCTCCCTCGGCACGTGCGAGCACGTAGTCGCCCGCCTCGTTCTCGGCGGACTCACGGCGGTCGGTAAAGAACGTCGATGCAGCAACCGTCTCTGCGTCGAGCTCCCGGACGTCCGGGAAGCAGGAGCCGACGGCGTTGATGTGCACACCGTCCTTGAGCCACTCTCGCCGTATCACCGGTTCCGTCGAGCTCGTAGCCGTCACGATGACGTCTGCCTGCCGCACGGCTTCTTCGACCTCTCCTCTTCCCGCCATCAACACCTCGTCGAACGACAGGACCGCGGGGAGCAGCCGTTGGTGTGCGCGCCCCTGATGTCCTGTGCCGACGATGGCGAGCACCCGAGCGTCGTCCCGGGCGAGCTCTCGTGTGGCGAGGGCGCTCGCCGCCGCGGTGCGGATGGCGGTGATCGGCGAGGCGTTCATCACCGCGACGACCTCACCCGTCTCACCGTCGTACAGCGTCACCGTGCCCTGATGCGGATCGAGCCCTCGCGCCGAGTTCGCGGGGAACACGGCTACCGTCTTCAACCCGTACGTGGGGCGCGGTCACCCGGCGGTGGACGGACATCAGTGCGAGCACGCTGTCCGTGCCAGGGGGCTTGATCATCGGCCGCAGCGGCAGGTGGATGTCGCCGCCGGCGAGCGCGACGAGCGCCTGCTCAACAGCCTCGAGGCAGCCGGCGGGATCGAGCAGCTCCTCGACGTCCGCTTCGCTGAGGATCAGGATCTCGCCCAGGCGTGAGATTCTAGAATCGTCTCACCCAGCCAGAGAGGAGATCACAATGCCGTTCGAGCTTCCCTCACTGCCCTATGACCATTCCGCCCTCGAGCCTCACATCGACGCGAGGACGATGGAGATCCACCACGGCAAGCACCATCAGGCGTACGTCGACAACGCGAACAAGGCGCTCGAAGGCACGGAGTCGGCCGACGCCTCCGTCGAGGACGTCCTGCGCTCGCTCGACAGCCTGCCGGACGACAAGCGCACCCCCGTTCGCAACAACGCCGGCGGGCACGCGAATCACTCGCTGTTCTGGCAAGTCATGAGCCCGGACGGAGGCGGCGAGCCTTCGGGTGCCTTGGCCGACGCCATCGGGGAGGCGTTCGGCGGCTTCGACGCCTTGAAGGAGACGATGACCCAGAACGGCGTCACGCGCTTCGGCTCGGGCTGGAGCTGGCTCGTCTGGGACGGCTCTGGCCTGCAGGCGTACTCGACGGCCAACCAGGACTCACCGATCATGGATGGCCACGTGCCGCTGCTCGGCATCGACGTCTGGGAGCACGCGTACTACCTCAACTACCAGAACCGCCGGCCTGACTACCTCGCCGCGTGGTGGAACGTCGCGAACTGGGACGAGGTGGGCCGCCGCTACGACGAGGCTTCGAGCTCGTAGCGGAGAACGCCGGAGCCGCGGCGTTTGCCGCGGCTCCTTTGGGGAGGGCTGGGCCAGGGTCTGGGTCTAGTGGCCCATCGTCCCCGGCGGGTTGCCGACCTTCAGCAGCCCAACCTGTCCGAGGTCGACGTCCGCAAACGCATGGCTTACGAACGGGTATAGCCCGACGTCGTCGATCTTCACGTCGAAGGCGGCGCCACCACCGGCCGGTACGACAACCGTCTGTACGCCGCGCTGCGGCGGGTTCGTCAGATCGGAGTTCTCCCACGCGCGATCGAAGATCGTGCCGACTACGTGGAAGTTCACGTTGTTTGTCGGGCCCGCCGCGACGACCCAGAACCGCGTCGTCTCGCCCGGGTCGGCGGTCAGGGGGTGCGTGACGTACTGGTTCGCGTAGCCGTTGAAACTCACCCAGTCGGCCATCCGGGCGCGCGCCTTCGCCATATCGAGCGAGGCCGACTCGTCGATGCCGTCGCCGTTCAGGTACCACTCGCTGCCGACGAGCACGTACTCGTTGTCGACCGGGGGCAGGCCCTCCTTGGGCTCGACGATGATCGCTCCGTACATACCGTTCGCGATGTGCGCGAGCACGGGCTTCGTGCCGCAGTGGTACATGAAGACTCCGGGGTCGTTCGCCTTGAAGCGGAACGTGAACGACTCGCCCGGCCGCGCGTCGCGAAAAGCGACGTTGGGCGCGATGCGGGCGGCGTGGAAGTCGATCGAGTGCGGGATGCCGCCGCCGTTCGTCAGCGTCATCTCCACGGTCTGCCCCTCACGTACGTGGACGACCGGGCCGGGCGCGCCATGGCCGTCGAACGCCCAGGTGTTGTACTTCACGCCCGGCGCGATCTCCACGGCCATGTCCTTGAGGGTCATGTGCACCTTCACCAGGTCGCCTGCTGGCACCGCCGGCAGGGTCGCCGGCGTAGCGGCGTGTGCCGTCGCCAGCGCCTCGGCGTTGTCGGGCACGACGCCGGCGAAGCTCTGCAGCGGGAGGCTGACATCGCTGTCGGGCGTATGCGCAGAGTGCCCGGTCGTCGCAGCCACCGCGGCCGCGTCGTCACGGGCATCGTTGGCTGCGCCGAGCAGGTAAATGGCGACGAGCGCGAGCACTCCCACGGCGATCCCGAGGAAGACCGCAACGACCTTGGCGAGCACTCCCGACTCTGGCTTCGGATACGTGTGTTGGTAGGCCACGGAGATCCTTTCGATGGTTCTCAGGTCTTGCACTGATCCTCGACACGCCGGCAGTCGGGCGCGTCCGTGCGAGGACGTACGTCGGTTGCGGCTTTTTGCGGATCCCTGATGCGTCATGCTCCTGCGGTGATCCTCCCGCTGACGCCCGACGAGGTGTTGTCGACGACAAGGGCCGTGCGGCGGCGGCTCGATCTCGAGCGACCCGTCGAGCGCGAGGTGCTCGAAGACTGTCTGCGCCTGGCGCAGCAGGCGCCCGCGGCGAGCTATCGGGAGGACTGGCACTTCGTCGTCGTCACGGACCCCGAGAAGCGGGCCGCGCTCGGCGAGCTGTGGCGTCGGTTCGGCGCGCGCTACCTCGGTGGCCAGCGCCCGGATGCGGACGTCGAGCTGCCGAAGGCAACACGCAGGCTGCTCGACTCCGTCTGGCATCTCATGGACCACATCGGCGACGTGCCGGTGCACGTCATCCCGTGCATCGAAGGTCGCACGGACGGCAAGCCGCTACCGCACCAGGCGTCGCGGTTCGGCACCATCGTGCCCGCCGTCTGGAGCTTCATGCTCGCGGCGAGAACGCGCGGGCTGGGTACGTGCTGGACGACGTTCCATCTCGCGCACGAGGAAGAGGCCGCCGAGCTGCTCGGGATTCCCTATGCCGAGGTCATGCAGGTCGCGCTCGTCCCGGTCGCGTACACGATCGGGACGGACTTCCGGCCCGCGCGGCGCAAGCCGCTCGAGACGATGGTGCACTGGGACGGCTGGTAGCCGCGTCCACTTCGGACACGTCCAGGTGCCAGACCCAGTGCCAGACCCGGGGTCAGACACTGAGACTGACCCTGGGGGCTGAATTGGACAGGTGGACGCGCCCAGCCCGTGCTCAGGGCGCTTCCCAGAGCACCGGGAAGAGCGGGTGCTCCATCGGCGCTCCCGCCGGCAGGTCGGCCAGCTCCGGAAAGTCGGGCGACGTCTTCCATGGCCGCGGGGCGTGCGTCGCGTCGTCGCCGAGGAAGCGGATCGAGAGCGCCCGCCGCCTCCTCGTCGCTCCGCCGGCGGCGTGAAGTGTCAGCATGTGGAAGTAGATGACGTCGCCCGGCTCGAGCTCCCACGCGAGGATCTCGAATTGGCCTCGATCACCTTCGATGTCCGGCAGCTCCTCGAGGCTGCCCTCCGGGAACCACTTCGCCTCGGCGTCCATGAACGTCCTCGGCATGAGCCACGGACCCAGATGTGAGCCCGCGACGAACTCCACCGTCGACTCGCGGTCGACCGGATCGACCGGCATCCACAGCGAGCAGACCTGGCGGCCGTCGACGTTGTAATAGGGCTGGTCCTGATGCCAGGGTGTGGGCTGGCGGGTCTCCGGCTCCTTCACGAGCACGTGATCGTGGAACAGCCGCACCTGCTGCGAGCCCATGAGCTCGCCCGCGATCTGCGCGGCTCCCGACGCACGGATGAACTCCTCGAACTCCGGAATCCGCTGCCAGCCGCGGAAGTCCTCGAAGAAGCGGCCCGGATCGTCGGCACGGCTCGCGACGAGCGCCAGCTCACTCGGCTCCGCGAGGTTGCGATCGATGCCGCGTGCGACGAGCGCGACCTCGTCGTCGGAAAACGCTCCGCGGACGCACACGGCCCCGTCACGCCGAAACGCCTCGACGAGCTCGAAGCTCACCATGCTCGTGATCGTAGAGCGCTAGAGTCGCGTTCGTGAGCGAGATCGCGGACCTCGTCGACCTCGATCGCTATCCGATCCACGAGCTCGGTGGCGCTGCGGCGCAAAAGCTCGTCGACGAATGTCGCGGGGCTCTCCGCGCCGAGGGCGCGTGCCGTCTCGACGGCTTCGTCCGTCCGGATGCCGTCGAGCTCATGGCCGACGAGGCGCGGACCCTCGCGATGCAGGGCTACCCGAACGATGCAATGCACAACTGCTACTTCGACGACGAGATCGACGAGTCACTGCCGCAGGATCACCCGCGGCGCATCATGGTCCGCTCAGCGCAGAAGGCCGTGGCGATGGACCTCCTGCCCGAGGACTTCGGATCGCGTCGCATCTACGCGTCCGAGGAGGTGCTCGCCTTCGTGACGGCCGCCCTCGAGAAGGACGTGCTCCACCGCAGCGCCGACCCGCTCGACGGCGTGAACATGACGGTCTACGAAGAAGGCGACGAGCTCGGCTGGCACTTCGACCAGAGCGAGTTCTCCGTGACGCTCATGATCCAGCGCTCGCAGGGAGGCGGCGACTTCGAGTACGCACCCATGGTGCGGACACCAGACGACGAACGCTACGACGCCGTCCGCTCCGTGTTGCTCGGCGAGACGTCTCCGAAACTGCTCGCCTCGGAGCCGGGGACGCTTGCGTTCTTCCGCGGCCGCTTCTCACTGCATCGGGTGCCGCCCGTCGTAGGTGCGACGCCGCGCATGAACTCCGTGTTGACCTACTCGGTCGAGCCCGGCCACATGCTGAGCGAGATGGCCCAGCGCATGTACTACGGCCGCACTGCCTGAATACTGTTCTCCAGCTGGTAACCGACTTTGCGCCCCGCTTACGGCCTTCTCAGCGCGGGTTTACCGCCGACACGTACTATTCGGCACTGACCGGGGGCGTTTTTTCGCGTCAAAAGAGGGGTAGGACGCCCACATCGAGGGGGTGTTCGAGTGACATCGATACGCCAGGCTTTCGCGTACCTGCGCCCGGGGAGCGCGGTGCTCGCGCTATTGGCCGCGGTTGCGATCGCCCCTTCGACGGCATCGGCGAAGGAGGAGTGCTGGCGGACGCTCGTCGAAGACTGGAACGACGGCGCGATCAGCAACCTCTACCCGATCAGCTGCTATCGGCAGGCCCTCGCGAACATGCCCGAGGACGTTCGTCTCTACTCGAGCGCAAGCGATGACATCAACCGCGCGCTCAACGGCCAGGTCGCCACCCGCGGCCTCGCCGGGTCGAGCAGCGGGAATCCCGGCGGAGCGCAGGTCGCTGCCGCCACGACCGGCGCGAGAGGCTCCGGTATGCCATTCGCTCTCGTCGGCTCGCTCGCCGTCCTGCTGCTCTTCGGCGGCGCCGCAGCGTACTTGATCCACAGGGAGTGGAGAGGCGCCGCACGCCTCCGTGCGCCGAGAGACTCATGACCCTCATCAGGTGCGCAACCGTGGCCGCCGTCGCCGCGGCTTTCCTCGCCTACGTCGTTCCAACGGCCGGTGCGGCCGCCGGTGCGAAGTACGGCATCCACGACGACGCCTGGCTCCTGAACGGTCCGGGCACGCTTGCCTCGCGACTGAATGAGTTCGACCGTGTCGGCGTCGACATCGTCCGCTTCACGCTCCGCTGGGACGACATCGCGGCCCGTGAGCCACTGGATGCGAGGGATCCTGACGACGACGCGTACCGGTGGCGCGGAGCAGACGCGGTTCTCAACGGGCTGAATCGGCGCGGTATACCGATCGTCCTGACGCTCGTCGGCACGCCCGACTGGGCAAACGGCGGGGACGCACCGAGCGCGGCCCCGACTCTGGCCTCGTCGTTCGCGGACTTCGCGTACGCCGCGGCGCAGCGCTACCCGTTCGTTCGCTACTGGACTATCTGGAACGAGCCCAACCAGGCACGCTGGCTACGACCCACGTCCCCGAGGGTGTACGTGACGAAGCTCCTCAACCCCGCGTATGCCGCGATCAAACAGGCGAGCCCCGAGGCACGGGTCGGCGGCGGCGTCACGGCGCCGCGCGGGAATCTCGGTGGCGTGTCCCCGCTCGGGTGGATCGAGGGGATGGGGAAGGCCGGCGCGAAGCTCGACGCGTACGCGCACCACCCGTACCCGCTGCAACCGCAGGTGGAGACGCCATGGAGCGGCGGCTGCAAGCACTGTCAGACGATCTCGATGGCGTCCCTGGAGCGGCTGATCTCGGCCGTCCGCAAGTGGCTGGGACCCAAGCGGATCTGGCTCACCGAGTACGGCTACCAGACGGATCCTCCCGACACGTGGCTTGGCATCGCGCCTGCCCTCCAGGCGGTTTACGTCGCAGAGGCGAGCCTCCGCGTCTGGAGGACGCCGTACGTCGACATGCTCATCAACTTCCTCTACCAGGACGACGCGGACGACACCCCGTCCAGGTCCGGCTGGCAGAGTGGCTTCAAGACGGCAGCCGGCAAGGCCAAGCCCGCCCTCCGCGCCTTCATGCTGCCGCTCGCGCGCGCCTCGCGGCACGGTCGGCAGACGACCCTCTGGGGACAGGTGCGGCCGCGCTCCGGCCGTCAGCCCTACCGGTTGCAGGAGATGCGATTTGGGAGCTGGCAGTGGCTCGGCCCCGACCGTGTGACCGGGCCTGACGGCTCGTTCCGCGTCACCGTTCGCGCGGGCAGGAACACGCGCCTTCGCATCTGGTCGCCTCGCGACGACATGTTCGGCCTCACGCTCCGTGTGAAGTAAGCCTTCGCGGCGGACGACCCGGCGGCTGGAAGCTCGTATACTCGGCGCGGCTCAATCAGTCGTGCCAGAGGAGGCCAGAGATTCGCAGGAGCATCCTCGCTTGCGCCGTCTGCGCCGTGTGGTTCGTACCGCTCGCGCTCGGCGGGACGGTACGGTCGGTCGCGCCGCCGGGCGCCTTCTATCTCGCGCTCGGTGATTCCGTTGCGTACGGCATGCAGCCACAGAAGGTCGAAGCCGGTCTGCCGCCTTCCGGGTACCGCACTGGCTACGTCGACGTGTTTGCTGCACGGCTGCGAAAGCTGAGGCCGGGCGTCCGTGTCGTCAACTACAGCTGCCCGGGCGAGTCGACCAGAACCTTCGCCTCCGGCGGGTGTCCATGGCTTGCGGACGCGACGCATCGTCTCCACGACTCCTATCGCGGCACGCAACTCGCCGCTGCGCTCGCGTTCTTGCGACTCCACCCGGGCCGTGTCAGCCCGATCACCCTCCACTTGGGTGGCGGCGACGTCCAAGCGGTCTACGACGGATGCCGGGGCGATCTCTCCTGCATTCGCGCCCGAAGCCCGCGCGCCACGCGGGAGTTCGTAACGCGCTTCGGCACGATCCTCCGCCGTCTTCGCGGCGCCGCCCCGAGCGCCGAGATCGTCGTCACGGGGCTGTGGAACAACAACATCGACCGCCTTCCGGAAACGGATCCGCCGTTGCGCGCGCTGAACAGGACCATCGCCAAAGTCACGAAGGCCTCGAAGGCGAGGTTTGCGGACATGTTCCCTGTGTTCAACCCGCAGGGCAATCTCGCTCGCGAACGCGCGCGTATCTGCGCTTTCACGTTCACCTGCTCACGCGGCGATGGTCACCCAACCGATCGTGGCTACCGCGCGATCGCCGCGGCGGTCTGGGCTGCTTCGGGTTACGCGCAGCGCTCCTAGGGCGCGACGGCTCGTTCAGCGGGCCACGCGACAGGGGCCTCCGCGCTCCACGGAAAGTCGATCCAGCGGTCGGTTCGCCTCCAGACGTACTCGCAGTTGACGACCGATCCCGGCTTCTCGTAGAGGACGGCCACGCGCGCCTCGCGCACCTTTCCGGCGAGGAACTCCTTCACGAGTACGAGCGTCTGCCCCGTGTCGGCGACGTCGTCCGCGACGAGCACGCACGCCTCGCCGAGATCGACGAGGTCGGGAACGGGTGGCAGGATCATCGGCATCTCTAGCCGTTCGTCGATGCCCGTGTAGAACTCGACGTTCATCGTGAAGGTGTTCTTCACGTCGAGGGCATAGGAGATCGCGCCGCCCACGAGGAGCCCGCCGCGCGCGATGCCGAGGATGATGTCCGGCCGCCACCCGTCCGCCGCGATCTGGCCGGCGAGCGCCCGGGATCCCTCACCGAGCTCGTCCCACCTCATGAGCAATCGCTCGGTCATGAAACGACTCTACGACAGGACTGCCAGGCCAACAACTGAGCCTTCCGTCGAAAGTCCAAGGCGTAAGCCAACTGGACTTTCGACGGCTAAAAACGCCAAGTCCCCGGCGATCCGAAGATCTCCGAGGACTTGACGGGGAGAATCTTTCATGTTCCCGCTCGCTTGTCAAGCGGGAACGGCGACCTCCTTGGCCAGGCACTTCGCGACCTCGTCAGCCCGCGTCCTGACCCGGGGGCGACGCCGAGCGTGGTCGGTAGAAGCCCGCTATCGTCCGCGGCGCCGTGTGCTTCGAGCACGACTCCTCGCCGCCGATCCCCGTCATCTCGGGGGCAGCCGTCTCCCACGAGGAGCTCGTCCTCGAGGCTGGGGACGGAAACGAGTTCGCGGCGTTCGCGGCGATGCCGGACGAGCCGGGCGAGACCGGCATCGTCGTCCTCCCCGACGTCCGCGGCCTCTACCGCTTCTACGAGGAGCTCGCCCTGCGCTTCGCCGAGCGAGGCTACCCGGCGATCGCGTTCGACTACTTCGGGCGGACGGCCGGCGCGTCGAAGCGGGATGACGACTTCGAGTACATGCCGCACGTGCAGGCGGTGAAGCCGGCCGAGATCCAGGCGGACGTCGCCGCGTGCGTCGCCTGGCTGCGCGAACGCGGGGCGACGAAGATCTTCACCGTCGGCTTCTGCATGGGCGGTCGCCAATCGTGGCTCTCGGCCGCGGGCGGCCACGGGCTCGCGGGCGCAGTCGGCTTCTACGGGCGAACGCGGGAAGGAGCGGATGGCTCGCCAGGCCCGATTCAGCGCGCGTCCGAGATGGACGCACCGATTCTCGCTCTGCAGGCCGGCGACGACGCGAACATCACGGCCGACGACAACGCGGCGTTCGAGGAGGCGCTGCGCGCCGCGGGCGTCTCGCACGAGCTGATCACGTATCCCGGCGCGCCGCACAGCTTCTTCGACCGCAAGCAGGAGGACTTCCAGGACGCCTCCGACGACGCCTGGGCACGAGTCCTCGCCTTCATCGACGCGAACGACTGATCAAGCGTCGATGAGCTCGGCGAGTGGGCGCGTCTTCGCGTTCGACGCACCGAGTGCCTCGAGCCGGCCGACCTCGTCTTCGCCGAGGGCGTCCACCAGCATGGATCGCGTTCCGATATAGAAGACCTCGAACCCGGGGACGGTCGGAAAGGCGCCAGAGTCGAAGAGCGCCTTCGCTGCTCCGAGTAAGCGGGCGGCACGCTCGGGGTCGTGGGCGGCGACCGATGCTGCGACGCCCTCCAGGCAGACGGGTGCGTTGGCCGGATCGCCCACTTCGACGCAGACGGCGAGTGCTTCGCCGTAGCGGGCCTCCGAGCTCTCCATGTCGCCGGTCAGCCGGGCGACAAGCCCGTTCGCGATGAGGCCGGTGTTGGCCATCTTCAAGTCTCCAACCGAGCGCAGCGCGTCCACGCTGCCTTCGAGCGCCTCCCCTGCCGCCTCCAGCTCGCCGAGCTGTACGAGCGAGAAGGCGCGGGCGACCGAAGCCGTGGCTCTCGACCACGAGTCCCCGAGCTGCTCGAATCTCTCGACGGCGGCCGCTGCCCAGGGCTCGGCCGCCACCGGGTTGCCGGACAGCAGCGACGCGTAGCCCGAGATCATCGTCACCCACGCGACGACCCATTCATCCCCGCTGCGCTCGGCGACGGCGATCGCCTCCGTGCCCAGCTCCTGTACCCGCTGTGGCCCGTCGGGATCGTCGAAGGCGACCCCGGGGCCGCTCCGAAGGCCGGCGAGTGCGCCCGCGCCGAGTGCCTGTGCGAGCGCGAACCAGCGCTCATCGCCGAGCGAACGGCTGACCGCGAGCGCCTCCTCCGCGTACCGGCGTGTCAGCCGAACATCACCGGCGCCGATTGCGCAGATCTCTGCCGTGAACAACGTTCCGGCGCGTGCGCTCGTCGGCTCGGCGGCGCTCGGCAGGCTGAGGACGCGCTCCGCCCACTCGAGCCCTTCGCTGAACGACGTCCACCACCAGAGCCAGAGGGCCGCCAGGATTCTCAAGCCGACGGACGCTTCGTCGCGATCCACCGACCAGGCGAGCGCGGCGCGGAAGTTGTCGCGGTCGTCGGCGAGGCGGGAGAGCCACGGAGCGCGGGCGTCGCTGTAGAGCGACGGCTCCACCGACTCGGCGTAGGTCGGCGAAGTACCTCGCGTGCCGCTCGGCAACGTCGTCGGTGCTCGCCGCTGGAGGCAAGTAGCTCCCGCGCGAACTCCGCGATCGTCTCCAGCAGCTCGTAGCGGGTGTCGCCGGTGAGGCTCCATCGCGTCTCCACGAGGCTGTGCTCGACGAGCTTCGTCAGCGATGCGAGCACGTCGCCGTCGCACACCGCCTCGGCCGCGGCCAGATCACAACCGCCGCGGAAGATTGCGAGCTGTCCGAGCAGGAGCTGCTCAGGCTCGTCGAGCAAGTCGAAGCTCCACGAATCGCGTCCCGCAGCGTCTGCTGCCTCGGCGGGGAGGTCGCTCGGTCCGCCGGTCAGCAGACCAAGACGGTCGTCGAGCCTCTCGAGCATCGCCTCCGGTGACAGCAGCCGGCTGCGTGCGGCAGCGAGCTCGATCGCCAGCGGCAGCCCGTCCAGCCGACGGCAGATCTCGATCACCGTCGAGCAGTTGTCGTCGGTCAAGGCGAAGTCGTCCCGGGCCGCCTGTGCTCGCTGAACGAACAGCTGGACGGCGGGCGAGCGCCACGCGTCGTCGACGATTGTCTCCGGCATGGGCAGCGGCAGCGGCTGGACGTGCACCTCGTGCTCGCCCTGGATCTGCAACGGCGCGCGGCTCGTGGCCAGCACCCGCACGTTGGGCGCCGCGGCGAGGATCGCCGCGACGTCTTCGGCCGCAGGCAGGACGTGCTCGAAGTTGTCGAGCACGAGCAGGAGCTCCTTGCCTCCGAGGTGGGTCACGATCGAGTCGACGAGAGTCAGATCCGCCGACCGCTGGACGTTCAGCACCCCGGCCACGGCCGGCATGACGAGCTCGGGCGAGACGAGTGGTGTCAGCGGAATGAAGAACACGCCGTCCCTGAACGGGTCGAGGAGCGCCTTCGCCGCTCGTAATGCGAGTCGCGTCTTCCCGGTCCCACCGGTGCCGGTGACCGTCACGGCGCGCACATCCGGTTGGACGAGGAGCTCGCACAGGCCGGCCAGCTCCTCTCGCCGCCCGACGAACGTCTTCACCTCGGCGGGCAAGTTGTTCGGCCTTCCACCCGCGGACCGGAGTGGCGGGAAGTCCGCCTCCAGCCCGTCGCCGGCGACCTGGAAGACGCGCTCCGGCTCTTTCAAGATCCTTGAGCCGGTGGAGCCCAGATCGACGAGCGTGGCATCGAGCGATTCCTCGACGAGGCCTGCCGTGACCTCGGTCAACACGATCTGGCCGCCGTGTGCCGTCGCCATCAGGCGCGCACAGCGATAGAGGGCGGCTCCGAAGTAGTGCGCCTCGCGGCGCTCCACCGGCCCGGTGTGGAGCCCCATTCGCACGGTGAGCGCGCCGAGCGCGCCCCAATCCTCAGCCGCGAGCGCCAGCTGGCCGGCGATTGCGGCTTCTACCGCCGTCCGTGGGATCTGCGAAGGCTGCGTAAACGGCGTCACCGACCGTCTCGAACACGACGCCTCGCCGATCGGCGACGGCAGTCGCAAGCAGTTCGAGGTGCCGCGCGATCTTCGCGGGGTACTCGGCGGGATGCTCTTCGAGCAGCTGCGTGCTTCCTTGCACGTCGGTGAAGAGGAAGGTGACCTCACCCTCGGGCAGGTCGATGTGGCTCGCCACCAGGCCGCCGATTCTGGCAGACGGCAGCTGCTACTTCAGTGCGGCTGCGAGCACCGGGTCGCGGCCGGCAAGGAAGTCCGCGACGGTGACGTTGATCTTGCGGTCGGGGTTGACGGCGAGCCGCCGGTCGCCGGAGCCCTTGCCGAAGTTCCAGTAGCGGGTTGCGATGCGAACGTTGATCGCCGCTCTTTGGAAGCAAGACCGAGACCGCGTCGCCGTAGATCTCGACACCGCCTCCCGTCGGCTCGCCGAAGAACGTCGCCTTCGTGTAGCGATCGAGGTCGGCGGCGAAGTTCGCGGCGGCCGAGAACGTCGCCCGGCCGATCAGCGCGCGGAGCCGACCCTTCTTGTTGACGGCCTTCTCCTGGAGGGCGCCGAGGAGCAACCCGTACGTCGTGTTGTCGCCGCCGCCGTTCAGGCGGAGGTCGACGATCACGCGCTTGACCTTCGGACGAGCAGCGAGCTTGCTGATGCGGTCCACGAGCGAGAACTCCGGCCGCTGTACCGAGTTGAAGCCGACGAAGACCGTCCGTCCACGTTCGAGCGTTCCGACCCAGAGCGGGCTCGCGAGCCGCTTCAGGTACAGCGGCGTCGGTCTCGTCCGCGGCAGCAGCGACGGGTAATGGCCGTGCAGCGGGTCGTTGAACGCAGAGACGTACGCAGGCGACGTAATCGGTGCGAGGGTCACGCTGCGTGCACGGCCGCTGCGGTCGACGACCGAGAACTCGAGCGGCGCCAGGCCGTCGGCGATCCCGAGGCCGTCGAGCACCTCCGCCGTGAGCACGTAGTGCGGTAGGCAACCCTCGCAGCGAGCTGGGGTTGTCGTGCGGGACGAGCGGACGGACGCGCGTCGCCACCTCCGCGTAGGGGACGCCGCCGATCGCAGTCACGCGTCCGCCGCGCAGGCCATCGGCGCCCTTCTCGTCGACGACGTACGTCCCGTCAGGGAACTCGTAGAGGCGAAGCGGGTACAGGTGCAGGTCGCCGCGGTGTTGCGGGTCGCCCGGGAAGATGCCGGTATGGCCGTTGCCGGTCCCCGGCATCGCCGCGATCCGCATGAGGCTCTACGAGGAGCTCGTTCTCGGAGAGCCCGTCCGCCCGGCCGGCGAGATCGTCGACGGCCGCTCGGAAACGGCCGCGGTCGACGCTGGCATAGAGGTCAGGATGCGTCGCCTCGAGCTGCTCCGCCAGCACCCGTACGTCCGATGCAGTCCCGGGCGGCGCCGACGTCGCCCCGCCGGGCCCGGCCGCCACCAGCGCGAGGGCGACTACGAGGAGCGACCGGGCGAGCAGGGTCACGCGGCCTCGAGCTCGTCGAGGACCCAGGCCGACCAGCGGAGCAGATGCTCGGAGCGCTCGATCCCGAGCCGGAGCAGGAAGTAGTGGAAGAAGTCGTCGCCGGTGCGCGTGTTCGTCGGCTCGATCGCCCGGTACTCCGCGAGCTGTGCCTCGGTGCGCTCCCGGAACCAGTGGACGTGCTCGACGAGCACGTCCGGCTGGACGAGGCTGCCGACGAACAGCCGCAGGTAGAACGTCTCGGTCGACTCGGGCTCGGCGGCCAGCCACTCGTCGAGCTCGGCGCGGCCGGCGTCGGTGATGCGAAACAGCTGCTTCTCCGGACGCGCGCCCTCACGGACCGTGCGGCTCGTCGCGAGCCCGCGCTCTGCGAGCCGGGGGAGGAGCGCATAGAGCTGCGTCTTCGCCGGCGCCCAGATGTACCCGATCGCCTTCGAGACGCTCTTCATGAGGTCGTAGCGGGAACGCTCTCCCTCGATCGCGAGCAGCGCCAGCACCGCCGCCTCGGTCGTCGTGAGGCTCGTGACGCGCGTGGCTGTTATTCCGGAGCGAACTATTTCGGTCGGAACCATAGCACCTACACTGGCGGCGCGTGATCCGGACCGCGTTCACGGAGCTCGTCGGGATCGAACATCCGGTCGTCTGTGGCGGCATGGGCGCTGGAACCTCCGACGGCGAGCTGGCGGGCCGTGTGAGCGAGGCAGGTGGACTCGGCGTGATTGGCGCGTCGGGGCTCGCACCCGAGGACGTTGGGAGTCACGCCGCCCGTGCCCGGGAGATCACCAGCAGGCCGTTCGGCATCAACCTCCTGCTGTTCGCGGCCGAGGAGATGCTCGATGCCGTCCTCGAGCTTCAGCCGGCGGTCCTGTCCACCGCCTGGCCGCGGGACGACCAAGATCTCGGGGCGATCTTTGCGCGTGCCCACGATGCGGGCATCAAGGTGATGCACATGGTGCCGACCCTCGACGACGCCAAGCAGGCGGCGGCGGTGGGCGCGGACGTCGTCGTCGCCCAGGGGACGGACGGCGGCGGTCACATCGGCGAGATGGGCACGACCGTACTCGTCCGCCAAGCCGTGAAGGCTGTTGCTCCGGTGCCGGTGCTCGCGGCCGGCGGACTTGCTGACGGTGCGGGCCTGGTGAGCGCCCTCGCGCTCGGAGCCGACGGCATCCTGCTCGGTACGCGTTTCCTTGCATCCAACGAATGCCCCATTCCCGCCTGGCTGAAGCAGGCGATCGTCGCCAGCGACGGACACGACACGATCCGGACAACGGTTCCCGACACAATGACCGGTCAGGACTGGCCTGGCGCATGGGGGCGTGTCCTGCGCACGCGGCTCGTCGAGGAGTGGCTCGGCCGCGAGCCGGAGCTGCGCCGGAGGCGCGAGGAGGTGCTCGCCCACCGCGCCGCAATGGACGGAGACGAGGCGCCGGACCGCTGGGTCTTCTGGGTCGGCCAGTCGGCGGGACTGATCGACGACGTCGTGCCGGCAGGCGAGATCGTGGGGCGCATCGTTGCGGAGGCCGAGGAGATCCTCGGCAGCCTGAGCGCCCGCCTCGCCTAGCCGAGCTGCCGGTCGAGGTTCGTCGCCGCGCTGATCAGCGCGAGGTGGGTGAACGCTTGCGGGAAGTTGCCGAGCTGCTCTCCGTGCGGGCCGATCTCCTCGGAGAAGAGGCCCAGGTGGTTCGCGTACGTCAGCATCTTCTCGAACGCGATCCGTGCGCGATCGAGCCGGCCGGCGCGCGCGAGCGCCTCCACGTACCAGAAGGAGCAGATCGAGAACGTCCCCTCGTCGCCCTCGAGGCCGTCCGGCGCCGCCTTCGCGTTGTAGCGGTAGACGAGCGTGTCGGAGACGAGCTCCTCGGTCATCCGATCGAGCGTCGAGAGCCATCGTGGATCCGTCGGCGAGACGAACTTCACGAGCGGCATCAGGAGGTTCGACGCATCGAGGACGTCCGAGCCGAAGTGCTGCACGAAGGCGCCACGCTCCGCGTTCCAGCCCTTCTCCATGATCTGGCGGTAGATCTCGTCGCGCGTCCTCGCCCAGGCGACGAGGTCCGCGGGCAGCCCACGCTGGCGGGCGATGCGGATCGATCGCTCCACCGCCACCCAGCACATGAGCCTCGAGTACGTGAACTGCTTGCGGCCGCCGCGAACCTCCCAGATGCCCTCGTCCGGCCGGTCCCAGTTCTGCGAGACCCAGTCGACGATCTGTGAGAGATCCATCCACGCGTCATGGGAGATCGGCTGTCCGTACTTGTTGTAGAGGTAGACGGAGTCGACGAGCTCGCCGTAGATGTCGAGCTGGAGCTGGTCGGCGGCGCCGTTGCCGACCCGCACGGGCGCGGAGCCGCAGTAGCCCTCCAGGTGATCGAGGATCTCCTCCTCGAGCTCGGAGCTGCCGTCGATCGCGTACATGACCTGGAGCGGGCCGGACTCGCCCTGGTGGCCTTCGCGGAAGCGGTCGGTCAGCCAGTTGCCGAACGCGGCGGCCTCCTCGGTGAAGCCGAGCCGCAGCAGCGCGTAGAGGGAAAAGGCGGCATCGCGGATCCACGTGAAGCGGTAGTCCCAGTTGCGCTCGCCGCCGAGCTGCTCGGGGAGGCTTGTCGTCGCGGCCGCGATGATCGCGCCCGAAGGTCGGTAGGTGAGGAGCTTCAGCGTCAGCGCCGACCGCCTCACGATCTCGCGCCAGCGGCCCTGGTAGCGCGCGTGCGAGATCCAGCGTAGCCAGTAGTCGGTCGTGCTCGAAAAGAGCTCGTGGGCGTGCTCCGGGGAGTAGCTCCGCGGCTCCGCCCCTTCCTCGAGCACGAACGTAGCAGTGTCGCCCTGCTTCAGGTGGAACTGCGCCCGGACGCCCTCGGCGGTTCGTTCGAGCTCCGTCGATGCGGAGAGCGAGAGCGTAAGTGCGGGCGTGGCGAAGACGGCGCCGTGCTCGATCAGCGAGATCTCGGCCTCTGCGCGCCCGTAGTCGAAGCGCGGTTCCACCTCGGCGCAGTAGTGCAGCGCTCCCCTGACGCAGAGCACCCGCCGGATGAGCCGCTGCCGGTGGCTCCCGCCCGGGCGATCCTCGACGGGCATGAAGTCGATCACCTCGCCCACGCCGTCCTCCGACAGGAAGCGTGTGATGAGGACGTTCGTGTCCGGCACGTAGAGCTGTCTCGTCGTCCACCGGCAGCGGATCGGCGTGATGCGGAAGAAGCCGCCTTTTTCGGCGTCGAGAATCGCACCGAAGACGCTTGGTGCGTCGAAGCGACCGGGGCAGAACCAGTCGATCGTGCCGTCCGTGCCGACGAGCGCGGCCGAGTGCAGGTCGCCGATGATGCCGTGATCTGCAATCGGTGTGTAGTCGTGACGCGGCGTCGGGTCGGCCACGCGGCGATTCTACGGCTCGCGTTTCGAGGTCACCGGCGCGTTGAAGCGATCCTGCGCCATGCGCTACGCGCTCCGGATGCCGCTGAAGACCTCGGCGAGGTGCTGCTGGAACTCACGCGAGAGCGTCTCGGCCGGCGGCCTGCCGGTGAGCTCGGTCACCCTTCGCACCTGGTCGAGATATCTCTGACAGCCGTGGCACGTTTCGACATGTCGTTCGAATGCTTCGCGATCCTCGGGCTTCATCGAACCGTCGAGGTAGGCGGTAAGGAGCTCCACGACGTCGCGTTCCGTCGTCATCGCGACTCTCAAGGTACCGCCAAGCTAGGTCGCTCTCCATGGATTCGGTCATGCTCGACGTCTTCACGCCGGTCCGCGAGGACTGGCTCAGCTGCGACGACGCCTACCTGCGCCGCTGAGTCAGGCGCGAACGAGGCCGATCGACCTCGCTACGCTTGGTCGATTCCCGGTCGTGTCGTCCTTCGCGTGCTGCTGGTGGCACTCGCGGCCAGCATGGCCGGTTGCGGCGGATCGAACAGTGACGAGGAGGCCGGTGCCGTTCCGACGCCGACGTGTGTGGAATCGGAGCAGGTGGTCCAGTTCACTGCCGCTGACGGCGTGCAGCTGACCGGCGCGCTCTGGGGCGAGGGTGACGTGGGGATCGTGCTCGCGCACATGTACAACGGCGATCTCTGCCAGTGGCGCCTCTTCGCTCCGCGCTTGGCCGAGCGGTATCAGGTGCTCGCCCTCGACTTCCGCGGCTACAGCTCTCGGCACCCGCAGCCGGCGAGCCACATCGAGCGGGATGTCACCGCAGCTGCTGCAGAGCTACGCCGGCGCGGTGCGGCCAAGATCGTGCTGATCGGAGGCTCGATGGGAGCAGCCGTAGTGCTCGAAGCGGCCGCTCAGATGCGGCCCAGGCCTGATGGCGTCGTTTCGCTGTCCGCCCCCATCGGTGCTTCGGGCGTCGATGCCTCGATGGCTGTCAAGAAGCTGACGATGCCACTGCTCTTCATGGCCGCGCGTCTCGACCGTGACTTTGCTTCGGAGGCACGCTTTCTATGGCGAACCGCGAAGTCGCCCGACAAACGGCTGGCCATCTATCCAGGCGCCCTTCACGGCGTCGACCTCGTCGAGAACGCCCAGGCGAATCGACGCGTCTTCGCGTTCATCGACGCCGTGACGTAGCTCAGGAGCCTGCCACGGCCATTTCCACGACGTCGCCGCTCGCGAGCACGACACCGTCGTCGCAGCGCGCCTCGACGAGGCCGTCTGCGAACTGCTCGTGGAAGAGCGACGCGTAGAGGCCACCGCGCAACAGCAGCTCCTCGTGCGTGCCGCGCTCGACGATGCGGCCCCGATCGACGACGAAGATCACGTCGGCCGAAGGATCGTCGACAAGCGGTGCGCGATCGCTATCGTCGTTCGGCCCTCCATCAGCGGCCGCAGCGCCCGCTGCACGAGCCGCTCGCTCGTCGTGTCGAGCGACGACGTCGCCTCGTCGAGGATCAGGATGCGCGGGTCCTTGAGGATGACGCGGGCGATGGCGAGCCGCTGCTTCTCACCACCGGACATGCGGTACCCGCGCTCGCCGACGAGCGCGTCGTAGCCCTCGTCCAGCTCCATGATGCGGTCGTGGATGAGGGCCGTTCGGGCGGCCGCTTCGAGCTCCTCCTGCGTCGCTTCCGGGTCGGCGTAGAGCAGGTTCTCGCGAACGGACGTGTGGAAGAGGTACGTCTCCTGCGTGACCATGCCCATCGCGTCGGCGAGTGAAGACAGGGTGACCTGCCGCACGTCGTGGCCGTCGATCTCGACGGCTCCGGACGTGACGTCGTAGAGGCGCGGGATCAGGTAGCACATCGTGGTCTTGCCCGCTCCGCTCGGGCCGACGAGCGCGGCGAGCTGCCCGGCGGCGATCTCGATGTCGATGCTGTCGAGCGTCCACGGCCGCGCGCCGTCGCCGTCCACGTTGTAACGGAAGTGCACGTCGCGGAAGCGCACCTCGCCTCGAACCTCGGGCTTGGGGATCACCTTCGCGCCCGGCGCGTCGACGATCTCGTGCTCGAGGTCGAGGTACTGGAAGACTCGCTCGAAGAGCGCCAGCGATGACTGCACTTCGACCGACGTCCGCAGCATGTCGCCGACCGGCCAGAACAGCCGTTGCTGAAGGGCGGTGAACGCCACGAGCGTGCCGGCCGTCAACGCCGGATCGCCGCCCGAGATGGTCAAGCCTGCGACGAGATACACGAGCGCCGGCGCGATCGAGAACGATGCCTGCACGAGTCCCCAGAACGTCCGGCCGACCATTTGCTGCCGAACCTGAAGCTCGGCGAGGCGGCGGTTCTCGTCCCGGTAGCGCTGGATAGCGTCTCCCGAGCGGTCGAACACCTTCGTCAGCAGGACGCCCGACACGGAAAGCGTCTCCTCCGTGATCGCGCTCATCTCGGCCAGCGAGCGCTGGGTCGAGGCACGGATCTTGCGTCGAGCGCGGCCCACGCGGTACGTCATGACCACGAAGAACGGAACGATGACCAGCGACAACAGCATCAGCTGCCACGAGAGGATCGCCATGGCGATGAGCGTGGAGACGATGATGACGACGTTCGCGAAGATGGAGGATGCGGTGTCCGTCACGACGGTCTGGATGCCCCCCACGTCGTTGGCGATCCGCGACTGGATCTCGCCCGTCCGCGTGCCCGTGAAGAAACGGAGTGACATCCGCTGCAGGTGCGAGTAGAGGCGGTCGCGCAGGTCCTGCATCACGCGCTGGCCGACGACGCTGGCGACCCACGTCTGGAAGACGCCGAGCGCGCCGCCGACGAGCGCGATCACGATCATGATCCCAACGAGGACGTAGAGCAGTGTCAGGTCCGGCCCGCCCGGCGGGAACAGCGCGTCGTCGAACACGGTCTTCGTGAGGAGGGGGTTGATGACACCGATCGCCGAAGAGGCGATGATCAGGAGCGCGAGGACGGCGACGCGCCCGCGGTAGTGGCGGAACAGGCCGAAGACGCGCGGGACGAGACGGCGGACGTCGCCGTGGGGCTTGTCGGGTTCGTCGGGATCAGAGGCTGTCGAGCGCGGGAGAGGCGGCACTGAGCCATTGTGGCTGAGCGAGATCCTGTGGCAGTCGCGTTCTCATGGGCCGGTCGCTAGCCGCTAGTGCGCGACCTGCGGGCGTGCACTCGGTCGGGGAGCGTCGGCTCGAGTGCCCCGCCGTTGGCTGCTGACAGGCGGTCGCCCCGGGGGCGGATGAGGTACCACGCCTCGATCTCGCCCTTCCCTTTGACGGCGATCGTCCCCCGCGGCTCGCACTCGAACTCGCCGGCGAGCAGGTCATACGTCGAGCGCGTGATCTGGATCCGCCCCGGCGTCCCGTGCGACTCCATGCGGCTGGCCGTGTTCACGGCGTCGCCCCAGAGGTCGTAGAGGAAGCGCTTCTTCCCGATTACCCCGGCCACCACCGGGCCCGAATTGATCCCGACTCGGAGCTCGAGGCCGAGATGCCCGAATATCTCGTGCTCGCGCATCGCCTTGAGCATGTCGAGCGCCATGAGCGCGAGCGCGCGCGCATGGTCGGAGCGTGGTGTCGGAACGCCCGCAGCGACCATGTAGCAATCGCCGATGGTCTTGATCTTCTCGAGTGCGTACCGTTCCGCGAGTTCGTCGAAGTGACTGAAGAGATGATCGAGGTAGCCGACCACCTCGGCCGGCGGGAGCCGCTCCGACCACGGCGTGAAGTCAGCCACGTCGGCGAACAGGATCGAGGCCGACCCGAAGTGGTCTGCGATCGGCTGGGTCTCGGCCTTCAGCTGGTCGGCGATCGAGCGCGGCAGGATGTTGAGCAGTAGGTCTTCGGATTTCTGCTGTTCCAGCCGAAGCGCTGCTAGCGCATCGCGGCGCTGCTTGGCGAAGACCGCGAGCAGGATGAACACGATGGTGCCGCCGACCGCGATGTTCAGGGCCAGCATCGTGCTCGTGAACCAGACGGGCAGGGGGTCCCAGACAGGGCCTACGATCTCGCCAGCAAAGCCCGAGCCGAGGAACACGACGAGCCACGCGACGTACCAGCGGACCGCCGACCTGACATCGCTGAACACGAGCGCCCCGAGCGGGGCGAGGATCCCCCACAGTCCGACGCCGCCGGCGTCGAGGAATCCGCCAAGCGGGATCATCGACAGGGTCGGTGCCAGCAGAATTGCGACCTGGCCCACGCGCAGGAACCACGGGAAGTCGCGCGTGCGCGAGAACACGGCGATCGCGCCGAGCAGGACGCCGAAGTACACGAGTGGCACCACACCGACCGGCGATCCGAACGCGAGATACAGCGCCCCCCACAGCGCCGCGACCGGCAGGATCAACACTGAGATCAGGACCAGCAGCGCCTTTCGAGCACGCAGGTCCTCGTCGTCGAGGGGATCGGCGCCGATAAGCACCACGCGCGCGTGGACGCGATCCGCCGCGGCTCGGATCCGGTCAGGAGGTGCATCGCTGAAGACGTTACTCGTGGAGGCGTCCGCTAGCGGCGGCGCTGACCGCGGCGGAGAGCGTCCAGCCGTCGGCGGTCGCGCTTCGTCGGCCGAGCGCCGAGGTTGCGCCGATCGGCCGGCTCGCTCCGCCTCCAGGCGGCGCTGCTCGCGTGCGGCCGCAGACTCCGGCGTCTCCTCGTACAGGGCGCGGGCGGCTGCCGCGGGGCCGCGCCGGTCGGCGAGCGCCCGCACGTCGACCGTCCACCGCTCGGCGCTCGTTCGTACGTCGACCCGATCGCCGACCGCGACTTCGCGCGAGGGCTTGGCGCGCTCGCCGTTCACCTTGACGTGGCCGCCGGCGACGGCTTCGGTCGCGGCCGAGCGTGTCTTGAAGAAGCGCGCCGCCCAGAGCCACTTGTCGATACGCACCCGCTCCACGGCTAGCGCGGCCGGAAGCGGCCTAATCCTCGTCTTCCCAGTACTCGAGCTCGGGGCCTGGGCGGGCGAACATGATCCGCTCGCCGGCGACACTCCGCGCGCCGACCTTGCCGGTGTCGAGGTACTCGACGATGTCCGGCGCGATCTTGGTCGAGAGCATGAGGACGCGAATCGGCGCGTCCGTGTCGTTGCGGATCTGGTGCGCGCCTTCCTTGCCGCGGGGGAAGGCGACCACGTCCCCCTCGCGCAGCACCTGCTCGCCCTCGTGCGTGCGAAGGGTGGGCTCGCCGCGGAGGACGATCACCCATTCCTCGTTCGCGTGGTGCGTATGGAACGGCCAGAGTCGGTTGCCCGGCTCGAGCTCGTACATGCTGCCGCCGATCAGCTCGGATCCGATGCGCCTGCCCACCCCGGCGCCCTTGCAGTGCCAGCCCTGCACGGGCCTCGGCGTGATCCTCCGGGTCGCTGTTGAGATTGAAGACCGTCATGCCGCGGAGCCTAAGGGCCGTGTCGCTGGCAAAGCAAGCGACGGACTACGGGTTCTGCCGCGACCGTTCGAGCTTCGCGATGAGAGAGCGGACCGCGTCGATCTCGCCGCTCTCACCATCCAGGACCGTCGAGTATCCGTCGTTCCGTTGACTCGACTCGGAGAGCTGCCAGTACTCATGCGAGTCGAGTGCTTCGATGAGCAACGCGATCTCGTCGTCACTCAGGTGGACAGCGGAGCTCTGCGCTTGCAGCGGTGCACCTCCTATCCGGCCGACTGAAAGCGAGCGAACCGTATCTCGAGTCGATCCGGGTCGGGGCGCCAAACGCGTTTGGAGGGGGCAACGACCGTCGATCCGTGGAAGCCCTTGAGGACTTCGAGCATCGGGCCGTCGTCATCGTCGAGCAACCGCCGGGAGACGTGAACCCGAAGGTCCGGTGAGACGCCAACGAGGTCCTGGTCGAACGCGCGGTGATGGATCGAGCAGAGACACATCCCGTTCGGAATCTCCGGCTCACCTCTTGGATCGGGATCCCCAAGGATGTGTGCCGCGTCGAGTAGCTGCTCCTCTCTGAGGCGGCAGATCGCGCACCGCATGCGATATGCGGGGAGCACGCGCCGCCGGAACCGCGACTGATGAAGTCGCTGTCGCACCTCGCGCACGGCATAGCGTTTCTCGATCAAGTCGTCGATGGGTAGCGGTTCGAGATCGTCCATCGGCCCAATGCGTCGCCCCGGCGACACGCGCACTCTGCGTTCTTCTCGTAGGTCTTCTTCGACATACCAGGGATAGAGCACTCGGTAGATGCCCGGTCCGGTGCCGACGTAATACGCGATCGGGACTTGGAGTTCGTACGCAGCCTGGAGTGCCCGGTTGTCCGGTTGGTTGGGCGAGCCCGAGCGGTAGTCGTAGAGAAACCCGTCGTCGGCCACCTCGTCGCCGTACGGCGACTTCCAGCTCGTCTGGATCGCCAGAGCCGCGCGTCCGCGCTGGACAGCCGCTCGGTAGATGCCCTTCTGATAATTCAGGAACGGGACACGTCCGCCGCGGAAGGCGAACTTGCGATCGAGGCCACCCTTGTAGGGGAGCTCGTCACCGAATTGCGCGCGCAGAACGTCGAGCGCAGCAAAGCACGCTGCGCGTACGTCGTCGTCGCGCTCCACGCGGCGATCTTAAGCCAGCGGTTGGTCCGTTACGAGCAGCCGGTGTTGGTGCCGCAGTCCCTGCACGTGTAGCAGGAGCCCGTCCGCACCATGCGGCCGCCGCAGCGGGCGCACTCGACGGCGTCTTCGTGGGTGTTGAAGAGGGCCGTCTGGCCGGGCGGGGGCGCCTCGAGCGGCACCGACGCACTCTCAGCGGTCGCCGGCTTGCCCTCGCCGTCCCCGTGGCGCTCGGCGAGCCGCGCCCGCACTTCCGCCGAGAGGATGCCGATCTCCTCCTGCTGATCGACCGTGAGGAACTTCTTGCCCATCCAGCGGAAGATGTAGTCGACGATCGACTTCGCGACGCGGATGTCCGGGTCGTTCGTTGCGCCCGCCGGCTCGAAGCGCATGTGCGAGAACTTCGAGACGTAGACCTCGAGCGGGACCCCGTATTGGAGGCCGAGCGAGACCGAGATCATGAACGAGTTCATGAGGCCGGCGAGCGTCGTGCCCTCCTTCGCGATGTCGACGAAGATGTCGCCGGGCGTCCCGTCCTCGAACAGGCCGACGTGGATGTAGCCCTCGTACTCGCCGACGCGGAACTTCCGGCCGACCTCGGTGCGGTCTTCGGGCAGTCGCCGCCGCTGCGGCGCGAGCGTCACGCCGGGCACGAGAGCCGCGGCCGTCGCCTTCTCCTTCCCGGACAGGGGCTGCGCGACCTTGCAGTTGTCGCGGTAGATGGCGATCGCCTTCACGCCGAGCTTCCAGGCGTCGACGAAGAGGTCGCGCACCTCCTCGACGGTGACCGTCTCCGGCATGTTCACAGTCTTCGAGATGGCGCCCGAGATGAACGGCTGGACCGCGCCCATCATCCTCACGTGCCCGGAGTAATGGATTGCGCGGTCGCCGATCGCGCAGTCGAAGATCGGGTAGTGCTCGGGCTTCACGAACGGCGCGCCGACGACGGTGTTGCGCTCGTCGACGAAGGCCACGATCTCCTCCACCTCCTCGGGCGCATAGCCGAGCTTCTCGAGCGCCATCGGCACGGTCTTGTTGACGATCGTGATCTCGCCGCCGCCGACGAGCTTCTTCGACTTCACGAGCGAGAAGTCGGGCTCGACGCCCGTCGTGTCGCAATCCATCATGAAGCTAATCGTCCCCGTCGGCGCGAGCACGGTCGCCTGCGAGTTGCGGAAGCCGTTGACCTCGCCTGCGTCGAGCGCGTCGTCCCAGGACTTGCGGGCCGCTGAGAGCAGGTCGTCGGGCACCGAGTCGGTGTGCTCGATGTTGCCGACCGCAGCGCGGTGCTTCGCGATCACGCCGAGCATCGCCGCTGCGTTCGGCTGGTAGCCCGCGAACGGGCCCATGCGCGCTGCGACCTCGGCCGACTTGCGGTAGGCGCGGCCGGTCATGAGCGCCGTGATGGCCGCTGCATACGCACGACCCTCGTCGGAGTCGTACGGCAGGCTGCGCGCCATGAGCAGCGCGCCGAGGTTCGCGTAGCCGAGGCCGAGCTCGCGGTAGGCCCGCGCATTGCGCTCGATCTCCTCGGTCGGGTACGACGAGTAGCCGACGACGATCTCCTGCGCGAGGAACATGACGTCGACCGCGTGCTCGAATGCCTCGACGTCGAGCTCGCCGTCGTCGCGGCGGAACTTCATGAGGTTGAGCGACGCGAGGTTGCACGCCGAGTCGTCGAGGTGCATGTACTCCGAGCACGGGTTCGACGCGTTGATGCGACCCGAGTTGGGGCACGTGTGCCACGCGTTGATGGTCGTGTCGTACTGAACGCCAGGATCGGCGCACTGCCACGCCGCGTCGGCCATCTCTCGCAGCAGGCCGCGTGCGTCGACGGTGGCGACGACGGTGCCATCGGTGCGCGCCTTGAGGTCCCACTCGGCCGCATGCTCGGACGCTTCCATGAACGTGTCCGTCACCCGGACGGAGTTGTTCGCGTTCTGGTACTGGATCGACGCCCAGTCGGGCGAGTCGAGCGACATGTCGTAGCCCGCCGCCTCGAGCACGCGCGCCTTGCGCTCCTCCTTGGCCTTGCACCAGATGAACTCCTCGATGTCCGGGTGGTCGACGTCGAGGACGACCATCTTCGCCGCGCGCCGCGTCTTGCCGCCCGACTTGATCGTGCCGGCGGACGCGTCGGCGCCGCGCATGAAGGACACAGGCCCGGAGGCGTAGCCGCCCTTCGACAGCTGCTCCTTCGACGAGCGCAGCCGCGAGAGGTTGGCGCCGGAGCCCGAGCCGCCGCGGAAGATGACGCCCTCGCGACGGATCCAGTCGAGGATCGACTCCATCGAGTCGTCGACGGAGAGGATGAAGCACGCCGAGCACTGCGGCTTCTCCTCGAAGCCGACGTTGAACCAGACCGGGGAGTTGAACGACGCGAGCTGGTTGACGAGGATCGCCTTCAGCTCGGCCTCGAACGTGTCGGCCTCTTCCTCATCCGAAAAATACGAGCCAGCACGGCCCCAGCCGCCGATCGTGGAGACGACGCGGCCGATCATCTGGCGCACGCTCCACTCGCGCTCGGGGGAGCCCAGGCGGCCGCGGAAGTACTTCTGGGCGACGATGTTCGTCGCGGTCTGCGACCAGAACTTCGGGAACTCGACGCCCTTCTGGTCGAAGGCGGGCTTGTCCTTGCCGGGGATGAACGCGTCGCGCATCTCCCACTCGATCTCCTCGAACGGGTCGCGACCAGGGATCGTGAAGTACCGCCTGACGCCCGTGTGTCGCTCGGCGTCGACGACCGTGTTCTCGAGCTGGGCGTCGGTGATCTCGTCTGTCTTCACGGTCGCCATATTGTGCCTCCCGGGCATCGAGTGAGTCGTATGAGGCCGGGACCTCCCCCGGAGGGTTCAGGTCCGAGCGGACCGGCTAGCGTAGGGCTTGCGTCGGACGGACGCTTAGGGGTCGGCGCGAGGACCGGCCGCCGCGCGGCGTGTCTGGACGCGACGAGCGACGAAGCCGGCGGCTCCGAGCGCCAGCAAGACGATGGAGAGCGCCCCGAGCACGATGAGCGGCACCGGCACCGAGTCGGCGCTGCCGGGGCCGATCGAATCGAGCGCGCTGCCGACAGGCCCGCCGCTTGGGTCACGACCGGCCGCGAGTGCGCCATCGAACTGCACCGTTGGGCCACCGTGGAACGTGCTGTTTGCCGGCGGCGGCGAGCTCGTCTCACCGTTCACGCCCGAGGTCGGCGTACCTCCCGAGCCACCGTCGCTCGGTGGTCCTGGGCGATCGCCGCCTGCAGCGCGCGGTTGATGTCGTCGCCGAGGGTCGAGTACTGCGCGACGTCCTCGGGCATGCGCGCGAGCGCGGCCCGGTAGCACGGCACGGGATAGACGTTGTCGATCCGGCCGTCGTACCAGTCGTCGATGAGCGTCTTCCAGCACGGCTCCTTCGCGGCTGCCTGTCCGGCGAGCAGGAGGGCTCCCGCGACGGCGGCGAGTATGAGCAGCGTCGTCCGGAAGGTCGCTGTCACAAGGGTTGGCGTCGGAGTGGGATCAGGATTCGTCCGTACGTCGAGTTCAGTCTACGCGAATGCCGCCGAGGCTCGGCGGCAACTGTCGGCAGTGTCGACCATGGCCGTGACGGCACGGTTCGCTCGCCGTTAGGTCTCTGTAAAGAGTGGGCCGGCCGTCCTGCCAATTCTCGCATGGGCCTGTGCTAGCTTCGCGCGATGCGAGCGGCCGTAGG
>CAWHNJ010000012.1:0-117650 GCA_963830835.1 uncultured Actinomycetes bacterium | reverse complement strand
CAACCCCCCCGGCGCCGAGTGGGGCGTAGGCATGACGAGCACCGCCGACAACACCCTGCGTCGAAAGGGGTCGATCGAGAAGGGCGACACGATTGTCGATGACGACTTCGACCCGGCGATCGAGTGGAACGGCTTCCCAAACAACACGTTCGGCGGACTCGGCTCGCATTCGCTCGGGAATGCGACGGTCGACGTCACGTGCGGACCCAGGCTGACCACTCCGCAGGGGACGCCCGCATCGCGGGCGGTGAGCGCCACGGACGCCGACGGCACGGTGACGAGCATGTCCATCACGAGCGTCACACCGTCTCCTGTGCCGGGCACGATCACGCTCGGGAGCTTCGTCCCGGCCGCCTCCACCGGAGGCACGGCGACGGCGAACGTCAACGTCGACGGGACGGTGCCGAGCGGCGCCTACTCGGTGGTCGTCAGCGCTCAGAACAACGACGCGACGCCACAAACCGGAACCTGCACGCTGAGCGTCTGGGTCGTCGGCACGGCTGCGATTCACGACATCCAGGGCGCTTCCCACATCTCTCCGCTCGCCGGCAAGCCTGTCGAGACCGAGGGCATCGTCACAGCGAGGTCGGCGAACGGCTTCTGGATCCAGGAGCCCGACGCCGGCGTCGACGGCGCCGTCGCAACGTCGGAGGGCATCCTCGTCTTCACGGGAGGGGCCCCGACCGTGGCCGTCGCCGACGCGGTGGAGGTCACGGGTCTCGTCTCCGAGTTCCGGCCGGGTGGCTCGACCCAGCCCAACCTCACGACGACCGAGCTCACGTCACCTACCACCACGGTGCAGTCCGCCGGCAACGCCCTTCCCGGGCCGCAGATCGTCGGCACGGGAGGACGCATCGCTCCGGGGATGGTGATCGAGGACGACGCCGGCGGGGACGTCGAGACGGGTGGCGTCTTCGACCCCGCAACAGACGGCATCGACTTTTACGAGAGCCTCGAAGGCATGCGCCTCCAGCTCAACAATGCGGTCGCCTCGGGACCGACGAACGACTTCGGGGAGATCAGCGTGCTGCCCGACAACGGTGCGAACGCCAGCGTCCGCACGCCTCGCGGCGGCATCGTCATCCGGGCGAACGACTTCAACCCTGAGCGTGTGATCGTGGACGACACGATCGCAGGTACGCCCGATGTCAACACAGGCGACCGCTTCTCGACCCCAGTCGTTGGCGTTCTCGACTACAGCTTCGGCAACTTCAAGCTGTTGACCTCGGCTCCGCTTGACCGGCGTGTCGAGCGGGCTCGCTCGCGAGGCGACCGACGTCCCTGCCGACCAGGAGATCGCCGTTGCGACGTTCAACGTCGAGAACCTCGCGCCCGGCGACCCGCCTTCGAAGTTCGAGCGGCTCGCCGACATCTTCGTCGACAACCTCCGGGCGCCCGACATCGTCAGCGTCGAGGAGGTCCAGGACAACAATGGCACGGTGGACAACGGCGTCACCGACGCCACCATGACGTGGAGCAAGCTCATCGCCGCGATCCAGGCGGCGGGTGGCCCGCTCTACCAGTACCGCCAGATCGACCCGATCAACAACGCAGACGGCGGAGTGCCCGGCGGCAACATCCGCGTCGGCTTCCTCTTCCGGACCGACCGTGAGGTCGAGTTCATCGACCGGCCTGGCGGCGGCCCGACGGTGGCAACGACGGTGATCGACCACCCGTCCGGCCCGCGGCTCTCGTCGAGCCCCGGCCGCGTCGCCCCCAACGATCCGGCCTGGTCGACCCCCGAGGGGGTCCGCAAGCCACTGGTCGGAGAGTTCCGGGCGAAGGGCAAGAAGCTCTTCGTCATTGCCAACCACTGGAAGTCGAAGAACGGCGACCAGCCGCTGTTCGGCCGCTTCCAGCCGCCGACGCTCGTCACGGAGCCCCAGCGAACGGCCGAAGCCGAGGTGGTCAACGACTTCGTCGACGACATCCTCGCGGCCGATCCGTTCGCGAACGTCATCGTCCTCGGCGACCTGAACGACTTCGAGTTCTCGCCGCCGCTGACAGCGCTCGAAGGCGGGGGAGACCTCCACACCCTGATCGAGTCCCTGCCACAGGGCGAGCGCTACTCGTATGTGTTCGACGGGAACGCACAGACGCTCGACCACATCGTCGTCAGCGAGAGCCTCTTCTCGCATTTCCCGTTCGAGTACGACAGCGTCCACGTGAACGCCGAGTTCGTCGACCAGGCGTCAGACCACGATCCGCAGGTCGCACGCTTCCGGCTCACGGGGAGGCCGACGCCGAAGCCCTGAGGTTGCGAGAGCTCTACGGAACGCGAACGCGCGCGGAGGCCGGCGAGTAGCCGGCCTTCGTCGCTGTCACGGCGTATCTGCCGCCCGTCAAAGTGAGCGAGGCGGTGCCGCTGCCGGCGGTCCTGGCGGTCTTGCCGCCTGCCCGCACCCTTGCACCCGCTACCGGTGCGCCGGCGTCTGTCACGCGGCACGTCGCGCCGGTCCGCTTCGCGGAGCACTTGAGGGTCAGGCCGGCGAGCACCTGACGATGCCAGGTCGCCAGTCCTCCCTGTGCCGTCACATGGGCCAGGAGGTCGAGGGGGCCAAGAGAGCCCTCGCCGAAGACGTCCCACAGCGAGCTCGTTCCAGGAGGTGATGGGACGTTGACGATGGCGCCTGCCTTCGTGGCTGCCCTGTTCGTGCGCGTGGCCCGGAGGCGACCGGAGTCTTGCCACATCACCCAGAGACGTCCCTCCGGCCCGCGCGCGAGGTTGACGTCCTCGATGTCTCTGCCGGTTGCAACTGCGATCGCCCGGCCGCCAACGCGCCACAGGCGCACGTGGAGGCAGCGCGGATAGCCGCTGCAATAGGCGAGATAGACGCCGCCTCCCCGTCGGGCGACGAGCGGCATGCGGTGATCGGGTGCCAGGAAGCTCTTCCCGGTGAGCACGTTGGGCGCACGCTGCGGAGGGCCAAGGCTCGGCACGACCTGCCGCGCGAAGATCCCGTTGGCGTCGGTGACGTTCGAGTGATAGGCGACGAACGCCTGACCGTTCGCCTCGTCGACGGCAGCCTCCATGTCGTAGAAGCAGCACTTCGGTGACGGCCCGAGGTGCACGTCCGGGTTCGTCCCGATCTTGTAGTACGAGTTGATGCCAGACGACCACGCGAAGATCGGCGTGCCTGCCTTGTCTGACGTCGCGCCTGGATCGCCGCCGGTGTTGTCCGACGACACCTTCCCGCCGCCCGTCCAGCCCGTTCCACTCGGGCCTGCAGAGGACATGCGGATGCCGCCAGGGCTCGGGATAGCGACGCCGTAGAAGAGTCGTAGCGAGCCGTCGGGCATCGTGACGAGGTCGGGATCGCTGAGTCCGCGCACCCCACCGACCGCCGTCGTTGCTGCGCCGACGCTGCCGTTCCTGGCGATTGCGGCGTGACGCACCGTCTCCTCGCTTCCGACTTGCCGGCTCCACACTGCGTGCAGCACGCCGTCGTTCGTACGGGCCAGCCCGACTTGATCGATGTTGCGGGCGCCCGCGTCCGTGACACGGCTCCAGCTCGTGGTCGTGCCACCCACTGCACTGCCGCCGAGAGCGAGCAGACCCCCCAGCGCGAGGATCAGAGGAATCCTGCGCATCCGCGGCGAGTGTACGAAAGCTCCCCTCGAGTCGCAAACGATCCGTACGGGGGCAAAAGGGTTACGCCCGGCTATACTGACCGGCTCTTTTTCGCATGGCCAACGACACGATCGACACCGAAGCGGATACGCAGGAGCCTGGCGTCTGGACGACCGGTCCGGACGGTGAGCTCGTCCCTGACTACGAGGCCACGTTCCCGGAGATCACCGAGGGCGAGGTCGTGCACGGCACCGTCGTGCGGGTGGACAAGGACGAGGTGCTCGTCGACATCGGCTACAAGTCCGAAGGCGTCATTCCGGTCGCCGAGCTGTCAATTCGCCGCTCGGTGAATCCCGATGAGGAGGTCGGCGTCGGAGACGAGATCGACGCGCTCGTGCTCACGAAGGAGGACTCCGAGGGACGCCTGATCCTCTCGAAGAAGCGCGCCCGTTTCGAGCTCGCGTGGAAGGAGATCGAGCGCAAGGCGGAGAGCGGCGAGCCGATCACGGGGCGCGTGATCGAGGTCGTGAAGGGCGGGTTGATCCTCGACCTCGGCGTACGCGGCTTCCTGCCGGCGTCGCTCGTGGACATCCGCCGGGTCCAGGACCTCGACGAGTTCCTCGCCCAGGAGCTCCGCTGCAAGGTCATCGAGCTCAACCGCTCGCGCAACAACGTCGTGCTCTCCCGGCGCGCCGTGCTCGAGGACGAGCGCAAGGAGATGCGGCAGGCAATCCTCGACCGCCTCAGCCCCGGCGACGTCGTCGATGGGACGATCTCGAACATCGTCGACTTCGGCGCCTTCGTCGACCTCGACGGCATGGACGGGCTCATCCACATCTCCGAGCTGTCGTGGGGTCACGTGAACCACCCCTCCGAGGTGCTCGACATCGGCCAGGAAGTCAAGGTCAAGGTGCTCGACATCGACCGGGAGCGCCAGCGCATCTCGCTCGGGCTGAAGCAAACGCAGAGCGACCCCTGGCAGCAAGTGCTCGACAGCTACTCGCTCAACGACATCGTCGAGGGGAAGGTGACGAAGGTTGTGACCTTCGGCGCCTTCGTCGAGATCCTGCCGGGCGTCGAAGGCCTCGTTCACATCTCCGAGCTCGCGCAGCACCACGTCGAGAACCCTCGCGAGGTGGTCGCGCAGGGCCAGGCAGTGCAGGTGAAGATCATCGAGATGGACGCCGAGCGCCGGCGCCTCTCGCTGTCGCTGAAGCGCGTCGACGAGAGCGAGGGCTCGCAGCCGCGCCCGGAAGACGCCCCGCCGCTCGCCCTCTCGGAAGAGGTCTTCTCGGAGGAGCCTTCCACCCCGCTCGAGGAGGCCGTCGAGGAGGAGGCCGAGGAGCAGGAGTCGGCGCAGCCGGTCGCAGAGGCCGAGGCCGAAGAGCCCGTCGCCGAGGCCGAGGCCGAAGAGCCCGTCGCCGAGGCAGAGGCCGAAGAGCCCGTCGCCGAGGCAGAGGCCGAAGAGCCTGTCGCCGAGAGCAGAGGCCGAAGAGCCTGTCGCCGAGGCAGAGGTCCGAAGCAGCCCGTCGCCGAGGCAGAGGCCGAAGAGCCCGTCGCCGAGGCGAGCCGACAGCCCGTCGCAGAGACCGAGCCCGTCGCCGAGGCAGAGGCCGAAGAGCCTGTCGCCGAGGCAGAGGCCGAAGAGCCTGTCGCCGAGGCAGAGGCCGAAGAGCCTGTCGCCGAGGCAGAGTCGGCTGACGAGAGCGACGAAGACGCCCGTTAGGGTCGCCCTCACCGGCGGCATTGGCGCCGGCAAGAGTGAGGCACTGGAGGCGTTTCGACGTCACGGAGCAGCCGTGCTGTCCTCTGACGAGGTCGTCCACGAGCTGTACGCCGAGGACGCACGTGTCCGGGACGCCGTCGACGAGCGCTTCGGTACGACGGATCGCGCGCGCATCGCCGAGCTCGTGTTCGCCGACCCGGACGAGCTCGCGTGGCTCGAGCAGCTCCTACACCCACTCGTCCGGGAGCGCTATGCGGCGTGGCTCGAGCAAGTACAGACGCCCGTCGCCGTCGTCGAGATCCCCCTCCTCTACGAGACCGGGGCAGATGCGCTGTTCGACGCGGTCGTCGTGATCACTGCGCCGACGAAGCTGCGGGAGTCGCGGCGAGGCGGATCAGTCGCCGAGCGGTCGTCCCGGCTCATTCCCGATACGGAGAAGGTCGATCGCGCCGACTTCTCCTTCGTGAACGACGGCTCGCTCAGCGACCTCGACGCCTTTGTTCAAGCCGTTTTGCAGCGACTGCGAACTGACAGCGAAAGTGATGCTTGACAATGACCAAAGTGACGTCATAATGACATCATCATGCAGCTGTCGACGCACATCGAAGCGCTCCTCGCAGACCTTCAGGCAGCGGGGTCGCTGGGAGACGAGAATGTCGCCCAAGCGGCACAGCGGCTAAGCGAGGCCCTCAAGGGGTCGGCGCGGCTCAGGCTGCTCGACCTGCTCTCCGAGGCGACGCTCGAGGTCTCCGAACAGCTTCCCTCCGGCCACGTCGAGATCCGGCTGGTTGGACAGGAGCCTTCGCTCCTCTACGTCGAGGGGCGCGAGGCGGAAGAGCAGGCCGCGGCCGACGACGGCATGACGGCCCGCATCAGCCTCCGCCTACCGGAGTCGCTGAAGGTCGCGATCGAGGTCGCCGCGACGCGCGAAGGGGTGTCCGTGAACGCGTGGCTCGTGCGGGAGCTGAAGCGCGCCGCCCACCGCGGGGTTCACAAGAGCTTCGGCAGCGGCCTGTCCGGGTTTGCAGAGGCCTAATGAAGGAGGAAAGATGGACTTCAGGCACACATATCCCGACTACGTGAAGTTGATCGGCGACCGCCTGCCGCCCAAGCACGACCCGGCAATCCGGGTCCGCAAGCCGCGCGGCATTCGCGGGTGGCGCCGATGAGGCGAGAGGCCTTTCCCGTCGAGGGCCCCATCACGCTCGTCGTCCGGGCGCCGGCGGGGACCGTGGAGATCGAGGCGGCCGACGTCGCCGAGGCGACCGTCGAGCTCGAGGCTCTGCGCTCGGGCGCCGAGTCCACCGTCGAGGCCGCAGTCGTCGAGCTGCGCTCGGGCGGCAGCCGTCCGGAGCTCCTCGTCGACATCCAGTACGGGTTCCGCATCGGCGGCCGCCGGGGCCCGCGGCTCAGCATCCAGGTCGGCAGCGGCCCGTCCATTCGCGCCTCCATCCGAGTGCCCACCGGTTCCTCCGTGGAAGTGGTGTCCGAGGCAGCCGACGTGAATGCGACGGGTCGCTTCGACCGGGCCGAGGTGAAGACCGCAGCCGGCGATGTCCGGCTCGAAGAAGTCGAGGGTGACGTCCGGGTCAAGTGCGTATCAGGGGACGTCACCCTCGGCACCATCGGGGGAGAGGCGAGCATCAACTCCGTCTCGGGCGACGCGGAAATCGGGCGCGTCGCGGGCGATGCCGTGCTCCAGTCGGTATCCGGCGACATCGAGCTGCGCGAGGCGGAGGGCTCGGTGCAGGCGAAGACGATCTCCGGCGACGTGCGGATCGGCTCGGCGACGAAAGGGCACGTTGCGATGCAGTCCGTGTCGGGCGACCTGACGATGGGCCTGCGCACCGGTTCCAAGCTGTGGGTCAACGCGCGCTCGACGAGCGGTAAGACGTCGTCCGAGCTCGAGGTCAAGGACGAGCCGCCGGCAAAGGACGGCCCGCTCGTCGAGCTCCAGGCGAAGTCCGTCTCCGGCGACATCCGCATCGTCCGCGCATGACCCGAAGAGCGCTGCTGCGCGATCGGGCGCTGCTCGCGCTCCTCGCCCGCGACGTCATCTCGACGGCGGGCTCGCAGATGACCTGGGTGGCGCTCCCCTGGTTCGTGCTGACGACGACCGGCTCGGCCACGAAGATGGCCCTGGTCGTCGCGGCCGAGGCCGCCGGGGTCGGCATCGTGGGCTTCGCCGCCGGAACGTCGTGGGTCGCTCGGCCTGCGGCGCACGATGCTCGTCGCCGACGCATGCCGTGCGCCGCTGAGCAGCGATTCCGTTGCTGCACGCCGCCGACCTGCTCTCGTTTCCCCTCCTGCTCCTGCTCGTCTTTGCCATCGGCGCATTCGGAACGCCCTCGTTCGTCTCGAAGGCCTCCGCGTTGCCCGAGATCGTCGGTGAGGACGAAGGCGTGCTGGGGGAGGCCAACGCCCTGCTCCAGGCAGCGATGCGCACTGCGCTCGTGCTCGGGCCGGTGCTCGCCGGCGTCCTCATCGGGCTCGTCGGCGCGACGACCGTCTCTACATCGACGCCGCGACGTTCGCCGTCGGGTTCGACGCTCGTCGCTCTGTTCATCCCGCGCGCGGGCGAAGCCCGACACCGAGGAGTCACGCGGCCTCGGCGCAGGTGTCCGCTTCCTGCTTCGTGACCGGCTGCTACGCCCGTGGTCGATCGCGGTGGTGCTGGGAGACACCGCGTGGCTCGCGTTCTTCGTCGCGCTGCCGTATCCGTCCTGACGCGCTTCGCGAGCAGCCCGAGATCCTCGGCTGGCTGCTGGTCGCAGGGTGCGGGCGCCGTCGTCGGGAGCGTCCTCATCTTCCGATCCGCCCGGCGGGTCGACGGGCTGTTGATCGGCAGCATTGGCGAGGTGGCGATGGTTGCTCCCTTGTGGCTCTTCCTCGCCGACGTACGGGCGTCGTTGCTCGTCGTGACGATGGCTGTCGTCCGGTCTTGTGAACGGTCTCGTCAACTGCCCGATCTGGACGATCCTCACTCGCGGACGCCGGCTGCGCTCCGGCCGAAAGCGTGGGCGGCGATCATCGCCACGACGTCGCTGCTCGGCCCGCTCGTGCTGACGGCCACCGGCCCTGCCCTCGACGCGTTCGGGCTCACGGCGACCTGGTCGCCATCTGCCTCGTGCAGACGCTCGCCGCGCTGCTCTTCGACCGAGCGCCGGCCTTCGTGAACGCCGCACCAGAGTGGCGGCCGCGCGGCCCGGGCTAAGCGCCTGACCATGCGGACGCTGTGGCCAAAGGGCGGCCTCTGGCGGCACCCCGACTTCCTCAAGCTCTGGTCGGCGGAGACGATCAGCCAGTTCGGCTCACAGGTGACGGCGCTGGCGCTGCCGTTCGTCGCCATCGTCACGCTCGACGTCGAGCCCGTTCGAGGTGGCGCTGCTGGGCGTCGTCGAGTTCGCGCCCTTCATCCTCGTCAGCCTGCCGGCCGGCGTGTGGGTCGACCGGCTCCCTCGGCGCCCGATCCTCATCGTCGGGAGACCTCGGGCGGGCCGCGCTGCTCGCGATCGATTCCGATCGCCTACGGCTTCGATGTGCTGACGATCTGGCAGCTCTACGTCGTCGGCTTCGTCTTCGGCGTGCTGACGGTGTTCTTCGACGTCGCATACATGTCGTACCTCCCGTCGCTCGTGAGACGCGACCAGCTCGTCGACGGCAACTCGAAGCTCGAGATCTCGCGCTCGGGCGCCCAGCTCGCCGGCCCGGCCCTTGCAGGAGTGCTGGTGCAGGCGCTCACGGCGCCGTTCGCGATCCTCGTCGACGCGTTGAGCTTCGTTGCGTCCGGTCTGTTCGTGCTGCGCATCCGCAAGCGCGAGGACGTGCCTGAAAGGGAAGCAGGCCGCTCGCCCTTCGCAGGCATGAAGGCGGAGCTGTCCGAAGGGCTGCGCTACGTGCTCGGCCACCGCTACCTGCGCTGGATCGCGGCCTCGACCGCAACGTTCAACTTCTTCGGCAACGTCATCTGGACGATCTTCCTCGTCTACGCCGTGCGCGAGCTCGGGCTCGAGCGCGGGCACGATTGGCCTCGTCTTCGCGATCGGCAACGCCGGCGCGCTCGTCGGCGGCCTTCGCGACGAACCGATTGCAGGGAAGCTCGGGGTCGGGCCGGCGATCGTTGTGCGGTGCCGCCAGCGGGATCGCCGTCACTGCTGGTGCCGCTCGCCCCGGTGAGCGGCCCGATCCCTTTCCTCGTCGTCGCGCAGCTGATCATGGGCTTCGGTGTCGTGCTCTACAACGTCACGCAGGTCAGCTTCCGCCAGGCGATCACGCCCGAGCGGCTCCAGGGCCGCATGAACTCAGTGATGCGCTTCATCGTCTGGGGAGTCATGCCACTCGGAATGCTCCTCGGTGGGGCATCGCCTCGGCGTTCGGCCTGCACGCCGGCGATCTGGGTCGGCGCGATCGGCATGTCGCTCGCGTTCCTGCCCGTGCTGCTCTCGCCGGTGCGCACGCTCCGCGAGATGCCCGAGCCGGTCGCCGATCCCCTGGCCGAGGCGGAGGGCGACGGCGGTAGGCTGATGCCCGGACAGATGCCGGCCGTCGAGGACGTCTCGTGAAGGAGCGTTCGCCGCTCCTTCAGCGGTCGATCTTCGCGCTGCTGTCCGCGGAGATCATCTCCTCGCTCGGCGCGCAGATGACGTTCCTCGCGCTGCCGTGGTTCGTGCTGACGACGACCGGCTCGACGACACGCATGGGGATCGTCCTCGCAGCCGAGCTGCTTCCCATCGCGCTGCTCGGCATTCCCAGCGGTACCGTCGTCACGCGCCTGGGTGCGGTGAAGGCGATGCTCGTCTGCGACCTCGTCCGCATACCGCTGATGGTGTCCATTCCCCTGCTGTACGGGGCGGGGCTGCTCTCGTTTCCCCTCTTGCTCGTGCTCGTCTTCGTGCTCGGCTGCTTCATCGCGCCGTACTTCTCCGCCCAGCGGATCGTCTTGCCGGAGCTGGTCGGCGAGGACTCGGCGACGCTCACGCAGGCGAACGCCTTCGTGGAGGCCGGCTCCCGGCTCACGATCCTCCTCGGGCCTGTCGCGGCCGGGTTGTTGATCGCGTGGATAGGCGCCGTCAACGTCCTCTACGTGGACGCGGCGACGTATGCCGTCTCGTTCTGCCTCCTGCTCTTCTTCGTGCCCAGGCGCCGCCCGGTGCCGGCCACCGCCGAGGGCAGCGGCGTGCTCGCCGGCCTGCGCTTCGTCATGAGCGACGGGTTGCTGCGGCCGATGCTCGCGACCGCCGTCTTCCTGCACATGTTCGCGCAGGCGATCTTCGTCTCGCTGCCGGTGCTTGCGTACGCCCACTACGGCGCCAGCGCGCGGACGGCCGGGCTGATGTTCGGCGCGTTCGGGGCGGGGTCCGTGATCGGCGCCATCTCGGCGATCCCGCTGGCGCGAAGAGTGCCGCCGCTTCGCCTGGCGACCGCGGGGATCCTCTGGGTCTCGGCGCCGCTGCTCCTGCTGGGCCTCGACCTGCCGGCGATCGGTGTGATGGCCGTGATGTTCGCCGCAGGGCTGGGCGCGGTGGCGACGGCGCCGCTGATAGCGATCATCACCACGCGGGCGCCCGAGGAGCTTCGCCCGAAGGTGATGACTGCGGTGATCACGCTGATCACGATCTCGGGCCCGGTCACCGTGCTCGCCCTCGGGTGGCTGCTCGAGTCTCTGGACGTGCGCACCGTTCTCCTCGGGCTCGCCATCGGACGCGTGGTCATGGCCGTCGCATTTGCGGTGATCGTGCCGCGCAGGGCAGGTGACCCGCGGCCTCCCACGACGGGAGAGGCGGGTAGCGTGCCTGCATGATCGAGGTCGACTCGCTCGCCGGCGTCGAGGCGACGCTCCGCGAGCACGGGTTCTTCGGCGGCGGAGCGGAGGGAGTCGTCGCGGACGTCTATCTCGGCTATGGGTTGTCGGGCGCGTTGCGACGGCGGCCCGAGCCGGCGCCGCGGGAGCCCTGTCCGCTGCCGTTGGCCGCAGTCGACATCCGCCAAGTTGCAAGTTGTTACAAGGAAGAGCCTGGCGGGACGTTCCGCATTGGCCCCTGGCGGCCGACGTGGGGGCGAGACGAGTACGCCGCCGCAGTCGAAGCCGTGCGCGACGCGATCGCCCGCGGCGACGTCTACCAGGTCAATCTCGTCCAACATCTCTCCGCGCCGTTCAGCGGCGATCCCGCCGGTGTCGCGGCGCGCCTCGCGCCCTTGCGCCCGCTTCAGCCGCGCCCTCTGGTCGGGGACGGGTGGGCGATCGTCTCGGCGTCGCCCGAGGTCTTCCTCTCGCGGCGTGGGTCGCGGGTCTGGACGAGCCCGATCAAGGGCACGCGGCCAAAGGGCGAGAGCGGCCTCACGGAGTCGGACAAGGACGCCGCCGAGCACGTGATGATCGTCGACCTCGAACGCAACGATCTCTCGCGCGTCTGCGAGACGGGCTCGGTGACGTGGCCGGAGCTGATGGCCGCGAAGCCGCTCGCGGGAGTCGAGCATCTTGTCTCGCTCGTCGAGGGGACGCTGCGAGAGGACGTGTCGTTCGGGCAGGTGCTCGACGCGACGTTCCCGGGCGGCTCGGTCACGGGCGCGCCGAAGATCGCGGCCATCGACCACATCGCCGCGCTCGAGCCCGTCGGCCGCGGCGCGTCTATGGGCGCGCTCGGCGTCGTCCGCCCGAACGGCGACTTCGACCTCGCGCTGACGATCCGCACCTTCGCGATCGCCGAAGGACGCATCCACCTGTGGGTGGGAGGAGGCATCGTCTGGGACTCGGATCCCGCCGAGGAGATCGAGGAGTCGTGGGTGAAGGCGCGGCCGCTGCTCGACGCGATCGGCGCACCCGTGCCCGAGGCGGTGCCGAACTGATCCTCGCGCTTGCCGTGTCGGGCCGTGGGCTCGTGGATCCGCACGAGCCCGTCGTGTACGTGGACGACGAGGCGTTCATGCGCGGCCGTGGCGCCTTCGAGACGCTGCGCATCTACGGTGGAACGCCGTTTCGTCTGGGTGACCACCTCGACCGGCTCGCTGCGTCCTGCGCTCGGCTCGGCTTCGCGCCACCATCGCGAACGACGATCGAGGAGCTGGTCGCGATGGTCGTCGATCGCGCGCCAGACGCCATGCTCAGGGTCTACGCGACGCCCGGCCGCGGCGACGGGCAGCAGGCACTCGCGGTTGTCTCCGAGCTGCCGGCGGATCTCGACGACCTGCGCGGCCGTGGCATCGACCTCATCTCCGTCGAGTTCCGGCCGGCCGACCTCATCGGCGGCGTGAAGTCGACGAGCTATGCCCTGAACATGATGGCTGTCGATGCGGCGAAGGCCCGCGGCGCCGACGATGCCCTCTTCGTCGGTGAGGGCGGGATCGTGCTCGAGGCCACGACCTCGAACGTCTGGTGGCGACGGGGCGAGACGCTGTTCACGCCGTCGCTCGAGCTCGGCATTCTCGCGGGCGTCACTCGTGAGGTGCTGCATGAGCTCGCCTTGTCGCTCGGCTACGACGTTCGCGAGGGGGTCTGGACGATCGACGAGCTGGCAGCGGCGGACGAAGCGTTTACGTCGTCGTCGGTGCGAGAGGTGATGCCCGCCGTCTCCCTGGACGGACGGCCGGTCGGCGACGGGAAACCCGGTGAAGCGGCCGCGAGGCTGCAGGCGACGCTCCGCGAGCAGGCGTGTCCCTGAGGGTCAAGGCGCTCTCGGCGATCCACCGGGCGATCTACGCGGCGAGCGGAGGGCGGGTCGGCAATCGCATCGCGGGCATGCCCGTGCTGCTGCTGACGACGAAGGGCCGCAAGACAGGCAAGCCGCGGACGTCCCCGCTCACGTACTTCGAGGAGGACGGCGCCATCGTGCTCGTCGCGTCGTACGGCGGCCGGCCGCACAACCCGGACTGGTTCGAGAACCTCATAGCGGCCGGGGAGGGCGAGGTGACGATCGGCGGCGACCGGCGGCACGATGCAGGCGCGGCGGGCGACCGCTGACGAGCGCGCTCGCCTCTGGCCGCGCATCGTCGAGACGTACGACGGCTACGGGAAGTACCAGGCGAAGACCGCCCGCGAGATCCCGCTCGCCGTCCTCACGCGGTAACGCGACGCGTGCGCTACGGCCTCGACAACCGTCGCCAGAGGTTGTCGAGCACGATCGAGGCATCGGGTCGGAGCGCGGAACCGGCGAGCGTGAAGGCGCCCGCGGCGAAGACCTTGGCGCCCCGCGGCTTCTGGTAGTAGGTCATCTGTGCCGTCGTGCGGGGGCCGAACAGATTGCTGATCTCCGCGACGACCTGCGCATTGCGGGGCGAGTCGCCGGTCGTGCCGTCGATCTCGATGCCTCCACGGACGAACTTGTCGCCCGGGTGCAAGCCCGTGCCGGCGAAGATCCAGCGACCTGCGCGGGACCGGCGAAGAATCCAGCGCCGGCGATGGCCGCCCGTGTCCATGCCGCGAAACTGCACGCCGATCAGCGCGGCTTCCGGCCGGTCGAGGCCCCGCCACTGCTGCGTCTTGAAGATGACGTTGCCCCGCCTGACCACCTGCCAGAAGAAGTTGTTCGCCGAGAGGAACATGAGGTTGCCGCCCAGGTCGCGGTAGCCCTCGACGAGCCCGTACTCGCGCTCGGTCACGTATTCGTGGTGGCCCGGAAAGACGATCAGGTCGTAGGCGCGCGCAAGCTTCGCGGCGTTCTTCGCTCGCTCGATGTCCCGCTGTGCGAGGTAGTCGACTCTCCGCCCGGTTCGGCTCAGCCACTGCAGGAAGGGCAAGTCGTACACGCGGAACCGACTGGGCACGCCGCGGTTCAGGAACGGTCGTCCTAGGCGCACGGTGTTTCGCGTCGGGCAGTTCTTCGCGCGCTTGCCCGGGCACGCGTACCAGCTGTCGCCGATGCCGTCGCGATTACCGTCACGCAGGTTGTACGCCTGCCACGTGAGCGTCGGCATGACCACCGCGACTCGGTGCTTGCCGAGCCGGCTGGGCCGTACGACGAACGGGGCGAAGCCGATGCGCCCGTCGGCGGCCTCCAGGCGCGCGAAGTACAGGCCGCTCGGCCATGGCCCGATGCGGACGGCCACTCTCCTACCGCGCCTGACGCCGCCGACCGTCCTGGGCCTCGTAACACCGACGCCGTTCATCGTCAGGTGGTCCGTGGTTCGCCCGAGCTCGGGGCCCGATTGGAGGATCTGCAGACGCAAGGTGCGAGCGCTGTTGAAGAACCGCAGGACAGCTCGGCTGCCCGGCGCGTAGCTCTCGCGGACGAAGGCCGCCTGCACGGAAGGTGTCTTGCGCGGCGTCGGCCGGCGCCCGACCGTCCAGCGTCCGCTCCGACGCCTGGGAACCGCAGCCAACGACGACAAGGGCAAGAAGAACAGCCGGTAGAAGTGAGAAGCAGGCGCGCCGCACTAGCAGGAGCCGCGGCCGAGCAGGCCGGCCTTGCAGAGCTCGGGCTCCGGCGCGCTGGTCGAGAACGCGCTCCGAAGGTCGCCGGTGAACCAGACGTGCAGCATCTCCGTTCCCTGACGGAGCCGTGCCCCGGCAGGGCACCCGCCTCCGGCGAGCGGCTTCGTGCCCCGCTTGCTTCCCACCACGCAGACGAGATGCGAGTGCCAGCGAACGATGGGGCCGGCAGGGGTCGGGCCACGTTCACCGCGGCGCATGCTCCACATCGCGCCAACGAGGACGAGTGGCTCGTCCCGGGGCGTTGGCGAAGATCAGCGCCTTCGGCCGGCGAGCATCGAGGGTGAAACGCCCGCCTCTCTGCCTCGTGTACTCCGCGTGGAAGTAGTGAACCGACCGGTCGCCCGGACGGCGAGCCTGCGGACGCACCTTGTAGCCGGCCCGGCCCACCGCGGCCATGTCGCGCCAGCTCTCCGTCTTCGCCGTCGCGCGGAGCTGCTCGAGGATGAGCGCTGCGCGCGCTCGCTGCTTCGGCGTGGCCAGACCGATGGCCGGGTACTGCTGCATGTGCTGGATGAGCCCGTGCCGCGCACCGGCCGGCAGCGACTTCGTGCCGGTGGGCAGCTTGCAGAGGATGGGTTGCGGCGGCGCAGCCCGCCGAGAGCAGAGCCTCCGAGCAGGTGAATCGTGACCACCAGTCCAATGGCAAGAGCGCTTCGGGTCATGGTTGACCGAGTATCGCCATGGCGCTAACACGGCGGTAAACTCGCCGTCACTCTTCGTGTGTAACGGGCGCGACACCCTCGTCCCGTCATCACGGCCTTGATAGCTGGGTCCACAGGTTCTCGACGACGTTCTTGACGTCCGGACGGCCGATCGCTCCGGCCAGCGTGAACGCGCCGGCGGCGAAGACCTTCGCGCCGCGGGCGGTCTCGTAGTACGTCATCTGCGCCGTGAAGCCCGGACCGAACAGGTTCGGAATCTCGGCAAGCACCTGCGTGCCGCGGGGCGAGTCGGCCGACGTCTGGTCGATCTCGATGCTTCCGCTTCCGAAGGCGTCGCCGGGCTTCAGGCCGGAGCCCGCGAAGATCCACCGTCCCGCAGCGGCCTTGCGAAGCAGCCACCGCCCTCGGCGGCCACCGCTGTCGTTGCCGCGGTACTGGACGCCGAGCAGCGCTGCTTCCGGCCGACCGAGGTCGCGCCACTGCTTGGTCTTCGCCATCGTGTTGCCGTGCTTGACCACCTGCCAGAAGAAGTTGTTCGCGGAGAGGAACATGAGGTTGCCGCCGAGGTCGCGGTAGCCCTCGACGAGGTCGTACTCCCGGGTCGTGACGTACTCGTGGTGGCCGGGGAAGACGATCAGGTCGTAGGCCTTCGCGAGCGCGGCGGCGCTCGGAGCAGCCTCGAGGTCGGACTGGGCGAGGTAGTCGACCGCGCGGTCGGTCCAGCTCAGCCAGTGCAGGAAGGGAAGGTCGTACTGGCGGAAGTAGTTCGGGACGCCACGGTTGAGAAACGGCCGGCCGAGGAGGACCGTCTTGTGACCCCAGCTCGCGTACCAGCTGTCACCCTGGCCGTCGCCGCCCATGTCCCGGAGGTTGTACGCCTGCCAGGTCAGCGTCGGCAGGACGACCGCGACTCGGTGCTCGCCGAGACGGCGCGGCCTGACGACGAACGGTGCGTAGCCGACACGGCCGTCCGCCGCAGTCAACCGTGCGAAGTAGAGGCCGGTCGGCCAGGCGCCGATGCGAACTCGAGAGAGAACGACGGCCTGAGCTCGCGCCTACGCCGATCTCCTTCGTCATGGCGACGCCGTTCATGGTGACGTTGTCCACGGTCCGCGTGCCCTCGGGACCGGCGTGGAAGATCTGGAGCCGGAGCCCGCGGGCGCGGTTGTAGACCTTCAGCGTCGCAGTGCTCTGCGGCGCGTAGCTCTCACGGGGGAATGCGGCCTCGACTCCGGGCGTCAGCTCGATCGACGGTCGGCGCCCTGCCCTCGAGCTCTTCCTCTTCCTCGAGCGATAGCTCGACGGGCGGAGGCGTGGCGGGCTCGGAGATGCCGATTGGGCCGGTCGACGAGAACGATGGCTGCGAGGAGAAGCAGGGTGCGGGTGCGCTCACCGCTGTGGATGTGGGGCCTGAGCTTGAGCATGGCCCCACCGTCGGGCGGGGCCCAAATGGCTCAGTCACGGCTCGCTAACGGCTCGCTAACGGCCTTCCGGCTCGGTATTGGCGCGGTGTTAGCGCGCGACGGCACCCTCTTGCGCGATTGGTGATCGCGCGCGACGATTGCAACAAGACCATGATCGAGTTCCGCATCCTTGGACCGCTAGAGGTCGTACAGAACGGAGGGCCGCTTGCGCTTGGCGGCCAGAAGCAGCGTGCCCTACTAGGTCTTCTACTCATGCGGGCGGGAGAGGTGATCGCGACCGATCGCCTCATTGATCAGCTCTGGGGCGAGCAGCCGCCGAGGACGGCCACGACGTCGCTCCAGAATCACGTCTCGCAATTGCGCAAGCTGCTCGGTGCCGAGGCGATTGTGACTCGGCCCCCGGGTTACGTGCTCCAGATCGATGCCGAGAGTCTCGACCTCGCCCGCTTCCAGCGCCTCGTCGCCGCGGCTCGGTCCGCCGAAGCTGCGGAGCGGGCAGAGATGCTCGGCCAAGCGCTTGGCTTGTGGCGGGGTCCGCCTCTGGCCGATCTGGCGTTCGAGACGTTCGCGCAGGGGGAGATTCGCCGGCTCGAGGAGCTTCGTCTCGCTGCCGTCGAGGAACGAATCGACGCGCAGCTCGAGCTCGGCGAAAGCTCGGCGCTCATCCCGGAGCTCGAAGCGCTCGTTGCCGCACTTCCCTCGCGGGAGCGGCCGCGCGCCCAGCTGATGCTCGCTCTGTACCGCTCTGGGCGCCAGGCGGAGGCTCTCGACGTCTACCACGACGCGCGCAAGACGTTGTCCGACGAGCTCGGGCTCGATCCCGGTCCGAAACTTCAGCAGCTGTACGCGTCGATCCTTCGCCAGGAGTCGGTGCTCACGCCGACGAGGTCAGAGTCGCCCCTGGCGGATCACTTCGCCGAAATCGCCGAAGCCATGCTCGCCGGGAAAGTCGTGGCGGTCGTCGGCGCAGAGGCAAACCAGTTTGCGAACGGCCAGCGCTCCATCCCCGGGCTCGACGAGATCGCCGCGTACCTCGCGGATGCGTTCGGCTCGCCCCCAGAGCACCGCGATCTCGCCCGCGTGTCGCAGTACGTCGAGCTCATGAGGGGCGTCGGGCCCCTCTACGACGAGCTGCACGATCTTCTCAATCGTGACTTCGAGCCGGGCCCGGTGCATCATGCGCTGGCGGGCGTCGCGCGGCTGATGCGGGAGCGCGGTGGCCCGAGCCCGCTCGTGGTGACGACGAATCTCGACCTCGCGCTCGAGCATGCATTCGCGGAGGCGGCCGTCGACACGGATGTCGTCTCGTACATCGCGCGCGGACGGCACCAGGGTCGCTTTCTCCATCTGTCAGGCGACGAAGCGACCGTCGTCGAGATACCGAACGCGTATACGGGAATTCCACTCGACGAACGCGCGGTCATCCTGCGGCTGCTCGGGCAGGTCGATCGCCAGCCCGACCGCCGCTGGGAGAGCTTTGCGGTGACCGAGGACGATCACATCGACTATCTCGCGCAGGCGGACGTCGCGAGCCTCGTGCCCGTGACGCTCGTCGCCAGGCTCCGCCGCAGCCACTTCCTGTTCCTCGGCTACACGCTTCGCGATTGGGGACTGCGCGTCTTCCTCCACCGCATCTGGGGGCGGGAGACCGTCGCCTACAGGTCGTGGGCCGTGGAGGCGGAGGCAACGCCCCAGGAGCGTGAGCTGTGGCGTCGGCGTGGAGTTGACGTCTTCGAACTGCCGCTCGAGGAGTACGTGACGCGGCTGGGCGAGAGACTTGCGGAGGCGGCGCGTTGACGACTTCGCCATTCAAGGGCCTCGCGCCGTTCGAGGACTCCGAGCACGACCAGGCGTTCTTCTTCGGCCGTGAGCGCGAGACGACGGTCATCTGCGCCAACCTCATGGCCTCGAGGCTGACGGTGCTCTACGGCGAGACGGGCGTGGGCAAGAGCTCAGTTCTGCGTGCGGGTGTGGCTCACGAGCTCCGGCGACGAGCGGGCGCCCATGCAGTCGTCCTCTTCGACAACTGGAAGGACGATCCGGCGGCTGGGCTGATCGCCGCCGTGTCGGAAGCAGCCGGCGCCCACGCGACGCGCAGCCTCGCGGACACGCTCGAAGCGGGCGCGGCGCAGCTGGGAGGAGACGTGTTCGTCGTGCTCGACGGTTTCGAGGAGTACTTCCTCTATCACGAGGACGAGGAGGGCGCGGGAACGTTTCTGGAGCAGTTTCCCGAGGCGATCCGCCGTCCGGGACTCCGGGCGAGCTTCCTCGTCGCCCTACGCGAGGACTCGCTGGCCCGTCTCGATCGCTTCAAGGCCAGCATCCCCGGCCTCTTCGGCAATTACCTCCGCCTCGATCATCTTGACCGCGCGGCAGGGCGTGAGGCGATCGTGGGTCCCGTCGAGCGATACAACGCGATTGCCGATTCGGACGCCCAGGTCTCGGTCGAGCCAGAGCTCGTCGAGGCTGTACTCGATCAGGTGACCGCGGGAAGGGTGGCGCTCGGGGACGTCGGCCGAGGTGCCATCAGCGATGCCGATGACAACGGCGACGGCCGGATCGAGACGCCGTTTCTCCAGCTCGTCATGGAACGGCTTTGGGACGCCGAGCGCCAGGCAGGGTCGCGCACGTTGCGCCGTGCGACGCTCGACGAGCTGGGAGGGGCGGAGCGGATTGTTCGCACGCACCTCGACCGCGCTCTTGCGTCGCTCACACATGAGCAACGCGATCTCGCCTCGTCGATCTTCAATCAGCTGGTGACTCCGTCCGGGACAAAGATCGCCCATGCGGAACCGGACCTCGCGCGGTACGCCGGAGCCGTCGATGGAGAGCTCCAGCCGGTGCTCTCGGAGCTCGTGCGCGAGCGCATCCTCCGTCCCGTCGCACCGGACGGCGGCACGCCACGCTACGAGATCTACCACGACGTGCTGGGCGAAGCGGTACTGGCCTGGCGCACCGCTCACGAGATCGAACGCGAGCTGGCTGCGGAACGCGAGCGAGCCTCAGGACGCCATCGGCGCCTACTCGCCTTGGTCGGGGTCGGCGGTGTGTTGCTCGCAGTGATGGCCGGCGTGACGGCCTACGCAGTCACACAGCGCGCCGAGGCGCGGACGCAGGCGCGCCAGGCGAAGGCACGCCTGCTCACCGCCTCGGCCCTGTCCGCGCTCGGCAGCGATCCTTCGCTCAGTCTCGCACTGGCAACAGAGGCAGCCGGACTAGACCGTGGCGGTGACTTGGAGCAGGTGCTCACGACGGCATACTTGGCCGACCGCCAAAGGGCCGCGCTCCGCGCAGACGGCCCAGTCACGAATGCGCGATTCAGCCTCGACGGCACGCGTATCGTCGCCGCCAGCCAGGACGGCTACGCGCGGATCTATGACACGGCTACGCACAAGCTTCTGCAGGAGCTGGAGCACGGAGCTCCCGTGCTCGACGCTGCTTTCGAGAACGCAGGTCGATACGTCGTCACCGCGGGGCAGGATGGCTCCGCTCGGCTGTGGGACTCACGAACCGGCGAGATGAGGCGCTCGTTCCCGCATGGTGCTCCGGTGCGCAGCGTCGCAATAGATCCATCTGCAACGCGCGTGGTCACCGGTGGGGGCCGAACCGTGTCCCTCTGGCTCCCGGATGCCACCCGGGTCGCCGAGATTCGCTTGCCCAAGCCCGTGAAGGCCGTCGCGTTCAACGCCGACGGCCGGCGATTCGTGGTTGTCAGCAACGACCAAGTCGCTCGGGTGTACGACTCCTCCGACGGACAGCTCGTCGCAAGCTTCGACCAGGGCGGGGTCGTCACGAGCGCCGAGTTCAGCGATGCTGCGCGCCTCCTGGTCACGACCGGCAGGAACAAGACTGCACGCATCTGGCGCCTTCGCAACGGCACGCTTCTTCACGAGCTAAAGGCCCACCGCGGTGCGGTTCTCGACGCCGAGTTCAGCCCCGGAGGAGCTCGGATCGCCACGGCAAGCGCCGACGGAACCGGTCGCATCTGGAACGTGCGCACAGGTGCGTCCGAGTCCTCGCTCGTCGGGCACAAGGGCATCGTCAACTCCGTTGCCTTCAGCCCCGACGGGAACTTCGTCGTCACCGGCAGCGACGATCGCTCCGCGCGCGTGTCCAAGGCGGACAGCGGAATCGAGCGGGCGTGGCTGTTCGGCCACCAGGACGTGGTTGGCGATGTCTCCTTCAGCCCAGACGGCTCGTCCGTGCTCACCGCGAGCGGCGACGGCACGGCGCGTCTCTGGGATCCGAGGGCGCAGCCACAGCTCGAGGTCGTGTCGCACGCGCGAGGCCCGGTACTGGGCGCCACCTATGCGGGTCGGCCGGCGATCTTCATAGCAGGGCCCGGTAGCCGGGCTCGCCTCGTGCGTGCGTCAGACGGACGACCGATGCGCACGTTCGGTGTGAGAGGGGCCGTAAGAGCAGTCGCGGCGAGCACAGACGGCAAGACGCTCGCGATCGCCTCCCGGCGCGGCTTAACGGCTATCCGTCCCGGAGGCAAGCGCGTCGAGCTGGCTCTCCCGGGAGCGTCCGCCGTCGCGGTGTTGCCCGACGGCTCCAAGGTCGCCGCCGGCGGCGTGGAGGGCGTTGCGCGCATCTGGTCGGCGGAGGGACGGGTGCTTCAGGAGTTGGCGGGGCACAAGGAGCCGATCACCGACATTGCGTTCAGCTCCGATGGGCAGCGGCTGGCGACCGCTTCAAACGACAAGACGGCCCGGATCTGGGACGCCGTCACCGGAGAGTCGCTCCTCGTGCTGGAGGGCCGCAAAGAGCTCACGTCCGTCGCGTTCAGCCCTGACGGCCGCTCCGTGCTTACGGCGAGCCTTGACCACACAGGGCGTCTCTGGGACGCCGAGACCGGTGAGTCGAAGCAGGTGCTCCGGTGGCACTACGGGCGCGTCATCGACGCAAACTTCAGCCCCGACGGCCGGTGGATCGTGACGGCGGGGCCGGTCACCGTCGGGCTCTGGCGGCCGGGCGTGCGCGACCCGGTCCTCCCCTACGGGTTCGGCACGCTCAAAGGTGGACTGCTGTCGAGCGCCGCGTTCGACCCGACGGGCCGTGACATCGTGGCGTCGTCGCTCGACGGCACGGTCCGGCGAGCTGAGTGCAGGCTCTGCGGCGACCTCGATGCCCTGCTCGACCTCGCGAGGGCGCAGTTGGCGGCGAGCGGCCGCAGGCTGACTGACGAGGAACGCGAGCGCTACGGGTTGGACTAGCCGCTAGCGCGGCGCGACGCCTTCGTCCACGAGCTTCGCGATCACATCGAGATCCGGGAGAGCGTCGCCCTGCGAGATGCGCAGCGCGAGCCCGTTGGCGACGAGCGAGAGGAAGAAGCCCACGGCATCGACCGGGACATCCTGACGTACGTGCGACCGGAGGCGCTCGCGCCGTTCTTCGATCTCGGGCGTCAGCTCGGCTTCTCGCTCTGCAACGAGCCGCTTGAACGCCTCGTCGGTTCGTAGGCGCCGAACCGCTTCGAACTGGACGGAGAGCCAGTCCGGGTCCTCGGCGGCGATTGCGTCCAGGACGGCGCGAAAGCCCTCGTTCAGCCAGACGTCGGTGAGCCGCCGTGACGTCTCGACCGCGAGCTCGACGAAGAGGGCGGCCTTGTTGGGGAAGTAGTTGAAGATCGCGCCGCGCGACAGGCCCGTCTCCTCCTCCAGCCGCGCGACGGTCGCACCCTCGTAGCCGTGTCGAGCGAAGCAGCGGCGAGCGCCGTCGAGGATCTGCTCGCGGCGGCGCTCTTTGTGCTCTTCGGAGACCTTCGGCATATTCGTACTTTACAAAACCGTACAGACGTTTTATATTATTGCCAGCGATGGAGACACGTGAACAAGCGGGCGGTCGGAGCGCTCGTCGTCGCCGAGCTGATCTCGACGCTCGGCTCGCGGATGACGTACCTGGCCCTGCCGTGGTTCGTGCTCGTGACCACGGGCTCGGCGGCGAAGATGAGCGTCGTCCTCGCCGTCCAGATCCTGCCGATGGCGATCCTCGGCGTTCCCAGCGGGACGCTCGTGCAGCGCCTCGGCTCGCGCACGGCGATGCTCGCGTGCGACTTCGCGCGCGCGCCGCTCATCATGGCGCTGCCGCTGCTCTACTCGGCCGGCGTCCTGTCGTTCGGCCTGCTGCTCGCGATCGTCGCGGCGATCGGCGCCTTCATGCCGCCGTATGCAGCCTCGCAGCGCGTGATCCTGCCCGAGCTCGTCGGCGAGGACGTGACGACGATGTCGCAGGCGAACAGCCTGATCGAGGGCGGGACGGCGGCCGCCGCGCTGGTCGGACCTGCGCTCGCCGGCATCCTCATCCCGTTCCTCGGCGCGCCGAACGTCCTCTACATCGACGCCGCCACCTACCTCGTCGCGTTCCTGCTCGTGCTCCTCTTCGTGCCGAGGCCGAAGCCGATCGACCAGGAGGCCGGCGGTGGGCTGCTCGAGGGCCTGCGCTTCGTGGCGCGAGACTCCTTCATGGGCGCGCTCGTGCTCGTGATCGTCGTCTTCGGCTTCTTCAGCTCGGCGCTCTCCGCAGCGCTCCCTGCACACGCCTACCTCGACTTCGGACAGTCCGAGGATCGCGGGGCTGTTCTACAGCGCGCTCGGCGCGGGGGCGCTGATCGGGACGATCATCGCGGTCATGGTCATCCCCAAGACCCAGCCGCTGCGGCTCGCGGCCGGCGCGATCCTCGGCGTGACGCTGCCCTTGTGGCTGCTGGGCCTGGACCTGCCGACGTGGGTGTTCACGCTCGCGCTGTTCTCGGCCGTGCTGTTCACGCCGCTCGTCAACGGGCCCGTCATGGGCACGCTCACCTCCCGGATGACGCCCGAGATCCGGCCGAAGGCGATGACGGCGATCATCGCGCTCAACACGATCGCCGCGCCCGCCGGGTTCCTGCTCGCCGGACAGGTGATCGACCGGGTCGGGACGTCGACGGTCTTCTACACCGTCGCAGCGGGCTTCACGGTCGCCTCGCTCGTCTTCGTCGCCGTCGTCCTCCGGCACCTGCGGACGCCCGAGCCGGTACTCGAGGCCTAGACGGCTACAGCTCGCGTCGCATGAGCCAGCGGGGACGGTGGTCGCTGCGGGCCGCCGTCTGGAGCACTCGCCGAAACCCAGCCGCCTCAAACATGCTCGCGACGCCGACGTATGCGGCCGTACCGTGGATGCGGGCGCCCTCCGTTTCTACCGGGTAAGCCTCGAGCGCCGGCGCACCCTGCGCGCGCGCGTACTCGATGAGCCCGTCCAGAAGTGCCCGAGCGACTCCCCGGCGCCGGAAACCTACCCGCACCGTGAAGCAGTACACGGCCCACACGGGGAGGTCGTCGACGGCGGGGATCGTCCGGGAGCGGACGAGGCGTTCCACGCGCTGCCGCACTCCGAAGCCGAGCCAACCGGCAGGCTCACCGTCCACGTAGGCCACCATCCCAGGTGGCGGCATCTCGTCCATCTGCGCTCTCAGAGCGGCGAGCCGGGACGCTTTCGAAGACCGGCTGTAGTCCCCGGACGACATCCGCCAGTACTGGCACAGGCAGGCCATTCGGTGGTTGTCGAGGATCTTCAGGACGTCTTCGTAACGGTCCCCGGTGGCCGGAACGACCTCCATCCTCTCGAGCCTAGCGGCGAGCGCGGAAGGGGACTACCCCCGTCGTGGCTACGCTTCGAGCGTGGCCGAGTTGCGCACGTCAGACGCGTATCGCCCGACCGGCGACCAGCCGGACGCGATCGAGCAGCTGGCGGGGCTCGATCAACGCGGGAAACCGCTTCCAGACGCTGCTGGGCGCCACCGGCACGGGCAAGACGGCGACGATGGCGTGGACGATCGAGCAGGTCGGCAAGCCGGCGCTGATCATCGCCCACAACAAGACGCTCGCGGCGCAGCTCTGCAACGAGTTCCGCGAGTTCTTCCCCGAGAACGCCGTCGAGTACTTCGTCTCGTACTACGACTACTACCAGCCCGAGGCGTACGTGCCCCAGGCCGACCTCTACATCGAGAAGGACTCGTCCCAGAACGACGACATCTGCGCGCCTGCGGCTCGCCGCCACGTCCGCGCTGATGACGCGGCGCGACGTCGTCATCGTCGCCTCCGTCTCGTGCATCTACGGCATCGGCTCGCCCGAGGAGTGGAAGGAGCGGGTGCTGATCCTCGAGGTGGGGGAGACGCACGATCGCGACGCGGCGCTGCGCAAGCTCATCGAGAGCCAGTACGTGCGCAACGACTCGGTGCTGGGCCGCGGCCGCTTCCGCGTGAAGGGCGACGTGATGGAGGTGCAGCCCGCCAACGCGGAGACCGCGCATCGCATCTCGTTCTTCGGCGACGACGTGGAGTCGATCACGCACTTCGACCCGCTCACGGGCGAGGTGATGGCGCCGCTCGAGAACCTCGTCATCTGGCCGGCGACGGAGTACGTCACGTCGACGCCCTCGATCGAGCGGGCCGTCGACGACATCCGCGCCGAGCTGGAGGAGCAGGTGGCGAAGTTCGACGCGCGAGGGGAAGATGCTCGAAGCGCACCGGCTGCGCCAGCGCACGGAGTACGACCTCGAGATGCTGAAGGAGCTCGGCTTCTGCTCGGGCATCGAGAACTACTCGCGCCACCTCGAAGGGCGGCCGGAGGGCTCGCATCCCTTCACGCTCATCGACTACTTCCCGGACGACTTCGTCGTGCTTCGTCGACGAGTCGCACCAGACGATCCCGCAGATCGGCGGCATGTCGGAGGGCGACCGGTCGCGCAAGCAGACGCTCGTCGACTACGGCTTCCGGCTGCCGTCGGCCATCGACAACCGGCCGCTGCGCTTCGACGAGTTCCTCGACAAGGTGCCGCAGCTCGTGTTCGTGTCGGCGACGCCCGGGGCGTACGAGCTTCGCAACTCGTCGGTGGTCGCCGAGCAGCTGATCCGGCCGACCTTCGTCGTCGACCCCGAGGTCGAGGTGCGGCCGACGAAGAACCAGATCGACGACCTGCTGAACGAGATCCGGCGGCGCGAAGAGGCGGGCGAGCGCGTCCTCGTCACGACGCTGACGAAGAAGATGGCCGAGGACCTCACCGACTACCTGCTCGAGGCGGGCGTCCGCGCGCGGTATCTCCACTCGGAGATCGACACGCTCGAGCGCATCTCCATCATCCGCGAGCTGCGGCTCGGCGAGTACGACGTGCTCGTCGGCGTCAACCTCCTGCGCGAAGGGCTCGACCTGCCCGAGGTGTCGTTCATCGCCATCCTCGATGCCGACAAGGAGGGCTTCCTGCGCGGCAAGACGGCGCTCGTGCAGACGATCGGCCGCGCGGCGCGCAACATCAACGGCACGGTCGTCCTCTACGCCGACAAGATGACGGAGGCGATCGCCGGCGCCCTCGAGGAGACGGACCGGCGGCGCGCGAAGCAGGTCGCGTACAACGAGGAGCACGGCATCACGCCGGAGACGATCGTGAAGGGCGTCTCCGACATCGCCGAGTTCCTCTCGCTCGAGTCGCCGACGGTGCCGGGGCGGCGGCGGCGCGGCGGCCGCAAGGTGGAGGAGCTGGGCCGCGAGGAGCTCGAGAAGCTCGTCATCGAGCTGGAGGAGGAGATGTTCCTCGCCGCCGAGGAGCTGCGCTTCGAGTACGCGGCGAAGCTCCGCGACGAGATCAAGGACCTGCGGCGGGAGCTGCTGACTCCCGCCAGGGCAACACGCTAGGAGGAATGCATATGTGCCGGAACATCCACACGCTGCACAACTACGAGCCGCCGGCGACCAAGGAAGAGGTGAGGGACGCGGCGCTCCAGTACGTCCGCAAGATCTCGGGGTCGACGAAGCCGTCGAAGGCCAACGAGGCTGCGTTCGAGCGGGCCGTCGACGAGGTGGCGGCCGCCACCTCGCGGCTGCTCGACGCCCTCGTCACCTCGGCCCCGCCGAGGAACCGCGAGGCCGAAGCTGCGAAGAAGCGTGAGCTGGCGCGGAAGCGTTTCGGCGCCGCTGTCAGCGCGTAGCGCGCGGGAAACGGCGCTCGGCAACCGGCGCGAAGGCGTCGCCGTCGAGGACGACCGTCTCGACGGCGATGGATGTCTCGTCGGCCGAGATCACGTGCGCACCCTGCGCCTCGCCGAGTCGGTGGGGCCGAGGTCGGGCGAGCCCCGGCGCGGTCACCACCACGATGGAACGCTCTCCGTCGAGCACCTCGAACTCGCGCCGCTCGGCGGCACCGGCCTGGTGGACGTGGCCCGAGAGGACGAGCTCGGCGCCGGCGGCCGCGAGCTGCTCGAGGACTCGGCCTCGACGAGCGAGCGGGCGCTTGCGTGTTCGCCAGGGCGCGTTCGCGAGCTGATGGTGAAGGCAAACGACACGCAGCGCGCCGGCGGCGGCCGATCCGAGTTGCTGCGCGGCGCGCTCCACTGCGCCTGACCGGAGGCCGCCGGATTGGTGCCTCCACGGGCGCACCGAGTTCACGCCGACCACGTGCAGCCCTCCGTCCGAATGCACCGGCTCGGTCGTCTCCCATTGCCGCTCGAACTCGCGCCACGGTTGCGTGAAGCGGCGGGGTGGCCAGAGCGGGATGTCGTGGTTGCCCGGCACGGCCAGGACGGGCGCCGGCAGGCTTCGCAAGAGCTCGGCGCACGCTCGTGCTGGTCGCGCCGCCCGCGGTGCGTGAGGTCCCCGGTCGCGATCACGAGCTCGGGCTCGACTCGGTCGACAAGGGCTCGCAGGGCGCTCTCGACGAGGGGCTGCTCACGTGCCCCGACGTGGATGTCGGAGACGTGAATCAGGCGTGCGGCCACAGCCGAGGCAGGCTATACACTGGCCGCGTGGCGGACGAGTCGACCGAGTCGACCGAGCTCTTCGACGATCTCTACCTCGGTCTGCGTGCCGGCGGCGCGATGCGCAAGCAACGGCGCGGGGAGCCGCTGACGACGGAGGAGGAGGCTGCGCTCGGCCACTGGCAGCGGCTGTCCCGCTGGCGCAAGGTGATCGCCGTCGGTGCCTTCGCCCTCGGAACGTTCGGTCTCGGCTTCACGATCGGCGGCATCGTCTTCGGCCGCCGCCGCAACGCATAACCCATCCTCTCAAAACCGTTCGGTTGTCGAGATCGTAGAACTAAGGTCCGCGACGAAAGGAATTCGGTCATGCGCCCAACACTGGTCGTCACTGCTGCTCTCGCACTCGCGATGACCTTCGCGGGCTTGATAGTCGCTGCGGGCCAGAAGGACACGTTCAAGCTCAACACGACTCTCAATGCCAGCGCCGAGGTGCCCAAGCCGACGGGCGTGCGTCCGGGTGCGAAAGGCACGTTCACCGGCACGCAGTCGAGCTGGCGGGCGACAAGGCCCGTCTCACGTGGCGCTTGACCTATTCGAAGCTGACCGGCCGGGCGGTGGCCGCGCACATCCACATCGGCAGGCTCGGCAAGGCAGGGAACGTCATGGTCCCCCTCTGCGGACCGTGTCCGAACGGAAAGCGGGGAGCCGCCACCATCAGCCACGCTCAACTGAACACGATTCGGGCTGGGCCGGACATACGTCAACGTCCACACGGCCAAGAACCCGGCCGGCGAGATCCGCGGTCAGGTCAAGGCGAAGAAGACGGCGTCGGACGACTCAGGGCCACCGCCGCCGCCTCCTCCTCCCCCTCCGGCGAGCCGCCGCCGCCTGATCCGTACCCGTAGCTAGGCCTCGGCGAGCAGTCGGCCACGCCGCATGCGGCGGGAGCTGTGCGCTTGGCTCGACAGCCCCAGGCGAGGGCGTGGGCGACGGCCCAGCCGCGGACCGTTCCCGGTCGAGCCCGAGATCCGAGCGACAGGCGGTCGAGCCGGCGCGGAACCGGCGCAGCGGCCGCGGGCCGGCGAGCACCTCCTCGCTTCCGGTCGCGAACCATCGACGCGGCGTGAATTCACGCTCGGCCGCGATCGGCTTGGGATCGATGACGAGCCATGGCTCCCGCTGCTGCGGAGGACGTTGCCGGCGTGGAAGTCCTCGTTCGCGACCACGAGCGAGCCCTGCGTCGGGCCGAGCTCGCGCAGCCGCGACCGCGGCGTCGAGGAGCGAGTGGTCGAACGGCCGGCCGAGCTGCTCCCACTGGCCGGGTAGCTCGTCCGCCCAGCGCCCGGCTTCGTTTGCGAGTAGCCTGAACGGAGCTCGGGCGGCGGCGGCTCCCAGAGTCTCGGCAGGAGGCTGGCGACGACGTCTCCGGCCGCTCGTCATCGAGCTCCGAGAGCGGCGTCCCCGGACGGCAGCGCTCGAGCAGCAGCGCGTGGCGCTCGGGGTCGTCGCCAGCAGCCGGACTGCCCCGTCGCCGTCCCAGACGCGCAAGCGCGTCCGCCTCGTGCTCCGATTCCTCGTCGCGGGCAGTCGATCTTGAGGACCGCGTCGCCCGCGGGTAGCGACGAGCGACACGTTGCCGCCCCGAAGGGAGGGCCGAGCTCGAGCCGCCAGAGCTCGGCGCACTCCTCGGACGAGCCGCGGCAGCCGGTCGAGCCACTCCGCGCCGCCGGGCACGTCTCGCACCACGAGAGCGCTCGGGAGTTGCAAGCATGTCGAGCGCTAGAGGAGAGCGGCCGCGCCCGGCGAAGCCGCCGAACATGCATGCTGCTGCCGACGAGCGGGTCTTCTTCGACGTGCGCCGGCACGGCGTCGTGCTCATGCGGCCGTTCCTGTGGTCGGCGGCGCTGGCGATCGCCGGGCTCTTTCTGCTGGCCATGCCGTGGCCCGTGCCCGTCCTCGCGCCGCTCGTGATCGGCATCGGGGCGGTCAACGCCTTCGCCGCGGTCTGGCGCTGGGACCGGACCCGCTTTGTCGTCACGACGGAGAAGGTCTTCCTCGTGCAGGGCGTCGCCCGGAAGCGGGCCTCCGCCGTGCGCCTCAAAGGGCTGCGCTCGATCACGCTCGAGCAGTCGCTGCTGGGGAGGCTGCTGGGTTACGGCACGCTGCACGCGGGGCCGCTGGAGGTCGAGCACGTGCCATGTGCACGCCAGGCTCGCGACCTCGTGGAGCGGCTGGCGAACTAGCCGAGCGAACGCACGTTCCCGTCCGATTCGGCTCGTTAGAATCGATCGGTTATGGCTCAAGAAGAGCTCGTCGTTCACGGCGCCCGCGAGCACAACCTCAAGGACATCACTGTCCGCCTGCCGCGGAACAAGCTGATCACGATCACCGGGCTGTCCGGCTCCGGCAAGTCGAGCCTGGCCTTCGACACGATCTACGCCGAGGGGCAGCGCCGCTACGTCGAGTCGCTCTCCGCCTACGCGCGGCAGTTCCTGCAGATGATGGAGAAGCCCGACGTCGACTCGATCGACGGCCTCTCGCCGGCCATCTCCATCGACCAGAAGACGACGTCGCGCAACCCGCGCTCGACCGTCGGCACGGTGACGGAGATCTACGACTACCTGCGCCTGCTCTACGCGCGCGTCGGCCGGCCGCACTGCCCGGTCTGCGGCCGCCCGATCGCCGGCCAGTCGCAGGAGTCGATCGTCGACCAGGTGCTGCAGCTGCCCGAGGGGACGAAGTTCACGGTCAACGCGCCGGTCGTGCGCGACCGCAAGGGCGAGTTCAAGGACGTGCTCGAGGAGCTGCGCGCCGACGGCTTCACGCGCGTCAAGGTGGACGGCGAGCAGCGGCTGCTCGAGGAGGAGATCGTCCTCGACAAGAAGCGCAAGCACACGATCGAGGTGGTGGTCGACCGGCTGGCGATGAAGGCCGACCTCCGCCAGCGGCTGGCGCAGTCGATCGAGACGGCGGCCGGGCTCGCCGCCGGGCTGGTCGCGATCGACGTCCTCGACACGGAACGAGACGATGCTCTTCAGCGAGAACTTCGCCTGCCCCGAGCACGGCGTCTCGCTCGCCGAGCTCGAGCCGCGCATCTTCTCCTTCAACTCCCCGCACGGCGCCTGCCCGCGGTGCACCGGCCTCGGCGCGCAGCTGGAGGTCGATCCCGACCTCGTCGTTCCCGATCCCTCGCTCGCGATCGGCGAGGGGGCCCTCGTGCCGTGGTCGGTCATGAACTCGAACTTCTACGAGTCGGTGATCCAGGGCATTGCCGATCGCTGGGAGGTCGACCTCGAGACGCCGTGGGCGGAGCTGCCGCAGGAGCAGCGCGATCTCTTCCTCGACGGCACGGGCGGCGAGCGCGTGTACGTCCAGTACCGCAACCGCATGGGCCGCAAGCGCTCGTACATGCTCTCGTTCGAGGGGATCACCAAGAGCCTCGAGCGACGCTACCGCGAGACCGACTCCGGCCAGATCCGCGAGCGGATCGAGGAGTACATGAGCTTCCGCGCCTGCCCGGCCTGCGGCGGCGCGCGGCTCAAGCCCGAGGTGCTGGCCGTGACGGTCGGAGGCCGCAACATCCACGAGCTGACGAAGCTGTCCGTGTCGGCGTCGCTCGAGTTCCTCGACGCGCTCGACCTGACCGAGGTCGAGCGGCTGATCGGCGCGCGCATCGTCAAGGAGATCCGCGAGCGGCTGACGTTCCTCGCGGACGTCGGCGTCGGCTACCTCACGCTCGACCGCGCGGCGTCGACCCTGTCGGGAGGCGAGGCACAGCGCCTGCGGCTCGCGACGCAGATCGGGTCACAGCTCGTCGGCGTGCTCTACATCCTCGACGAGCCGTCGATCGGCCTCCACCAGCGCGACAACGGCAGGCTCATCGGCACGCTCGAGCGGCTGCGCGACCTTGGCAACACCGTGCTCGTCGTCGAGCACGACGAGCAGATGATGCGGTCGGCCGACTGGCTCGTGGACATGGGGCCCGGCGCGGGCGAGCACGGCGGCCACGTCGTCGCGGAAGGGCCGGCGAAGAAGGTGGAGCGCGTGGCGTCGTCCGTGACGGGCCAGTTCCTGGTCGGGCGCGCGCGAGATCGCCGTGCCCGAGCGGCGGCCGCTCGACAACGGCACGTTCACGGTGCGCGGAGCGCGCATGCACAACCTCAAGGACATCGACGTCGAGTTCCCGGTCGGCAAGCTCGTCGCGGTCACGGGCGTCTCCGGCTCGGGCAAGTCGACCCTCGTGAACGAGATCGTCTACAAGGCGCTCGCCAACCGTCTGCACCGGATGCGCATCAAGCCCGGCGACCACGACTCGGTGGAGGGCATCGACTGCTTCGACAAGGTGATCGACATCGACCAGTCGCCGATCGGCCGCACGCCGCGCTCGAACCCGGCCACGTACACGGACCTGTTCACCCCGATCCGCGAGCTCTACTCGCTGACGCCAGAGGCGAAGGTACGCGGCTACAAGCCCGGCCGCTTCTCGTTCAACGTGCGCGGCGGGCGCTGCGAGACGTGCAAGGGCGACGGTCAGATCAAGATCGAGATGCACTTTCTGCCCGACGTCTACGTTCCGTGCGAGACGTGCCACGGACGGCGCTACAACCGCGAGACGCTCGAGGTGCGCTTCAAGGGCAAGGCGATCGCCGACGTGCTCGAGATGTCGGTCGAGGAGGCGCTCGAGTTCTTCGCGAAGATCCCGAAGATCCGGCGGAAGCTCCAGACGCTGCACGACGTCGGGCTCGACTACGTCAAGCTCGGCCAGCCGGCGACGACGCTCTCGGGCGGCGAGGCGCAGCGCGTGAAGCTCGCGAAGGAGCTCTCGAAGGTGGCGACCGGCCGGACGCTCTACATCCTCGACGAGCCGACGACGGGCCTCCACTTCGCCGACATCGAGAAGCTCCTGGAGGTGCTCCAGCGGCTCGTCGACGCAGGCAACACGGTGCTCGTGATCGAGCACAACCTCGACGTCATCAAGCAGGCCGACTGGCTCGTCGACCTCGGCCCGGAGGGCGGCGACGCCGGCGGCGAGGTGATCGCGACCGGGACGCCGGAAGAGGTCGCGGAGGTCGAGGATTCGTACACGGGCGCGTATCTCCGCGAGCTACTGCCGGCGCTCGCGGTCGCAGCCGCCTAGCTACTACGATCGCCGAACGGATGGACCGGCCGGCGACGAAGTACGCTCGGAGCGGCGAGTACCACATCGCGTACCAGGTGATCGGCGAAGGGCCGCCCGACCTCGTGTACGTGCCCGGCTGGATCTCGCACCTCGACATGTACTGGGAGGAGCCGTCGGTAGCGCACTTCCTGCGCCGTCTCGCGTCGTTTTCCCGGCTGATCGTGTTCGATAAGCGGGGCATCGGCCTCTCGGACCCCGTGGCGGCGGAGAACATGCCGAACCTCGAGGAGCGCATGGACGACGTCCGCGCGGTGCTCGACGCGGCCGGCAGCGACCGCGCTGCCGTGCTCGGCCAAGGCTACGGCTGCCCGATCACATTGTTCTTCGCGGCCTCGCATCCCGAGCGCGTGACGCACCTCGTCCTGTACGCCCCGACGGTCAAGGCCGGTCTCAGGACGGACGATTTTCCGTGGGGCCCCACCGAGGAGGAACTACGGGCCTGGCGGGAGGCGACGGCCGAATGGGGCACGGACGAGTTCGCCGACTCGTGGGTGGCGCGCCTCGCTCCGAGCGCGGCGGACGACAGGCAGTTCGTCGGACTGGGCGGCGAGGATGATGCGCACAGCGGCGAGCCCGGCAACCCGGGCTTCATGCGGATGCAGTCCCTGATGGATGCGCGGGAGGTGCTACCGCTCATACACGTGCCGACGCTCTTCTTGGCCGCACCGACGCGCGCCTGCCGAAGGGCCCGGTCGACATGCCGCCGCTCGAGGAGGCACGCTACACCGCCGAGCGGATCCCGGGCGCGAAGCTCGTGACCGTGCCAGGCCGCGACTACCTGCCGTGGGTCGGCGATCAGGACAGCATCGTCGCCGAAGTGGGCAAGTTCGTCACCGGCGCGGCGCCGGTCCGGGAGCCGGACCGTGTCCTGCTCACCGTCCTCTTCACCGACATCGTCGACTCCACGAAGCGCGCCGCCGAGCTCGGGGACAAGCGCTGGCGCGAGCTCCTGGAGCGGCACAACGCTCTCGTGCGTCGCCACATCGACGAATACCGGGGGCGCGAGATCGATCGCGCGGGTGACGGCTTCCTGACGACGTTCGACGGCCCGGCGCGTGCGATTCGCTGCGCACAGGCGATCGTCGCGTCCGCCGCGCAAGAAGGGCTCGAGATCCGGGCGGGCTCCACTCCGGCGAGGTCGAGCTCCTCGAGCAGGGCATCGGTGGCATCTCCGTCCACGTCGGAGCCCGCGTGGCCGCCGTGGCAGCCCCGAGCGAGGTCTTGGTGACGACGACCGTGAGGGATCTCGTTGCCGGCTCGGGGATCGAGTTCGTCGAGCGAGGAACGCACGAGCTCAAGGGCGTGCCGGGCACGTGGGACCTTCTCAGCGCGATTCCGACCTGAGGGCAAAGCGAGCGCGCTCGCCCCAGCGTTCGAAATCGGCCTCGAGCTCCTCGAGTAACACCGCCTCGGTCACGTGCGCCTCGACCGGCAGCTTTGGCGTCACGTCGGCCTCGACGTCCGCGAGCAGGGCGTCGTCGCCGTAGGCCACGGTCAAATGCGGGATCACAATCTCGTGGATGCCCTCGTACGGCGGGTAATCGGGCCAGCGCTCGACGATGGCCTCGGTCAGCCGGGCGAACGGCTCGGGAGGCTCCGGCGCGAGGTAGGCCATCTCGGGCCAGCGCCGCAGCTCGCGGAACGCGACGTCGAACGCCGGAGTGGCGGCGAAGAGCTCCCGCAAACCGTCGAGCGCGTCCTCGACAGCCTCGGCCGGCACGAACGGATGAAGCAGCGTCACGTGCGGAGGAACGCCGATCGACGTGCGGTCAGCGCTCGTTCGCTCGCGCCAATCGTCCACGATGGGCGAGAACTGGGGAAAGACAATCACGACGGCGGTCTCCACGATCCAATCCTGCCAAGTAACAACTTGTAACTTGGCCTCTGTGACGGTGTCACGGGCGGAGGAGATCAAGGCGCTCGAGCGGGGTTGGTGGCGGCGGCTGCCGCTGATCCTCGTTCGGCCGGGAGAGGTCTTCGCCGAGCTGCGCGACTCGTCCGACGAGCAGGCCGAGGCGCTCTCCGAGCCGATGGTCGCGCTCACGATCCTCGCGGGCACGGCGATGTTCCTCTCGACTGCCACGGCAGGACGACTCTTCGACAACCCGGAGTTCGACTGGCTGCTGATCGCCGTCGAGGCGTTCTTCGCAGGCGTGCTCGTCGCGCTCCAGAACTACTGGCTGGGCGGCGCCGCCCTGTTGCTGGGTCTGCGCAGCCTCGGCTCGCCGTCGCGCTACCGCACCGCGCGCCAGATCGTCGGCCTCTCGACCGCGCCGTTCGTGCTCGCGCTCGTCGTCGTGTGGCCGCTGCGGATCGCGATCTTCGGCGAGGATCTCTTCCGTTCGGGCGGCTCGGACGAGGGGACGAGCGGCTACGTGCTCAACGCGGTGGACGCCGGCTTCGTAGCGTGGTCACTGCTGCTGGCGATCGTCGGCGTGCGCACCGTGGAGGGCTGGGGCGTCCCGCGCTCCCTCGGCGCGGCTGCCTTCGCCGCGACGCTGTTCGGCCTGCTGCTCGCCGCCGCGATCTTCGCCTAGGAACAGCTTCGAGCTCCTCCTCGGGAATGGAGTACGTGTGCTGCTCCTCCGGGAAGGCGCCGGTCCGCACGTCGTCGGCGTACGTCTCGAGCGCCTCGCGCGCCGCACTCGCGAGGTCGGCGTACCGCTTCACGAAGCGTGGGGCGTGGCCCTCGTACAGGCCGAGCAGGTCGTGCCAGACGAGCACCTGGCCGTCGCACTCCGCACCGGCGCCGATGCCGATCGTGGGGATGCGCAGCGCCGCGGTGATACGCGCTGCCACGGGGGGCGGCACGCACTCGAGCACGAGCGAGAAGCATCCAGCCGCCTCGAGCGCGAGCGCGTCCTCGAACGAGCCGTCGAGCCTGCTCGGCGGAACGGCCCTGGGCCTTGAAGCCGCCGAGCATGGTCGCCGACTGCGGCGTCAGGCCGATGTGACCCATCACAGGAATACCGGAGCCCACGAGCGCCCGTGCCCGAGACAGCATCGGCCCCGCGCCCTCGATCTTCACCGCGTCCGCGCCTGCTTCCTTCACGAAGCGAACGGCGTTCTCGACGGCCGTCTCGTCCGAGACCTGAAAGGAGCCGAACGGCATGTCGGCGACGACGAGCGGGCGGCGCGCGCCGCGCGTGACTGCGCGAGCGAGCATGATCATCTCGTCCATCGTCGCCGGCACGGTCGAGGAGTGTCCGAGCACGGTCATCGCGGCCGAGTCGCCCACGAGGACGATGTCCATCCCGGCCTCGTCGGCCAGGCGGCCGCTCGGCGCGTCGTAGGCGGTCACCATCACGATCCTCTGCCGGCGCTGCTTCATCTCCTGGAGCTCGGTCAGGGGCAGCTTGCCGGGGGCGGGCGTGGCGGGTGCGGGCTTACGCGGCCTGGTGCTCATGGGCTTCCTCCTCCAGCGGGACGTTGTCGATGAGACGCACGGCGCCGACACGGACGGCGGCGGCGAGGACGGGCGGATCGAACGGCGCAATCTCGACATAGTCGACCTCGAGCCCGTCGAGCTGCGCTCGCGCGGACTCGGCGTCTTTGGTCGCGAGGGCACGTGGCAACGCAAGCGCGAGCTGTCGTTCCTCCGGCGACAGCAGCTGGTTCCGTGACGACAGGGCAAGCCCGTCGGCGTCGCGGACGGTGGGGAGGACGCGGAGCTCGATCTCGAGGCTCAGGTCCTCGAGCAGCCGACGGATGACCTCGACCTGCTGGGCATCCTTCTGGCCGAAGTACACGACGTGCGGCCGGACGATATTGAAGAGCTTGAGACAGACCGTCGCCACGCCCCGGAAGTGGCCGGGGCGATGGACGCCCTCGAGGATCGCGCCGAGCTCGGACACGTCGACCCACGTCTGGAAGCCGGGCGGGTACATCTCCGTGACGGCTGGGCAGAACGCGAGGTCGGCGCCTGCCGCCTCTGCCACGCCGAAGTCGTGCTCCTCATCGCGTGGGTACGCGGAGAGATCCGTCGTCTCCCCGAACTGTGCGGGGTTGACGAAGATGCTCACGACGACGACGTCGCATTCGGCGCGGGCGGCGGCGATCAGCGAGCGATGTCCGGCGTGGAAGGCACCCATCGTGGGCACGAGACCCACGCGCCCCTCTGTCGCCGAAAGGAACGCGCGGATCTCGTCGACCGTGCGTGCGACCTTCATGCGGTTGTCGCCTCCGCGAGCACGCGGTAGACGGGCTCCAGCTCGGGGCGCCGTTCGTGGAGCGCTGCGAGGTGCGCAGCAACCGTCTCCCAGTCGCCGCGCGCGATCGGGCCTGTGAGCTCGAAGCCGTTCTCGATCGTGCGGCGCATGAGCGGGACGAGCGCCTCCGGTGGCGCGCCCGCGTCCTCGAACAGGCCCGACGCTGCGCGATAGAGCGTGACGAGGTAGTTCGACGCGATGACCGCCCCTGCGTGGTAGATCGTCCGGGCGCTGTCGTCGAGCGCGAAGGGCTTCAAGCCGAGCGTCTCGGCGAGCCACGTCGCTCGGTCGAGCGCTTCTGCGGTCTCGGCGGTGACGGCGGCAAACGCGCCGTCGAGCTGCTCCGGCCCGCGAGCCTTCACGAGCGTCTGCAGCGGGTGCACGCTGAATCGGCGCTCGTGGGGGTCGAGGGCCGCGAGCGGCGTCGTCCCACTGACATGGGCGACCCAGGGGCCGGGCTCGATCGACCCGGCGACTCCCGCGATCGCGGCGTCCGGCACGCACAGAAGGACGAGGTCGCCGCCGTCGTCTGCGAGCTCCACGGCACGCTCGCGCAGGCGACCGGCGATCGCCGAGCCGGCTCTGCCGCCGGCGCCGATGACGGTGACGCTGTCGAACATTCCTGCTCCAGTTCCGTAGCGGATACCGGGCACGGCGATTGTAGCCCGAGCGGTTACACTCACCAAGCGATGCCGATCTACGAGTACGTGTGCATGGCGTGTGAGTCGCATTTCGAGGAGCTCGTGCGGAACGGCGAGGAGCCCGACTGCCCTGACTGCGGCGCCGGCAACGTCCGCCGCCAGCTGTCGGTCTTCGCTGCGATCAGCGACTCGCCGCAGCCCAGCTTCGGCGGCGGCGCGGGCGGTTGTTGCGGCGGCTCGTGCGGTTGTGGGCACTAGGGGGTCTGGCGAAGTGGCGTGCCGCCGGATCACGCTGGAGGCGCACGGCGTCCTCGGTCGCCCACGTACTTACAGTACGCGGGTCCCTGCGTCCTTGCATCACAACCTCCAGCGCGCCCCGGCGACGAGCACCATTCCGCCAGCCCTCCAGCGCGTTCCATCGCGCAACGCCTGCTCGAAACCGATGGATCGGCGAGCGTCGCCGGCTGCACGCATCGGGCTGACGCAGTCGTCTCGCCGAAGGCCGCACGCAGGTCGTCTTCGGTGTCGGAGACCCGGACGCCGACTTGATGTTCGTCGGAGAGGCGCCGGGCTTCCACGAGGACAAGCAGGGCTTCCCGTTCGTCGGTCAGGCCGGGAAGCTGCTCGACAAGCTGCTCGCCGGGATCGGGCTCGAGCGCGCCGACGTCTACATCGCCAACGTCATCAAGTGCCGCCCGCCCGGCAACCGCGACCCGGTTCCCGACGAGATCGAAGCCTGCGAGCCCTATCTTTTTCGCCAGATCGAGCTGATCGAGCCGCGCGTGATCGCCACGCTCGGCAACTTCGCGACGAAGCTGCTCTCGGGCAAGCAACTCGGCATCACACGTGTCCACGGTCAGGAGCAGGCCGTGACCCTCGGGGGCAGGCAGGCGCTCCTCTATCCGCTCTATCACCCCGCGGCCGCCCTCTACACCCCGAAGATGCTGACGGTGCTCGAGGAGGACTTCGCCCGGCTACCGGCGCTGCTCGGCGGCGAGTCGACCGTCTTTGTGCCCGACGAGCCAGAGCCCGCCCTCGCGGCCGCAACCCCAGAGCCGGCTGTCCAGCTCGACCTCTTCTGACCGCCGAGACGGTCAACACGAGGTCCGCCGCCGAGACCGAGGACGTCGGTGCCCGCGTGGCCACCCGCCTGCGTCCGGGTGATGTCGTCGTCGTCGCGGGCGAGCTGGGGGCGGGGAAGACAACGTTCATCCGGGGCGCCTGTCGCGCGCTGGGCGTAACGCAGCCGGTGACGAGCCCGACGTACACGATCGGCAACCGCTACAACGGGCGTGTCGCCGTCTCGCACCTCGATCTCTATCGCCTGGCGGAGATCGGCGACGCCGACTGGTCGGGGCTCGAGCCGTACTTCGAGGACGCGGTCGTCTTCGTCGAGTGGCCGGAGGCGGGAGCCGCAAGACTGCCCGCGCCACGGGCAAGCGTGCGGATCGCGCACGCAGGGGAGGACCGGCGCACGATCGAAGTGGATATCTAGTCTGAGGAAGCGTGCCACTGGTTCTCTCGTTCGACACCGCCACGCACGTGGCCACGGTCGCGCTCGTAGACGGCGAGCGGCTCGCCGAGCGCGTGACGCGCCCGTACCGCGTGCTCGCCGACGCCGACGAGCTGCTTCGCAAGCTCGGCGCCGGGCCGGAGGACATCACCGCGCTCGTGGTCGGCACCGGGCCGGGCAGCTTCACCGGCACGAGGCTCGGACTGGCCCTCGCGCGCGGTTTCGCGCTCGCGCGCGGCGTTCCGGTCGCCGGTGTGTCGACGCTCGAGGCGCTCGCCGCGGGCGCGCCCGGCGCGCTGCCGGTGATCGACGCGGGCCGGCGGGAGGTCTTCACGACGGTGAACGGCGAGCCGAGGGCGCTACTTGCGTCGGAGCTCGATGTCGACGGCGTGACGTGCGTCGGCGACGGTGCACGCCGTTACCGGACTGCTCTGGAAGAGCGGGGAGCGTACGTCCCCGACGACTCGAGCCCGGAGCACGTCCCGCATGCGCGTCTCCACACGGCGCTCGCCACGGACTTCGGCCCTGCCGACCTCGTCCAGCCGATCTACGTCAGAGCACCCGACGCGAAGGTACCCACGTGAGAGACGGCCTGGAGATCCGGCCGCTCTCCGTCGGCGACCTCGACGCCGTGGGCGAGATCGAGCGGGTGTCGATGCCCGCGCCGTGGTCGCCTGCGATGTTCGCGGGCGAGATCGCGAAGCCGTCCTCTGTATGCCTCGGGGCGTGGGAGGCCGAGCCGGGTCACCGGCTCGTCGGCTACGTGATCGTGTCGCGGTACGTCGACGCGTGGCACGTGATGAACCTCGTCGTCGCGGAGAGGCACCGCCGGCGAGGTGTTGCCACGGCGCTGCTCGACGAGGTGTTCGGACGCACGCGGGACGTCGGCCGCCGCGGATTCACGCTCGAGGTACGTGCGTCGAATGAGGCTGCGCTGCAGCTGTACGAGACGATGGGCTTTCGCCGCCAGGGCGTCCGGCGCGGGTACTACACCGACAACCGTGAGGACGCGGTGATCATGTGGCGCGACGTGACGAGCGGGGATGGGCAGTGATCCTTGGCCTCGAGACCTCGTGCGACGAGACGGCTGCCGCGCTCGTCACCCGCGACGGCGAGATCCTCGCCAACGTCGTCGCCTCGCAGGTCGAGCTGCACGCGCCGTTCGGCGGCGTCGTGCCGGAGGTGGCAGCGAGACGGCACCTCGAGCTCGTGTCGCCGGTGATCGAGACGGCTCTGCGAGAGGCGCAGGCGACCGTCGACGACGTCGAGCTCGTGGCGTCCACGCGCGGGCCAGGTCTCGTCGGCGCGCTCCTCGTCGGGCTGTCGGCGGCCAAGGCCCTCGCGTGGGGCAGGTCGCTGCCGCTCGCTCCCGTCGACCACCTGCACGGTCACATCGCGTCACTCTTCCTCAGGCCCGGCCCGGTCGAGCCGCCGTTCGTGTGCCTGCTCGCCACCGGCGGGCACACGATGGTGCTCGAGGTCTCCGCCCACGACCGCTACTCGGTGCTGGGCCAGACGCTCGACGATGCGGCAGGCGAGGCGTTCGACAAGGGCGCGCGTCTGCTCGGGCTCGGCTATCCCGGCGGCCCCGAGCTCGAACGAGTGGCACGGGAAGGGGATCCCACCGCGTTCACCTTCCCCGTCGCGCGGGTAGACGGGCTCGATTTCTCGTTCTCCGGTGTGAAGACGGCGCTTCTCTACGCGGTGAAGAAGCTTCGGGCCGACGAGCTCGAGCGGCGCCGACCGGATCTCGCCGCGTCCTATCAGCGTGCGATCATCGATGCGCTCGAACGGCGAGTGCATCAGGCAGTGGAGCAAACAGGCATCGCCGACACGGCCATCGTGGGAGGAGTGGCCGCGAACGCCGAACTGCGGCGTGCCCTTCCGGAAGCGCACGCGGCCCCGCTCGCTTTGTGTACGGACAATGCGGCGATGATCGCCTCCGCGGCACGATGGGTCGAGCCGTTGCAGCCACCCGACTACCTCGATCTCGATGCGTACGCCTCCGTGGCGTAGCCTCGCAGCCGCAGCGCTCGCCCTCGGCTTCGTGGCGGGGGCGCTGACGCTCGTCGCCCTCTCCTCAGAAGGTGGGAATGAGCGTCGGCGGCCACCGGCCACGGCGGTCGCGTCCGCGTGGCGCGGTCTTGTGGGTGCCCCTCGTCCCCAGGTCGCGCTCGGACAGCGCGTCATCGTCCTCCTGAAGGCGCCGTCCCTCGCCGATCGTGTCCGCAAGGCGGGCGGCCTCGTCACACATGCGCGGCAGCGACGCTGGACGACGACGGCGCTCGCCAGCCAGCAGCAGCTCCTCACCGAGCTCGCAGCTCAGGGCATCGTGGCACGCCCGGACCTCAAGTTCACCCGTGTTGTCAACGGGTTTTCGGCTGTAGCCGACCCGAGCGCCGTCGTGCTGCTCGAGCGGTCGCCGCGGGTGGCCGGCGTCTATCCGGTGCGCGCCGCCTTCCCCGCGCAGGTCGGACAGAGCTCCGGTGACCTCAGCTCGCCGGCGCCTGCCGGGCTGGCCGCCTACCGCGGAACCGGCGTGACCGTCGCACTGCTCGACACGGCCGTCGATCCCGCGACGCCGTTTCTCCACGGGCGGGTGCTTCCAGGCTTTGACGTGATCGATGGCGGCGCAGCAGCGCGGTATGACCAGAAGCCAGGAGGTGACCGCCTGGAGACCCACGGCACGACGATGGCCGGCATCGTTGCCGGTCTCGGTCGTCCCGGCATGCCGGCGGGCGTCGCGCCGGACGTCGCCATCCTCCCGGTTCGCGTCGCCGGTTGGCAGCGGGACGCGGCCGGCAGCTGGTCGATCTACGGTCGCACGGACCAGGTGATCGCGGGTATCGAGCGGGCGGTCGATCCGAACCGAAACGGCGACGCGCACGACGCCGCGCGCATCACGCTCATCCCGCTGTCGGAGCCGTTCTCGGCGTTCCCCGACGGCCCGCTCGCGAAGGCGGTGGCGGGAGCCGTCGCGCTCGACTCGCTCGTGGTCGTCCCGGCGGGGAACGACGGGCCGGGCGGGCCCGGCTTCGGCTCGATCGGAGGGCCCGGTGGCGCGCCTGAAGCGCTGACGGTGGGCGCCGCCGATCTCAGACCCGCGGCCGCGCGCGTCCATGTCGCTGTGCGCGCTGGGTTGGACGTGCTGCTGCAGCGTCAGCTCGAGCTGCTGACGTCCGCCGCCCCGGAGGCCGGAGCGATGCTCGAGCTCGTGCCCGTCGACAAGCCGGCCGACATCTTCGACCGGAAGGGCCGCAGCCGCGTCGCCGGTCGTGCCGCGCTGCTTGCGCGCGGCGATGCACCGAGGCGTGCCGCGCTCCGCGCGGCCGATGCCGGCGCCGCGGCCGTCGTCTTTGCCGGCGAAGGGCTCCCCGCGGGTGCCCTCGCCGTCGTTCCGCAGCTGCTCGTACCGGTGCTCTCCGCGCCTGCCTCCCTGGCCAAGCTCGTCGCTGCGAGTGTGCGGGAGGGCAGCGCGGTGTCGCTCTCGTTCGGCGCTGCCGGCGGCGGCAGCGGTCGGCAGGCGGCGAGCACGGCGGCGTTCTCCTCGTGGGGCAACGGGTTCGGAGCACAGGTCAAGCCAGACGTCGTGGCACCCGGCGTCGCCGTCGCCACCGCCTTGCCAGGCGCGGACGGCGACGGCTTCTCGCGCTTTGTCAGCATCAGCGGGACGAGCGTCTCCGCGGCAGTCGCAGCGGGAATCGCCGCACGGCTGGCACATGCGCGCCCGTCGCTGGACGCCGCCGGCCTGCGCAGTGCGCTCACCGCCACGGCTCGTCCACTCCGCCGCACGCCGCTCTCCGCCCAGGGGACGGGCGTCGTTGACGCCGCGCGCGCCTCCGTCGCAGAGCTCGTTGCCGACAGCGCCTCGCTGTCCTTCGGACGCGGTGGAGGCGACGGATGGCAAGGGCGTCGAACGCTCACGCTGCACAACATGTCCAGCCGTCCGCTGCTGGTGGACGCGTCCGTCCGCGCGCGCGGGCGAGGCGTCGTCGTCCGGGTCTCCCCGAAGCAGCTCCGCATCCGCGCCGGCGGAGTGGCGCGCATACGCGTGACGGCTCGCGTCGCCGCGGTGGCGAGGCAGGACGTCGTCGGCGGCCTCATCCGGATCGCTCCGCGTGGAAGTCAGCCGCTCGCAGTGCCGTGGGCCGTGCTCCTCGCGGCGCCACCGAAGGACCTCATCGGCCACGTGGAGCTCACCGAGCGCAGCTTCACGCCGTCGGACCTCACGCCAACCGTGCTCTCGATTCGCCTCGGCACGATCGAGCGCGAGCGAGGCAGAGACGTGCTCCAGCCCGTCCGACGGCTCGATGTGCTCCTGCGAGACGAGGAGGGAGACCCTCTCGGCCTCCTCGCCCGTTTGCGCGACGTCCTACCGGGGCAGTACGCATTCGGCCTCACCGGCCGAGGACCCGATGGTACGCGCCTGAGCGCAGGCCGGTACGAGCTCCGGCTCATCGCGTGGCCGGCGGCCGGCGGCCAGCCCGCTCGGCGCACCGTCCGCTTCGCAGTGGAATAGCCTACGCCCATCGCAACCGAGCAAGGAGCAGCCGTGTCCACCGTTGACGTCCCAGCCTCCCACCTCCGCGAGAACCCCTTCGAGCTCGCTCAACAGCAGCTGAAGCTCGTCGGGGAGACGTTTGACATCGATCCGAATCTCATCAGCGTGCTCTCGAAGGTCAAGAAAGCCGTGTCCGTGTCCATCCCGACCCGCATGGACGACGGCTCGATTGCCACCTTCGAGGGCCATCGCGTCACGCACAACATCGCCCGCGGCCCGTCGAAAGGTGGCATCCGCTACCACCCGGACGTCACGCTCGACGAGGTGAAGTCGCTCGCGATGTGGATGACCTGGAAGTGCGCCCTGATGGGCATTCCCTTCGGGGGCGCCAAGGGTGGCGTCGTCTGCGATCCCAAGCGCATGTCCGAGGGCGAGCTCGAGCGCATGACGCGCCGCTATACGTCCGAGATCATCATGGAGATCGGGCCGGAGAGGGACATTCCGGCGCCGGACGTGGGGACGGGCCCCCGCGAGATGGCATGGATCTTCGACACGTACTCGATGAACAAGGGCCACTCCGTCCTCGGCGTCGTCACCGGCAAGCCGCTGGCCATCGGCGGGTCACTCGGACGCCTCGAGGCGACGGCCCGCGGCGGGTTGTTCGCGCTGCTCGAGGCGCTGGAGCGTCTCGACAAGAACCTCGCGGGAATGCGTATCGCCGTCCAGGGATTCGGCAACGTCGGCAGCTACTTCGCGCTCTTCGCGCATCAGCACGGCGCGAAGGTGATCGCGATGTCCGACTCGACCGGAGGAGTGCACAACCCGGACGGCATCGACGTCCCCGCCGCGATCGCGTACAAGGAAGAGACCGGCTCGCTCGCCGGGCCTCAAGGGCACCGAGCCGCTGACGAACGAGGAGATCGTCCTCCTCGAGTGCGACATCCTCGCGCCGAGCGCGCTCGAGCAGGTGATCACGGCCGCGAACGCCGACAAGGTCAAGGCGTCGATCGTCGTCGAGGGCGCGAACGGCCCGACGACGCCCGCTGCCGACGACATTCTCGAGGACCGCGGCGTGCTCATCCTCCCGGACGTGCTCGCGAATGCCGGCGGTGTCGTCGTCTCGTACTTCGAGTGGGTCCAGGGGCTCCAGGAGTACTTCTGGAAGGAAGACGAAGTGAACGCGAATCTCCACGACATCGTCCGTAAGGCGTTCCACGAGACCTGGGACATGCGCGCGAGGAAGAAGACGAGCATGCGGATGGCCGCGTACGGGCTCGCGGTCCTGCGCGTCGCCGAGGCGACGACGACGCGAGGCCTCTATCCGTAGACCGCAAGTCGTTCTGTACCACGCGGAGGGCTGCCATCTCTGCCAGCGGGCGCGGGAGACGCTCGCCGCGCTGGCCGGCGAGTGCGATTTCGAGCTCGCGGAGGTCGACATCTCCGGCAACCCGGACCTCGAGTCGGCGTACCGCGAGTGGCTGCCCGTGGTCGAGATCGACGGAGAGCGGGCATTCACGTACTTCGTCGACCCGGAGGGCTTCCGGCGCCGCATGTCCCGTGCCCGTGCGATCACAAAGTCAGGCACGAACGGCTGACGTTCCTACTGCCGCACCGCTCTGTTCCTAGTGGCAGAATGCTCAGCGTGGTGTCACAAACCCCCGTACAAGGAGAGCTGGTGACCGATCGCGTGACGGTTGGCGTCGCCGCCCGGCTGAGCAGGTATCTGCAGGTGCTGAGCCAGGCGAAGAAGATGGGCAAGGAGCGCATCTCCTCCCAGGAGATGTCCGACTACACGAACATCAACGCGACCCAGATCCGCCGCGATCTCTCCGCGTTCGGAAAGTTCGGCAAGCGAGGCGTCGGTTACTCCGTCGACGGGCTACTCGCCGAGATCCGCAAGATCCTCCGCACGCAGGGTCAGCACAACATCGCGCTCGTGGGCGCCGGTCGCCTGGGCCAGGCGATCGCGAGCTCGCCGATCTTCGCCGAGCACGGCATCAACATCGCGGCCGTGTTCGACAAGGACCCCGAACTCGTCGGGCGTGACATCGGCCCCGCCACCGTGCTCGATGCCTCGACGCTCGCGAACGTCGTGCGTGAGAAGAGCATCGTCGTCGGGGTGATCGCAGTTCCCGCCGACACCGCTCAGGACGCGACGGACGAGCTCGTGAAGGCGGACGTGAAGATCATCTTCAACTACTCCGAGGCGCTGCTCGACGTCCCCGCGGACGTCCAGGTGCACACCTCGAACCCCGCCGTCGAGCTGCTGCACGCGCTCTACTTCCACCTGGCCTGACGTTCGCTCGGAAATCTGACGGATTCTCCGCAGCGCAGCTACCGGCAGACCCTCATGAGGAGGACTCCTGAGTTTCGTGGGGGAAACATGCCATGTTCGCGAGACGGGGTACACCCTCCTCCTTAGATCGACTTTCGCGGGACGGCGTGCTCGCAGCGTGCGGATCCTCCTCTGGCACGGCTATTTCCTCTCGGGCACCGGCTCGAACGTCTACACGCAGGCGATCGCTCGAGCCTGGAGCCACGCCGGGCATGACGTCACGGTCTTCTGCCAGGAGCCCGACCCAGGCCGTTTCGACCTGGGCGGAGCTCAGGTGGTGCGGCCTGAGCTGCCTGGCGGCCTACTACCCGTGTTCGTGCTCGATGCCTACGAAGGGCTCGAACCGCGCCTGCTTCAGGATCTGACGCGCTTCGAGCTCGAGCGGTACGTGGCTGCGAATGCCGACGCGTTGTCCGACTATCTCCCGGCCGACTTCGTCTTCGTCAACCACGTCCTCCCGGGCGGGGCGGTGGGCGCAGCGACCGGCGCGCGCTTCGGCGTGAAGGCCCACGGCTCCGAGCTCGAGTACTCGATCCGGGGGCGAAGCGACCTCGAGCAGGCGGCTCATCGTGTGCTGGCACCGTCCGCCGCCGTCTTCGTTGGCTCGGATCACATCCGCGAGGTGCTGGAGGACGTCGTCGGCTCGTTCGAGCAGGTTCGCGAGGTGCCGCCCGGAGTCGATGTCGACGAGTTCACGCCACAGCCGCGCGACGAGGCTCTGCGAGATCTGCTCGACGAATGCCGGCGCGACCCTCCGAATCCCGGTAACGGGAACGAGCGGCTGCCCGACGAGGGCAACGCGGCACGTCTCGAGCGCTTCCTCGGAGGCGACAAGCCGACGGTCCTCTACTTCGGGAAGCTCCTCTACAACAAGGGCGTCCACCTGCTGCTCGAAGCGCTGCACGGCCTCGACGCGCGTGCCGTCATCGTCGGCTTCGGCGAATACCGGCAGCACCTGGAGGAGCTCGCGCCGTCACGGACGCTCTTCACGGGCCAGCTCGAGCATCGCCATCTCGTCCATCTGCTTCCGCTGGCAGACGTCGCTGTCGTGCCGTCGATCTTCCCCGAAGCCTTTGGCATGGTCGCAGCGGAGGCGGCGGCCGCCGGGTGCCCGCCGATCGTCGCACGGCACTCGGGCCTGGCAGAGGTGGCGGAGAGGCTCGAGGCGGCGTACGGAGAGCGTTACCGCGAGCTCGCGTCGTTCGCGCAGGGGGATTCCGTCGAGCTTCAGGAGAAGCTTCACGGCCTGCTCGAGCTCCCGGCCGACGAGCGGCGGCAGCTGGGAGCGGCCGCGCGCGGCGTGGCAGTCGAGCGCTGGTCATGGGAGAGCGTCGCCGAGCGGCTCCTCGAACCCTTCGAGTAGCCTGCCGCGTCAATGGGTGAAGCGCAGAGCGTCCCCTGGCAGGAGCTGCTGAGCAACGCGCGCAACGCATTCGACGAGGGACAGGACTTCACGGTCGCGGTCGAGGAGGAGTTCGCGCTGCTCGATCCGCAGACGCTCGCGCTGACGAGCCACTTCGAGGAGCTGCAGGCGGCGGCACAGGGCACCGGCCTCGAGGAGCATCTGGTGGGCGAGCTGATCTCGTCCGAGGTCGAGGTGCGCACGGGGCGCTGCGAGACGTTCGCCGATGCGGCCGCGCTCGTCGTGGAGCGGCGTCGCCAGCTGTTCGAGCTCGCGGACGCGCACGACGTCCGATTGGGGGCCACGGGCACGCATCCGTGGAGCCCGTGGCAGGAGCAGCGGATCATCGACACGCCTCACTACCGGCGGAACGACGAGCTCCTCCGCTACGTCGTCTGGCGCAACAACACGTTCGGGCTACACGTCCATATCGGGATCCGCGGCGCCGACCGCGCGATCGCGGTCCACAACGGCCTGCGCGGGCTCCTGCCCGAGCTGCTCGCGCTGTCAGCCAGCTCGCCGTTCGTCGAAGCTGTCAATACCGGCCTGCATTCGGCCCGGACGGAGGTCTTCACGCGGATGTTCCCGCGCTGCGGCGTTCCCGATCCGTACGACGGGTGGCGGGGCTTCGAGGAGTACGTGCGCACGCTCTACGAGACGGGTTCCGTGACCGAGCACACGCAGCTCTGGTGGAGCGTCAGGCCGCACCTCGCGTACCCGACGATCGAGATCCGGATCTGCGACGGCCAGCCGCGCGTCGAGGAGGCCCAGGCGCTAGCCGCGTTCGCTACGCCCTGACGGCCCGCATCGCGCGGGCGGTGGACGAGGGCGAGCCTCTGCCGGACCACCCGCACCGCATGATCGAGGAGAACACGTGGCGGGCGATCCGACACGGCCTCTCCGGGGAGCTGATCGACCTGGCGACGCTGCGCGTTCGTCCCGCGCGGGCTGCGCTGGAAGAGCTCGTGGAGTGGATGCTGCCGGTCGCAGACGAGCTCGGCGCGACGCCGTTTCTCAAAGTGCCCTCGGCGAATGCGGCCGAGCGGCAGATCGCGAGGTACGAGGAGGGGGCAACGCTCGAGACGATCTACGCCGAGCAGGTGGAGGAAACAGCAGTCCCGAGCTTTCGTTAGGGTCTTGCGGCCTTGCTCGCAGCAAGCTTTTTCATCGACCATGCCGTCTTGTTCGCGCTGATCTGCGCGGGCATTGCTATCGGCTACGGCGTCTACCTCACCTACTGGCTGCTGAAGCAGCCGGCTGGCACCGAACGTATGCAAGAGATCGCGCGCGCCGTCCAGGAGGGTGCCGCCGCGTACCTCCGCAAGCAGTACTCGACGATCGCGATAGTCGCAATCGTCCCGTTCCTCGTCCTCGGCTTCTACAACGAGCTCGGCTGGGGGACGGCGATCGGCTTCCTCATCGGTGCCGTCTTCTCCGCGGCCGCCGGCTTCATCGGCATGAATGTCGCCGTGCGCTCGAACGTGCGCACCGCGGAGGCCGCGAAGCGCGGGGTATCGCCGGCGCTGGACATCGCCTTCAAAGCGGGCTCCGTCACGGGGCTGCTGGTCGTCGGCCTTGGCCTGCTCGGCGTCGCGGGCTACTACTGGGTGCTCACGGACTGGTTGGGTAACAGCTCCGACTCGGCTATTGACGACCTCATCGGCCTCGCGTTTGGCGGCTCGCTCATCTCGGTCTTCGCGCGTCTCGGCGGCGGCATCTTCACGAAGGCGGCCGACGTCGGCGCCGACCTCGTGGGGAAGATCGAGGCGGGCATCCCGGAGGACGACCCGCGGAACCCCGCGGTCATCGCCGATAACGTCGGCGACAACGTCGGCGACTGCGCCGGCATGGCGGCTGACCTCTTCGAGACGTATGCGGTTACGGCGGTTGCCGTGATGCTGCTCGCGACGGCGTTCCCGACGAGCGAGCTGTGGCTGTTGCCGCTCGCGCTCGGCGGCATCTCGATCCTTGCGTCGGTGATCGGGACGTTCTTCGCGCGCATCGGCCGCGACGGCTCGATCATGAACGCGCTCTACAAGGCGGTGATCGTGGCGACCGTGCTGTCCGCCATCGGCTTCATCCCGGTGACGCTCGCGTTCGACGACGGGAAGTTCAGCTTCTGGGAGCTTTACCTGCCCGCGCTGATCGGCCTCGGAGTGACGTTCTTGCTCGTCGCCATCACCGAGTACTACACGGGCACGCGCTGGCGCCCCGTGAAGGCGATCGCCGAGGCGTCGCAGACGGGCCATGCGACGAACATCATCTCCGGTCTCGCGTGGGGCATGCAGGCGACCGCCCTGCCGGTGATCGTCATCGCCGCCGGCATCATCGGGTCGTATTACGCGGCCGGCGAAGACCTGTTCGGGATCGGCGTCGCCGTGATGGCGCAGCTCTCGATGACGGGTCTCATCGTCGCCCTCGACGCGTACGGGCCGGTGACCGACAACGCCGGAGGCATCGCCGAGATGGCCGACCTCGACGACTCCGTGCGGGCGATCACCGATCCCCTGGACGCGGTCGGCAACACGACGAAGGCCGTCACGAAGGGCTATGCGATCGGCTCTGCCGGCCTTGCGGCGCTCATCCTCTTCGACGAGTACGTGCGCGGGCTCGGCGAGGAGGGTCTCACCGTCTTCTTCTCGCTCTCGGACCCGTGGGTGATCGCCGGCCTCTTCGTCGGCGGTCTCATGCCGTTCCTCTTCGCGTCGCTGGCGATGACCGCGGTGGGGCAGGCGGGCGGCGAGGTCGTCCAGGAGGTACGCCGCCAGTTCCGCGAGAACCCGGGGATCATGGAGGGGACCTCTCGTCCCGACTACTCGCGCGCCGTGAGCATCGTTACGGGGCGGGCGATCCGGCTGATGTTGGCGCCGGCGCTCATCCCCATCGTCTTCCCGATCGTCGTCGGGATCATGAAGCCCGAGATGCTCGGCGGCCTCCTGATCGGAACGATCGTCACCGGCCTCTTCCTCGCCATCGCCATGACCTCCGGCGGCGGCGCCTGGGACAACGCGAAGAAGCTCATCGAGGACGGCGCCTTCGGCGGCAAGGGCTCGGAAGCGCACGCCGCCGGCGTCACCGGCGACACGGTCGGCGATCCCTACAAGGACACGGCCGGACCGGCGATCAACCCGATGATCAAGATCGCGAACATCGTCGCCATCCTGATCATCCCCCTCATCGCCTCGATCCACGGCTAGCCGGCCGGGCCAGCTCCGCGGCCGAGCTCGCTCAGGGAGATGGGGATGCAGGGCCCGGCCTCGGGGCTCGAACGAGCTGGCCGGCGAAACCAACGCGATGTAGCGCGCGGACGCGGCGTAGTGGCGTCCATCGGTCTCGACAGCGTGCGTCGTAGCGGCTCTGGAACAGCGCACCGACTCGCCCGTGCCCGATGTAGAGCAGCGTGAAGGTGCACAGCGCGAAGCGTTGAGCTCGTCGACCACGATCCTGTTGAGCGATGGGAGCCACGATCTCCGGCTGGACTGCCTGCGTATTTCGACGGCGCGAGCCGGGATCAGTGCGTACGACCTTGTAGAGCCAGTCGAGCCCGCGCAGCCGCCGACGACAAACGCGACGATCGCCATCGCGGTCGACGAGTCCACGCAGTGAAGTCGGCGTGCGAAGCCGATCGTCGTCGCGATGGAGATCGCCGAAAGACGCCTGCCCGCAGCCTCCCGACGGTGATCGTGATAGATCGCCCGCCGGATGGCGGCGCCGCCCGCGAGCGTGGAGGTAGAGCTTGAACTCATCGTCACGGCCCAGCGCCCGCGGGCACGCCGCCAACGCGCGTACGGGCGAAGTCACGCGGCAGGAGCATGAAAAAGGCGACGACCCACTGGACGCCGGTGCGAACCCGGCGAACGAGTCGGCATGGGTACCGAAGCCGCCTGTGGGCATCGTCGCGAGCGCGTTCTGACCGACTGTGCCTGGCACCGTTTACGGGCTATCGAGTCGATGCACGGATCGCCCGGCGCCGCCGGCGCGCGTACGCGGCCCGCTGGAGCGCGAGCGTGGCAACGCCCGCGCCGACGATGCAGAAGAGGTTCACGCCGAGCTGCGCTGCCGCGCCGGCGACTTCGCTGCCGTCTCCGTAGGCCGCAGCGACGCCCACGTTCGCCGCCGCCGGAATCGTCGTTACCGAAATGAGCACGCCGACCAGCGCTCCTGACTTTGCCGTCGAGAGCGAGAGCGTCCCTGCGATGCCGGCCAGAACGGCAACGAGTGCCGAGTACTCGTCAGGGTGGGAGATGAAGAGCGTGGCCGGACGACCGACTTCCTCCAGGTTGTCCGGCGCCGAGCTCACTGCGCGAAGCACTGTCGTGAGCAGGAAGCTGGCGAAGATCGCCGTCGGGAAACCGATCGCCAGCGCTGTCAGCGAACGTCCGGCCAAGTCCCGTCGCCTCTGGACGAGGGCGACACACAGTCCCGCCAGCGGCCCGAACTCCGGGCCCACGACCATCGCCCCGATGATGAGGATGATCGAGTCCTCGATGATGCCCACAGCCGCAATCAGCGTCGCCAGGACCATGAACGCGAGGAAGCTCACCGAGAGCGCGGCGCTCTCCGACGTTTGCGACTCGACCGCTTCCCAGACGACGGCGTCCGCGGGTGAGCCGACGGCGGCCCGCTCCGCCCTCTTGGCAGCGTCCGAGACGAGCGACGTCACCGGCTCGATCGCAATGGATCCCTCGAGCTCGAGGCCGAGCCGGCGGAGCTCTTCCACGACGATGCTCGTGTCCTCGCGCGCGACGTCACAGAGAATGAGGTCCCCGGCAGGCCGCTCGGACGCGCTCTCGAAGCGTACGACGTTCAGGGCCGACGGATGCTCGAGGACAAGCCGGTAGGCCGCCTCGGCGAGCTCGAGGGGGGCGACGATGCGAAGGTGGACCACGCTTCGCGGATCCTACGATCCAGCAACCGAGCCGCCCGCCGTCGGAGCGGATAGGGTCGCCGCCGAGTGACAAGCCCAGAGACGGTTCCGAGACCGCGACGCCGCCGCCGCGAGCACAGGCTCGAGCGCGTGCTCGGCACGCCGGCGCTCTTCTCGACGGCCTACGGGAACGTCGGCTCCTCGATCTACTACGCGCTCGGCGTCACGGCGGCGTTCGCGCTCGGACTGACGCCGCTCGTCTTCGTCATCGCCGGACTCTTCTTCGCGGCGACCGCGCCGACCTATGCAGAGGGAACCGTCCGCTTCCCCGAGGCGGGCGGATCGTCGAGCTTCGCGCGGCACGCGTTCAACGAGCTCGTCTCGCTTCGGCGCGGCGTGGGCGCAGATGCTCAACTACATCATCACGTCGCCATCTCGGCGTTCTTCGTGCCCCACTACCTCGTCCGTCTTCTGGGAGCCGCTGCGCGAGAACCCGTGGGACATCGTCGGCGGCGCGGTCGTCATCGTCGCTGCTCGTCGCGCTGAACGTCGTCGGCATCCAGGAGTCGGCCCGCCTCAACATCATGCTCGCCGTCGTCGACTTCGCGACGCAGCTGCTGCTGGTGCTGCTGGGCTTCGTGCTCGTCTTCAGCGCCTCGACGCTGTCGGCGAACGTCCATTGGGGTGTCGCGCCGACGTGGAACAACCTCCTGCTCGTCGATCCCGGTGGCGATGATCGCGTACACGGGCATCGAGACCGTCTCGAACCTCGCCGAGGAGGCGCGCGACCCCGTACGGACCATCCCGCGCTCGATCGGGCTCGTGGCCGGTGCGGTCTTCGCGATCTACTTCACGCTGCCGCTCGTCGCGCTGTCGGCGCTGCCGGTCGAGGTGATCGACGGCGAGCTGACGACGCTGCTGGCGCTGCCACCCGAGGAGGGCGGCTACCAGAACGACCCGATCCTCGGTGTCGTCGACAACCTCGGCATCGACCGGGCGTGCTGCTCGACGTGCTCCAGATCTACGTCGGCATCCTCGCAGCGACGATCCTCTTCATCGCAACGAACGCGGGGATCATCGGCGCATCACGGATCACGTACTCGATGGCGTCGTACCGGCAGCTGCCCGGCGCGTTTCGGAAGCTCCACCCGAGGTTCAAGACGCCTTGGCTGGCGCTCGTCGTGTTCGCCGGCTTCGTCTCCATCCTCGTCATGCTGCCCGGCAAGGTCGACTTCCTCGGCACGATGTACTCGTTCGGGGCGATGCTGTCATTCACCGTCGCCCACGCGGCGGTCATCCAGCTGCGCCGGAAGCGATCGGCCGGTCGAGGAGCTCGCGTTCCGCGCGCGGCCGAACCTCCGGATCGGCGTCGTCGACTGGCCGCTGTTCGCGTTCCTCGGCGGGCGCCGCGACGTTCCTGCCTGGCTCGTCGTCGTCGTACAGGATCCGCCGACGCGCTACGCAGGGCTCGGCGTGGTTGGCGGTCGGCCTCTCATCTACTTCGTCTATCGGCGAGCGATGCTTCACGTCCCGCTCACGGAGACGGTGCAGCGCGCCGCCGCTGTTCGGCCCGGCGATCGCCCTCGAGTTCCGCACCATCCTCGTGCCGCTGGTGCCGGGCGCGCAGGCGCGAGAGGCGATGCATCTCGCGGCGCGGCTCGCAGGAGAGCGGCGGTCGACGATCGTCGCCATGCGCGTGATCGTCGTGCCGCTCGACCTGCCTCTCAACGCCGACCTTCCCGAGCAGGAAGCGCTCGCCGACGAGCTGCTCGACGAGGCGCACGACATCGGCGACCTCTACGGCGTCCGGGTCGTCGAGCGTGTCGTCCGCGATCGCAACGCCGGCGCCGAGATCGTCGCCGAGGCCGAACGGCGAAACGCCGAGATCATCGTCATGGGCGCGCCGCGGCTGCCCCACCGCACGCGCACGAGCGCGATCTTCGGCAAGACCGCCGACTACGTGCTCCGCCACGCGCCCTGCCGCGTCATGATCGCCGCTGCGACGGAGGGCGGCGGCCTGATGCCCCCGCGCCTCGTCGTGCTCTTCGCGGTGGTATTCATCGGCCTCGGCGTCGCACTCGTCGTACAGACGGCGCGGCGGGGGAGGCGGAGTCGGCTACGTCACTCGGCGTGCTCTTCGTCGCCCTTGGTCTCGGGCGCTCTGTACCTCTTGCGACGAGGCAGGGAAGGCTGATGGCCCGTAAGCTGCCCGTCGCTCCAGCGAGTCCTCGGCGCTCCCGCGCTGTTCTCGGTCGCGTACGGCGAGATCGCGTCGTCGATCTACTTCGCCCTCGGCATCATCGCCGGCCACGCGCTCGGGCTCACGCCCCAGGTGCTCCTGCTGACGGGCCTCCTCTTCCTCGTCGTCGCGCTCTCGTACGCCGAGGGTCTCACCGCCATTCCGGAGACGGGCGGCGCCGCGACGCTCGTCCGCAAGGCGTTCAACGACCTCGCCGGCTTCTGCACGGGCTGGGTGCTCTTCCTCGACTACCTCATCGTCATCACCCTGTCCGCGCTCTTCCTGCCGCACTACCTCGGCGGTGCCCTCGAGATCGAGGCGCTACAAAGGCATCCGTGGGACGTCGTCGTCGGCGTGTGCGCGATCGGCGCGATCGCCGTCGTCCGGCTCTTCCGTCGACCCGGGCTCTACACGGCTGGCATCGGTGTGGCGGTGCTCGACCTCGTGACGCAGGTGCTCGTCGTCGTGCTCGGGCTCGCGCTGCTCTTCTCGCCCGATGCGCTGACGGAGGGCGTGGACATCGGCTCGGCGCCGAGCTGGTCGGAGATTGCGTTCGCGCTCCCGCTCGCGATGCTCGCGTACACGGGTCTGGAGACGGTTGCGAACCTCGCAGAGGAAGCTCGCAGGCCGGGCGTCGACATCCCGCGCGGCATCCTCGCCGCAATCGGCGTCGTCGTCGTCATCTACGTGGCGATCGCCGCCGTAGGGCTCTCCGCCTTCCCGGTTTCCAATGGAGAGACCGAGCTCGGGGACGAGTGGCTGCTCGCACCCGTGCTAGGCATCGTCGACGTGCTCGGAGAGGATCTCTCGCCCTTCCTCGCCGACGCGCTGCGTGTCTTCGTGGGCATCTCGGGCGCACTCATCCTGCTCGCCGCCGCGACCACGTCGGTCTCGGGGTTCGGACGCCTCGCGTATTCGCTCGGGGAGCACGGGATGCTGCCGCGGACCTTCGGTCGGCTGGGCAGGCGCACGCTGATCGCTCCGGCCTCCCTCGTGACGGTGGTCGTGCTCGCCGCGGGAGGGCTGGTCCTTGTCACCGCCGCGGTCGACGACGAGGTCGCCTTCCTCGCGGCGCTCTTCAGCTTCGGCGTGCTGCTCGCGTTCGCCGCAGCCCAGCTCGCGGTCATCCGCCTTCGCTTCACCGCGCGAGAGCTCGAGCGGCCATACCGCGTGCCCGGCAACGTCCGTATCCGCGGTGTCGACATCCCGGTCCCGGCGGTCGTCGGCGTCGTGCTGACGCTTGCAGTCTGGGTGGTGGCGATGGTCACGCACTCGGGAGCCCGCTACGCGGGGCCGATCTGGCTCGGCGCGGGACTCGTCGTGTACTGGCTCGTGCGACGCCATCGTGGCGAGGGCTTGCTCGAGCGGGTCGTCTCGCCCGACGAGCAGGCCGAGCTGCTCGAGGCGTCGCTGGCGAGGATCCTCGTGCCCATGAAGCTCGGGCTTATCGGCGAGGAGATGGTCGCCACGGCGATCAAGCTTGCGCAGGATCGCGGTTCGGCCGTGGAAGCGTTGCACGTCGTGCGCGTCCCGCTGTCGAAGAGCCTCGACGCGCCTGCCGATCCCCTCGAGGAGGAGCGGGCGGTCGACTCGCTCGAGGAGGCGAGGCTGCTCGGCGAGGATCACGGCGTCGTCGTCCATGGCAGCACCGTGCGGGCGCGCTCGATCGGCGAGGCGATCGTGCGGCAGGCGACCGAGCAGGACGTCGACCTCATCGTGCTCGGCTCGGCGCCTCGCTGGCGCAGGCAGTCGCGGTTCTTCTCGCCAACCGTCGAGTACGTCCTCCGGAACGCTCCCTGCGAGGTGCTCGTCGTCGCGTTCCCCGAGCATGTGATGGCAGAAGACGCGACCTGAGGAGGGGTTGGCGAAACATCGACTGTGCCGTCCATGACGCGCTGGATCGCCCGAGGCGGCGTCCTCGGTCGCCCACGTACGCTCCGCCTGCTGCGGTACGCGGGCTCCCTGCGTCCTGGCCTCGGAACGACCATCGCGTCCCGACGACGAGCGACGTTCCGCCACCCCCTCCTGAGAGCTCGGCGTAGAGCTACTCTGACGCGCGATGAAGGCCGTCGTCATCGGCTGCGGGCGCGTCGGTTCGGCGAGCGCGAAGGCGCTCCAGGCCGAAGGCTGGGACGTCTGCGCGATCGACGAGAAGGAGGAGGCGCTCCAGCGGCTGGGCGAGGACTGGACGGGCGTCTTCGTCGTCGGGCACGGGATGGACTCCGACGTGCTGAAGGCCGCCGGTATCGAGGACGCCGACGCCGTCATCGTCGCGACGGACGGCGACAACACGAACCTCGTCGTCGCACAGATTGCTCAGAAGCGCTTCGGCGTCTCGAACGTCGTCGTGCGCGTGCTCGACCCCGGGCGCGCCACGTTCTACGACTCGCTCGGACTGCGCACGATCTGCCCCACGTCCCGGGCCATCCGCGCGCTCACCGAGGCCGTGCTCACGTACGAGGGGGCGCCCGCCTGATGTACATCATCGTCGTCGGGGGCGGCAAGGTCGGTGCGAATCTCGTGCGCAGCCTCGTAGGCATGGGCCACGAGGTGACGCTCGTCGAGCAACGGCGCGACCGCTTCGAGCGGCTCGAGCAGGAGTTCGAGCACCAGGTCGTGCCGGGTGATGGCACCGAGCTCTTCGTCCTCGAGCAGGCGGGAATCACGAGACCGCCCGACATCCTCGTGGCGGCGACCGGCGACGACGAGGACAACATCATCATCTGCCAGCTCGCCCGTGAGAAGTACGGGGTGCCGAAGGTCGTCGCCCGCGTGAACGACCCGAGGAACCAGGAGCACTTCGACCTGCTCGGCATCGCACCGACCGTCTGCGCGACGTCCAGCCTGCTGGCGCTCGTCGCGCACGAGGTTCCGGAGCACGGGCTCGTCCATCTCCTCGAGCTGCGCAAGGAGAACCTCGAGATCGTCGAGGTTCAGGTCGACCAGCGCTCGCCGTGCCTGGGCAAGGCGCTCTCCGGCGTCCAGCTGCCGGAAGGCGCCCAGCTGATCGCCGTCGTGCGTGACGGCGAGGCGCACCTGGGCGACGGGGACATCGAGCTCGAGAGCGGCGACCAGGTGCTGGGACTGCTCGCAGCCGGGCCGGGAGGAAGAGCTACGCCACGCGTTGCTCGGACGCTAGGCGTACTTGTCCTGCTGCTTGCGGCTGTGCCGGCGTTCGCCGGTGCGGCAAGCGACCGTCAGCAGCTGAGCATCGTGCCCGTTGCGAGGGCGTTCGACCAGCCGGTGTACCTCGCCGCGACGGCCTCCGAGCCGGCGCGGCTCTACATCGTCGAGCAGCCGGGCCGGATCTTCGTCCTCGAGAAGGGGAAGCGACGGCTGTTCATGGACATTCGCGCCCGCGTCGGCTCCGAAGGCGTCCGAGCAAGGGCTGCTCTCGATGGCCTTTCACCCGAGCTACGCGAGGAATCGCCGCTTCTACGTCAACTACACCGATCGTGCAGGGGACACAAGGGTGGTCGAGTTTCGCTCGAACGGTCGTAGGGCGCTGCAGGCCACGGCGCGACAGCTGCTGTTCGTCGATCAGCCGTACTCGAACCACAATGGCGGCCAAGTCCAGTTCGGGCCCGACGGCAAGCTCTACGTCGGCATGGGCGACGGCGGCTCCGGCGGCGACCCGCACAACCACGGACAGACGCCGTCCTCGCGTCTCGCGAAGCTCCTGCGCACGAACCCGCTGGTAGTCGACTGGGAAGTTGCGGGCTTCGGCCTGCGGAACCCGTGGCGGTTCTCGTGCGACCGCAAGACCGCAGAGCTGTACATCGCCGACGTCGGGCAGAGCGACCGCGAGGAGATCGACTACCGTCCGAAGGGCGCACCGCCCGCGAACTACGGCTGGGCACGGTTCGAAGGCAGCCGCACGTTCGACAGTGACGTCGCGCTCGATCCGCCGTCACCGCTCGTCAACCCGGTCTTCGAGTACACGCACAACGACGGGTGCTCGGTCACGGGCGGGTACGTCTATCGCGGTCGGAGCATCTCTGCGGCGACCGGGCGCTACTTCTTCGGCGACTACTGCTCGGGCATCGTCTGGAGCCTGCGGATCGTCAACGGGCAGGCGAGGAGCGTCCGGCGCGAGCCGTTCGAGGTCGAGGGCCTGACCTCGTTCGGCGAGGGTGCGCGCGGCGAGCTCTACCTCGTCGCGCAAGACGGCTCGATCTACCGGCTGGCGCGCTAGAAGCCGTCGCAGCGAGCGCACGACCCGCGCGTCGCGGCCGAGCGCTGTCAGCAGCCGTTCGAGCGCTCCCGCGCCCGTCTCGAGGATCTCGACTCGACGGGCGACACCGAGGTGCGCGGCCGCGACGCGGGCGAGCGGCTCCGGCGCAGTCGTGAACGCGCCCACACGCGTGCCGGCCGCCGCGAGGCGCCGCAGTTCCGCATTGGCCGAGGGGTTGGGACGGAGGTAGACCCGAGCGTGGTCCTCGGCGAACCGCTCGAGCAGCGGTCGCCAGTTGCCGATCGCGGCGTCCAGCGCTGCCTCGTCGGGATCGTCCTCGAGCTGGACGCGATACCTGCGGCGGGCGTCCGCGAGCCACGCTTGCCAGAGCGGCTCCGTGTCTCCGAGCACGGCGTCGAAGTCGACAGCGACGGCCGAGCTCATGCGATCACCCTGCGCGCAGCCCGGCCGACGACATAGACGCCGACGATCACGCCGACGGCGTCGATCAGGACGTCGAGCGGCGCCCCCTGCCGTCCTGGCACGAATGCCTGGTGCACCTCGTCCGTCACTGCGTAGGCGATGCCGAGCGCCGCCGCCGACGCCTCCCTTCCGATCGCGCGCAGCAGCAGCGCGCCGAGCACTGCGTACTCGGCGGCGTGCGCGATCTTCCGCAGGGCGAGATCCCAGCCGCCGAGGCCTGTCCCCAGGTCGGGGATCGACGAGAGCGTGAAGATGAGGGCCGCCCAGGCGACAACCGGCAGCCAGTGGGTGAGTAGTTGCGCACGTGGACGCATCGTCGTCTCTACCTCGGGGCCTGGGGCGTCGCTCGCCAAGGAGGCAAGCGAGCGGCGCGCAGGACAGTATCCAGCAATACGGCCAAGCGCCGCGAGCGCCGCATCCTGCCGCGAGCGACGCCAGGCACCGCCGAAGCCGGGCTTCGCCCGGCGCAGGCGCTGCAGCCCAGGGCCGCGAGGGCAATGGTAGGCTCGCGCGGAGACATAAGGCGGGCGGGTCAGGGAACCCGGTGCGAGTCCGGGACGGTCCCGCCGCTGTGAGGGGAGATGCTGCCCCACCACCACGCCACTGGCTGCATGCTGGGAAGGCGGTGGAGCAGGGAGCCCCGAGTCAGAAGACCTGCCGCCCGTCGATCCGGACCCCTCGTGGAAGGAGGATTCGTGTTTCGACGCACTCTCATGCTCCCAGCGGTCGTGACGCTCGTGCTCGCGATCGTCGGATCGGCGTCGGCGGCAGTTGCCCAGGTCCGTGTCGAAGGCAAGAGCAGCACGATCTTCGGCGCGACCCAGCCGCGAGCGTCAGCCACGACTGCGCTCGACGCCCTCGAGTCGGCGAGTCTCGCCGGCGAGTTCTACTACCACATCCAGTCGACGAGCTTCGGCCCGTACATCGACCAGATCGGCCGCTATCCGGCCGGTGGCTCGGCAGGCTGGGCGTTCAAGGTGAACGGCGCCTCCCCTCCGGTGGGCGCGGACCAGGTGCGGCTGAAGGACGGTGACGTCGTGCTCTGGTACTGGGCCGAGTTCGGCGCGTCGGGCGGGCCTCCGACCCTCGACCTCGCACGCCAGGGAAACGGCTGCTACCGCGTCGTCGCGAGGAATGACACCGGCTCGGCGATCTCCGTCTCGGCGACATTGCGTGTGAACGGCAGACGCGTACCGATGGAGGGCGGTCGCGCATGTCCCGGCCCTCACCGGGGCCTCGTACGAGCGACAGCTCCCGGCGCGGTGCGGTCGAATGCCCTGACGTAGATGCCGATGCGCCGCCTCCTGCTGCTATTCCTCCTCGTCGCCGCGCTCGCCGGGTGCGGAGGGAATGGCGCGGGCGGTGAGGCGACGCTGTGGGTCACGAGCGACCGGGGAGCGGAGGTGCTCGTGGAGATGTCTGTGCCCGCCGGGGTGACGGCGATGCAGGCGCTGAGGAGCGAGGCCGACGTCGAGACGGGCTACGGCGGCCGCTTCGTCCAGTCGATCGAGGGCCTCTCCGGCGACCTGGGCGCGCGCCGCGACTGGTTCTACTTCGTGAACGGTGTCGAGGCCGATCGTGGCGCAGCGGAGTACCGTCTGCGGCCCGGCGACGTCCTCTGGTGGGACTACCGGGCGTGGTCGGGCGACGACATGCGCCAGCCCGTCGTCGTCGGCGCGTTTCCGGAGCCGTTCCTCCACGGATACGGCGGGCAGGTGCGCCGCGCGGTCGTGCGCTTCGACGAGGAGGACATGCGAGGGACGGCGCTCGGGCTCGCGCACCTCATCGGCTCGAAGTCCGTCGAGCTGATGGACGTGCCGATTCCGCCCGAGGCGAACGCGCTCGTTGTCACGGACGCCGCGACGACCTTCACGGCCGCGCTCCGCTCTTACGAGGGCACGGCCGGGTCGCCTGTCGTCTTCCGCGTCTCGTTCGAGGATGCGAAGCGGCTGTTGAAGGATCCTGAGCTCGCGAGCCAGCGGTACGAAGGGCTCGACTCATGAGGCCCGCGCCCGCGCTGGCACTGCTGCTCGCGCTGGCGGCCGCAGCACTCGTCGCGGATCACTGGCAAGTGTCGGCCGTGGTCGCTGCCGTGCTGCTCGGCCTCTGCCTGCGCGCGCCCGCGTCCCGTCGCTGGCCGTATCTGGTCGGTTGCGCGCTCACCGCCGGCGCCGTCTTCGTCGTCACGCCGCTCGTGGTCGTCGAGGGCGTGGACGTGCTCTGGAGCGGTCCCGTGGTGCCCGTGCTCGGCCAGCTCGACGTGACGACAGAGGAGCTCGCCGCCGCCGCCGTCCAGGCCGTCCGTCTCGCGGCGGTGACGCTTGCGTTCGCGGTCTATGCCCTGCGGCTCGATCACGATGCCCTCCTGCGCTCGGCGAGGTTCGCGCGCCGCTCCGCGCTCGTCGTCGCACTCGCCACCAGGCTCGTGCCGACGCTCGAGCGCGACGTCCGCGGCCTCGTCGAGGCGCTTCGGGGACGGGGCGTGGAGGTCGAGGGCGTACGGGGGCGGGCGCGACTCGTGTCGCCGATCGTGTCCGGCTCGCTCGAGCGGGCGCTGAACCTCGCCGAGGCCATGGAGGCTCGCGGCTACGGCCGGGCCGGCGCGACGAGGGCGCCGTCGCCGCGCTGGCGGTCGCTCGACCGGCTGGCGCTCGTCGGCGCAGTCGTCGTCGCGGCGGGAGCTGTGTGGCTGTAGCGACTGTCCAGGAGCTCTCGTTCTCGTACGAGAGCAGCTCCAGGCCGGCGCTCTCAGACGTCTCGCTGACCGTCGCGCCGGGCGAGGTCGTCGTGCTCGCAGGCCGATCGGGATGCGGCAAGACGACCCTTATCCGAGCGCTTGCGGGCCTCGTTCCGCACTTTCACGGTGGCCGCTTCACAGGGCGGGTGTCCGTCGGAGGCCAGGACACCCGGCAGGCTCGTCCCGCCGAGCTCGCGGGAACCGTTGCGACGCTCTTCCAGGACCCGGAGGACCAGATCGTGTTCGGCCGCGTCCTCGCCGAGGTCTCCTTCGGCATCGAGAACTCGGGCGCGCCCGCCGCACAGATCGAGTCGCTCGCACACGCGGCGCTCGACGAGGTGGGGGCCGGGCGCCTGGTGGAGCGTGAGATCGCGGAGCTCTCGGGCGGCGAGCTACAACGGGTCTGCCTCGCTTCCACGCTCGCTTTGCGGCCGGCGCTCCTCCTGCTCGACGAGCCGACTTCCCAGCTCGACGTCGAGGGCGCGCGATCGCTCATCGCCCTCGTCCGCAGACTGGCCCGCGAGCGCGGCACGGCGATCGTGCTGTCGGAGCATCGTCTCGCGCACGCCCAGGACATCGCCGACCGCGTCATTCGGCTCGACGGCGGCCGGGTCGTCTACGACGGGCCGCCGCGCGAGGCGAACGAGGTCAGCGCCATTCGCCGCAAAGAGGGCGCGCCGCCTCCTCCGGGAGAGATCCTGTGCCGGCTCGACGACGTCGACTTCCGATATCGCGAGGAGCCGCCGGTGCTGACGGCTGCGTCGCTTGCTCTTCGACGCGGCGAGATCGTGGCCCTGACAGGGCCCAACGGGAGCGGGAAGTCGACGCTCGGGAAGCTTGCGGCCGGCCTGCTCGAGCCGGACGCCGGGACGGTCGTCCGCACGGGTCGCGCGAGCTATCTCACGCAGGACCCGGGAGATACCTCGCGAGAGAACGCTGCGACCATGAGGTGGCGCTTGGGGCGCGAGACAGCGCAACGGCTGCGCGGGCGCTTGTCGAGGTCGGCCTGGCCGGCTACGAGGGCCGTCATCCGCGTGACCTGTCGAGTGGGGAACGGGAGAGGCTCGCGCTCGCCGCCGTGCTCGCCACCGAGCCCGACGTGCTCGTGCTCGACGAGCCGACGCGCGGAGTCGATCCGGAGGCGCGCGCACGGCTCGCGAGCTTGCTGCGAAGCCAGGCGCCCGGCCGCGCCACCCTGCTCATAACCCACGATCTCGATCTGGTGGACGCCGTCGCGGATCGCATCGTACGCCTCGGCGAGGAGGAGGCCGATCGTGTCGCTGCCTAGGCTGGCGACGGTTGGTTTGTTCGCCGGGGCGGCGGCGGCTGCCGCGTGGACGGCGCTTGCACCCGACGACGCGGCGTTCTCGCTGCTGCTCGTCGCCCTTGCGCTCGTGGCGACGGCGTACGCATGGCTCGAGTCCGGACCCGGCTCGGCTTCCGAGCTAGCGCTCATCGGTGCGCTCGCCGGGATCGCCGCCGCGGGGCGAGTCCTGTTCGCAGCCGTGCCCGGCGTACAGCCCGTGACCGTGATCGCGGTCGCCGCCGGTGCGGCGCTGGGAGCGAGAGCGGGCATGGCGGTTGGCGCGACGGCCGCGCTCGTCTCGAACCTCTTTCTCGGTCAGGGGCCGTGGACGCCGTGGCAGATGCTCGGCTGGGCCGGTTGTGGCCTCGCCGGCGCGCTCGCCCGACGCGCGATCACCCGCCGGATCCCGTTCGCCCTCTTCTGCGCGCTGCTGGGCATGGCATTCAGCACGCTCATGGACGTCTGGCTGTGGTTCAGCTTCTATCCGCACACGTGGGCGGCGTTCACGGCCGTGCTCGCACGCGGCGTGCCGTTCGATCTCACCCACGCGATCGGCAACTTCCTCATCGCGCTCGCGGCCGGGCCGGAGCTGCGGCGACTCCTCGAACGATACGGTCGCCGGCTGCGGCCACGAATCGCGTGGGACTGAAGGCGCTCGCACCCGCAGTCGCGGCGCTCGCCGTCGCGTCGCCTGCGCCATTAGCGACGCCTGCGGCGTCGCCTCTTCTTCACCTCGCGCCAAGGCATGCGGCTTCGCCGCTGCCTTTGCCCTCGGCTTCGAAGTTTTTGCAGGCGAGCCAGCAGCCGAGCGGAGGGTTCGCCGAGGCAACCGGGCCTGCGTCGCCGGCCTTGACTGCCTGGGCGGCGCTCGGGCTCGCCGCGGCAGGGAAACCTCCGGCTGCCGCGCTCGACTACCTGCGGGAGCACGAGTCGGATCCGTTGCCTCCGGCGACACGCGCTCTCGTGGCGCTCGCGGCCGCGGCGCTCGGCGACGGCCGGCCCGCCCAGGCGCTACCCGTGACGGCGGGCCAGACGAACACGATCATCTGGACGATCCTCGCGCGGCGCCAGGCCGGTCTCGCGGTCCCCAAGTCGCTCGTGAACACGCTGGTCGCCCGACAGGCGACGTCTGGCGGCTGGGGGTGGGGCAAGGGCGTCGCGCCTGACTCGAACGACACCGCGGCCGCCGTCCAGGCCTTGCGGGCTGCGGGGGTGTCGGGTGCGCCTGTACGCCGGGCGCTCGACTACCTGCGCTCGGTGCGCGTCACGAACGGCGGCTTCGCGCTCGTTCGCGGACGCGATCCGGACGCCCAGTCGACGGCGTGGACGATTCAGGCGTTCCTGGCTGCCAAGGCGCGTGTACCCGAGCGGGCGCTGGCGTTTCTCGCGAGCCTGCGACGTGCCGACGGGAGCTACCGCTACTCTGCTCGGTATGCGGTGACGCCGGTGTGGGTGACCGCCCAGGTGCTTCCCGCCGTCATGAAGAAGCCATTCCCATTCCCGCGCCGCTGAGAGCGCCCCTTTCGGGGGCTGCGCACGAGACCCAGCCGCGCCGATGCGTGGGAAGGATGGGAAGGCGTCTCCTCCTCCCCGGTGTCATCGCGTCCGCGACGATCGCCGGCTTCGTCGCGATCTCCCTCCAGCTGAGCGGGGGCGCGCTGCACCATGCCGCACACCCCAACTGGGCCGCTGCTCGCCACGGCATTTGTCGTCGTGGCGCTGGCGCAACCGCTGCGAGCGATGGCGTGGAGAACGACGCTTCGCTCCTCCGTTGACTTCAAGGCCGTCTTCGCGGCCAGCGCCGTCGGGTCGTTCCTCGACACCGTGCTACCCGCACGTCTTGGCGAGGCGTCCAAGGTGGGAGTACTGCGTGTGTCCGCCGGACAGGCGTGGCCGGGGGTCTCGCGGGCAGCAGGCAGTCTCTTGTGCGCTCACCTGCTCGAGGCGATCTCATTCCTCGTCGTAGGCGCCGCGGCAGCTGCGTTCTTGCCGTTTCCCGACTGGGCCCGTTGGACGATGGTCGGCGGCTTTGCGTTCGCAGCCGGCACGATCGCGGCCGCGGCGACTCTGCACCGAAAGCTGGGGCATCGCCTGCCGCGACGGATCGACAGCTTCCTCGCCGACGCATCGGCGTCGCCGCGGGTGCTCATGCACGCGGGCGGGATCCTGCTCGCGACGTGGATCGTGCGCTGGCTTGGAATCGTGCTCCTGCTGCACGCGCTCGGCGTGGAGGTGGGTCTGGGAGCGGCGCTCGTATACCTCATCGTGACCGGGCTTGCGAACACGGCGCCGATTCTGCCCGGCAACGCCGGCGTCTACCAGGGCGCGGCGCTCGGCGCGCTGGCGATGGTAGGTGAGGCGGGATCGAAGGCCCTGGCAGTCGGTCTCGTCGCGCCCGTGTTCGCCAGCGCCGTCACCGCGGCGGCCGCACTTACCGGAGTCGCCCTCTACGGCCGCCGCTTCGCCCATGTATCACGCGCCGCCTTCGCGCGTTAGCATTGCCGGGTGCGACTCTGGTTGATCGGAGCACTAGCCGCCGCTCTGGCTGCGCCGGCAGCGTTCGCCGCCGGAGGCAAGATCGCGTTCGAGGACACCGTCCCGAGCGGCAAGTCGAGCTCGGTCACGATCCAGACGCACAAGGCGGCGTCGTTCTCCGTCCGGATGCGCGTGCCGACCGCGGGTCGCGCGAAGCTTTTCCTGCTCGGTAAGACGGCGCCGAAGGGCGGGCCACTCATCGACACGAAGACGTTCGGTTGCCAGGGCGCTGCCGGATCGTTCATCTGCTCGGCCTCGTACGAGCCGCTGCCCAAGGGGAAGTACACGTGGAAGATCGCGTGGGTCGGGACGCCGAAGAAGCCCGCGCACGTCGAGCTCACCGTTCGCTGGTAGCTGAAATACTTGATACCTAGTTGATCTAGGTATAGACTGCGAGCCATGACGAAGCTCGTGCAGGGTGGCCATGTCGACGGCTTGATCCTCGCCGTGCTCTCCGACGGGCCCTGCCACGGCTACGCCGTGATCGAGGAGCTCAGGCGGCGGACCGACGGCGTGCTCGACTTCCCAGAGGGCACGATCTATCCGGCGCTCTACAAGCTCGAGTCGTCCGGCGATGTGACGAGCTCGTGGAGCATCGTCGACGGCAGGCGCCGCAGGCTCTATCGGCTGACTGCATCGGGCCGCCGCCGTCTCGCGCGAGCACGGGACGAATGGGATGCGTTCTCGCGCGCGATGACCGGGGTGCTCGCATGAGCGAGCGCTACCTCGCGGAGCTGGAGCGGGCGCTTCGGCGGCACCGGGTGATGGCATGGCGCCGACGGCGCTTCCTCGACGAGGCTCGCGATCACATCGCCTGCGACCCGAGTGCCGTGACGACGTTCGGCGATCCCGACCGCCTGGCGCAGGAGGTGGCTCGAGCGGAGCAGCCGAGACGCGCTCGACTGCTCACGCTCGTCCTGGTCGCAACCGTCGTCGCCTTCGTGGTCCCGCTCTACGGCATCCCCGAGAACACGCTGCCACCCGCACCGGCGGAGGGGTTGCCGGACGATGTCACATGGAAGCTCGACTGGGCGATCGTGCTCTACGGCGCCGCGCTCGTGCTCGCCGCGATGGCCTGCGTCGTCGCGTGGATCCGCCCACGACTCGCCATGTGGCCGGCGTGGCTCGCAGTCGGCTCACTGGTGGGGAGCCTTGGACTCGCGACAGCAGCGGCCGTTGAATGGCCCGTCGGAGGAGGCGTCGCGATTGCGTCGGTCGTGCCGGTGGCGGCCGTCCTCGCCTGCCTCGCCGCCTTCGCGACAGCGCGACTGACCTCGGTTCCGTTCCGCAGCTAGTAATACGACGCTGACGTCCGGCTAGCATCGGCTGCATGGCGGTCGAGCCAGCGCTGAAGCCCGAGGACTACCTCGCCGACCTCAATCCCGCCCAGCGGGAGACGGTGCTGCGGACCGACGGCCCGGTGCTCGTCGTCGCCGGCGCGGGCTCGGGCAAGACGCGTGCGCTGACGCGCCGCGTCGCCCACCTCATCGCCACCCAGGGCGCGAAGCCGAACGAGATCCTCGCCATCACGTTCACGAACAAGGCGGCAGGGGAGATGCGCGCGCGGCTGGAGGAGCTCCTCGGTGGCACGGCGCGCCGCATCTGGATCCTCACGTTCCATGCCGCGTGCGGCCGCATCCTCCGCCGGGAGGCGGCTCGGCTCGGCTACAAGTCGAACTTCACGATCTACGACCAGGCCGACCAGGTCCGGCTGACGAAGGACTGCCTCGAGGAGCTCGCCCGCGACCCGAAGCGCTTCGTCCCCCGCGGCATTCACGCGCAGATCTCGAACGCGAAGAACCTGCTCGTCTCTCCCGAGGAGTACGCGTCCCGCGTCCAGTCCTTCTACGACCAGACGGTGGCCGACGTGTACGCGCTCTACCAGCGGAAGCTGCATGCGTCGAATGCCGTGGACTTCGACGACCTGCTCATGCTCACGGTCGAGGTGCTGGAGCGGTTCCCGGAGGCACGCAAGCGCTGGCAGAAGGCGTTCCGCTACGTGCTCGTCGACGAGTACCAGGACACGAACCACGCGCAGTACCGGCTGCTCCAGCTGCTGGCCGGCGAGCACGGGAACGTGTGCGCCGTAGGGGACCCCGATCAGTCGATCTACGCCTTCCGCGGGGCCGATATCCGCAACATCCTCGAGTTCGAACGGGACTTCCCGAACACACAACTGATCGCGCTCGAGCAGAACTACCGCTCGACGAACACCGTCCTCCGCGCCGCGAACGCGGTCATCGCGAACAACCGCGAGCGGAAGGAGAAGACGCTCTTCTCGGACCTCGGCGAGGGGGCGCCCGTGCGGGCGCTCGAGGTCGAGGACGAGCATGCGGAGGCCCGCTTCGTCGCCGCCGAGGTCGCAGAGCTCATCGAAGAGGGCTCGTCCGGCTCGGAGATCGCGGTGTTCTACCGGACGAACGCGCAGAGCCGCGTGCTCGAGGACGTTCTCGTTCGCCAGGGGATCCCGTACCAGGTGATCGGCGGCCCCCGCTTCTACGAGCGCGCGGAGATCAAGGACGCCGTCGCCTACCTCCAGGTGATCGACAACCCGGTCGACTCCGTCTCGCTCGCGCGGATCGCCAACCGGCCGCGGCGGGGAATCGGCGACGCATCGGTGGCACGTCTCCAGAGCTGGGCAGCCGCGCACGGGGAGTCACTGTTCGTCTCGCTCGGCCGCCCCGAGGAAGCGGGCCTCGGCCCGGCCCAGGCTCGCGCCGTCGGGCAGCTCCATACGCTCCTCCTCTCGCTCCGGTCGGCAGCGCAGGAGCTCGCCGTCCACGAGCTCGTCGAGGCCGTGCTCGAGCGCTCTGGGTACCTCGAGATCCTCGAAGCGGAGCGGACGATCGAGTCCAGAGGCCGCCTCGAGAACCTCCAGGAGCTCGTCGGCGTCGCGCGGGAGTACGAGGAGCAGGCCGAGTCGCCGTCCTTGTCGGGCTTTCTCCAGGACATCTCGCTCTACTCCGACCAGGATGCACTGCGTGACCAGGAGTCGCTCGTCACGCTCATGACGATCCACAACGCGAAGGGGCTCGAGTTCGGCGCGGTGTTCCTGATCGGCATGGAGGAGGGGATCTTCCCGCATGCCCGCTCGATCGAGGAGCAGGGCATCGAAGAGGAGCGACGGCTCGCCTATGTCGGCATGACCCGCGCGAAGGAGCGTCTGACGCTGACGCATGCCGCCACACGGTCGCTGTTCGGGATGCGGGCGCACAACCTCCCGTCGCGCTTTCTCGACGAGCTGCCGCAGGGGGAGATCGTGCGCGAGCGCCTGCGGCCGTTCTCGTGGGCGTCGAAGTCGCCTGCTCCCGAAGTTGCACCTCGGGCGGACGTGCCGACGCTTGCCACCGGCGACTCCGTGCGGCACGCCGCGCTCGGGGAGGGTGTCGTGGTGGCCATCGAGGCCGGCGGCATCGTCGCCGTCCGCTTCCAGGGCGACGACGCCGAGCGGCGGCTGATGCTCGAGTACGCTCCGCTCGAGAAGATCGCGTAGCCTGCGCGGTCGTGCCCTTGGAGTACCGCAACCCTTCGGAGGACGAGCTTCGCGCGACGTTCGAGTCGGCGAACGTCGCTTTTGGCAACGAGCTCAAGGACGACGACTTCGAGCTGCAGAAGCGGGAGCTTCCGACCGATCGCGTCTTCGGTGCGTACGACGACGGCCAGCCGGTCGGCCTCGCGGCGTCGATCGCGTTCGAGATGACTATTCCCGGCGGCGTCGCGCCGTGCGGGGGCGTGACGTACGTCGGCGTCATGCCGAGCCACCGCCGGCGGGGAGTTCTCACAGAGCTGATGCGAGCACAGCTCGACGACCTTCACGCGCGCGGCGAGCCGCTCGCAGCGCTCTGGGCGTCGGAGCCGGTGATCTACGGTCGCTTCGGCTACGGGATCGCCTCACCGGCTGCAGCCATGGAGGCCGAAAAGGCTGGCTTCGCCTTCCGGGAAGACCCAGGCCCCGTGGGCACGGCACGCCTGCTCAAGAAGGACGAGGCGCGGAAGCTCTATCCGCCCATCTACGAGCGGGCTCGCCTCCAGCGCCACGGCATGATGTCTCGCTCGGAGGCACGCTGGGACGCCCGCGTCAACGACCCTGAGCACTGGCGCGACGGCGCGAGCCCGAAGTACTACGTCCTCATCGAGCTCGACGGGCAGGGCGAGGCGTTCGCGATGTACCGCATCAAGGAGAAGTGGGAGCGTGGGATGCCGCAGTCGGAGCTCCAGCTCGTGGACGCGATCAGCACCTCGACCGAGGCCACGCGCGAGCTCTGGCGGTTCCTCTTCGGCGTCGACCTGATCGCACGCGTGAGCCTTTGGAACTACGACCCGGCGACGCCGCTCTTCCTCATGGTGAACGATGCTCGCAGGCTCCAGCTCAAGCTCAACGACGGCATCTGGCTGCGCCTCGTCGATGTCGGTGAGGCGCTGCGGCTGCGCTCGTACGCCGACGAGGGTTCGGTCGTGCTCGAGGTCACGGACGCCTTCTGCTCGTGGAACGAGGGCCGCTATCGCGCGGGCAGCGACGCGGGGCCGACCGAGGACGCCGCCGAGCTGCGGCTCTCTGCCGCAGATCTGGCCTCCGCGTACCTCGGAGCCTTCTCGTTCGAGCGCCTCGCAGCCGCGGGCCGGGTAGAAGAGCTCGCCGACGGCGCGATCGCGCGCGCCACGGCGCTCTTCAGGACGCCACTGCCTCCGTGGTGTCCCGAACCCTTCTGATGGCCATCAGGGTTCGCCCCTGCAAGAGCCTCGCCGAGTTCAAGCAGGCCGCCGGCGCGATCGCCGAGTACGGCGGTTGGGAGATCGACGAGGACGCAAAGCGCTTTCTTCGCGTGCTCCCGCTCGACCACATGCACGCGGCATTCGACGGGAGGCGCGCCGTGGGCGGCGCAGGCGCCTTCCCGTTCGACTTCTCGGTGCCGGGTGGCTCGGTCGCGTGCGCCGGCGTCACAATCGTGGGCGTCTACCCGACGCACCGGCGCCAGGGGATCCTCACGGCGATGATGCGCGCCCAGCTCGACGCCGCGCACGAGCGCGGCGAGCCGATCGCCGCGCTCTGGGCCTCCGACGAGCGGATCTACGGGCGCTACGGCTACGGCCTTGCCTCGCTTACGGGCGAGATCAACATGCCGCGGGCGCACGCCGATTTCACGTCTCCGCTGGAAGACCCAGGCACGATCCGCTACGTCGAGCCCAAGGACGTGCCGAAGCTGCTCGGGCCGATCTGGAAGCACGTCTTCCGCGAGCGGCCGGGGATGTTCGCGCGCTCGGCCGAGTGGTGGAAGACCCAGACCGTCCACGACCCGCCCCAGTGGCGCCGTGGCGCAGGCCCGAAGCGCTTCGCCGTCGTCGAGCTCGGCGGCTCCGTTGAGGGCTACGCCATCTACCGGCATGACGGGAAGTGGGAGGGGGGCGTCCCCGACGCCGGCAGGGTGGCGGTCGTCGAGGTGCTCGCCCGCTCGCTCGAAGCAGAGATCGCGTTGTGGCGCTACCTCTGCGACATCGAATGGGTTGGTGCCGTGTCCGCGCGGCTGCTGCCGCTCGACCATCCGCTCTGGTGGATCCTCGCCGAGCCGCGCCGCATGAAGATGCGCGTCGGCGACGGCCTCTGGGTCCGGCTGCTCGACGTGGGTGCCGCGCTCTCGGCCCGCTCGTACTCGGCGCCCGGACCGATCGTCTTCGAGGTGGCAGACGACTTCTGCTCCTGGAACGCGGGGCGTTGGAAGCTCGAGGACGGCGTCGCGAAGAAGACACGCTCGGACGCAGATCTCGCCTGCGACGTCACAGCGTTGGGCTCGGTCTACCTCGGGGGCTTCACGTTCGCACAGCTCGTACGCGGCGGCCGAGTCGAGGAGCTGAAACGTGGGGCGGCCTCGCGCGCCGATGCAATGTTGCGCACCGATGTCCTGCCCTGGTGCCCTGAAGTGTTCTAGGCGATAGGCGCCGGAGGGCGAGACTTTGCCCCCCGGCGCAAGACTGCTTCGACCGAGCTACGAAGGGATCGAGCTGAGCTCGCTCTTGACCTTTTCCTCGCTCGGAACGACCCCGTCGGGTGTGAGCTTGTCGACGAGCTCCGGGAGGGCCTTCGCGATCCCGTCTGCCGCCTGATCCTTGGCGACGCCCGCCTTGGCGGCGAAGCTGTCGAGCTCGCTGCCGAGGGCGCTCTTCACCTCGTCCGGGCTGAGCGCGGTGTTCTTGCCCTTCGAGATCCACGACTGCACCTTGTCGTCGAGACCCGAAGCCTTGAACTTCTCGAGCACGGCGTCGAGACCGTGCTCGTCGATCGCATTCTTGACCGTGTCGAACACCTTGGAGACGTTTTCGTCTCCCGAGATGAGCCCCTTCAGTGACTCGTACAGATCAGCCACAGAAATCCCCCTTCACGCGTCGATTACCAGCAACTTCCCCCCAGCGCTTCGTCCCGAAACGCAGGCTCTAGCCGGCAGCGAGCGCGACCAGGTCGGCCGCTCGCTCCACGCTGACGGCGTCCGTCGAGACGACGAGGTCGTAGTGGGTCGGGAGCTCCTGCTCGACGCCGTAGAAGCGGCGCAGGTAGTCGGCGCGATCGGCGTCCGAGTCCTCGATCGAGCCTTCTGCCCGCTCGGCCCGGGTCTCCGGTGAGGCCGTCACGAGCACGCGGAGAACGTCTTCCCTCCCTGCGAGCGCGAACGACGCGGCGTGCGCCACGATCACGACATTGCCACTGGCAGCGACCTCCTCGATCGCGTCGCGAATGAGGCCGCGCACGTCGTCGGACAGTGCGCCCGGCGTAACCGGCGCGATCCCGTACGCCTCGACGCCGGCGCCTGCGCCCAGCTCCGTGAGCAGGCGACGAAGGAACGACTGGCGCCGCTCCGCGTCTGCGACGTCCTCGGCAGAGACGCCGCCTCGCAGCGCCGCCTGAGACACGATGTCCTCGTCGATGTACTGGAAGCCGAGCGATGCGGCGACGAGCCGGCCGACGTCCTCGCCTCCGGCGCCCATCGTTCGCGAGATGCACACAACCGTGGCAGCCACGCCGCGACGTTACCAACCGGCTCGCGTATGGTCGGTCGCCGATGCCTTCGGCCGTGTCCAGGATCCTCGAGCGCGTCGGGCAACGCTGACCAACGCGTCCTGGTTCCGCGCGCCTGGTCGCGTCAACCTCATCGGAGACCACACCGACTACAACGACGGCTTCGTGCTCCCGATCGCCATCGATCGCGACTGCGTCGTCGCCGCCCGGCCCGCGGAGACGATTCGCGTGGAGTCCCTCGATGCGGATGAGGTCCGTAGCGACTGGCGTGAGCTCGTAGCCGCCGTTGCCGATGAGCTCTCGAGGCTCGGGCGCCCGGACGTCGGGATGGAGGCCGTGGTCGCGTCGGACGTCCCGATCGGTGCCGGTCTGTCGTCGAGCGCGGCGTTCGAGGTCGCCTGCGCGGTCTCGCTGGCGGGCGTCGCTGACTGGCAGGCCGACCCAGCTGTGCTCGCCGAGGCCTGTCGCAACGCCGAGGAGCGCGCCACCGGCGTCCCGTGCGGGATCATGGATCAGCTGATCGCGGTCAGCGGCCGCGAGGGCTGTGCGTTGCTCATCGACTGCCGCTCGCTCGACACGAGGGCCGTGCGTCTGCCCGACGAGCTGGGCGTCCTCGTCGTGCACTCGGGCCAGGAACGCACGCTCGCCGGGAGCGCGTACGCGGAGCGCCGCCGGGCGTGCGAGGCACTGGCGGCAACGCTCGGCATCCGCGCGCTTCGCGACGCGACGCCGGAGCAGGTGGCCGACCATCCCCTCGGCCGTCATGTCGTCTCCGAGAACGCGCGCGTCCTCGACGCCGTGGAGGCGCTCGAAGGTGGGAATCTCGAGGAGCTGGGGCGGCTCATGAACGAGAGCCACGCGAGCCTCCGTGACGACTACCGCGTGTCGACGCCGGAGCTCGACGCCCTCGTCGAAGCCCTCGTCGACGCTGGCGCCAACGGTGCGCGGCTCACCGGAGCCGGGTTCGGCGGCGCGGTCGTCGCCGCCTGCGACGCTGACGCCGCGGCTGCCGTCGGCGAGGCAGCGATGATGCGCTATCGCGCCCTGACAGAATTCGAGCCGCAGGCGTTCGTGTGCCGAGCGGTAGTCGGAGCAGGCGCGTTTGACACCCTGACGGCAGTGGAGTTGACTTCCGGCGGGGAACTCATCGATGTACGGAACAGGAGGAGCGATGGTCAGAACACACAAGCGGAGACGGCCGGGCGGCATTCGGCGAGCGACGGTACTCGTAGCCGCTCTGGTCGGAGCCACAGTCGCGCTCGCCCTTCCCTCGGCAGGGCTCGGGAACGCCGAACAGGGCTGCCAGCTCTCCGTCTTCTCGTGGTGGACGGGTGGCGGTGAGGCAGCGGGGCTGACGAAGCTGATCGCGATCTGGAACAAGGCCCATCCCACCTGCAAGGTCAAGAACGAGGCTGTGGCCGGTGGCGCGGGATCGAACGCGATGGCCGTGCTCCAGAGCAGGCTCAAGGCCGGCAATCCGCCCGACTCGTTCCAGGGGCACGCCGGCGCCGAGCTCCGCGACTACATCAAGGCCGGTCAGGTGGTGCCGATCGACTTCATCTACAAGCAGTACGGCTTCGACAAGGTGATGCCGAAGTCGCTACTCAGCCAGATCAGGTACCAGGGCCGTCTGTGGTCGGTGCCTGTGAACATCCACCGGGCGAACGTCCTCTGGTACAACCCGAAGACGCTGAGGGCGAACGGCATTACCGTGCCCAAGACGTGGGCGCAGTTCGTGGCCGCGCTCAAGAAGGCCGAGGACGCCGGGCTCATTCCGCTCTCGATGGGCGAGCAGTGGACGGCGGATCACCTCTGGGAGACGGTCATGATCGGAGTGCTCGGGCCTCAGGGCTGGTCGGCTCTGTGGAAGCCGGGCTCGGCCGGCAAGTGGGGCAGCAGGAGCGTCACGGCGGCGCTCAACCGCTTCACCACGCTGCTCGGCTACACGAACTCCGATGCCGCGTCTCTGACGTGGCAGGACGCCGGAAAGCTCGTGGCGGACGGCAAGGCTGCCTTCAACGTCATGGGCGACTGGCAGGACGGGTACTTCAGCGGCTCGAAGGCGGGTGACAACCTCGCGCTCAAGCCGGTCCGTGACTATGGCTGGACGGCCGTCCCCGGCACGGCGAACGTCTACGACTGGCTCTCGGACAGCTTCACGCTGCCCAAGGGCGCGCCACACCGGGCGCAAGCGGTCCAGTGGCTGGCGTTCCTCGGCAGCAGGCTGGCGCAGGACACGTTCAACCCGGTGAAGGGCTCGATCCCCGCCCGTAAGGACGCGAGGACAGCGCTGTACGGCCCATACCTCAAGACGGCGCTGAAGGACTGGAAGTCCGACGCCCTCGCCGGCTCGTACTGGCACGGCGTAGTGGCGACCACTCCCTGGAAGGCCGACGCCGACAAGGCTCTCGGCCTCTTCCTGCAGACGAAGAACGTCTCGTCGTTCCAGGCCGCACTCGTGGCGGCCGCGAAGAAGCACGCGAAGTAGGAGAAGGCAGAAGCGAGAAGGACACGGCGACACCGGCGATGGAAATGGCCGGAGGCCTGCCGTGAGGAAGATTCGGCGGTGGGGACCAGGATTGCTCCTGGTCTCCCCGTCGATCGTCCTCATCGCGGTCTTCGTCTACGGCCTCATCGGGTGGAACGTCAAGGTCTCACTCTCCGACTGGCGTCAGTCGCAGCAGACGACGGGGTTCGATACCAGCGCCTACTCGGAGCTCTTTCCCAGCAGCGCCGGCGAGATCGACGACTTCGTCAAGGGAGTCGCCACCGGCGAGCAGTCGACCACCCTCACGACGGATCCGGGGTGGATGATCGATCTGCACCACGCGCTGCTCTTCACGGTCACCTTCGTCGGCGGAGCGCTGCTCATGGGTGCGTTTCTCGCCTTCCTGCTCGACAAGGGAGTCAAGGGCGAGGGGATGTTTCGCGCCATCTACCTCTTCCCGATGGCGGTGTCCTTCATCGCGGCCGGAGTCGTCTGGCGGTGGCTGATGAACCCGGCGCCGGGCGACCGCTCGACCGGGTTCAACCTCCTGTTCGACAAGCTCGGTCTCGGATTCCTGGGCAACGAGTGGTACCTCGGGCAGACGTGGGGCGCGGCCGCGCTCGCGATCCCTGCGGTGTGGGCGCTCTCCGGCTACATCATGGCCCTCTTTCTTGCCGGTTTCCGCGGCGTGCCCGAGGAGCTTCGTGAGGCGGCGCGAATGGATGGTGCCTCGGAGTGGCGGGTGTACCGGCACGTCGTGTTCCCGCATCTGACGCCGGTCACCCTTTCGGCTTTGATCATCCTCGGCCACATCTCGATCAAGGTCTTCGACCTGATCGTGGCCATCGGCGGCAAGCAACTCATCACGCAGACACCCGCTGTCTATATGTGGATCCTGATCTACGACGCGCGTGACTACGCAAAGGGAGCGGCGATCGCGACGCTGCTGCTCGTCGGGATCTCGGTGCTCGTCATCCCGTATCTGATCTACACGATCCGCTCGGAGCGAGAGTCGTGAGCGGCGCAGCCGTCGCCCTCGAGTCGCAGTTCAAGCGTCGGCGTCGCAGGCGCGTGGGCGCGCAGATCCTCAAGTACGCGGCGCTCGCGTTCGTGGCTCTGATCGTGCTCATGCCCGTCTACGTCCTGCTCGTGGCCAGCTTCAAGAGCGGCAGCGAGGCGGATCCGAGCCGCGCCTGGGCGTTACCCGAGGTGTGGTCGCTCGACGCATGGCGGGAGGCCTGGAACGGCGAGCAGTACGGCCTGCTCCCCTTCCTCAAGAACAGCCTCAAGCTCGTCATTCCCGCGACCCTGATCTCGACGTTTATCGGGTCGCTGAACGGCTTCGTACTCTCGCGCTGGCGCTTCCCCGGCTCCGACCTCGTCTTCTTGTTCCTGTTGTTCGGGATGTTCATCCCCTACCAGGCGGTGATGATTCCACTGACCCAGATCTTCATCGACGTGGACTTTCCAGACGGAATACCGCGGCTCGTGTTCGCGCACATCGTGTACGGCATCCCGATCACGACGCTCATCTTCCGCAGCTACTACGCGACGATTCCAAACGATCTGATCGAGGCGGCGCGCATGGACCGAGCAGGGATGCTGCGGACGTACTGGTCCGTCGTGCTCCCGATCTCGGCGCCGGCGTTCGTCGTCACGGCGATCTGGCAGTTCACATCGATCTGGAACGACTTCCTGTTCGCCGTGTTTATCGTCACCGATCCCGCGCAGTGGCCGGTGACCGTTGCGCTCAACAACACGACAGGCTCGATCGTGACGCCCTACAACGTGCAGATGGCCGCGGCGCTGATCGCGTCGCTGCCGACCCTCATCGTCTACATCCTGCTCGGCCGCTACTTCATGCGCGGCCTCATGGCCGGGGCGCTGAAAGGCTAGGGGATGGCCGAAATCAAGCTCGACAAGCTCGGCAAGCGTTTCCCGAACGGGTTCGTGGCGGTCAAGGACCTGTCCCTCGAGATCGCTGAGGCCGAGCTGCTCGTCCTCGTCGGGCCGTCGGGCTGCGGGAAGACGACGGCACTGCGGATGATCGCCGGGCTCGAGGACATCTCGAGCGGCGATCTCTATATCGGCGGACAGCGTGTGAACGACGTGCTCGAGCGCGACCGCGACATCGCGATGGTCTTCCAGAACTACGCCCTCTATCCGCACATGACCGTCGCCCAGAACATCGCGTTCAGCCTCAAGCTCCAGCGGCGGCCGAAGCAGGAGATCAAGCAGCGCGTACAGGACACTGCGAAGCTCCTCGGGCTCGAGGAGCTGCTCGACCGCAGGCCGAAGCAGCTCTCGGGCGGACAGCGCCAGCGCGTCGCGATGGGGAGGGCGATCATCCGCCAGCCGCAGGTCTTCCTCATGGACGAGCCGCTGTCGAACCTCGACGCGCAGCTCCGCGTCCACATGCGAGGCGAGATCGAGGCGCTCCAGAAGCGGCTCGGCGTGACGACCGTCTACGTCACCCATGACCAGGTCGAGGCGATGACGATGGGCGACCGCGTTGCCGTCCTCCGCTCGGGCGAGCTCCAGCAGGTGGACACGCCGTCGAACGTCTACGACCGGCCTGCGAACCTCTTCGTCGCCGGCTTCATCGGCTCACCGCCGATGAACCTCGCGCGCGGGACGATCGAGAGTGCCGACGGCGGCCTCGTCGCCCGGCTGGGTAGCTTGGCGATCCCCGTTCCCGAGCAGGTGGCGCGCGACCGCAACCTCGAGAGCTGGCTCGGCCGCGAGGTGATCGTCGGCATCCGTCCGGAGGATCTCGTGGGGCCGCCGGAAGACGGCCGGCGCCGGACGGCGCCAGGCTCGAGGCGACGATCGACCGCGTCGAGGCGCTCGGCTCCGAGCTGCTCTGCTTCTTCACCCTCGACGCGCCGCCCGCGACGAGCGAGGCGGTGGCCGAAGCAACGGGCGGGGGCCTCGACGAGGTCGCGATCATCACGCGCGAGGGCACGCCCTTCTGCGCGACGTTCGAGCCGCGCTCCGCCGTCCGCATGGGGGACCGGGTCGAGGTGACCGTCGACACCCGCCACCTTCACTTCTTCGACCCCGAGACCGAGGAAACGATCACGGGCTAGGCACGACGGCGTCCCCGCGCTTCCTCATAGACGGCTTCGTACGCACGAATGAACTTCTCGAGGCCGAAGTGGCGCTCGGCGGCCTCTCGTCCCCGCTCCGACAAGCGCCCCCGGAGCTCGCCATCTCCCGCCAGGCGTTGCAGGGCAGCGCGAACCGCGCTGCCATCGCGTTCGACGTAGACGACGTCGTCGTCGGACAGGAACCGCTCGTATCCGGGCTGGCGGGTGGTGACGACAGGCACGCTGGAGGCCAGCGCCTCCTGAAGCGACAGCGGCAGCCCTTCCCCCTCGGACGGCAGGACGAATGCGTCGGCGCTCGAGATCAGCTCCTGCAGACGGTCCGGGCTCATGAATGACAGCAGAGTCGCGCCGTCCGTCACGGCAACCCGGTCGGTGACCGCGACGAGGTCATACCCCGGTTCACGGGCAGCCAGGAAGACGTCGAGACCCTTCTTCGCGACGTCGCGGCCCACGAACAGCGCCACGAAGCGGTCGGGAGAAAGCCCGAAGCTGCGACGGAGAGCTGCGCCATCGCGGCGGCCCCTCGCGGGAGGCGGACGCCGACGGGCAGTACGCGGACGTCTTCGAGGCCCCACTGTCTCGGCCCACGCGGCGACGGCGGGATTCAGTGTCGCGACGATCGTCGCCAGTCGCGCGCAACGGCCGATGGTCGCTAGCGCCGCCCGCTCGACAGCGTCGAGCGCGGCGTGTCGCTGCGGGACAAAGGCCACGTGCTGCGTGACGACGCTGGCTGTCCTACCTCTGGCCGCGAGGGCGAGGCAGGAAGCGATGTCGTGTAGAGCACGTCCTGCACGTGGACGACATCTGCGTTGGCAATCTCTCGCCGCAAGGTCTGCACGAGGTGGACGGGCGCGGCGACGGGATACGGAAGCTCGAGCCTGCGGTCGAGCGCATACGAGGCAGGGATGCGCGCCACGACGTATCCGTCCAGCTCCTCGCGGAGTGGCGCCTCGCCGTAGCGGCAGCAGACGACCGTGACGTCGTGACCTCGATCGGCGAGCCCGCCGGCGAGGATCTCGGTGAAGCGTTCGATGCCGCCGACACGCGGGCGGAAGTTCGCGCTGACGACGGCGACGCGCACTACGAGTGAGCCGGGACCGCCGGGTCGACTCCTGCTCGGCCGAGGATGTCCTCGATGCAGGCGACCACGGCACAGCCGTCCTCACCCGTCATCCAGTCCGGCTGCCCGCCGTTCTCCACGGCGTCGAGGAAACGGCGGACGACCTCGTCGTTGCCGTAGAGCAGCCGCCGGGTGAGCAGTCGCGTGCCCGACGAGGCGACGCCTGCGAGGTGGCTGCCGACCAGCGTGGCCGACGTCCGCAGGATCTCCCTCGCGCGGTGCGACCCGTCGTTGGGAACGACGACAAGCAGATCGCGGAAGAGGTCGAACGCGGCTATGGCCCGCTCCCCGACGACGAGGAACTGCCACTCGGATATGGAGGCGTTGAAGCTCATCGCGAGTGTGGCCCAAACCGACTCGTGCTCGAACGTCACCGCGAGGTCGCGGATCTCCTGTCCTGCCAGCCGTGCGTCGACACTGCGGGGCTCCAGCCGCCCGAGTAGCCGGTACAGGAGGTAGAGCAGGTGGGGCGACTCGTCCATGAAGAGGCCGCCGGGCACGCTTCTGTACCAGGAGGGGAGGCGCCGCCGTGGATTCGACAGCTGGAACCGCGTATACCGACTCGATTCGCCCGAGCGCACCCGACTCGGCGAGCGCGAACAGGCGCGTGCCCGAGCGTGTGAACTGAAAGTTGTGGACGACGCCGAAGACGAGTCCCGAGCGGCGCGCACGCTCGACGAGCCCGATAGCCTGAGTCGAAGGCAGGGCGAACGGCTTCTCGCAGAGGCAGTGCCAGCGTCGCTCCACCGCAACGTCCACGAGAGCCGCATGTGCGAGCGGAGGCGTGCCGATCGTCAGGCACGTCGCCTCGGCAGTCCACGGCTCGTCGAGTGAGATGCCGAAGTAGGAGCTCGAGCTCGCGAGCGACGGACGCGGCACGGTCGGCATTCCGGTCCACGACCCCGAGCACGCGGGCGCGCGGATCCGCGCGCAGGGCCGGGAGATGGCGATTGCGCGTGACCCAGCCTGCCCCCGAGCACACGACCGCCAGCGTCATCGTGCGGCGGAGGATAGCCTGCAGTCCGCGCCGCCCTGTGTACCCTCGAGATGACTTGACGGGGGTAGCACGCGACATCTAGGGTCGCACCGGTGATTGCCCTGATGCGCCGGTAACTCAGGGGCTTTGGCAGTGCGCCGCGTCGCCGATCGCACGGGATCGGCCTACCCGGCACTGCTCGCGCTTGCGGGTGTGTTCTTCGCGCTCGTGAGCAGCTCTGCCGTCCGCCAGCCGCTCGCGCAGCTGTCGGCCGAGGCCTCCAAGCTCACGGGTCTACCGCTGACGGCACAAGCGACGATTTCCGGCGAGCTCGGGCGCGACCGCAGTGAGTACCACGCGCGCGCCACGGCGCACGGTCCTCAGATCCGGAACGCCGGTCACGACCTCGTGGCGACGTTCGGCAGGGACGGCATCGTCGTGGACGCCAACGCCGGCCGGCTCGAGCTGCGTCTCGAGGCCATGGGCAATGGCTCGCGGCTGCACGCGGCTCCGGCCGCTCGGCCGACCGCGACGGAGAACCGGGTCGAGTACCGGCGCGGCCGGCTGACGGAGTGGTACATCAACGGGCCTCTCGGGCTCGAGCAGGGCTTCACGATCGCCCGGCCGCTCGCCGAGTCGCGCGGCCCGCTCACACTCGCGTTCGCCGTCTCGGGCACGCTCCGTGGATCGCTCGACGAAGGGGCGACCGGCCTTCGCCTCGCGCTTCCCGGGCAGCGCGCGTCACTCCGCTACTACGGCCTGGCCGCCTGGGACGCGGGCGGCCGCGAACTTCCCGCCTGGCTCACCTTCGACGGCAAGACGCTGCGTCTCCGGGTGGAGGCGAAGGGGGCCGCCTACCCGATCACGATCGACCCGATCTTCGAGCAGGCGAAGCTGACCGCCTCCGACGGCGCGGAGTTCGACGCCTTCGGCTTCTCGATCGCCATCAGCGGCGACACGGTCGTCGTGGGGTCACCGTCCCACGACATCAGCGGCAAATCGGATCAGGGCTCTGCGTACGTCTTCGTGAAGCCGGGCGGCGGCTGGGCGAGCGGGACGCAGACTGCGAAGCTGACCGCGTCCGACGGCGAGGAGTTCGACAAGTTCGGAAGCTCCGTCGCGGTGAGCGGCGACACGGTGGTCGTCGGCGTCCCCGGCGACGACTTCGGCGTGGACGGCGTGGAGGAGGACGTGGGGTCGGCCTACGTGTTCGTGAAGCCCGGGGGCGGCTGGGTCAATGGCACGCAGACGGCAAAGCTGACCTCGTCCGACGGCATCGATTTCGACTCCGTGGGCACCTCCGTTGGGGTGAGCGGCGACGTGGCCGTCGCCGGCGCCCCGGGCCACAACATCGACGGGAACGAAGACCAGGGCTCCTTCTACGTCTTCGTGAAGCCGGGCGGCGGTTGGGTTAACGCCAGCGCGACGGCGGAGCTGTGGGTCTCCGGCGGTCAGGCCTTCGACGCGTTCGGAACCAGCGTCGCGATCGACGTCGACACGATCGTGGGCGGAGCGCCGTTTGGCGACAGCACGGAGGCCGACCGCGGCGCCGCCTATGTCTACGTGAAGCCTGGTGGCGGCTGGGTGAGCGGCACGCAGACGGCGAAGCTCACGGCGTCCGACGCCGGGGACTTCGACCAGTTCGGCGAGGCGGTGTCCGTGAGCGGCGGCACGGCCGTGGTTGGAGCTCGCATGGGTGACGGTGTGGCCACGGACACGGGCGCTGCCTACGTCTACGTGAAGCCGGCAGGCGCCTGGGTGAACGCGACGCAGACGGCGAAGCTCACGGCGTCGGACGGCGTCGGCGGCGACGCCTTCGGGAGCAGCGTCTCTGTGGACGGCGACACGATCGTCGCCGGCTCGTATTTCGACGACGTCGGCATGACGTTCGTACAGGGCTCTGCCTACCTCTTCCTCAAGCCGGGCGGCGGTTGGGTGAACGGCAGTCAGACGGACAAGCTGCTCGCCTCCGACGGCGACGTCGGGGACCTGTTCGGAAGGGCCGTCTCCGTGGACGGTGCGACGATCGCGGTCGGGGCGTACAACGACGACGTCGGTGGAGCATTGGATCGTGGATCTGCCTACATCTTCCCTGTCGGTGGCGCACCTATCGAGCCCGGCCTCCTGCGCGTGACAACCAACCCCGCGCTCGCCTCGCAGATCCTCATCGACGGCGTGATCCGAAACAGCTGGGGGCTCGACTGGCTGAAGCTCGCCCCCGGCACGTACACGCTCTCCTTCACCCACGTCGAGGGCTACACGGAGCCGGCGCCCCAGCAGGTCACGATCACCGCCGGCCAGACGACGACCGTCAACGGCTCCTTCACGCAGCGAGGCTCACTGCGCGTGATCACGAGCCCTGCCGTGCCGGCCACGATCACGGTCGACGGCGTCCCGCGCAACAACTGGGGTTTGTGGACGGACGTGCCGACCGGCTCGCACCAGGTGTGCTTCGGCGCCGTGACCGACTTCACGACGCCCGCCTGCGAGCAGGCGAACGTCTCCGCCGGCCAGCTGACGACGATCACCGGCACCTACGTTTCCAACCCCGGTGCGCCGGGTGAGACCGGCAAGGGCGAGCTGCGTGTGACGACCAACCCCGCGCTCGCCTCGCAGATTCTGATCGACGGCGTGCTCAGAGACAGCTGGGGCCTCAACTGGCTGAAGCTCAACCCGGGCACCTACACGCTCTCGTTCACGCACGTCGAGGGCTACACGGAGCCGGCGCCCCAGCAAGTGACCATCACCGCTGGCCAGACGACGACCGTCAACGCGAACTTCACCCAGCGCGGCTCGCTGCGCGTGATCACGAGCCCTGCCCTGCCGGGCACGATCACGGTCGACGGCATCCCCAGAAACGACTGGGGCATGTGGACGGACGTGCCCACCGGCTCGCACCAGATCTGCTTCGGAGCCGTGCAGGGCTTCACGACGCCTCCCTGCCAGAACGCCAACGTCACGGCCGGCCAGCTGACAACGGTCACCGGCAACTACAGCTAGCGCCACCCGTACCTCGCCTGCTTCGTGGGCTCAGATAGGCTCGCGGGTGTTGTTGATGAGTAGCGTGGCTCAGGAGTGGTACGGCAGAAGGGGTTGCGTCCGTCCGCCTGCGTTTCGGTTCTGCTGCTCCAGGCAGGAGCGGTTCGGGGGGTGTGATGGAGGTGTCTGTGCTCGAGTAGTTGGATGATCGCCTGGGAAGGCCGATCGCCTTTGGCTTCGATGCGTGCTCGGGGTGCGGGGTCGAGGTGGACGGCGAGCTGAAGCGATTCTGCGTTGAGGGGCCGGTGCCCGCAGTGGAACGAAGACAGCCCTTACAGTGGCCGTGAATCTGTGATACGAATGCCGCCTTTTGGCGGGCTCGGGCGCGCCGGGGCTACCTAATCGGAGGGAGATGACGTGAGGATTTGTGCCGGAAGGCATTCTGTGAGGCCCACGAGGCGAGCCATGCTCGTGCTGGCCGTGCTCGGCGCCGTCGTGATTTCGGGCGTCGGCGCGTCGATGCCGGCGGCAGCCGCCGACTCGCAGACGTACGTCGTCGTGCTCGACAACTCCGTCGCCAATCCGGCCGCAGCCGCGGCTGCGGCGGGAGTGACGCCCACGCATGTCTACCGGCACGCGCTCAAGGGCTACGCCGCGCCCATGACGAACGCGAGGGCATCGTCGATCGCCGGGCGCTCTAACGTCCGCTCGGTCACGCCCGACGGCATCGTCACGACGCAGGTCACACAGAGCCCGGCCACGTGGGGGCTCGACCGCATCGACCAGCGGAGCCTCCCGCTGGACAATTCGTACACATACACGCAGACCGGAGCCGGCGTCACGGTCTACGTCATCGACACGGGCGTGCGCCTCACGCACAGTGATTTCGGCGGGCGCGCGTCGAGCGGGTTCGACTTCGTCGACGACGACCCAAACGCGAGCGACTGTGACGGCCATGGCACGCACGTGGCGGGCACCGTCGGCAGCGCGACGTACGGCGTCGCGAAGAGCGTTTCGATTATTGCGGTGCGGGTGCTCGACTGCTTCGGCGACGGCTCGTTCTCGGATGTGATCGCGGGCGTCGACTGGGTGACCGGCGACCACGGACCGGGCGAGCTCGCCGTTGCGAACATGAGCCTCGGAGGCGGTTTCTTCACGCCGCTCAACAATGCGGTCACGAACTCGATCGCCGACGGCGTCTCGTATGCTGTCGCCGCGGGGAACGCCGAGCCGGATCAACCTCCGACCGACGCCTGCAACCACTCGCCCGCAAGCACTCCGAATGCCTTGACGATCGGGGCCACCACCTCCAATGACGCAAAGGCGTCGTTCTCCAACTTTGGCAGCTGCCTAGACCTGTTCGCACCGGGCGTCAACATCACGTCAACGGTCGACATCTGCGACACGTGCTTCCAGGGAGGCTGGAGCGGCACGTCGATGGCGTCGCCGCACCTGGCCGGCGCCGCCGCCCTCCTTCTCCAGGCGAACCCGACGTGGACGCCGTCCCAGATCCGCAACGCGATCGTGAGCAACGCGACCTCGGGCGTCGTGACTAGCCCCGGCACCGGCTCACCCAACCTCCTCCTGTACACGCCCGTCGCACCAGGCCCCCTGCGCGTCACCACCAACCCGGCGCTCGCGTCCCAGATCCTCATCGACGGTGCGATCCGAAATAGCTGGGGCCTCGACTGGCTGAACCTCGCCCCCGGCACGTACACGCTCTCCTTCACCCACGTCGAGGGCTACACGGAGCCGGCGCCCCAGCAGGTCACGATCACCGCCGGCCAGACGACGACCGTCAACGGCTCCTTCACGCAGCGAGGCTCACTGCGCGTGATCACGAGCCCTGCCGTGCCGGCCACGATCACGGTCGACGGCGTCCCGCGCAACAACTGGGGTTTGTGGACGGACGTGCCGACCGGCTCGCACCAGGTGTGCTTCGGCGCCGTGACCGACTTCACGACGCCCGCCTGCGAGCAGGCGAACGTCTCCGCCGGCCAGCTGACGACGATCACCGGCACCTACGTTTCCAACCCCGGTGCGCCGGGTGAGACCGGCAAGGGCGAGCTGCGTGTGACGACCAACCCCGCGCTCGCCTCGCAGATTCTGATCGACGGCGTGCTCAGAGACAGCTGGGGCCTCAACTGGCTGAAGCTCAACCCGGGCACCTACACGCTCTCGTTCACGCACGTCGAGGGCTACACGGAGCCGGCGCCCCAGCAAGTGACCATCACCGCTGGCCAGACGACGACCGTCAACGCGAACTTCACCCAGCGCGGCTCGCTGCGCGTGATCACGAGCCCTGCCCTGCCGGGCACGATCACGGTCGACGGCATCCCCAGAAACGACTGGGGCATGTGGACGGACGTGCCCACCGGCTCGCACCAGATCTGCTTCGGAGCCGTGCAGGGCTTCACGACGCCTCCCTGTCAGAACGCGAACGTCACGGCCGGCCAGCTGACAACGGTCACCGGCAACTACAGCTGAGCACCAGTCAGCCTCGCCTGCCGGCTGACCGCAGGCGACTGTAAGGCTTGTAACAATGGTTGCTCTGGCGGCGCCGCGACGCCGAGCTGTTCCAGCGAGGAATCGTGGTGGTCCCGTTGTCCGCATCAGCGCTGAGAGCCTCCCGCTCGCGGCGGCGGCGGCGGCGCTCGTGCTGGTCATCGCCCCGTCTGCGCAAGCGCTGCCGACGAACGTCATCCCGAACCCAGGGTTTGAGCAGGGTGGCTGCGACGGGACGCGGATCATCTGCGGCTGGGAGGCGGTGGTCGGCACACTCTTTCACGACACGACAAACCCTCACTCGGGTAGCGCGAGCATGCTGTTGTCCCGTTTGTCCGGGGACGCTGTGGCAGCGACGGACCCTGCGTTCTGTGCGACGATCGTTCCGGGAGTTCATACGGCATCGTTCTGGTATCGCACTGCCGAGACCGGGTCGCCGGATTGGAACCTGGTCTGGGTCGAGTTGGGTGCCGCCTTCTATTCGGAGCCCGACTGCACCGGTTTGCTTTCGTCGGAGGCTTTGGGCGGGCCGCCCTTGCTGGATGACTCGTGGCATGAGGTGCCTGGAAATTTCCTCGCTCCAGTGGGTACGGTCGCGGTTGGTTTCGGCCTCCAGATCTTCACCGCATGCACGCTTTGCCTCTTCGCCTCTGCCAACTTCGACGACCTGTACGTCGAGGCTGAACCAAATCCCGAAGGCCGGCTGCGCGTCACGACCGACCCGGCGCTTGCCTCCCAGATCCTGCTCGATGCCGTGATCAGAGACAGCTGGGGTCTGAACTGGCTGAAGCTCCCGCCGGACACCCACACGCTGTCCTTCACCCACGTCGAGGGCTACACGCAGCCCGCCCCCCAGCAGGTGACGATCACAGCCGGCCAGACGACGACCGTCAACGCGACCTTCGCGCAGCGGGGATCGCTGCGCGTGATCACGAGCCCGGCGTTACCGGGAACGATCTCCGTCGACGGCGTGGTCCGTAACGACTGGGGCATGTGGACCGACATCGCCACCGGTAACCACGACGTCTGCTTCGGAGCGGTGGCCGACTTCACCGCGCCCGCCTGTGAGAACCGTTACCGTGAACGCCGGGGAGCTGACGACAGTGACGGGCACCTACACGAGCAACCCGGGAGCGCCCGGAGACACGGGCAATGGCGAGCTGCGCGTCACAACCAACCCCGCAGTCGCCTCGCAGATCTTGGTCGACGGCGTGATCCGCAACAGCTGGGGCCTCGACTGGCTAAAGCTCGATCCGGGCACCTACACGCTCTCCTTCACGTCTGTCGAGGGCTATACCGAGCCCGCCCCCCAGCAGGTGACGATCTCGGCCGGCCAGACGACGACCGTCGCGGCGGGTTTCACCCAGCGCGGGTCGCTGCGCGTCCTCACGAGTCCGGCCGTGCCGGCGACGATCGCCGTTGACGGCGTGCGCCGTAACGATTGGGGCATGTGGACCGACATCCCCACCGGCTCTCATCAGGTGTGCTTCGGCGCTGTGCAGGGCTTCGCCACTCCTCCCTGCCAGAACGCCATCGTCAACCCCGGCCAGCTGACGACCGTCACGGGCAACTACAGCTGAGCGTCCTCAGGGAACCGTTTGGTAGGGGCCTCCGAAGGGATTGACGAGCAGCTCGGGGGGCCGCGTCAGCGAGAACGGCACGCTGCTCCGAGACCCGTCCGGCAACCGCGCTCGTAGCCGGTCTCCGGCGCCTGTGTCCGGAGCCGTATGCCGGAAGATTCCGTAGCGGTCCGTACGCAGACGAGCGACGCGTTTCCATCCCGACGCGACGGACCGCTCGACGTCGACAGGTCCGGCCCGCCCCCATGGCGTCCGGCCCCAAATGCGGATCTTCGCTTCCAATCGGAAAGCGACAAACGGAAAGCGGAACGCCATCAGCGAGCGCTTCGCCCGATCATGGGCGATCGAGCGTCCGCGGAAGTAGAGGCCGGACTGGACGATCTGGCCGTCTTCTCGGCCCTTCCTCGCGTCGTCGCGTATGGCGAACCACGTGACGAGGGTGACGCCGTCGCCCCACATCCTGTAGAGCGCCTCCGCAACCCAGCGGGCGTGCAGCTTGAGCGGCACCGCGTAGTAGTCGCGGGGTCGCGTGTCCCACCCGAACTCGGTGACCCAGAGCGCAACCGGCCGGCGTGACTCGACGTGGTCTGCCCTGACGGCGGCCCGGAGCAGCTGGTTCACGTCGGGGAGGTCGCCAATCGACACGTCGTCGGGCCGAAACGCCGAGTGGGTAGGGCCGCCTGCCGTGTAGGGATGCACTCCCCAGACGTCGAACTCGACACGGGCGTTGCATGTTGGCTTCGGATCCCGCCGGCCGGACATGCAGAGCAGCTTGCGCATGAAGAGGAGTGGCGCCGTGGCGACGACCCCCCTCGTTCCGCAGAACGGGCTCAGGCCGCCGGCGATGACGACGTTGTCGGGGCGGACGCGATGCAGGGCTCTGGCTGTGACCTTCACCATCCGCCGGTAGAGGTCGGCAGATATCACGCTGGCCGGGTTGAAGGGGCAGCTGGGTTCCTGCGTTAGCTGATTGCTCACCTGTGGATTGAGGTAGACGCTGAGGTTGGGCTCATTCCACACCTGCCAGTAGCGGATGCGCGGCAGGCCCTGGAAGGTGCCGTTGAAGCGTCGCGCTGCAGCCTCTGCGAAGTCGGCGAGATCGCCTGGATCGACGTTCCAGTTGTCGAGCCCGCTCCGCCGCCTTGGCTGCCTCGTCGCCCAGCGTGGGGCGTTGAGGACGATGACGAGCGGCTCGAGCTCGTTCGCGACCGTCGTCTCGACGAGCGTGTCGAACTTCTCCCAGCGGTACGCTGGGTCGTCCGGGTCGGCGGCGTCGAAGCGGGCCGGGCGCTCCTTCCCGGCGGGTGCTACCTGGTCCCAGAAGAGGACGATCTTCGCGACGGTCGCTCCCGCTCCGCGCGTCCGCGCGAGCGCGACGTTCGCATGCGGGTCGGAGAAGGCTAACGGATCGTCGATGGCCGTGACGAGAGGGTGCGCGGTGACCTTCTGCGCCGTCGCGCCGGGAGCCGCGACGGATGAGGGGACGGCCAGCAGCAGTGCCAGGACGGACAGGACGAGGAGTGCACGGACGTCGATCACGTCACGCGCGTACCCGTTGCGTCGCGGGTCGACGCAGATCGAGCACGACGAGGCGCCTACTTGCGTAGATCGGCTTGCCGATGTCCGGAGGCGCGACGGGCTGTCCCGTCTGATGTGTGCACTGGGGATCGACGATCGCATAGCGGGCGCCGACCTGCCTCGCCAGGCGCCTGCCGGGCTCGCCGCCGTAGAGGATCCGGCGGGCCGTTGCCGCGGGCGCAGCCTCGGCTTTCGGCAGGATGAGCGCCGGGTCCTGGGCAGCGAGGATCGGCTCGCGAAGCAGCCAGGTGGCGAGAAAGCCCCAGCAGGTGTCGGTGACCACAACGTCTCCCGGCTGCCCCAGCGCCTTGAGGTACCCGAGGCCCGTTAGGCTGCCTCGGTCGACGTAGCCGTAGAAGGACCGCAGCGACGGAGCGGCGTCTCGGGCGCTTAGAGCGACCACGAGCATGACGACCGCGGCTCCTGCGGCTGCAAGTCGAGCCGGCGCGAGCCTCGTCGCAGCGACGCCGATCGCTGCCGCGAGCACGAGGGGGAGGAAGTACGTCGCGCGGTTGTACGACATTGGGAAGTGCACCACCCACGCGTACCCGAGGGCGAGCACGCTTCCCAGGAGCGCGACGAGTACGAAGCGGGCCGTGTCTCCACGCAGCGGCCTCGCGAAGAGCACGGCCACGAGCGCCAGCGCGCCGAGGATGCCAAAGAGGGTCGTCAGATCCCGATCGACGGACTCCCAGTCGATCTTCGTGGCGAGGAAGGCGCGGTAGCCCTGGACGCCTTCGGTGCTCGCGTTCCGAATCGCGAGGTCGACGATCATGCCGGCTCCGAGGACGGCTCCGAACACGGCCGTCTCGGCGGCGAAGCGGAGCGCCGTTCGCGCGTTCTTCCACAGCCCGATCACGAGGCACACGGTGAGCGTGAGGACGGCCACGAGAAACGTCAGCCGGTGCGCGGCGGCGAGCGCGACGAGGGCAAGCGCGAGGAACGCCGCCCAGTGGCGACCGGTGTGTCCGCGAAGCGCCATACCCGCCGCGAGGAGAACGAGCGGCAGCAGCGTCAGCGCCCACACGTTGGCAAGGCCATGCCACGCCAGCATGTCGAGGTTCATCGGCACGACCGCGTACAGGCCGGCTGCAATGAGGCCGGCAGCCCTACCCCAGAGCGCCGTCACGAGGACGAACACGGAGACGATGGACAGGGCCGCGACGAGCCAGATGCCCTGGACGAGCTGCGCCGTGTCCTGGCCGCTGAGGAGCGCATAGGCCCCGTAGAGCGACGTGATGCCCGGGTCCTCCGCGAACTGCCGCCCGCCGAGCATCCAGTACGGATTGTCGATGAGGAGAGAGTTCTGCGTCTGGATCTCGTCGACGTAGAGGAGGTAGTGGCCCCAGTCCTGGCCAGGGAGCGGCTTGCCTCCGAGGATCAGCGACTGCAACGTAATGCCGATGCAGAGAATGGCGCCGAGAAATGCGAGCGTGGCGCCCTCGCCGGGGAAGCGCCGCGCAACGCTTCGCGACTCGCCGTCGTCTCGCCCGATGCCAACGGCGATCGAGGCAGCGAGGCTTGCGAGGACGATGAGGAGGAGCATCAGGCGAAGGCTGAACCCCGTCAGGGGAATGCCCAGCGCAGAGACGGTGATGATCGCGATCGAGGACGCCGCTCCTCCGAGGACGGGGACGATCGCAAACCGGACCGCGGGGAGCGCGAGCTCTCTCGGCAGGAACGGCGTCAGCGCGAGACCTGGTGCGACGAGCAGCGCACAGGCCGCGAAAGCAGGTTGCGGGCCGAAGGCGAGTGCCAGCACGGCGTCGACAGCGAGGACGCCCAGTGCGGCCCAGGCGGCAGGGTTGCCTCTACGCCAGAGCGCGACCGGAGCCTGCCGCGGCTGGCGGACCGCCGTCTCCAGGCCGGCATCGATGTCTCGCCGCCGGCGACGTCCGGTTACTTCGAGGACGACGCCCACTGCGGCGAGGATCACTCCGACTGCCAGCCCGACGAGCGTCCCCGGGACGTCCTGATCGACCGGCGACGCGACACCCGCGCGTTCTGCAGGGCCCACGTCCGGCCGGGGAAGCCGTACCGCGCTTTCGGCCTTGCCGGGCGTGGCCGGCGGCGGCGGGGGCGGTGTGGGCGCCGCCGGCGGCGGCGGGGGCGGTGTGGCAGCAGGAGGAGGAGGGTTGGCCTGCTCGCCGCTGCCCTCTGTCACGTCGGGACGGGGTTCGAAGACGACACCTCCTCTCAGCTCGGGCGTCGTCACGCGCGTGGCCGCTCCCCGCTTCTTCAGGAGCTCGTTCACGAAGTCCGTCGCGTGTGTCTCCTTCGGCGCTTCCGGCGCGGGCTGGTACGCCCCGGTAGGCGGAGGAGGTTGAGCTGCGGCGTCCTCGATGCCCGTGCTCGCCAAGCCCGCAAGGCAGGCGACGGCGAACAGCAGGAACATCGGCGCTCGGCACGCCGACCCCCAGTTCGATCGTGCCGCGAACACGTTACGAGGAGACCGGCTCCGTCGGGCGGCCGGGTTGGACCGTTCGCGGGGCAGCCCGGTCGATCGTCAGCAGGGCGACTGCGCCTGGGAGCGTCACGAGCGCGAACAGCACCGTCGAAGACACCGAGAGCAGCGCGGCATCGGTCGTGCTCACGCCTGCCTGGTGCAGGAGCAGGACGTAGCTCCCCTCGCGAACCCCCAGTCCGCCCAACGATACGGGAATGGCGGTGAGCACGAGCACGGCGGGAACGACCACCGCAAGCAAGGAGAACGGAATCTCGAGGCCTACCGATCGGCTGACCAGCCAGAGCGAGGCCACGGCCAGCGCTTCGTAGGCGAGACCGAGCAGCGTCGTCTGCCATACCGCAGACCCTCGAAAGCATGCGCGCGTCGCGTTCGCCGCCTGTGCGATCCAGGGTACGAAGCGTGACGGCAGCCAGGAGGCGTCGCGGACGCTCGCCCAGAAGGCGACCGCGATGAGAAGGCCGCCGGCCGCGACGGCTGCCGTCACGATCGCGAGCGTCTCCACGAGTGTCGCCGGCACGGGATCCGGGTCGGCCGCGAGCGCGATCCAGGCGAAGGCCACCACCGCGGCGAGCATCGTCGCTCGGTCGACGACGACCGATACTGCTGCCCGTGCGCGCGTCCCGGGCTCTCCCGCGAACCAGGCCCGGAGCGCGTCGCCGCCGAAAGCCGTCGGCAGGAAGCTGTTCGCGAAGGCGCCGATCGCGTACACGCGCACCGTATGCGACAGCGTGCGGGCGATCCCGGCGGCTTCGAGGAAGACGTGCCAGCGGACGGCGCCGACCACGAAAGCCGCGAGCAGCGCGACGCCGGCGAGGACGAACCATTGCCAGTTGCCCGCTTCCAGACGGTTCAGGGCGTCCCCCAGGTCGAGCTGGGAGAGGACAACGCCGATCAGGGCGAGACTGACGAGTGCACGGGCCCAGAGCGGAACGGCGAGCTCTCGCGCGCGGCTCAACGCAGCGACTTCTTCGGCTCGATCGGTTCGATTCGTGCGCTGCGCCGGCGCCCCAGGCCGAGCATGGACAGGAAGAGCGAGAGGAAGACGATCTGCGTGCCGACGATGGTCACCGTCGTGGCCGTGATCGCCAGCTGCTCCTCCTCGAGCGCGCCGAAGTCCCGATCGGCCCACGCGGCAAGCACCACCCCGCCGAGGGCGAGACCGGCGACGAAGAACGCACAGCCCAGCAGCAGGCCATGCTTCAGCCCGACTCCCCGTCGGCGGAAGCGCTCGATGAACGTGGCCTTCTTCCTGAGGTAGTCGGCCGCGTACGCCTCCCCGCAGATGCCGAGGCCCAGCAGCTGCACGCCCACGATGACGAGGAGCGACGCCGCGATCAGCGCGTGGACGTACCACGGTCTCCCGAAGAGGGAGACGCCTGTCAGTACGACGATGCCCATGGCGATGCCCAGACCCACCATGAGCGCGCCCGGGAGCATGAAGAGATGCTGCGGGCTGCGGGTGAGAATGAGATGAAGTGAACGCCAGCCGTCTCTGAACGTCGCGAGCTTCGACTCGCCTCCACGGGGATGCAGCTCGATGGGGATGGAGCGAATGTCGAGCTCCTCTTCCGCCGCCCGGATGATCATCTCCAGGCCGAACTCCATGCCGTCCGAGCCGAGGTCGAGGCGCGGCAGCGCCGAGCGGCGCACGCCTCGCATTCCGCAGTACGCGTCGCGCACGTCCGCGCGGTAGATCTTGTTGATGAGCCTCGTCAGGAACGGGTTGCCGACGTGCTGGTGGAGCCAGGGCATCGCCCCGTCGTGGATGCGATGGAAGCGGTCGCCCATGACGAGGTCGCTCCCACGATCGAGCTCGTCGACGAAGCGAGGAATATCGCGGAAGTCGTACGTCAGGTCCGCGTCGCCCATCACGATGTAGTCACCCCGTGCGGCGGCGAATCCGGCGAGATTCGCGTTGCCGTATCCGCGGCGAGGCTCCTCCACGACACGCGCACCTACCGCCCGTGCGAGATCGCCGCTGCCGTCGGTCGACCCGTTGTCGACGACGATCACCTCTCCGGGAATGCCGTGCTCGTCGAGCACCTCCCACGCCAGCCGCACGCACTGCTGGATGTTCACCGCCTCGTTGAGGCACGGGATGACCACCGACACTCGGACGCGGTCGGTGATCGGCGCAACTGCGGCGCGACGTTCGGGGAGAGAGGTCATCGGGCGTGGTCTCGTTTGGGCGCGTCCGAGATAATTCGATCCTAGCTCACCGGTTCGGTTTCACAAAACGGCGGCTCGCATGCCTCGCGGCACCGGCCGTCACGTGTCGACTCGGCTAGAAGCGTGACGGCCAAGGCGGTTAGCTCATTGGGAGAGCACGAGCTCTTCCCATGATTGACTCTCGAGGCGTGCCACCGCACCCAATTCGGTCGGACGTCGCCGCCGAGGGGTGGCCTGTCCGCGGCGGGTTGAGCTTCGCGCCCACCGACAATTACGACTTCACGGGCTGGCCCGTGGCGCCGCAGAAGTATAAGCAGTAAAGTGCCTGCAAATAGGCACAATGCGCGACAAGCCTACCCGGGAGGGGATGGAGAAGGTCTTCGGGGGCTGCTCCGTAGCGGCTACAGACGAACGGTGAATGCCAGCGGTGCGCTCAGGCGCCCGCGGCCATCGCGAACACGCAGCCTGGCCGAGTAGGTGCCGACGCCGAGCACGAACCGCGCCTCGACGAGCCACCCTATCTGGTAGTTCGAACAGCGGTAGGGACGGATCTTCCCCAGGTCGCCGCCGAGCTCGTCGATGGTCATGCCTCTCGCCTTCACGACTGAACCGACTCGTCGCACTTCGCGTGTTGTGATCACAGCACGTGGACCACGACTCAGGCACAGACGCACGCGGAGATCGACGCTTGCCGCGAAACCACCGCGAACCGCCGTGCGCTTGAAAGTGAGGCTCTCCAGGACGATTTCTGGCCGGCGGTCCTGCGTGGCAGACGGACCTGCGAGTGTGGCTGCTGCCGCAAGGGCCGCGATCAGCACTCCCGCCTTCATGGCCGGCAGCCTAAACGCCAACGCAAGACATGCGAGATCATGCGAGCTAACGGTAGCGGCACGCGGCGAACGGGACGCCCGCAGCGTCGCTGACGACCGCCGACCTCGAGGTCGCGGCCTGCGGACAATGCCCGGCCTGCAGTGCGCCAGTAGCGCCGCCTGTACTCGAGGCATGCCACCGCTCCCGGTTCGGTCGGACGCCGCCGCCGCGGGCAAGCCTGTCCGCGGCGCGCTGAGCACCGCGCCCACCTACAACGACGACTTCACGGGCTGGCCCGTGGCGCCGAAGCACCGCACCCACGCCGTCTACGGGACGTTCGGCAACCCGACCACGAAATGGCCTTCGGAGATGCCGGGGCTGCGGGCCGGTTACCACAAGGCGATCGACATCCTCCAGAACGACGCCTCGGGCCGCCACCCCGTCTTCGCCATCGAGGGAGGCACGGTGCATGAGGCGACGCTGGGCCGGATACTCAACCCGCTCGACGAACGCGTTCGCAGCGGAATCATCAGCATCGGCCACTTCCGCTACTCGCACGTCGAGCCGTCCGTCGAGCTCGGAGAGAAGGTCGAGGCGGGGCAGGAGATCGGCCAGACGTGCCTGGGTTTTTGGCACGTGCACCTCGAGGAGCGGGCGACGGTGGGCGGGAAGAGCGTCATGCTCAACCCGCTTCGGCCCGGCGGGAAGCTCGCCCCCGTGAAGGACACGGGGAACCCGTTCGTGCGCGAGATGCGCATCTACGCGAAAGCAGGACGAGAACAATGGGGCCGCCCGCCCTCTGCCGCCCGACCGTGTCCGCGGCGTCGTCGTCCCCGTCGCGCTCGCGAGGGACTCCTTCCCCTTCCGGGAGTGGCCGGGCGCTCCCGTCGTTCCCCTGCACGTCTACCGCGCCTCGATCGAGCTGCGCCGGGGGCAGACCATTGTGCCTAGCTCGGACGCTCTTTCAGCTCGACATGGCGCCCGGGCCCACCTGGCAGCACTTCTTTCGCCCGCTCACCCGCCGAAGCGCGCCCATCGCCGTCTGCATCGTGCGCGAGCCGGCGGACTGCACCGGCCGCTTCTGGATCCGGCTCTGGGAGCGCGGATGGGACACGAGAAAGGTGCCGAACGGCTCGTACACGCTGAAGCTCACCGTCGAGGACACCGTCGGGCGGAGTGCCAGTAAGACCCTGCGGCTCCGGGTCGCGAACTGATTCAGACGTTGTTCGCGATGACGACGTCGATCGACTCTGCCGCGTGGTTCCCGACGATGTCCCATGCGGTCACGGTCAGCCGGAAGGGGCCGTTGCGGAAGGCCGTGGTGTCCCAGTAGGGGCTCTTCCGGCGGGGGCCGGCGAAGAGGCGGAACCAGAGCTCGCCGCGGCCCTGTTGGCCCAGGCTGAGCGCGGTGTTGGCGCGGAGGTTTTGCCGCGTGCCCGGCGCGTAGTGGTGGGAGATGGGGATCTGATCGCGTTTAGGGCTGTCGGGGCCGGGCCACACGCCGGACGAGAAGACGTCGCGGTCGATGACTCGCTTCCCGTCAGCGGCGCGGTCGACGGCGAGGTGGACGCGAGCCGGATGGTGGTCGGTCTCGAGGAGGGGGACGTCGCGCCACCAGCCTCGGAAGGACTGCAGGTCCTCGATCCGGGCGCGGACGTCGACCAGGCCAGAGAGCCGGCTCGGGTCGAGGAGGGCGCCGCCGGGAGCGAAGACGGCCGATCCATGTCGGGTCCCCCAAGCCGAATCCACCGGCCGGTGGAAACGGATCTCCCGGATGACCGGGGGTGCTGTGTCGCGATACGGCGCGATCTTGCCTTCCGGGTCGAGCGGGTTCACCTGGATCTGGCGGTTTTGGTTCGGGATCCCCCCCGGGAAGCGCCACTCGCTCAGGTGCAGGTGCCACTCGGTGTTGGTGGTCCAGGCGATCAGCTGGCCGGGTTGGACCTCCTGCCCGAGCTCGACGACCGGCAGGACGTGCCCGTACGTGAAGTGGCCGATCCGGACGATGCCCTCCTCAGTGGGCTTCTGCGGCTTCATAATGCGCCATACCAGTCCGCCCTCGAGCGCATAGACGCGGTGCGTCCGCCCGGGCGGGTGCCCGCGCTCGGGCTTGTCGTCGCGCACCGAGATGTCGATCCCGGGGTGGTATATCTCCTTACGGCGCGGGTCGAGCCACGAGCCGCGTACCGGGTGCTGCCGGTTCCGCGGGGCGACCGGCCAGCCGCGATAGTCGTCGGCGTACCAGGGCCTCAACTCGCCCCCATGCCCGGCGACAGGATCACGCGCTCCGGCTCGCGCCGGCTCTTGGGCGGTTCGACGACCTCGAGCAGGTAGTTGAAATCCGCCTCTGCGTCGAAGTCGACGAAGGCGCCGTCCCCGTCCCGTCCGAAGCCCGACCCTCCTGGGCGAACGGGATAACCGATCTTCGCCATCGAGGTGACCCCCCTGGTCAGCGGCGATTGTATTGCGGGGGGCCGGGGCGGTCAACGGTCCGCGTCGCAGAAGCGGCACTGTCACCTTCGTACGGACGCCGAAAAGGAGGAGAGACTCACAGCGCGGACGCCGATCAAGAGATCGAGACGAACGAAGAACAGACGCGAAGATGTTCGGACTGCAACGGCAGTTGGGAGAGCGTCACAGCTCCGAAAACTTCCCATTCGCAGACAAAAGGGCGGTTAGCTCAGTTGGGAGAGCACCAGCGCTAACCTGCCGTCAGCCGCGCCCCCGGCTGACGACCTCGCAGTCTGCGCCGACCAGATCGCCCGGATCCGCAACGACGGTGTCGCGTCCCGCTCCGCAGCCGAGCACATCGAAGGCGCCGTCCCGCGCGTTGATCCAATCGCCGCCGCCGCCGCCGAAGAGACGGTCGCTGCCGCGTCCACCGCGAACCTGGTCGTTCCCTCCCAGGCCGCACAGAAGCTCGTCGGCCGGACCGCCAAGAAGGCGGTCGGCGCGCGCCGTTCCCGAGCGCGTGCATCGCGGCTGCCAGTCCGGGGTCGCGTCGTGTGCACCCGACTCCGGAGTGATGAGGGTGCGGCCCGAGCCGTCCGCCCGCACGACGTCGACCGTGCCTGAATCGAGGACGAGTAGGCCGCCTGCCGGCGACCAGGCCACGTGGACCGCGTCCTTCGCAAGTTCGTGGGCGCCGCGTCCGTCCCGACGCATTACCCATGCGTCCGTCAGATCGCAGCTGCCGCCGCAATGCGTGACCTTCACGAACGCGATCCGGTCGCCGCGAGACGACCAGTCCGGTCGTGCGTATGTCTGCCGCGGGGGGGAGAGGCGGCGGATCTGGTCGGTGCGCAGGTCGAGCGCGAGGATGCGACCGCCGTTGCCGGCGTCCGCGGCGCCGACGAGCACCGTCCGGCCGTCCGGCGACCAGGCAGGATCGGCCAGGAAATCCTTGAGCCGTGTCAGTCGGCGGAGGCGGCGGCCGTCGCCGTCCATTACGTACAGGTCGAGGCCTGCTCGCGCGGTCCGGCGGACAAACGCGATGCTGCTCCCGTCGGGTGACCACGCCGGGCTTGTGTCCTCGCCGGCATGCCGGGTCAGCCGATGTGGGCCCGATCCGTCCGCACGCACCACGTAGATCTCTTCGTTGAGATTCGAGCGGCCTGGCGGCCCCGAGATGTGCCTGCGGACGAAGGCAATGCGGCTGCCGTCCGGAGACCACGACGGCTCGGTGTCCTGCACCGCGTTGTCGGTGAGGCGTCTGACGCCGCTGCCGTCCGGGTTCGCAGTGAAGAGGTCGTAGTCGTTGTCCGGCAGCCACGTCGCGTAGATGAGTGTGCGACCGTCCGTCAGCCACCTGGGACCCTCGTACTCGGGGAACTGCGCAAGCGGCGACTCGCGCGTGACCTGTCGCACGCCGGTCCCGTCCGCGTTCACCACGAAGGCCTGCGCCCCCAACGGGCCGCGACCGCGCCCGAAGGCGATGCGCATTCCGTCCGGCGACCAGGCCGGGGCGACGTCGTACATTTGCGGTTCGTTGTGCGTGAGAGCGGTCAGGCCGCTTCCATCCGCGCCGACGAGGTACAGCTCGGCCCGCCCGCCTTGCGGCGGCTCGTGGACGAAGACGAGCCGCCGGCCGTCCGGCGACCAAGCCGGCGTTCGCTTCGCGCCGCCGCCCTCAGTCAGCCGCACGGCCCCACCGCTGTCCACATCGGCGACCCACACCTCCGATTCCGTTGCGAGGTTGTTCGCGTCCGGCGGCCCGCCGGAGAACGTAAGCCGGCGGCTATCGGGCGACCACGCCGGACCGGACGTGATCACACCCCCGACGACGATCCCGGGCGCGACGCGTCGCTCGTTCCGCCCGTCTGCGGCGACGATCCGCACGGTGTTCCCGGCCAGGAACGCGATGCTGACGCCGTCGGGCGACCAGACCGGATGCGCGCCCGTCGCGAGCCGGCGACGCCCGCCGCCGTCGAGGTCCATCACCGAGACGCCGGCGCGATTGTCGACGAAGGCGATACTGGTCCCGTCCGGAGACCACGACGGCGTTGTCCCCTCGCCGAGGGGCCGCTGGTCGCTTCCGTCCGCGTTCATCACCCAGATGCCCTGGAAGTTGTCGCGCGAGCTGCGGAACAGGATCTGGCTTCCGTCAGGCGAGGGCACCGGCGCGTTGTCAAACGTCTGAACGCTCCGAGTGAGGTTCCTCCGCGTCTGCCCGTCGAGGCCGATGGCAAAGATCTCGGCCTCGAGGTTCTCTGCCCGGTTGCTCGCGAAGACGAGGCGTCCGTTGCCTCCGGGAAAGGCGCGCTCCGCGCCATCAGCGGTTGCCGCCGCCATCACCAACGTAGCGACCGCTGCCAATGCAACAACCTTCACGTTGCGAGGGTAACGCGAGCGTGTTAGGCCGGTGCTAGCGGGAAGGAAAGAACTCTTAACGCCGCCCACGGACCAGCGCCACGAACCTCAAGAGCCCTTTACCCGAGAGGCTGCCATGGCTACACCCGCTCCCCGCTGCTCGCGGAACTCCCGGCTCGGAAGAAGCAACGGCCGAGGGTGAAATGCGGATCGCTGCCACTGTCGAAACGCAGAAGACGACCCACAAGGCGGACGCGGGCGATGCCACTACCAGGCCAACGCGGGACCTGCCGTCTCGTCTCCCACGTAAGCAAACGCCTGCCAGGGGCAGCGATTTCGTAGCCACGACCCTTTCAGAAGGGGTCTGGGGACGGCTAAGATCCAGGCTCAGGGCGGTTAGCTCAGTTGGGAGAGCACCAGCTCGACAAGCTGGGGGTCACTGGTTCGAGCCCAGTACCGCCCATCTGGATCCCACGGAGCCGAGCGCAAACCGCATGGTTCCGTGGGTCAGGTGTGCCACGCGTGCCGGGAATGCGCATGCGGTGCACACCCGTCCCGTGAGGAGCTGGCTAGGCGGCAGCTGCGCGACTGGCTCGAGCAGACGTCGAGCGGCGCCGGGCCGAGCTCGAAGAGCTACCACCGGCGGTAGCTACTCTGGCCGAGCCCGGCCAAAGAGCCATCTAGCGCTCTTACCCGCCACCAGACTCGGATGGCCCGACGTTCAGCGGGCGGCTGGCTGCGCCGGGGTCGCCGAAGCAACCCCAGCGCAGTTCATGTCGAGTCGGTCGCTCAGGGAAGCTCGCACTCGAGGGTCGCCATGCGATTTGCCGCCGCAGAGGACAGCGCCCAGGCGGTTCCGTCCCAGATGAAGTGGGGAGTGCCCGCAGCAGCACCGCTGGCAGTGCCGACGCCCCGTCCCGTGATGCTGAAGCAGATGATGGAAATTTCGTTACCAAAAGCAGATGCGCGGACGTCCAGGCCGTTCAGCTTGAGCCCCGTGCAGGTCGTGTCGGTCGCGCTCGTGGAGAAGCTCGCGCACGTCAGGATCGCGCCATGCACGATCTGCGTCGGCGTGAAGCTACCGATCGGAGGTAGGCCCGAAAGCCCCTGCGGCCCCGAAGGCCCTGAAGGCCCTGAAGGCCCCTGCGGGCCAGAGGGCCCCTGCGGGCCAGAGGGCCCCGAGGGCCCGCTCGCTCCGGACGGGCCGCTCGGGCCGGTGATGCTCCAGTGAACCGCTGCCCACGGGCCGCCGAGCGTCGAGCAAGGCCCGTCCATGCTGAGCCCCTGGAAGCCGAGGATGCGCACTTCGCCGAAGCGGTTGACGCAGGCGTGGATAGCGTTCGGGTCGTTGTTGCCGCCGTGCGCGAGTGCACCGGATGCGAAGACGGCCGCGGCGACGAGCGCCACTGACAGCAGCTTCGCCAAAGTCTTGCCGTTCATTCTCTTCCCTCCTTGCCGCTCGGGTGGCTCGATGCCATCCCGACCGGACGCTCTCACTTCGTGAGAGATGTGTCAAGCAAGCGCGCCGGCCACCGTGTCCCGGCCAAAAGAGCCATCTAGCGCTCGAGCTCGTCGCGGGCTACGCTCGCCGCGGCCCGGCAGTTGCGCGGACAGCACTCGGTCGGCCGCGAGAGTTCGACCGCGCGCCGGGCCGCCGCCCCCGTCCACGTTTCGTCCACATAGACGCCGGATCAGGTGTCCGGCGCGTCCACTCCTGTCACACGCTGACTAGCCGCAACGCCTGTCTAGGAGCGGGATGCGTCCGAGTTGACCACCCGTGTCCATCGGTGTCCGGAGTGGAGGTCACTGGCTCGAGCCCAGTACCGCCCATTCTCCTCGCCCGCTTCGCTTTCCGCTCGGGGTGTGCGCCGGGCGCGCGTGCTGAGTAGCGTCGTGAGGCGCTCCCGCCGTGTCGGGAGTGCCGGCGTCACCGCCCTCACTCTTCCTCGCCCTTGAGAAGAAGGGGGCGGGCCGAAGCCTGGTGGAAGGGTCCGTGCGAGACGCACTAGGCTGCAACGTAGCCTGTGTCTCGAATTGCTTTGAAAGCGGGGCGGGTGGTCCGTGGAATCACCGCCGACGCTGCGTGGCGCGGGAGTCCGCGGAATGGTGCCATCCCGCGATCATGAAGGAAGCGATGTCAACGAGCAAGACGCTCTATCGATCCGCTGCTCGCGTTGCCCTCGGCGTGGCGCTCGTCTTGTCGCTCCCGTTGGTGGCGATGCAGTTCACGGACGAGGTGGTCTGGACTCTCGGGGACTTCATCGTCGTCGGCGTCCTGCTAACCGTGATTGGCGTTGCGATCGAGCTGGCACTGAGGAAGGCAGGGAATCTCGCCATCGCGATCGGCATCGCCGCCCTCGGTGTCGCCGCTGGCCTGTTCGGAGAGGCCGGTGATGCGCCCGGCCTCGTGCTCCTGGGCATCCTGCTCATCGCCAGCGCGTGCGCGCTCGGCGTGAGGATCGCTCGGCGGAGGAGCTAGCACTGAGCCCACCCCTGTCACACTTCGGAACATGGTCGTCGAGGTACGGCACCAGAAGAGTGTGCCCCTCATTCTCGCCCGGGGGTTCGCATCGAATCTCTCGATGCCCATCTCGCTGCACGACCCGACGGGGAGGATCGTCTTCTACAACGAGTCGGCCGAGGCGGCCTTCGGGGTGAAGTTCGCCGAGATGGGCGAGCTGTCCGCCGCCGAGTGGACGGCGCGCTTCTCACCCGAGGACGCAGACGGGACGCCGATTCCGCTCGAAGAGCTCCCGGTCGGGATTGCCCTCACGGAGCGGAGGCCGGCACACAGAAACGTTCACTTCACCAGTCCAGAAACCGGTCGTTACGCGGTGGAAGTGACCGCGTTCCCGTTGATGGGACGCGAGGAAGAGCTACATGGAGCAGTGAGATTCTTCTGGAACGAGGCGGAGACGGTGTCTCGGGCTCCAGTGTCCGAATTGGGGCCGGAGCGACCGGCGCTGGAGGACCGTGCGGCACGCCGCGGGCGGCCGGAAGGTCTCGTCCTGATCCTGGCACGCGAGTTCATGTCCAACCTCGCCACGCCCATCTACCTGTCTGATAGCGACGGCACACTCGTCTACTTCAACGAGTCGGCCGAGAGGATTGGAGGCCGGTCGTATGCGGAGGCAGGGGAGATGTCGATACGACAATGGGCAGGCCTGCTCAGGCCGCGGAGTGTCGACGGTACCCCCCTCGAGCGTGAGGAGATGCCCGGTGGGATCGCGTTCAACGAGCGGCGCCCTGCTCATGCACGGCTGCGGATCAGTGGCCTCGATGGAATCGGGCGGGAAGTCGCGTCGACGGCGTTCCCGCTGTTGGGGCGGGACGGGGAGTTTCACGGGATCATGGTCATCTTCTGGGAACAGAGTCCGGCTGCGTAACCGCGTTTCCCGCCCGCCGGTCGGCGCTGCTGAAGCCATGCTCGGCTAAGGGTTTGTAAGGAATCCGGGCCGGGCCGAACCCCGCTCGCGTGTCGCTGCGAACAACGGGCGTCATGCAACGACACGAGAGGAGACCCACCATGAGGTCACGACTCCTACGTGGCGGCCTTGTTCTGGCCGCTCTCTGCCTCACGCTTCCTCTGGCCGCCGCCGCAACGGGGGGCGAGGGGAAGCGCATCCAGTCGGATCAGCGCGTGCTGTTCGCGACCGACTCGGCAGGCAACCTGCTCCGCTTCAAGGCGAGCTCGCCCGAGTCCGCGCGGTCGAAGCAGATCACAGGCCTTCCCGCCGGGGTCGTCCTGAAGGGGATCGACTTCCGGCCCGCGACCGGTGACATGTACGCGCTCGGCAGCGACAAGGTCGTCTACCGGGTGAACCCGTGGACGGCCATCGCCGTCGCCGAGGGCCCAGCCTTCGAGAGCACGCCCTCCGCACTCAACGGCGACCGCATCGGGTTCGACTTCAACCCTACGGTGGACAAGATCCGCGTCACGAGCGACGCTGACGACAACATTCGGCTCGACCCCGATCCGGGAAGCCTGCTGGCGAAGGACACGAGTCTCACGCCGGCGAGCGTGACGGTCGTCGGCTCGGCGTACACGAACTCGTCGTTCGTCGCCTTCGCCAATCGCCCGACGGCGACGATGCTGTTTGCACTCGACGTCGGGGCGGAGCCGGACCGGATCTGGCTCCAGAACCCGGCGAACGCGGGCACGCTCATGAGCCCCGTCTCACTCGACGTTGATCTCGGCCCCGACGCCGGCTTCGACATCGCCGGCGCGAACAACGTCGGCTACGTGGCCGGCACGCTCGACGGCCGGAGCGGCGCGCGCCTGTACCAGGTCGACGTAGCGTCCGGCAAGACCCGCCAGCTCGGCCGCATCCGCGGCAACGTGACCATCACCGGTCTCGCGGCGCTGCAGAGCTGAAAGACGCTCGCGTTGCTCCAGGAGGTGGGTCGGGGCGTCCCGGCCCATCTCCTGAGTGGCGCGGCCTTGCGCTCGTGCAGTCGGAGCGGCAACGGGTTGGCCCTGTTGGCACGTACGCTCTGGCGTAGCGCGATGCCCTTCCAGCCAACTCTCTTCTCGAGCTACGTCTGACGGCATGCCCACGCTGCCCGTGTGGCAGCAGCAACAGCCAGAGCCTCAGAGCGATCCCGGGTGTCGGCTGCGAGGCATTCGAGATCGAGGCGTCGAGCTTGGCGACGCGTTCTGCTCGGCCGAGGCGTGCGACCCAGGCTTCAGCTCGCGAAGCAGCTGCGTCCCTAGCCCACCTACAGGCACGCTTGACGCGACGGCGACTGCAGGATCGAAGGCGTGCCGGGATGCCGCTATGTGAGCCGGCTCGCCGCAGCGGTCTAGTCGTCAGCGATGTCGAGTAAGTCGCGTCTGGCGCTGGACACGCGCTCCTACGTCGGGAGAGCAGCCTGGTGCGCAAAGCGTCGCGACCACCTAGCTCCGCCCTCACGTCCACTATCGGCTTGACAAAACCTACTGCGCCAGCATCCGGACGGGCTACGGTTCGCGCATGATCGTCGATCGCGCGGTCTACCACGACGGCAAGCGAGTCGCAGAGCCCGATGACTTCGCGGAGCTGCACGCCGCCTGCCAGGCCGGCGACGCTGTCGCCTGGCTCGGCCTCTACGAACCGAGCGAGAACGAGTTCGCCTCGGTCGCCCGGGAGTTCGACCTACACGAGCTCGCGGTCGAGGACGCCGTCAAGGCGCATCAACGCCCGAAGCTCGAGCGCTACGGGGACAGCCTGTTCCTCGTCCTGCGGCCTGCTCGCTACATCGACGAGACGGAGACGGTCGCCTTCGGTGAGCTCGCGATCTTCGTCGGCCCGCAGTCCGTCATCACCGTACGTCACGGCGACGCCCCCGAGCTCAGCCCGGTGCGGCAGCGGCTCGAGGCACGCCCGGATCTGCTGCGGCGAGGCCCGCTCGCAATCCTCTACGCGATCGTCGACTACGTCGTCGACGGCTACGCGCCCGTCGTCGCCGGTCTCGAGAACGACATCGACGAGATCCAAGACGAGGTGTTCGGCGGCAGTCCGAACGTCTCCCGGCGAATCTACGAGCTGACACGGGAGGTGATCGAGTTCCAGCGCGCAACGGCGCCGCTCGAGAACATCCTCGCGCGCCTGATCGACGACGCGGGAGCGGACGAGGAGGAGGGTCGGTACCTCCGCGACGTGCAGGACCACGCGATCCGCGCCAAGGACCAGGCCGATGCGTTTCGTGCGCTGCTGCAGAACATCCTCAGCGTCAACCTCACGCTCGAGACGAAGGCGATGACCGAGGCATCACACGAGCAAAACGAGCAGGTCAAGCGCATCTCCGCCTGGGCCGCCATCCTCTTCGCACCGACGCTGGTCGGCACCATCTACGGCATGAACTTCGAGCACATGCCCGAGCTCGACTGGAGGCTCGGCTACCCGTTCGCCCTGGTCCTGATGGTGTCGTTCTCCGTCAGCCTGTACTTCATCTTCAAGCGCCGCCGCTGGATCTGAGCTCCGCCTAGCCACCGGGGTGAAGATACGGACGTGGACGTCGGAACGATGCTGCTCGTGGTCGGCGCCATCCTGGCCGGGAGCATCCTCATCGCGCTCGGCGCCGCGCGGGTGGGCGTTCCGTCGCTGGTCGCCTTCCTCGTGCTGGGGATGCTGCTCGGCTCGGACGGCCCGGGCGGGATCGAGTTCGACGACGCCGAGCTCGCGCGGACGGTAGGCGTCGCCGGGCTGGCGGCGATCCTCTTCGAGGGAGGTCTCTCCACGTCGTGGCGCAGGCTGCGCAGGGTGGCCGTGCCGGCCATCCTGCTGGCCACCGTGGGCGTGGTCGCATCGACAGTTCTCACGGGGGTGGCGGCGTACTACCTGTTCGACCTGTCGTGGCTCGAGTCCGTGCTGCTGGGCGCGGTTGTGGCCTCTACGGATGCGGCAGCGGTGTTCGCAACGCTCAGGTTCACGCACATCCGGCGACGGCTGGCGCGAACGCTCGAAGCGGAGACGGGTCTCAACGACCCGGTGGCGATCGCGCTCACGATCGGGCTCATCGCATGGATCGAAGAGCCCGATCTCGGGTTTCCTGACCTCGTCGTCTCCGTCGCCGAGCAGCTCGGGATCGGCCTTGCGATCGGGGTCGCGCTGGCCCTCTTGGCGCTGTGGATCTTCGCGCGCCTCCCCCATTCGATCGGGTCGTTCGCGCCCGTGGCATCGGTGGCGGCCGGAGCGCTGTCGTTTGGAGTCGCCGACGTCGCCGGCGGCAGCGGCTTCCTCGCCGTGTACCTCGTCGGTCTCGCGGTCGGCAGCACGCCGTCACGACACCGCCGGCAGCTGGTGGCGTTCCATGAGGGGCTCGCGTTCCTCGCTCAGGTGACGATGTTCGTCGTCCTGGGTCTGCTCGTCTTTCCAAAGGACCTGCCGGAGGTCGCGCTGGCCGGCCTTGCGCTCGCGGGACTGCTGATGGTCGTGATCCGCCCGGTCGCGGTCTGGCTGTCGACAGCGCTGAATTCGTTCACCGCTCGCGAGCGGCTGCTACTCGGATGGGCAGGGCTGCGCGGGGCCGTCCCGATCGTGCTGGCCACCTTCGTCCTGTCCTCTGACGTGGAGCACGCCGAGACGATGTTCAACGCGGTGTTCTTCGTCGTAGCCGTGTCGGCGCTCGTGCAGGGGACGACGCTCGAGTGGGTTGCGGAACGGCTGGGGCTTGTCGATCCGCGGCCGACGGTAACCGCCGCGCCGCTGGAGGTCGACGCCCTCGGCTCGCTCGAGCTCGTGGAGTTCGACGTTGCGGGAGATCACGCCATCGCGGGCGCTGCCGTACGCGAGCTCGGTTTGCCCCGCAGTGCGCTCATAGCACTCGTCGCGCGCCGAGGCCACACGATCCCGCCGCGAGGAAGCACCGTCCTCGAGCCGGGCGACCGGCTCTTCGTGCTCGCGCCCCGGACGACCCGCCCCGAGCTCGAGGACGTCTTCTCGCGCTGGCGCCGGCGGGTATAGCTAGGCACAGGGACGACCTCGCAGAAGCCTGCCGATGCGTTGGTAGATTCGCCGTATGTCCGAGGCGCGGCTCGAGGACTTCGGCTCGGGGCTCGCGCCCGTCACGGAGGGCTGGTTCGTCGTGAACGTGCGGGACGCCGAGTGGTTGATCTCCGCAGGGATGGGCGCGCGCTGTGCCTTCGAGTGCGAGGAGCCCCCCAGTGGCAAGCCCGTCGAGTTCGCCGAGCTCGGCATCAACGTTACCGTTCTGGAGCCCGGTCAGTCGAACGGCCTCTACCACTCCGAATCCGACCAGGAGGCGTTCCTCGTGCTGTCCGGGGAGTGCAGGCTGCTGGTCGAGGGCGAGGAGAGGCTCCTCGGGCCGTGGGACTTCTTCCACGCTCCTTCCTGGACCGAGCACATCTTCGTCGGCGCCGGCGATGCGCCGTGCGCGATCCTGATGGCCGGCACGCGATCGGACGCGCGCGGGCACTACCCGGTATCGGAGCTCGCGGCTCGATACGACGCGAGCGTGGAGGAGGAGACCTCCGACTGGAGACAGGCGTACGCGAGCTACGAGCGAATGCGGCGGGAGCGGCCCGCATCCTGGGACCGTCTTCCCTGGGCTACGTAAGCCGTTTTGGCGCCCGCAGCTCCCATGCCTCCTGGAGGAGTTGTGCGAGGGCGCGAGGTTCCGCAAGCCGAAGGCTCACGCGCACCGCCGAGAGCTTCTTGCCCCACCACACTTCCTCGTACGTCTCCGGATCGCGTTGCGTTGCGCTGAGCACTCCGCCTTCGTCGAGCATCACGTTCATGTGCTCCTCGTCCCAGAGCGTGGCGAAGATCTTGCCGCCGACGCGAAAGGACGGCCGGCCGTGGTGATCCTGCTCGACCGCCTCCGGCAGTGCGAGCGCGAGCCGGCGAGCCTCGTCGACCGAGACCATTTACGAGCGCGTGGCGAGTTCCCCGCGCTCGGGATCGGGCATCGTTCTCGGCGCCATGCTGAGCACCTCGAAGCACCGCCGGAAGGCCTCGCGGTCGCCCTCGACCGTCACGAGCCCCTGTTCGAGCGCGTCGTCGGGCGTGACGTCGCCACCGGTTAGCCGGAAGAACGTCGTCATGTCCATCTCCAATTCGACGGCTGCACCATCGGCTGCGCCCGCGGAGGCATGCATCGACCCATTTCGCAGGCGGACGGAGAAGACGTCCCCGTCGACCCGGAGCACATAGGTCTCGGTCAAGCCGCGGCCGGCCTCGGGCGAGAACAGCGCGGAACATGCGTTGACGCCCCATTCGGGATAGAGCTCGTCGTCGGGGCCTGGCGGGCCCAGCGTTCGGGCTCCCCAGCGGGCGAGTGCGTACACGACCTCCTCCAGCTCAGCACCGTACTCGGTCAACTCGTAGACCGTGGATGCGGCAGGTGCCGGAAGCTTCCGTCTGCTGACGATGCCGTGCGCCTCGAGCTCGCGCAGCCGCGCCGCTAGGATGTTCGTCCCGATCCCGCGCAAGCCGTCCTGAAGGTCCGTGTAGCGCTTCGGGCCATGGAGAAGCTCGCGGACGATCAGCAGCGTCCAGCGCTCGCCCACGAGGCCGATGGCGTGCGCAACGGGGCAGTACTGGTCGAAACGCTTGGCCACGCTTGCGATTGTAGCGCCAGAGCTTGCAGTTTTGCAGATTTTACTTTTGATTAGCAAGTTCTTCGTGTATTTTACGAAGCCTTGATGGCCGACAGGCGAGGAAAGGACTGACGATGCTGGCCTCCGCGGAACGCAAATGGTTCGCGCTCGCGCTGCTGTGCGCGGTGCAATTCATGGTGGTGCTCGACATTGCCATAGTCAACGTGGCGCTCCCCTCGATCCAGGACGACCTGGGCTTCTCACAGGAGAACCTCCAGTGGGTGATCAGCGCCTACGCGCTCTTCTTCGGCGGGTTCTTGCTGCTCGGCGGTCGCGCAGCCGACCTGCTCGGTAGGCGGCGCGTGTTCATCGGAGGCACCATCCTCTTCACGATCTCCTCCCTGCTCGCCGGTCTCGCGTGGAGTGAGGCATCCCTCATCGCAGCGCGTGGCTTCCAGGGCCTCGGGGCTGCCGTGATCACGCCCGCCGCGCTGTCGATCCTCATGACGACGTTTGCCGAAGGCAAGGAGCGGAACACCGCCCTCGGAGCATGGGGCGGCGTCGGGGCGTTCGGCGCGGTGGCCGGCGTGCTGCTGGGCGGCGTCCTCACGGACCTGCTCAGCTGGGAGTGGATCTTCTTCATCAACGTGCCTGTCGGGCTCATCGCGCTCGCGCTGACGCCGCTGCTGCTCGAGGAGAGCCGCGATCTCCGCGTCAAGAGCTTCGACTTGCCAGGGGCGGTCCTCGTGACCTCCGGTCTCGTCGCCCTCGTCTTCGGGATCACGCAGGCGTCCGACTACGGCTGGGCTTCGGGCGCGACGATCGGCATCTTCCTCGCGGCGGCTGCGTTGCTCGTCGGCTTCCTTGTCTGGGAAATGCGCGCGGCCGAGCCGCTCATGCCTCTGTGGATCTTCCGGATCCGCACGGTCGCCGGGGCCAACGTCGCGGGTCTCACCCTTGGCACGACAGTCTTCGCGATGTTCCTGATGCTGACGCTCTACATGCAGCAGGTCCTCACGTACTCACCGATGAAGACCGGAATCTCCTACCTGGCGGTGGCCGGCACCGCGATCATCTGGTCCTTCGTGGCGTCCACACTCGTGACGCGGGTCGGTGTCAAGCCCGTGCTCGTGGTCGGGATGGCGATGTTGACGGCCGGGCTCGTGTACTTCACGCAGGTTTCGGTCGACGGCTCGTACGCCGCTGACCTCCTGCCTGGATTCCTGCTCATCGCGGTCGGCCTGGGCTTCTCGTTCGTGTCGATCTCGATCGCCGCGCTGGCCGGGGTCCGTCACTCCGAGGCCGGGCTCGCCTCCGGGCTCATCAACACGTCGCAGCAAGTCGGCGGTGCTCTCGGTGTCGCCGTGCTCGCAACCGTGGCCACGACGCGGACGGACGCCGCAACACGATGGCGGCTCCGCGCTTCCTGTTGCGCTCACCGACGGCTTCGAGGCGGCCTTCATCGTCGGCGCTTCAATCGCCTTCGCCGGGGTGCTGGTCGGTCTGTTCGCGGTCCGGCGACAGGATCTCGACCAGGAGGTTGAGGGGGACGCCGCCCTCGAGCCGGCGTTCGAGCTCGACGAGGCCGCCTAGATCGAGAGGCTAAGGGTACGGTAGGACGGATGAAGCTCGAAGGCGTGCATCACGTCACCTGCATCACCGGGGACGCGCCGCAGAACGTCGACTACTACACTGGCACGCTTGGCCTGCGGCTCGTGAAGAAGTCCGTGAACCAGGACGACCCGACGGTCTACCACCTGTTCTACGCAGACGAGCAAGGCAGCCCCGGCTCGGACATCACGTTCTTCGAGTATCCGAACGCAGCGCCCGGACGCGCCGGCGCCGGCATGGTGCACCGCGTCGTCTGGCGAGTCGCCTCGACCGACGCGCTCGACTTCTGGGAGCAGCGCGTCGGAGGCGAGCGCGGCGAGGGGTTCCTCCGCTTCGCCGATCCCGAAGGTCTCGAGCACGAGCTGGCGGTCGTCGAGACGGACGACCCGCCGCTCGTCGCTGACCATCCAGAGATCCCGGGGGAGCTCGCGCTCCAGGGCTTCGACGGCGTCCGCGCGTTCGCGAGCGACCCGGAGGCGAGCCGCGCGGCGCTCGAGGAGACGCTCGCCTTCGACGCCGTTCGGAGACGACACGTGGGAGGCGCGCGGCGAGGAACGGGGAGGCTTCTACGCCTACGACCCGGCGCCCGCCGAGCGCGGCGTCATGGGCGCCGGCGCCGTCCACCACGTCGCGTGGGCTTCGCCGATGGACGACCACGAGGAGTGGCAGCGGCGGGTGGCGGCCGCCGGACTACGTCCCACGCCGATCATCGACCGCTTCTGGTTCCGCTCCATCTACTTCCGCGAGCCGAGCGGCGTGCTGTTCGAGATCGCCACGCTGGGCCCAGGCTTCGGCGTCGACGAGGATCCCGAGCATCTCGGCGAGGCGCTCGTGCTGCCGCCCGACTTCGAGCACCTGCGCGAGCGAGCTCGAGCCCGTGCTGACTCCGCTGCCGAAGCCGCGAGCACGCTCCGCCACGGAGGCCTGACGACGAGAGGGCCCCTGGTCGGGGCCCTCTCGCGTCATCATGTCTCTCGCGATCGCTACGGGATCAGCCCCTGGTCTCGCCACTTCTTGAAGATGGTCTTGAACTGGCGATCGGCAGCCTTGGCTGCCTCCTGCGGCGTCATCTTGCCCTGCGCCACCTGGGCGAACATCTGCGGGATGAGCCCGAGGGTGAAGATCTCCCCGATGGCGGCGTTGCCGTAGCCGGGGTAGCCGACGTTCGTCGTGTTGTTCTCCGCGATCGACGTGAGGATGTTGTACTGCCCGAGCGGCTTGTGCCGGTCCGCCGTGCAGATCTTGCGGATCGACTTGAAGCCGCCCTTGATCGAGTTCGACCAGGCGGGGAAGTTGTAGTACTTGCTCTGCATGAAGTGCTGGCGGTAGCCGAGTTGCTGGTCGACGAGGAACTGCTTCGCCGCCGCCTTGTTCTTGGCGAACTTCCAGATGAAGTAGATGCCCATCACGTGCTCGTTGCCCAGCCGGCGCACCGGGCCCCGCGGGATGGGAGCGAGCCACGTGTCGTCGGCGAGTGAGAGGCCGCGGTCCTCCGCCGTGCGCCTGATCGAGATCGCGTTCACCGCGAGCGAGAGCCGTCCGGCGAGGAACGCGTCGTTGTTCGACGCCGTGGTCCAGGCGAACACCTCGTCCGTCATCCCTCGCCTGTAGATGTCCCGCATCACCTTGAGCGCCTCGATCGTCGCCTTGCTGTTGATCGATACCCGCTGCTCCTCGTTCTGCAGCGACGCGCCGTAGCAGTAGAGGAGCGACATGAGCATCATGTTCGAGTCGAGCTCCTGCGACATGCCGAGCCCGACGGGATGGCCGGCCTTCTTGAGGGCCGGTGCCGCCTTGCGAATGTCGTCCCACGAGCTTGGGTAGACGCCCGCGTTGAACCAGATGCTCTTCCGGTAGTGGATCGGGTCCGGGACGTAGTTGTCGGGGAAGCCGAAGTACCTCTTGGTCTTCGGGTTGTAGGAGCTCTTCTGGGCGACCTCCGTCATCTTGCCGAGCTTCTTCGTCACCTCCTGGACGATGTCGTTGAGCGGGATGACCTGCTTCTCGAACGCGGCCGGCGGGAAGAGGAACTGGAAGAGGTCGTGCCCGCTCTGCGAGGCGACCTCAGAGGCGGCCGTGCTCGGCAGCAGGGCGTTGTTGATGTGGTCGATCTTGACCTCGACATCGTTCTTCTCGCCCCACTGCTTGACGTACGTGTTGTCGAGCCACGTGTCGTAGTCGGGCACGAAGTGGGTCCACTGCATGATCTTGAGCTCGCCGCTCAGCTGCTTGTGCTGGTAGCGAAGCGGCCCGTAAAAGGGGTGGGCTCGTTCGGCAAGCCCGCCGAACATCGAGACCGCAAATGCCCCTGCGGCCCCGCGGCGGACAAGGTCCCGCCTCGTTAGCCCCTCCCTCGCCACCGACTCGTGATCGGCGTCTGTCATTGTGACCTCCTTTCTCGAGTGCTTTCCCTAGCGGAACGCACCTCCTGTGAAGCCCTTGATGAACCGGTCGAGGAACGCGTTGTAGAGAAGCGCCAGTGGGATCGCGGGGATGAGGGTCGCCGCCATCAGCGACTGCCAGAAGAAGACATCGCCGCGAATCAGATCGTTCGGAACGCCGGCGGAGACCGTCCGCACCTCCGAGGAGGAGACGAATGTGAAGGCGTAGATGAACTCGTTCACGCAGAGCGTGAACGAGAAGATGACGACCGTCAGCAGGCCGGGCAGCGAGACGGGGAAGACGACCTTGCGCAGCGCCTTCAACCTCGAGCAGCCGTCGATGAGCGCGGCGTCTTCGAGCTCCTGGGGGATCGTCTTGAAGAAGCCCATCAAGAGCCACGTGGAGAAGGGGATCGTGAACGAAGGGTAGACGAGGACGAGCGACCACAGCGTGTTCTTCAGGTGCAGCTCCGTGACCAGCCGCGAGAGCGGCAGGAAGAGGAGCGTCGGGGGCACGAGGTAGACGAGGAAGATGGCGATGCCCACGGTCTGGCCCCAGCTGCCGGACAGGCGGGCGAGCGCGTAGCCTGCGGGCGCCGCGACCACGAGCGTGATCAGCACGACGAGGCCACCGATGATCGCGGTGTTGAGCAGCCAGGTCGGGTAGTTCGTCTCCTCGAAGACGAAGCTGACGTGCTTCGTCGTCGCCGACTCCCAGAACTGCCACTGGAGCGGGTTGAAGACGTACGGAACGTGGGTGACGTCGTAGAGGTCGCTGTCCTCCTTGAACATCGTCATCAACATCCAGTAGAAGGGAAATGCGAGGACGATCGCGAACGGCGCCACGATGAGGTACGTCGGCACCGAGCGGAGTGCAGCGCGCCAGGCGGTCATTACGACACCTGTACCCGCCGCGCGAAAAAGAGCATGGATACCGTGACCACCGTCAGCAACGGCAGGAGGTACAGCGAGATCGCAGCTCCTTGACCGAGTGAGCCGGAGTTGATGCCGACCTGGAACGCCCACGTCGGCAGCACTTGCGTGGAGTTGAACGGGCCGCCGTTCGTGAGGATGTAGACGACCGCGAACTCCCCGGCCGTGAAGACGATGCCGAACAGCACCGCCACGAGCGCGATCGGGAGCTGGAGCGGCAGCGTCACGTGCCAGAGCTTCTTGAAGCCGGTGGCGCCGTCGATCTTCGCCGCGTCGTCGACCTCGGTCGGGATCGACGCGAGCCCGGCGATGAAGATGATGACGGCGAAGGGCAGGACGCGCCAGGCGTTGACGATGATGATCGCGACGAGGGCCATGTTCTAGCGGCCGAGCCACTGCGGAGGGTTGACGGCGCCGCAGCCCTCGACGCCGAACATCCAGCAGACCGGGCCGACGAGGTGCAGCTCTTTCAGCGTCCAGTTGACGATGCTGAAGAGCGAGTCGAACATCCAGAGCCAGCCGATCGTCGAGAGTGCGACCGGTGCGGCCCACGGCAGGATCACGAGGAAGCGCACGAACCACTTGCCGCGAAAGTCGCGAACGAGGTAGTGCGAGAGGATGGCCGCGGCGATGACGACGATCGCCTGCGAGGCGAGCGTGATGATCAGCGTGTTCTGGAGGGCCGTTTGGAAGTTCGGATCGGACCAGACGTCCGTGAAGTTGTCGAAGCCGACCCAATTTCCCGTCAGGGAGCCGCTGATGGCATCGGTGAAGCTGAGGTAGATCGCCCAGCCGAACGGCACCCCGACGACGACCGCGACATAGATGATCGCCGGGGCGATCAGGACGACGGCGAGGACGCTACGGCGTTCGAGAAACCCGCTCCACGAACGGCGAGGACGCTCCGTCGGCGCCGCTACGACGTCCATCTGACCGCGGCAATACTAGTAAATTGGGCCCTGTCCTCGCGATGGCCGAGATCGTTCTCGAGAACCTGGCGAAGGTCTACCCGGACGGCACCGAGGCCGTTACCGATCTCGACCTCGACATCGCCGACGGCGAGTTCATGGTGTTCGTCGGGCCTTCGGGATGTGGCAAGACGACGGCGCTGCGGATGATCGCGGGACTCGAGCCGATCACCAGGGGGACGGTGACCATCGGCGGCCGCGTGGTCAACGACCTGCCGCCCAAGGACCGGGACATCGCCATGGTGTTCCAGAACTACGCCCTCTACCCGCACATGAACGCCTACGACAACATGGCGTTCGCACTGAAGATGCGCGGGGTCGCGAAGCCGGACGTGGCCCGCCGCGTCGACGAGGCGGCGCGCATCCTCGGCCTCACGGACAGCCTGAAGAAGAAGCCGCGCACGCTGTCCGGGGGACAGCGCCAGCGGGTCGCGATGGGGCGGGCGATCGTACGGGAGCCCAAGGCGTTTCTGATGGACGAGCCGCTCTCGAACCTCGACGCGAAGCTCCGCGTCGAGATGCGCGCCGAGATCTCACGCATCCAGCGCGACCTCGGCGTGACGACCATCTATGTCACGCACGATCAGACGGAAGCGATGACGATGGGCGACCGGGTGGCGGTACTGCGCGGCGGAGTCCTGCAGCAGGTCGACTCGCCCCAGAACCTGTACACGCGCCCGACGAACCTGTTCGTGGCCGAGTTCATCGGCTCGCCGGCGATGAACCTCGTCCAGGGCACGCTCGTCCCGGTGAACGGCGGCCTCGGCGTCCGCTTCGGCGATCACATGCTCCAGGTCGCGGAGCGCAGCGTGCAGGAGCGGCCGGCACTCGCCTCGTACGTGGAACGGGAGATCGTGGTCGGCATCCGCCCGGAGGACATCGAGGACGCGGCCTACGTTCGCGAGCCGAACGCCGACCAGACGCTGTCCGTGGTCACGGATCTTCGGGAGGACATGGGGGCGGAGGTCGTTCTGCACTTCTCCGTGCACGCGGAGCCGGTGCGGGCGACCGAAGTCACGGAAGCGCTCGAGCACGAGGAGTTCGAGGCCATCAAGGAGCGGGCGCTCCGTCAAGGTGTCCCCTTCATCGCCCGCGTAGACCGGCAGACTGGAGCGCGGGAAGGCGAGGTCTCGCGCCTCTTCGTGGACGTCGAGCACCTCCACTTCTTCGACCCGGAGAGCGGTCTGGGCGTCTACGACGGGGTGGTACCCTAGGTTTCGTGCCAGGCTGGGTCGGACCCGGAGAGATCATCATCCTGCTCATCGTGGCGCTGCTCGTCTTCGGGCCGAAGAAGCTGCCGGAGATGGGGCGCTCGATCGGCAAGGGCATGCGGGAGTTCAAGAGCTCGATCAGCGGCTCGGACGACGACGACGATGACGTGACGCCCGAGCTGCCCGAGGAGACTCCTCGGGCGCCGAAGACCGACACCACGTAGCCATGCGCCGTGTCATTCCGCGGCGGCTGGCGCCCGGCGAGGAGGCGCCGCTCGTCGACCACCTGGGTGAGCTGCGGGCGAGGCTCGTCTGGTGCCTCGTCGCCGTCGGCGCCGCTTTCGTCGTCACGTTCACGTTCAACGACACGATCCTCGGCTGGCTGAACAGGCCGCTGGACCCGGGCGTGAAGCCGACGACGTTCGCGGTCGCCGAGCCGTTCATCACGACGTTCATGATCGCCTTCTGGGCAGCAGTGGCGATCGCGCTGCCAGTCATCCTCTGGCAGCTGTGGAGCTTCCTCTCGCCCGCTTTCTACGAGAACACGCAACGGGTCATCCTCGGCTTCACCGCCTTCGCCACAGTCCTCTTCCTTGGCGGACTGTTCTTTGCGTACTTCGTCGCGCTGCCGGCCTCGATCGACTTCCTCACGAACTTCAACTCCGACCAGTTCGACATCCAGCTGCGGGCGAAGGACTACTACACGTTCGTGCTGTGGGTGCTGATCGCGCTCTCGGTCGTCTTCGAGCTGCCGATCTTCATCCTGGCGCTCGCCCGGCTGGGCATCGTCCCGTCCTCCAAGCTGCGTCGCAACCGGAGGATCGGCTATGTCGCCGTCACCGCGCTCGCGGTGCTGATGCCCGGCGTCGACCCCGTGACGCTGCTCTTCACGATGATCCCCTTACTCCTGTTGTTCGAGATGTCGATCTGGATGGCCGTGTACTTCGACCGCCGCTGGCAGCGCGCTGCCGATGCGCGTGAGGCCGCGTTCGAGGCCGGCGCCGACGCCTGAGATGAAGGTCGTCCTCCCCGACAAGTCGGAGCTCGAGCTGCCGGAAGGCGCCTCGGGGCTCGATGCCGCGAAGGCGATCGGGCCCAAGCTCGCCGAGCAGGCCGTGCTCGTGCGCTCGAACGGCCACGTCCAGGATCTACGGCTACCGCTGACGGACGGCGGCGAGATCGAGATCCTCACGACGCGCAACACGCGACGACCCGGACGCGCTGTACGTCCTCCGCCACTCGGCGGCGCACCTGCTTGCCGAGGCCGTTCGGAGGCTCTATCCCGGGCGTGAAGATCGCCATCGGCCCGCCGATCGAGAACGGCTTCTACTACGACTTCGAGTTCCCGGAGCCGATCCACGAGTCCGACCTCGAGCGCATCGAGGAGGAGATCCGCCGCGAGCTCGCCGAAGGCCGCGAGTGGACCGCGAGGACATCTCGCGAGACGAGGCGCGCGAGCGTTTCGCCGCCGAGGGCGAGACGTACAAGGTCGAGCTCGTCGACACCGCCGAGGGCGACATCTCGCTCTACACGCAGGGCGAGTTCACCGACCTCTGCCGCGGCCCGCATCTCCAGGACTCGAAGCCGATCAAGGCGCTCAAGCTGACGGGCCTCGCCGGCGCGTACTGGCGCGGGGACGAGAAGAACACGCAGCTGACGCGGATCTACGGCACCGCCTTCTACTCGCAGGAGGATCTCGATGCCTACCTCGAGCGGCTCGAGGAGGCGAAGCGCCGCGACCACCGGCGACTCGGCCAGCAGCTCGATCTCTTCCATCTCGACGACAGCGCTCCCGGCATGCCCTTCTGGCACCCGAAGGGGATGGTGCTCTGGAACATCCTCGAGGACCTGCGACGGCGCGAGAACGCGAAGCGGGGCTACGTCGAGGTGAAGACGCCGCTCATGTACGACACCGCCGTCTGGATCACCTCGGGCCACTGGGAGAAGTTCCGCGACGACATGTTCCTCCTCCCGTACGGCGAGGACCGGACGCTCGGCCTGAAGCCGATGAACTGCCCCGGCCACATGCTGCTCTTCGGCTCCGACCTGCGGAGCTACCGCGACCTGCCGTTTCGCTACGCGGAGTCGTCCACGCTTCACAGGAACGAGCGCGCGGGCACGCTGCACGGCCTCCTGCGCGTGCAGCACGTCACGCAGGACGATGCGCACATCTTCTGCTCCCCGGAGCACATCGAGGAGGAGATCTTCGGCTGTCTCGACTTCGCCGCGTATCTCTACGACCTGTTCGGCAT
>CAWHNJ010000011.1:0-161719 GCA_963830835.1 uncultured Actinomycetes bacterium | reverse complement strand
AGACGACGTCGGGGCTGCCGTCGCCCGCCTGCTCGGCGGTGATGCCGTACTTCTGCATGAGGTGCTCCGCGGTGTCGGGCAGCGGCGTGTAGACGGGTACACCGAGTCGTTCGACCAAGTGCTCGGCGTCGCGCTCGTGCCAAGGGGCGGTCAGCACAATCGCGGTATCGCGCTCCGCTGCCCGCGCTTCGATCTCGCTCGGCACGGCGAGTGGGTCGAAGAGCAGCAGCCGCTCCCCGTCGTCGATCGCGTAGGAGGAGACGTTCTGATCCCACGGCTCGCTCGACCGCCAACCCGGGTGCGGCGCCTGCCAGTGCCACAGTCCGTCACGGAGCGCGCGCACAGCCCTATGCTACTGGTGTACGCGTATCGTTCTCAGCCGTCGGATGAGACGCATGCCTGCCTAGGGACGTCCTGTGAGCACATTGACTTCCATCCAAGCTCTCCGTCTGGTTCTGCCACTCGTCCTTGCCGCGCTCGTCGCGGGCCGGCGGGCGCGCAGGCGCCTGTGTCCGGTGTGCTCACGCTGGCGATCGACCCGGTGAATCCACAGGTCCTCTACTCAGGGACGACGCAGGGTGTCTCCAGGAGCGGGGACGGCGGACGCACGTGGAGGCTGGTGCTTCGGGACAGTGGATACAACCACGTCGTCGCGATCGATCCGAAGGATCCGAGAACGGTCTACGCAGGCGTCGCCGCTGGCATTGCCAGGCGAGAGCGCGGTGGCCGCTGGCGCACCATCCCCTCGCCGACGGCCGACCCGTGGTTGCTCGTGCATGACCCGACGCGCCGCGGAGTCGTTTGGGCAGGGGACGAGGCCGCCCTTTACCGCACGACCAATGCCGCAGCTAATTGGCGCTCGGCCGATCGCACGCTCCCGCGCCCACTCGGCGCCTTGGCGCTCGACCCCCGGCGCTCAGGCACGGCGTACGTTCTCGCGGGGGAGGCACCTGACGTCTACAAGACCACGAACGGTGGGAGCACGTGGCGTGCCGTTCTGAGGACACGGGGGTCTGAGGTGATCGCGATCGATGCGCAGCGACCGTCGACCGTGTACGTCGGCGGCACCGGCGGCTTCCACAAGTCCACAAATGGTGGGGTGAGCTGGCGGCGCTTCGACGTGCTGAAAGACGATCTCCACCCGCACGGGCTGTGGGTGGATCCTCGCAACTCGCAGATCCTGTACGCGTACTCCTACTGTGGCGGCATCGTGAAGAGCACGAACGGCGGTCGCGCCTGGCGCCCAGCCAGCACGGGGATCGCGCCCACTGCCTTGACCGGCCGCCCGGATACCTCGTCATCAATCCGCGTGACCCGCGGACGCTCTACGTCGTCGCATCGGGCATTGGCATCTACAAGAGCACGAACAGCGCGGCGAACTGGCGACGCACAGCCCAGCCCGGAGGCTCCGGCTAGGAACCTCGACGGCGCGTCCGGTGTAATCGAGGCGTGAAGGGCTTCGCGGGGCTGCTCCTCGTGGTTCTCGGCCTCGTCGTCATCGGCTCGGCGGATCACCCGGTGGCGGAGGCGAAGGAGCCGGCCGTCATTCACACGACGGCCGCGCTCGCGGTGGTCGGCATCGAGGGGCGGACGCTCGCCTGGGTCGATCCAGCCACGTTGAAACGACTGAAGCGCGGAACGGTGAAGCTGGGGAGCGTCTTGAGCCCGGTGCTCTCGCCGAACGGTGGCCGCCGCGTCGCCGTCGGCAGCCGTTCGCTCGGCATACGGCTCGTCGATCCGATGCGCATGAAGCTCGTCCGTGGCTCGATCGCCAAGCGGCTTGGCTGGACGGTGGAGCCGATCGCGTGGCCCACGTATGACCGCCTGTTCGTGCTGGAGTGGAACGACGGGTACGGGTCACTTCGGTACACGCTCGCGGTCATCGACCCGCTTGCCCGCAAGGTCCTCCGCAGGCTCGACGTCACCGGCTATACGACCTGGGCGCGTATGCTCACCGGCGTCGTCGCGCTGGGCCGTCTCGGCGAAGGCATCGGCCCGGCCGCACTGCTCGTCGTCGACCGAGACGGCGGAACCCGGACGGTAATCCTCGAGCGCATCTCCGCCGGGGGCGAGCGGTCGGGCACGGAGGACGAGCCGGATTACCGGCTGGCCTCCCCTGGCCTCGCCGTCGATCCGGTCGCGGGCCATGCGTATGTCGCCGGCCAGTCGGGGCTCGTGGCGGACGTAGATCTCGAGACGGCCACGGTCGGGTATCGCGAGCTCAGGCGCCCGGCCGCGCTCGCGAAGATCGTGAGCGGTTGGCACCGCCGGCTGGTCGCCCTCGGTGACGGACGGCTCGCGGTGACGGGATCGGAATACGATCGCCTGCGTCGCGACCCGTCCGGCCTGGAACTCGCCGACGTCCGTGCCGGCACCATGAAGCGCCTCGAGGCGCGTGCGAGCACCGCACTCGTCGCCAGCGGCAGGCTGCTCGTGGCCGGCGAATGGAGCCGCGGAGAAGGAGATTGGGCGGGGATGGGCCTGGCCGCGTACACGCTCGACGGCGACAAGCTGTGGCACGCGCTCGAGGGCGAGCCGGTGGCGTGGTCCATCCGCGGGCGGGTACGCCTACGTGTCGGGTCAGGAGTCGTATCCCCAGACTGTGCGCGTGATCGACCTAGCCGACGGCAGCGTGCACACAGTGCGCGGTGAGATGCCGTTCTTCGTCGGCTGAGCTACTTACAGCGTTTCGACAGGTCCTCGAGGTCGAGCACCGTCGTGTGCCCGCGGGTGAGCGCTACCGTGCCGCGCCGTTCCTCCTCACGGAGCACGCGGTTCACAGTCGCGCGTGATGTCCCCGCCATCTCGGCCAAGTGCTCCTGTGTCATCGAGATGTCGGTGTTCGTGCCGTCCCCGCCCTGGCGGAGCGCAAGGTCACGCAGCCGCCGACGGACGCGCGTCTCGGCATCCGTGTAGTGCGCCTCGACGATGCGGTCGCTCGCGCGCGTCAGCTGCTCGGCGAGCAGCCGTAGCAGGACGTCCTTCACCCCTGGATGCTCGGCCTGCAAGAGCGCGAAGTCCTCGCGGAGCACGGAAAGCGTCTCGCCCTCGTCGAGGGACTCGACCGTGGCGGAACGTCGCGAGCCCGGTGAGAGCAGCGCCAGCTCGCCGAACGCCTCCCCCGGCCCGATCACGTCGAGCAACGCGGTCTCGCCGAGCTGCGTCGTGATGCGGACCGCGAAGCGGCCTTTGGCGATGAGATGCAGCGACTCCGCGAGGTCGCTGCGGTGGAAGACCACTTCCCCCTTGCGAAACGTCCGTCGCCGCGCGATAGAGAGCAGACGGCGAACGTCCTCCGGCGGCAATCCCTGGAGCAGCGTCCACTCCACGACCACAGTGTGTGTCAAGGAGGCGACATTCGCAACGTCGTGTACGTGAACGACGGACGACCGCAACGCGCGTAGCGTGCCCGTCGTGAGCGCACACGCCTCCACACACCACGAGATCGCCCAGCTGCGACACGAGGAGCGGCTCGTTCGTGCTGCGCTGGCGCACGCGCATCGAACACCGGCTGACGGTGTGCGGGACGGCCAGCATGTGGGGAGCCTCGAGCGGCTGTTGGGGACGGTGCGCGCTCGCCTCGGTGCGCCGCGTGGCAGGACCGTAAGCGTGCCGCGGCTCCAGTCGTGAACTGCCTTCCACGATAGGAGCCGACACCCAGCCGCCCGGGAGGGGCCGCAAGGCCCCTCCCGGACTTGGGATCTGGCGCTGCTGAGCCGCCAGCGCACCGGAACGCCGCGCTGCGGTGTCCTCGGTCGCCCACGTACTTCCTTCAGTACGCGGGCTCCCTGCGTCCTTGCAGCGCGACGCCCGGAGCGCCCTGGCGACGAGCACCGTTCCGCCAGCAATAGGCTTGTCGAATGGCGCTCTACCTGACCGAGGAGGACGTCGAGGTCGTCTTCACGATCGCCGACGCGCTCGAGGCCGTCGAAGGGTCGTTCCGCCGGCAGGCGGCGGGTGAGATCGAGAATCGCCCGCGGTACAGGCTCCGCCTCGAAGATGGGCGGCTGGCGGTGATGGCGGCTTCGGATCTCGGTCTCGGCGTCGCCGGCGTGAAGACGTACGCCGCCGGAGTCAGCGGCGCAAGGTTCGTGCTGACGCTGTTTCACGCCGAACGGCACGACGTCGTCGCCGTCATCGAGGCGGACATGCTCGGGCGGCTGCGGACGGGCGCGGCGAGCGGCGTTGCCGCGAGGCATCTCGCAAAGGAGGGTGCGTCGACTCTCGGAGTCATCGGCTGCGGGCGTCAGGCGGAGACGCAGATCGCCGCCGTGCGCGCCGTGCTTCCCGACATCTCGACGACCGTCGTCTACTGCCGCGATCCCGGACGGCGCGCGACGTTCGCCAACCGGATGGCCGCAGAAGCGGCGGAGAGCCACCAGGAGGCGGCTGCCCAGGACGTCGTCGTCACGATCACGACGTCGAAGGACCCGGTCCTGCGCGGGGAGTGGCTGTCGCCCGGCGCGCTCGTGTGTGCTGCCGGCGCGAACGTTCCGCGGAACCGCGAGACTCGACAACGCCGTGCTCGAGCGGGCGGCGTTCGTCTGCTGCGACTCGCTCGAGGACGCGAAGATCGAGTCGGGGGACCTCATCGAGCCCGTAGCCCAGGGTGTGCTCGACTGGTTGGAGGTGCACGAGCTGGCTGAGGTCGTAGCCGGCGAAGTCCCCGGCCGCCAATCCGACGACGACATCGTCGTCTTCAAGTCGAACGGGATCGCCGCATGGGACGTCGCGGCCGGCACGGCCGCCGTCGCGCTCGCCCGCGAGCGCGGGTTCCGCCTTGGCTGCTCGATTTCGCGCTGCTTCGCGCAGTCGGGTAGGCCGAGCACTCGCGACTGCAGCTGTACTGCGCGAGCGGCTGTATGGCTTCTCCAGGAGGGCGTCGAAGCGGCAGACGCCGTCGTTGCGTTCGGGTCGAGATGTTCGGAATCTCCAGCAATGAGAGGTTGACCTCAGAGAGGGCGTCGGCCAGCTGCTCGGCAGGGTGGACAAGCTCGGCAGGCGGCCCGAGGGCGCGGGGTTCCCGCTCCTCCTCGCTCTTCCACAGCGGGATCACCTTCGCGGTGAACGGAAGGATCTCCGTCTCGTTTGCCGGCAGCCGCACCGCTCGTACCTGCTGGCCGACGTCCTGGCAGATCTCGTTCACGTCACGCCGCCACTCGGCGGCCGTCAGCGTGGACGAGGCGGATCCCTTGCTCCCACAAGCTACGAGGACTGGGGTCGCGGCGAGCGCAACGGCAAGCGAGACCAGTTTTTTGCGCACTAAATGGTCTTGAACTGCTCGAAGGGCTGGCGGCAGGAGTTGCAGTAACGGATCGAGCGGCAGGGCGTAGGGCCGAAGATGTTCTCGAGCTTCGTATTCGTCGAGCTGCGGTCGGGGCAGCGGAACGTCCCTGTCTGAAGCTGAACGAGCGTCGTCTCGCCGTTGGCGCGCGCGGAGTAGGCGGCGCGAACCCGGCGGCGCGGAGCTTCTCGCGCCCCTCGGACGTAATCCGGTCGGTCGACCACGAGTCGTAGTGGATCACCTCCACGTCCGGCTCGGCGCCCAGCTCGACGAGCTTCGCGGCGATCTCGTCGCGCATGACCTCCAGCGCGGGGCAGCCGAGGACGTCAGCATGAAGCCGACATGCACGCGGCCCTTCTCGACCCGCACGTCGCGCACGACGCCGAGGTCGACAAGCGAGACAACGGGGTGTTCCGGATCCGGTACGTCCGAGAGCGCGTCCCAGACCTGCTGGGCCGGTCACCATGTCGCCCCCCGGGACGGCGCGGCGCACCATCGTCATCTCGTCCCACAGCGCGGGCCACTCGTCGATGTGCTGAGCCGCGCTCGAACCCCCTTGTACCAAGTTGTTGCTTGGAAGGTTTCGGCCGAGGACGCTCCCGCGAAGCGCAGGGCCAGACCCCCTCGTCAAGCAGCGCGACGGCTCCCCCCGGGAACAGCTCCTCGATGGCCTCGCGGTAGCGCGGCTCGTCCGCGAGCCGCTCGGCCCACATCTGCGCGTGCATGCGGTGGTAGGCCTCTTCCCGGTCGATCTTCGCCGACGAGGCCGGCGACTTGCCTCGTCGGTAGACGACTCCCCGAGCCGCTCGAGCCGAAGCTCGTCCGCCGGCTCGTCGAGCACGCGACGGGCGATCGTCCGCGCCCAGTCCGGCACGAGCCGCAGCTCGACGAACGGTGCGCAAGAGTGCTAGCCCAGGCGCGCGATCGAACGCGAGCGCGTCGGCGTCGTCCGCCCAGCAGCTCGTACACGGCGCGTGCGTGGCCGATCTCGTTCTGGGCGATGGACGAGAGCGCCACGTCCTCCTCGAGGAACAGCACGATGCCCGTCCACTCGGAGTCGCGCCAGCCAAGGACGAGCTCGTCGTCAGCCAGCTGTAGGAGTAGTTTCACGCTCCTCGAGAGGCATCTTCTCTCCGCGGAAAGTTCGTCGCGTAAGCGATTCGGACTTTCGTGGCTATTTCGCGGCAAGTTCACGGGCCAGCCCCGCTTCGCCTTGAGCGAGTAGCCGTCGACACGGTGGAAGTTGCGCTCGAGCTCGTCCACGAGCTCGCCGATTTCGGCGATCTCCGTCCGCGGCACGACCCAGAGCGCCTCCGACTCGCCGCGCCGGCCGTAGAACTCGCGGGCGTACGTCTCCGCGAACGCGTGGTCTGGCGCGACGAACGAGCCGGCGTGCTGGAACGCCTGGCCCTGGCGCTCCTGGCGGAACACCTCGTAGATCACGCTGCCTCCAGTAGCTCGAGCACGGCCTCGGCCTGCTCGCCACCCTGCTGTGCGTGGACGATGAGCGGGATGCCGTGCGCCCCCTTCGCGTTGCGCAGCTCCGGGTGCGTCCGAGAGCATCTCGCCGGACGACGTCGACGTAGCCGAGCATCGCGGCCGCGAAGAGGTCGAGCGAGGCGCCGTTCTCGAGCAGGAAGAGCGCGATTTCCCGGTTGCCCATGTGCGCTGCGGCTCCGAGGCCGGTCTCGAAGTCGCCGCCTCCCCAGTCCCACGACGCCTTCACGAGCGCGGGTTCTTCGCCAGCAGTCGCTTCACCTTGTCGAGGTCGCCGTGCGCCTTCGAGACGAACTCGTTGACGAGCGCCGGGTCGAGCTGCGGCGGTCGCTCGGCCTCGGCGCTCATGCCGCCTCCGCGAGCACGACGTCGTGAACCCAGGCCGTCTCCTCGCGTGTTGAACGGCGGAGCTAGTCGCTTCTCCGTCATCGGCCATGGCCGGTTACGACGTGCTCGAGCTCGTCCCAGTCGGGCTCGCTGTACTCCCATACGCCGTCCTCGCGCTTCGGCAGCTTCGGGTCGGGCACCGTCGAGCCCGAACTTCCCAGATCTGCGGCACGTAGCCGTCGAGGAACTGCTGGCGCGCCTCCTCGTTCGCCTGGCTCTTGATCCGCCAGTGGTAGGTCGGGTCGTCGGCGGCGCGATCGGGTTACCGTGGAACTGCATGAGCGGCCCCCACCAGCGGGTCAGCGCCTCCTGGACGAGCTCGCGCTGCTCGTCGGTGCCGAGCATCATCGTGAGGATGACGTCGCGGCCGTGGAGGATGTGGAACGACTCCTCCCAGCAGATCTTCTTCATGATCCGCGCGTACGGCGCGTACGAGCACTTGAGCAGGGCTTTCTGGGAGATGATGGCGGCGGCGTCCACGAGCCACGCGATGACGCCGACGTCGCCCCACGTCTTCGTCGGGTAGTGGAAGACATTGTGGAACTTCGCCTTGCCAGAGACGAGGTCGGCGAGGCACTGCGAGCGCGGCTTGCCGAGATCCTCGACGACGCGGTAGATGAGCTGCGCGTGGCCGGCCTCGTCCTGCACCTTCGCCGTCAGCGCGAGCTTGCGCTGGAGCGTAGGCGCGCGGAGGATCCACTCCCGCTCGGGCAGCACGCCCATCAGCTCGGAGTTCCCGTGCATCTCGATGAACTTCACGAGCCGCGCGCGGTACTCGTCTGGCATCCAGTCGTCGACCTCGACGAGGCCCCCGGCCCGGAGGTGTTCGAGGAACGCCTGCTCTGTCTTCGGCTTCTCCACTGAGCCTCCCGACCGAACGATCGTTAGGCTTCGAGCGTACCATGAGTGCTCGGCGCCAGGAGCTCACCCGAGAGGCGGCTCGGCTCTTCGCGGAGAAGGGGTACCACGGCACGTCCGTCGGCGATCTCGCCCAGGCGCTGGGCGTGCAGAAGGGCTCGCTCTACGCCCACATCGACTCGAAGCAAGATCTGCTCTGGGAGATCGCGTCCGAAGGCGCCGCCGCGTTCCACGCCGCGCTCGACGAGCTGCCGGCGAGAGCGTCCGCGGTCGAGCGCATCCGCCTCGCGCTCCGCGGCCACCTGCGTGTCGTCGCGGAGCAGCTCGATGTCGCGACGGTGTTCACGCGCGAGTGGCGGTACCTCGCCGAGGAGCGCCGCGAGACATTCGTCGCCGAGCGTCGAAGGTACGAGGAGCGCATCCGCGAGCTGTTCCGCGAGGGCCGCGACCAGGGCGAGCTGCGCTCGGACCTCGACGAGGGCGCCGCGGCATTGCTCTTTCTCTCCGCCGCCAACTGGGCCTACACGTGGCTCCAGGGCGGGCGCGACACCGACGAGCTTGCGGATCGCTTCTTTCGCCTGCTGATCGACGGCATGCGCGGCTACTCGACGCCTGCTTGAGCGCGTTTACCCAGGTCCTTCGCGGGGGATAGTTCCTTCTGACAACAAAGGAGGAGACATGGACTCCTGTCGCGTACGCGTGTCCCCGGCGCTCGTCGTCGCCGGAGCTCGCGCTTCTCTTCGCCCTCGGCGGATCGGCCTTCGCCATCGGCCAGAGGTCGGCCGTCCCGCAGCAGCGTTGCCAGAACGGCGCTGTCCGGGCGCTTGCCGTCGTCACGGGCATCCCGAGGATGGGAATCGAGAACCTGCCCGACACGTACACGGCCAACCCGCAGGCGTTCGACCGGAGGTTCAACTGCACGGGTCAGAGCGTCCAGGTCAAGCGTGCTGGAAGTGGTCAGTGGGACGTCCGCTTCCCGGGCATCTCGGGCGCGAGCTGTCTTGCGAGCAGCCTGTCGCCCCAGGCGGGCAGCATCTCGTGCCAGCCGCTCGCGGACGGGGGCTACCGCGTCACCCTTCGCGGCACAGGCACGATCGAGAACCGGCTGCCGCCGATGAACGTGCCGTTCCTCGTAGTCATAGTCTGACTGGGACTCACGGGACCGGCTCCGGCCGGTCCCCTGAGCCTCGCCGGCGAGCAGCTATCGTCGATTCGTGAACCTCGGGTGGCAATCCCTTCAGATCGTCAAGCTCGGCCAGCTGCTCGGAGTAGCCGCCGTCTTTGCGCTGCTTGCGGGGACTGCCAGCGCGACCCACGAGAGACGGTCGGCGGCCCAGCTCGTGCGTGTTGCCGTCCCGACCCCTGCGGCGTTCGAGCGGTTCGAAGGCACCGGTCTCGACCTGAGCGAGCACGCTGGCCGCGGCTTCGTCGACGCGGTCCTTCACTCGTCGGCTGACGCCGAGAAGCTGCGCGCCGAAGGGTTCGAGTGGAGAGTCACGATTCCCGACCTCGAGCTCCGCGAGCGGAGGAACAGCGAGCTGAATGCAGCCTACGCCGCCGCGACCACGCTCTCGCCGCTTCCATCCGGACGCGACACGTACCGCACGCTCGCCGACTACGAGACCGACCTACGACAGCTCGCCGCGCGGAGCCCGAAGCTCGCCCGGCTGCTCACGCTGAGCCGGCGCTCGGTCGAGGGCAGGGAGATTCTCGGCGTCGAGATCTCGGACAACGTCCTCGCGAGGACCGACGGGAAGCCGGTGTTCCTCATGATCGGCGTGCACCACGCGCGCGAGTGGCCGTCGGGCGAGCTCGCGATCGAGCTTGCCGTCGATCTCGTCGAGAGCTTCGGCGTCAGCCCGCGCCTGACCCAGCTTCTTCGACAGGTGCGCGTGATCATCGTTCCCGTGCTCAACGTCGACGGGTTCGAGCAGTCGCGGACGTGGGGCGATCTCGTCCCGATAGTCGACGATGACGGCGGCAAGGAACGCGGCGCTCCCGACAACCTCGGGAACCTCAACAAGCGCAAGAACTGCCGGGTCGTCGACGGGCGCGCAACGCCGCCGGGCGGCTGCGACGTCCACAGCCCCGACGGCGTCGGCGTCGGCGTCGACCTCAACCGCAACTACGGATGGCTCTGGGGGGGCCGGGGCGCTTCGGGCGTGCCGACATCTACGACGTACCGTGGCCAGTCGGCGTTCTCGGAGCCCGAGACGCAGGCGATTCGCGAGCTCGTCTCATCCCGTCACGTGACGACGTTGATCACGACCCACACGTTCAGCAACCTCGTCCTGAGGCCGCCGGGGCTGCGCTCCGAGGGCACGACCGTCGACGAGGCTGCAATGAGGGCTCTCGGAGCGCAGATGGTGGCTCAAAACGGCTATCGGAATCTTCTCGGCTGGCAGCTCTACGACACGACAGGGGCGACGGAGAGCTGGTCGTACAACGCCACCGGGGGCTTCGGGTACACGTTCGAGATCGGAGCGCGCGAGTTCCGGCCGCCGTTCAGCCAGGTCGTGGACGAGTACTTCGGCGCCGGCGCGTACGCAGGCAAGGGAAACCGCGAAGCGTTCCTGATTGCGCTCGAGAACGCTGCGGACTCGCGCCGGCATTCCGTGATCACTGGCACAGCGCCGGCCGGCGCGACGTTGCGACTGTCGAAGACGTTCGACACTGCGACCTCGATCGGCACGATCCGCGACCGCCTCGTGTCGACGCTCGTCGTGCCGTCCGGCGGGAGATTCACGTGGCACGTGAATCCGTCGACGCGGCCCCCGGTCAAGGCTCTGGGCAAGATCGAGCGCTACCGGCTGACATGCGAGCGGCCTGCCGGGAGCGTGCGGGAGTCCGTGCAGGTTGCGGTCGACCGCGGCAAGACCAAGAGGCTCCGCCTCGAAGCTTGCATGCGCCGGCTCAAGGGCTGACACGCACCCGCGTACCGCGCAAGAATCCCGGTGTGGAGACTGCTGAGGTCGTGGTGGTCGGCGGAGGTGCCATGGGAGCAAGCGTCGCCTGGCATCTTCGCCGGCTCGGCGTGGAGGACGTCGTCCTCGTCGAGCGGGATGTGCTCGCGTCGGGCTCCACGAGCAAGTCGGCCGGGGGCTTCCGGATGCAGTTCGCGGACGAGCTGAACATCCGTGTCGCGCTGAGATCTCTGGACGAGCTCGAAGAGATGGACGGTGTCGAGCTCCATCAGCACGGCTACCTCTTCTTGCTCGACAACGAGCACGATGTCGAGCGCTTTCGCGCTGCCCTCGCCCTCCAGCACACGCTCGGCGTGCCCTCGCGGGAGCTCTCGGTCGACGAGGCCCTGGGCATCGTGCCGCAGGTCGACTCGGAAGGGCTCCTGGCGGCGACGTTCTGCGAGCTCGACGGCTACGTCACGCCCGAGGACGTCGTCCAGTGGTACGCACGCGGTACGAACGTGAGGCAGAGCTGCGAGGTCACGTCGATCGACGTCGTCGACGGGCGCATCTGCGGCGTGCAGACAAGCCAGGGCCCGATCGCCACGGGCACAGTCGTCTGTTGCGCGGGCGCATGGTCGAGTGACGTCGGCGCGATGGCCGGCGTCGACATCCCCGTGCGGGGCGAGCCACGCTGGATGCACTTCACGCCGACAGACGGCGGCCTCCCCGTCCGGTTGCCGCTGACCATCGACTTCTCGACCGGCTTCTACTTCCATCGCGAGGGCCCCGGCCTTGCCTTCGGAGGCCGCGAGCAGACGCTGGAGGAGCTTGCTCCTGTGACCCGGCGGCTGCCGGTACTGGCCGAGCTGCCCGTGCAGTCGTCGTGGTGGGGGTACTACGAGGTGAGCCCGGACCACAACGCCATCGTCGGCGAGGCCTCCGAGCCGAGCCGCTTCCTCTACGCGACGGGCTTCTCCGGGCACGGTTTTCAGCAGGCACCCGCTGTCGGCGAGCACATCGCCGAGCTCGTCACCGGCCGTGAGCCGATGCTCGACCTCACACCGTTCGAGCTCGAGCGCTTCGAACGGAACGAGGCGCGGCCCGAGGCCTTCGTCATTTGACGCGCCGCACCCTCATCGTCAATCCCCACGCGAGCCGCGTCACGGAGCAGCGCATCGCCGAGGTCGAGGACCGCGTGCGGCCGGTGGAAGTTCTGCGCACCGAGCACCGCGGCCATGCCACGGAGCTCGCGCGAGAGGCGTCCGGGGACGAGGTGTGGGTACTCGGCGGCGACGGCATCGTCAACGAGGCGTTGAACGGCATCCGCGACGGGGTCGCGCTCGGGATCATTCCCGCCGGCGGCGCGAACGTCGTGTCTCGTGCTCTGGACGCCCGTGAGCGGCGGATCTCGGTCGGTCGTGTCAACGGGCGCCGGTTCGCCTTCTCGTCGGGCATCGGCGTCGACTCCGAGGTCGTGCGGGACCTGGAGACCGGAAGCCGAGCACAAAGCGGGCGCCGGGCGAGCAACCTTCAGTACGGACGTGCTGTCGCAGGGAGACTGCTCGGTCGCTACGAACCCCGCCTCGAGGTCGTGAGCTATGGCCGTGCAGCGGCGATCTTCGTCTCCAACGACGCGGTCTATACCTATGCTGGACCGCTGCCGCTGCGCTTCATGCCGGACGCGAGCTTCGAGCTCGGCCTCGATTTCGCCGCCCCAGTTCGCGTGACTCCGCTCTCGTCGGCGAGCCTGTTCACACGCGTGCTGGCGGGTCGCGGGATGGCCGGAGCGTCAGGCGTTCTTACCGGCCACGACCTCGACCGAATTGACGTCCGCTGCGACCTCCCGCTGCCGCTCCAGGCGGACGGCGAGGACCTGGGGGACGTGCGCGAGGCCGTCTTCGAGGCCGAGCGCGACTCCGTCACGGTTCTCGTCTAAGCCTCGGTGATCAACTCGCGCAGCGCTGGCGAGCCCAACTCGAGGAACTTCAGCCTCGGGACATCGCGGAATGCGGTATCTGCGGAGACGAGGCGGTCGGCGTCGGCCTCGAGCGCGGTCGCTGCCAGCACAGCGTCGAACGCGCCGAGCTTCGGGACTCGCTCGAAGATGGACAGGCCCTGCTCGAGGGCGCTGCGGCTCGCCATCACGAGTGGCGACAAGAGCTCTGCGTAGCCGCGGCCGATGCGAGCGGCGTCCGAGCGGCCGTGGCGGCGAGCGCGGACGTGCACGAACTCCTGGATCACCTCGGGGGTCGTGGTCGCAGGAACGGCACCGCGCTCGATCGCCTCCAAGAGGCCTTGGCTCGGCTCAGCCAGTGCATGGCGGCCTCCGACTGCGTACACGAGTACCGTCGTGTCGACGACGATCACAAGCGCGTGTGGGCGGCCTCGCGCTCGGCGCGCAGCTCCTCGACGTCGGGCACATCCATCGGCTCGGCCGAGAGAATGGTTCGTAGAGCGCGAGCGCGACGTGATCCCGTCGCAGGCAGGGCCTGATCGATCGCATCGCGGATCACGGCGGCAACTGATGTCTTGCGCTCGCGGGCTTCGGCCCGCAGGCGGCGATACCGAGGCTCGTCGATGAGAATCTGTAGTCGCCGTGTGAGCATACACATACATTAGCATGTGTAGGTAATCGAGTGGCTCGTCTGGGTGACGGTGTAGGAAGCCAGCTAACGCGGCCGCCGCCCCCCGCGTGGTGCCAGGGGGCGGCCGGGCTGTGCAGCGGCGCCGTCGCTCCCTCGGGATCGGCGGGCAGGCTCGCGGGTACGACGCACAACCCATCTGTCCGGGCCAGGAAGTCGGGACCGGCTTCGACAACCTCAGGGTCAGCTTCTTGCCCTTCGCGACGGCGCCCGCGAGCGTTGTCGCCCTGCCGTCGATCATCTTCCGCGCTCCGACGATGTCCCGAAAGTCGCTCGCCAGGCCCGACTCCATCGCCGGATCGAGGACGCGTTCAGTCGCGCGCGCGAAGGCGAGCGCCGTCACGGGCTTGCCGTCCGAGAAGCGCGCGTCCTTGCGGATCGTGAACGTGTAGGTGCGTCCGTCCTTGGAAACGACCGGTGATCGGCCGCCAGCTCCGGAGCGACCTCGAGCCCCGCCGGGGGCCGGTTGTCCGGGATAGGCGCATCAGGGTTCCGCAGGCCGGCTCCGTGACGAATCCCTCGGTGAAGAGACTGACGAGCGCAGGATCGATCGTGTTGAAGAAGCCTGCGAGGACGGCGACGCGGAACGTGCCGCCCTCCTTAATCCCGCGCGGGCTCCCGGCCGCGGCGAGGAGCAATGACGCGCCGACGACGGCGAACATCGCGAGGAGTGCTCCTCGCATAGTGCTCGATGGTACGCGCCTTTCGGCGCGTCGGTAAAGTCGGGCCGTGGAGCGGTGGGCGACCTTCGATTGCTACGGCACGCTCGTCGACTGGAACGGCGGCATCCGGCGCGAGCTGGCGCGGATCTTCGGCGAGGACGCGCGGACGCGAAGCTCGCGGAGTACCACCGGCTCGAGCCGGTGGTCGAGCACGAGGACCCGGCGCTGCCGTACCGCGACGTGATGGCGCGCGTGCTCGAGCGGCTCGGAGCGCCCCCGGAGGAACGGGACGCGCTGGGGCAGGCGCTCCCCGGCTGGAGCGTGTTCCCGGAAGTGCCGGGCGCGCTCGAGCAGGCGCGGGCGCGCAGCTGGCGGCTCTGCATCCTTTCCAACACGGACCGCGACTTCCTCGATGCGTCGATGGCCGCCATCGGCGTGCCGTTCGACCGCTCGATCGTCGCGTCCGAGATCGGCTCGTACAAGCCCGCGCCCGGGCACTGGCGAGCGTTCGAGGAGCAGGTCGGGCGGCTGCCCGAAGTCCACGTCGCCGCGAGCCTCTTCCACGACGTCGCGCCGACGACGGAGCTCGGGATTCCCTGTATCTGGATCAACAGGCTGAGGGAGGATGCGGACGGCTACGAGCCCGCCCGCGAGCTGCCGACCCTGGCCGAGCTGGCGGAGGCACTGGATGAGCTTGCCCCTGCCTGACGGCGTGAGCGTGCGTGCCTTGCGAACCGAGGACGCGGCGGACGTGGCAGAGCTGCTCGCGGAGTACGAGCGAAGCTTCGGCCACGAACCGTCGCTCGCAGAGGGGGACGTTCGAGCCTGGTGGCTGCGGACGAATCTCGAGGAGGACTCGTGGCTGCTCGAAGAGGCGGGAACGGCCGTAGCGGGCGGCTGGCTCGATCGGCAGGACGATCACGCCTTCGCAGGCGCTGCGGTGCGGCCCGGGGCTATGGGCCGCGGGCTCGGATCGTGGCTCGTCGACCACGCAGAGGATCACGCCCGGTCGCTCGGATTCGAGCTCCTCCGCCAGGGGACGATCGGCCGACGACGCCGCGGCGCGGGAGTTGTTCGAGGCGCGGGGCTACCGCGAGGCGCGGCGCCACTGGGAGATGGCGATCGAGCTCGACGAGGAGCCGCCGCCGCCTGCGCCGCTCGACGGCCTCGCCATCGACACGTTCCGCGAGGAAGAAGCCGGGCGAGTACCACGACGCCATCGGCGAGGCGTTCGCCGACGAGTGGGGCTTCAACCCCCTGCCCTTCGACGAGTGGTGGGAGATGCGGAAGGACGACGACAAGAGCCTCTGGTTCGTCGTCCGCGACGGAGGGCGCATCGTCGCCTACGCGCGTTGCGAGTCCGGCCGGCACGGCGGAGGCTTCGTCGGGCATGATCGGCACGCGGAAGGCCTGGCGGCGGCGGGGCCTCGGCCTCGCGCTGCTGCAGCATTCGTTCAGAGAGTTCTACGCGCGCGGCATCCGTCGCGTGACTCTCGGCGTCGACTCGGAGAACGCGACCGGCGCCACGCGGCTCTACGAGCGCGCGGGGATGCACGTCGAGAGCGAGCACGTGACGTTCGAGAAGGAGCTCGCGTGATCACGCTTCGCCCGCCCGCGCTCGACGACGTGCCCGACATCACCGTGTTCTTCGGTGAGCTCGAAGCCGCCGGCGGCGCCGGCGCGACCTCGGCCGAGATCCAGGACTGGCTGACGAGCCCGACCTTCGACATCGACGCGGATTTCCGGCTGGCGTTCGACGACGGCCGGCTCGTCGGCTGGTGCGACGTGTGGGACCAGAACAAGGCGCACAAGCGCTTCTTCATCGATCTGCGCGCGCAGCCCGAACGTCCCGATGTGTGCGGGACGCTTCTCGACTGGAGCATCGAGCGGGCTCGTGCGATTGCCGGTGACGAGGCGATCTGCCGAGCATGGGGAAGCGCGTCCGACGCGGTCTTCGCGCAGGCTGTCCGCGAGCGTGACTTCCGGCTCATTCGTCATTTCTTCCGAATGGGGGTCGACCTCGCGGATGAGCCCGAGCAGCCGGTGTGGCCGAGCGGCATCACCGTGCGCACGTACGAGACCGGCGAGACGCGTGCCGTCTACGACGCCGTCATGGACGCGTTCGCCGACCACTGGGACCACGTGCCGACCGCGTTCGAGGAGTGGGAGCACTTCACCGTCGGCTCGACGATGTTCGACCCGACCCTCTGGTTCCTCGCAGAGGCGGACGGGGAGATCGCTGGCTTCTCGCTCTGCGTTGCTGAGCGGCGGCCCGAAACCGGCCACGTTGCGTCGCTCGGAGTACGCCCGCCGTGGCGGCGCCGCGGCCTCGGGCTCGCGCTGCTCCTCCACTCGTTCCACGAGCTGCGGTCGCGGGGCCGCGTCAAAGCGGATCTCGGCGTAGACGCGGAGAACACGACCGGAGCGGTCGCCCTCTACCGGCGGGCGGGCATGGAGGTCGTGCGCCGCAGCGACTCGTACGAGAAGGAGCTCGCATGAGCCTGCTCCGTGCGAAGTGCCCGTACTGCAAGACGTACACCGCCGTTGCGATCGGCCCCGGGTACGAGTGCCACGCCTGCGGGCGCGAGTTCGCAGCCGGCCTCGTGCGCGTGCCGCGCGCCTGGGGTGACGGCGGTGACGTCATGGTGGCGGCGGCCTCGCTCGAGCTGCCGTATCCGGAGGTGGCGATCATCGAGGAACCGAGCCTCGGCGAGCAGGAGCTGGCGATGGCTGCGTCGCTCCCCGAACGGCCGCTCGTGCTCGGTGGCTGCTGCTGCTCGCACGTCGGCGCGATCGAGGCGCTCTCGGCCCGCTTCGACCGTCTCGCGCTCGTCTGGCTCGACGCGCACGGCGATCTCAACACGCCGGAGACGTCGCCGAGCGGCAATCAGTGGGGCATGCCGCTGCGGATGGTGCTCGACGCCGGCTCCGTCCGGGTCGAGGACACGGTGCTCATCGGCGCCCGCAACCTCGACCCGCCCGAGGAGGAGTTCATCCGCGAGTCCGGCCTCCCGACGGGCGTGGATGCGATCGGCGCGGCGCTCGACGGCGCCGACGCTGTGTACGTGGCCTTCGATGCCGACGTGCTGGACGAGCAGGAGGTTCCGTCGTTCATGCCCGAGCCCGACGGCCTGACCGTCGACGAGGCCGAAGTCGTCCTGCGCTCCGTCGCCGAACGCGCGACGGTGGCCGGCGCGGGCCTCACCGGAGTGACGCCTGATCCGAAGGGCGTGCAGCCGCTCACGAGGCTCCTCGCCGCGCTCGGTCTTTGAGCAGGCTCTGCGCTCTCGCGCTCGCGGTTCTCGTGCTGACGACCCCGGCTGCTGCCCGCGAGGGCGAGTTGCCGCTCGCTCAGCAGGTGGGCCAGCTGATCGTCCTGAGCTTCAAGGGCACCGCCGCACCTCCGTACGTGCTCGCCGCGCTGCGGGAGCGGCGGGCGGCAGGCGTGATCCTCTTCGGTGGCAACGTCGAGTCACCGCACCAGCTTCGCGCTCTGACCTCGGCCTTGCGCAAGGCAGGCGGCTCGCCGCTCGTCGCCGTCGACCAGGAGGGTGGCGATGTGCGGGTCGTGCCGTGGGCGCCCCCGCGTTCGTCAGCGCCTGAACAGGCGGGCATGGGCAGCGTCGGCCGCGACGCCGGCGCCGCCGGGAACGCGCTTCGCAGATTGGGGATCAACGTCAGCCTGGCGCCGGTCGTGGACGTTCCCAGCGTCGCGGGCAGCGCCATGGCGAGCCGCTCCTTCTCCGACGATCCGAAGCGGACGAGCCAGGCTGCGGCGGCGTCGGTCGCGGGCTGGCGCGCCGGGGGCGTTGCGCCCACCGCGAAGCACTTTCCGGGTCTGGGAGCCGCCACCGCCAACACGGACGACCGGCCGGTCACGATCTGGCACAGCCGGAAGCAGCTCATGACCATCGACCTGCCGCCGTTCGCGGCCGCCATCCAAGCGGGCGTGCCGCTCGTGATGGTCTCCCACGCTCGCTACCCCGCGTTCGACCGTCGCCGCATCGCATCGCAGTCCCGCCCGATCATCGAGGGGCTGCTCCGAGACCGCCTCGGTTTCCGCGGCGTTGTCGTCACGGACTCGATGGAGGCGGCTGCATCGCTCGCCACCGGCAGCATCACGGCGACGTCGGAGCGGGCGGTGCGGGCGGGCGCAGACCTCGTGCTGCTGACCGGACGGGGCTCCTACCGGCCCGTCTACGCTCACCTGCTCGCGCGGGCCCGCAGCTCGCCGTCGTTCCGCGAGCGTGTGCACGAGGCGGCCGCACGCGTCCTGGCCCTCAAGGGCGCCTAGACTGGCGTCGTGGCGGAGAGCGATCGACGTCTCCATCGAGCGCAAGGACGAGGCTGCGCCCGCGGAGGGCAAGCGCCACCCGAACACGTGCCCCTCCTGTGGCTCCCACTACCGGGACGAGGAGCTCCGCGCGGCGCTGCGGGTCTGCAGCCAGTGTGGCCATCACTTCCCGATGCCGGCGCGCGAGCGGATCGCCCACCTCGCCGATCCGGGCAGCTTCGAGGAGGAGGCGGCGGACGTGCGCTCGGCCGACCCGCTCGAGTTCTTCGACCTCCGCCCGTATCGCGAGCGGCTCGCCGAGGCAGAGCTGCAGACGGGTCTCGGCGAGGCGATCGTCATCGGCCGGGCGACGCTCGACCGGCACGACTGCGAGCTCTCCGTGATGGACTTCTCGTTCCTCGGCGGCTCGATGGGCAGCGCCGTGGGGGAGAAGCTCGTCCGCGCCTGCGAGAGCGCCGCGGAGCGGCAGGTGCCGCTGATCTCGGTCACCGCGTCGGGCGGCGCCCGCATGCAGGAGGGAATCCTCTCGCTCATGCAGCTGCCGAAGACCGTCTGCGCCGTCGAGGACCTCCACGAGTCAGGCGGCGCGCTCTTCAGCGTGATGGCACACCCGACGACTGCGGGCGTGCTGGCGAGCTTCGCGTCACTCGGGGACGTGATCGTCGCCGAGCCGAAGGCGCTGCTGTCGTTCACCGGGCCGCGGGTCGTGCAGCAGACGACGCGCGAGAAGCTGCCGGACGACTTCGGCCTCTCCGAGTCGAACTACCGCTACGGGCACGTGGACGCCATCCTGCCCCGCTCGGAGCTTCGCCCGTACCTCGCGACGCTGCTGCGACTCTTCTCGAGCGAGCCTGCGTGACGACTGACGAGCAGCTCCGCCTTCGCGAGCGGCTCGCGAAGCTCAGGCGGCTGAGCCTGCTCGGCGGTACGCGTGTCTCCGGCGACCTCGAGCGGCTCGAGCAGCAACTGGAGCGGATGGACGCGGAGGTCACCGACGAGGAGATCTGGCGCTCCGTCGAGCTCGCGCGCCACTCCGACCGGCCGTACACGCTCGACTACGTCGAGCGGCTGATCGAGGACTTCGTCGAGCTGCACGGCGACCGGGGCCGGGCCGACGACAAGGCGCTCGTGACCGGCATCGGCCGCTTCCGTGGACGCACGGTCGCGCTCATCGGCCACCAGAAGGGCCGCGATCTCAAGGAGCGGACACAGCGGAACTTCGGCATGGCCTATCCCGAGGGCTACCGGAAGGGGATGCGCGTGATGGAGCTCGCGGGCCGGCACGGGTTCCCGCTGTTCACGTTCGTCGACACGCCTGGCGCCTATCCCGGTGTCTCGGCGGAGCAGCACGGTCAGGGCGGCGCCATCGCCCGCTCGCAGGCCGTGATGGTGCGGCTCGGCGTTCCCATCGTGTCCTGCATCATCGGCGAGGGTGGATCCGGCGGCGCGATCGCCATCGCCGTGGCCGACCGGGTGCTCATGCAGGAGCACGCGATCTACTCCGTGATCAGCCCGGAAGGCTGCGCGGCGATTCTCTGGCGGGACGCCGGCGAGGCGCGGAAGGCTGCGGCGGCGTTCAAGCCGGACGCGCTTCACTCGCTCGAGCTGGGCGTGATCGACGGCATCGTCCCCGAGCCGGCGGGCGGGGCCCACACGGATCACGACGAAGCGGCGCGCCTGCTGGGCGAGGCGTTCGAGCTCGCGCTCTCGGAGGTCGAAGGGACGCCTCCCGACGTCCTCAAGCGCGAGCGGCGGGCGAAATTCCGCCGCATGGGTATCCACGCATGAGCGAACCGGCGGCAACTTTGTGCTTCCACGGCACAAAGAATGGGAATCCACACTCTCCACAGGCTTATCCCCGATGCGTAGACACTCCGCAAACCGCATGAACTAGCCGTTTTCGGCCCAGCAGGCGATCGTTATGCCCTCAACAGACCGACTTCGTGACTATCGGCGCAAGCGAAAGCCGGGGAAGACGCCCGAGCCCGCCGGGAAGGCCGCGAAGGGGCGTCGAAAGAGCCGGAAGGGGCCGATCTTCGTCATCCAACGCCACCAGGCGAGGGCGCTCCACTACGACCTGCGCCTCGAGCGCGACGGCGCGCTCGCGAGCTGGGCGGTGCCGAAAGGCATGCCGCTCGAGCCGGGCCAGCAACACCTCGCGGTCCACGTGGAAGACCACCCGCTCGAGTACGGGGCATTCGAGGGCGAGATCCCGAAGGGGGAGTACGGCGCGGGGACGGTGGAGATCTGGGATCGAGGCACGTATGAGCTGCTCGAGGAGAAGAAGGACGGCGGCCTGACGTTCCGGCTCGACGGCGAGCGCCTCCAGGGAACGTGGGCCCTCATCCCGGCACATCTCTCCGGCCAGGAGAAGAACTGGCTGGTCCTGCGCAAGCGCGAGGAGGCCGCCAAGCGCCGTCACCTGGCAGGCCCGCCGCTACCGGCCCGATGTCGGCGACGCCGGTCAAGGAGCTGCCACGCGGCGACGGCTGGCTGTTCGAGCCGAAGTGGGACGGCTACCGCGCGCTCGCCTACATCCGCGGCGGTGAGGTGGAGCTGCAGAGTCGGACCGGGAAGTCTGATTTCACGACGCGCTTCGACGCGATCGCCAGGGCGCTGCCGCGGGCAGTCCGCACGCCCGACTGCGTCCTCGACGGGGAGGTCTGCGCCGTGGACGACACGGGACGCGCGAGCTTCTCGGCGATGCAGCAGGGTTCCGGGACGCTCGTCTACTACGTCTTCGATGTCCTCGAGCAGGACGGAGAACCGCTCGTCGACCTGCCGCTGACCGAGCGCCGCCGCCGCCTGAAGAAGCTCCTCGGGCGCTCGAAGCTCCGTCGCCTTCACGGACACCTTCGACGACGGGGACGCGCTGCTCGAGGCGGCCGCCCAGCAAGGCCTCGAGGGCGTCATGGCCAAGCGAGCGGACTCCCGCTACGAGCAGGGCGGTCTCGCCACTGGCTGAAGGTGAAGGTGCGTCCGCGGCAGGAGCTCGTCGTCGCCGGCTACACGAAGGGCCAACGCAAGCGAGAACGCATGGGCGCGCTCGTGCTCGCGGTCCACGAGCAGGGCGGCCTGCGCTGGGCCGGCAACGTCGGCACGGGCTTCACGGAGGACGCGATCGACGAGCTGCTCGCCCGCCTGAAGCCGCTCGAACGGGCCGACTCGCCGCTCCTGGAGCTCCCGAAGATGCCGCGCGTGCGGAAGAGCGACGTCAGGTGGGTCGAGCCCGAGCTCGTCGTCGAGGTCGAGTTCGTCGAATGGACGCACGAACGCCACCTGCGTTTTCCGACCTTCCTCGGGGTACGAGAGGACAAGCTGCCCGAGGAGGTCCGCCGCGAGGAGCCGTTTCCCACCGAGATCCGGAAGGGCAAGCGGACCCTGAAGTTCTCCAACCTCGACAAGGTCTTCTGGCCGGAGGAGGGGCTCACGAAGGGCGATCTGCTCGCGTACTACCGCGACATTGCGCCCGCGATCCTTCCCCACCTCCGCGACCGGCCGTTCACGATGAAGCGCTATCCCGACGGCATCGACGGCAAGTTCTTCTTCCAGAAGGACGCGCCGAAGCACATGCCCGAGTGGATCCCGACGCGGAGGTTCGAGGTTTCCACGCGTGAGAAGCCGCGGCAGCGCCGGATGATCGACGCGCCGCTCGTCAACGACGAGCTTGCGCTGCTGTGGATGGTCAACATGGCCTGCATCGACATGAACACGTGGTACTCCCGCGTGGACAAGCCGGATCGCCCGGACTGGGTGCTCTTCGACCTCGATCCCTCACCCGACGTGGGCTTTGCCGAGGTCGTGGAGGTCGCGAAGCTCGTGAAGTCCGTGCTCGACGAGCTGGGCCTCGCCGGCTACGCGAAGACGAGCGGCGCCGACGGGATGCACGTGCTCGTGCCCATCGCCCGCCGGTCCACGTACGCGCAGGCCCGCGAGCTCGGCGAGATCGTCGCGCGCACGCTTGCGTCGACGCACCGCGGCCTCGTCACCACCGAGTGGGTGAAGCGGAAGCGGCGGGGCGTGCTGATCGACGCCAACCAGAACGGCGAGGGAAAGACGATCGCGTCGGCCTACTCGGTGCGGCCCCGGCCGGGAGCGCCCGTCTCGACGCCGCTGCGCTGGAACGAGGTGAAGGCGGGGCTCGACCCGACCGAGTTCACGATGGACGTCGTGCTGCGGCGCGTGGCGAAGGAAGGCGACCTGTTCTCGGGCGTGCTCGAGGGTGGGCAATCCCTGGCGCAGGCGCTCTCGTCTATTCGCTAGCGAATTCGAATGTGAGTGCGTGATCGATGTCACCCGTCCAGGCCTCGTAGACGGGCGAGTAGCCACGTTGCGCCGCAAGCTCGCGAACGTGGACGCAGAGCTCCTGCTGGAGCCGAGGTGAGCCCGTCCGGGCGACTTCGAGGATCAGAGGCTCCAGGTCGCCGAGCTTGCCCTGCCACTCCTTCGGGTATGGCGCACGAACACCCTCGAGTGCGAAGAGAAGCTCGCCGACGAATCGCAGGGAGCGGCCGCACTCGATTCGCCCTGCGAGCTCGTTCCCAGTCCTCCATGCCTTCATCGATCGGTAGAAGTCGTTCAGGTATCCGTCGTACAGCTCTGCCGTCTCGTCATGCGAGATCGTCCGGGCGGCGGCGAGCACCGACTCCACCTCCCCTGTCTCGTCCCAGACGGTCTGCGCATACGCGAGGGCGGGTTTCAGCGAGTCTGGCGCTCCTCGCAGCAGGTCGAGAGTCGTCGGGACGATCTCGAGCCGGCCGCGCCGCTCTCGTGGGGGAAGTGGCTCGACGCGATGCACGTAGAAGACGTCCAGATCAGACTCCGCGTGCGTCGATCCCGAAGCCGCGGAACCGAACAGGACGAGTGCCACTGCGTCGGGATCGCTTTGTGCCTGCTTCAGCAGCTCGGCGAGCTCAGGATCCACGTGTTGGATCATCGCGTGTCGGTCGACACGTGTTAGCGATTCGAGCTATTCGAGCGGCCGCGGGTGGCCGAGAGTGCCGAGCTCGGCGATGTCGCGGCGGAAGAACAACGCAACAGTCCAGTCCACGACGACGCGGAGCTTGCGCGAGAACAGCGGTAGCTGGATCAGGTGATACGTGCGCGTCACGAACCACCCGAGGAAGCCGCGGATGCGGATCCCGAGCACCGCGGCGATGCCCTTGTAGCGGCCCAGGGTCGCCACCTGGCCGAGCATGCGATAGCGGTACGGACGCGGCGAACCGGTGAGGTTGCGGGCGAGCGCACGGGCCTGGCGCAGCGCGTGCTGGGACGTCGGCGGATCGGGCGCGCCCGGCGTCGCCTCGTTCGGCACTCGAGCGCAGTCGCCGAGCGCCCAGGCGTCTCCGCCTCCTTCGACGCGGAGGAAGCGATCGACGCGCACGCGCCCCTCGGCGTCCAGGGGGAGGCCGAGCTCGGCGAGTAGCGGGTTGGCGCGGACGCCGGCCGTCCACACGAGCGTGCTCGTCTCCACCCGCTCGCCGCCGGAGAGCGACGCGCCGTCTGCATCGAGAGCGTCGAGGGTGGTGCCGACGCGAATCTCCACTCCCCGGCCGGCAAGCTCGCGCGCGGCGTACTCGCCGAGCTTGGTCGGGATCTCCGGCAGGATCGACGGCGCTGCGTCCACGAGCATCCATCTTGGAGCGATCCCGCGCAGGCGCGGGTAGTAGCGCAGGGCGTCGCGAACGAGATCGGACAGCTCTGCGAGGGCTTCGACTCCTGCGTAGCCGGCGCCGACGAACACGAACGTCAGATGCCGGCGTGCAACGCCGGTGTCCACGCGCGCGTCCGCGAGCTCCAGCTGGCGTAGCACGTGGTTGCGAAGTGCGATCGCGTCGGCGAGATCCTTGAAGCCGTGCCCGTGCTCGGCGAGACCGGGGATGGGCAGCGTGCGACTGATCGCGCCGAGTGCGATCACGAGCCGGTCGTACGCGACTTCGAGCGATCCGTCCTCCGTCTCCACCGTAACGGCCCGGCGCTCCTGGTCGAGCGCGCCGGCACGGCCGAGCAGCAGCTCGGAGCGAGGGCACATCATCCGGAGCGGAACGACGATGTGGCGCGGCTCGAGCGTTCCGGAGGCTGCCTCGGGCAAGAGCGGCGTGAAGAGCATGAAGTTCTCCGGGCTGACGATCGTCGTCTCGGCTCCGCGCTTCGCGAGCAAGCGCGCAACCCAGCTGCCGGCGAACCCTCCGCCGAGGATCAAGGTGCCGCCACGGGCGTGTCTGCTCGGACATCCCTCCGTATCATCGGCCGTCGTGGCAGTCGACGGGGCGGGCACCGGTAGCGCGGAGTCGCGACGGCTGTGGGTCGCCTTCGTCGACCCGCTTCCCAACCGCGTCTTTTTCGACTGCGGCATCGTCGCGGGCCTCCGAGAGGCATTCGACGACCGGGTCACGGCGCTGTTTCCCCTCGTTCCCAAGCACATCGCACCCTGGCGCCCGCAGCTCGAAGGGCTCGAGGTCGTCGAGTCGGCCGACTTGCCGCATCTGCGTGTACCGCTGGGCGAGCGCATCGTCCGGCGCGCCGACATCTTTCTCGACGACCACGTCGGCTTCCACACGCTCGCGGTGCGGACGAGCCTGCGGCACGGGTTCAACCGGGAGCGGTGGGCGCACGGCCACCCCATCCCCTTCCTCGACATCGATCGAGCAGGGCACCTGCCGCGCTGGGAGATCGTCGATCGCGCGATGGCGGCGTGGCTGTTCTCGGGGCACCGCTACGTGCCCGCGCCGCTCCTCGCGAGCATGCGCGCGAGTTGTGACGGGCTCGTCGTGACGAACCTCCAGGCCCATGTCTCGATGCCGTACCTCGTCGCCGCGCGCCGGCTCGGCGTGCCTGTCGTGGGCTACGTTGCGTCCTGGGACCACACGGTGGGCAAGGGCGTGGTGTCCCCGCATCTCGACCTCTATGTCGTCCAGAACGAGATCATGCGCTCGGACCTCGTTCGCTATCACCGGATCGATCCGGCCCGGATCACTGTCACCGGTTGGCCGCAGACCGACGTCTACCATCGGAAGCGGTCGCGCGAGGCCTATGCAGAGCTTCTCCGCCGTTACGGGCTCGACCCGGAGAAGCCGCTTGTCCTATTCGCCGGGAACACGCCGCTCAATGCACCCTACGAAGGCAAGCTCGTCGAGCGCCTCGTCGCTTGCTGGCAGGAGAGCGGCAGGCACGAGCGCTGGTCGCTGCTCTTCCGTCCACATCCGCGTGACAACCGTATGCCGGAGCGCTTCGGCTCCGCTCGTCGCGTGCCCGGAGCGGCGGTTCAAGAGCCGAGCTACACCGACCTCGACGACCTGGCGATGCTGCTCCAGCACGCCGATGTCGTCCTTTCGAACGCGGGAACGATCCTGCTCGACGCACTCGTGAACGACCGCCCCGCTGTGTGCGTGCTCTTCGACGAGGGGGCGCCGCCCGGAGAACGATGGGCGGATCGCAACCTCGTCGGCGACCACTACAAGCAGCTCGCCGAGTCTGCTGGATTCCTTCGCGCCCACGACTTCGACGAGCTCATGGCGGGCATCGACCGAGCGCTCGACCGCCCCGACGAGCTGGCGGCCGAGAGGGCGAGGATCGCGCGCGAGGTCGTCGGCGTCGTGGACGGAGAGGCCGGCGAGCGCGTCGTGCGATCGATCGTCGGGGTCCTAGGCCCGGTCGCCGGCGGTAGATTCGCTCGGTGAGCGCCGCCATGACCACGCTCGTCCGGGTTAGCCCATGAAGCTCGTGATGACGATCCTCGCGCGTGACGAGGCCGACGTGGTCGACGCCCAGATCGCGTTCCACCTCAACGCCGGCGTCGACTTCGTCGTGGCCACCGACAACCTCTCCGAGGACGGGACGGCCGACATCCTCGAGCGGTACGCGCGGGAGGGCTATCTCCACCTGCTCCGCGAGCCCGGCCGAGACCTCCGCCAGGCCGAGTGGGTGACGCGCATGGCGCGCCTGGCCGCGACGGAGTTCGACGCCGACTGGGTGATGAACACCGATCCGGACGAGTTCTGGTGGCCGCGTGGTGCAAGCCTCAAGGAGGTGCTCGCAGCTATCCCGGACCGCTACGGGATCGTTCGCGCCGTCGTACGGAACTTTCCTCCTCGCCCCGACGACGGAACGTTCTTCGCGGAGCGGATGACCGTGAGGCTGTCCGCGCAGGCGCCGATCAACGACCCGGCGAGTCAGTACCGCCCGACGTGGAAGGTCGCGCATCGCGGCGACGCCTCGGTCGTGGTCGAGCGCGGCAATCACTCCCTCGGCGAGAGCCGTTTCGTCCCAATGCGCGGCTGGCACCCGATCGAGGTAATGCACTTCCCGATCCGCTCTCGAGAGCAGTTCGGACGAAAGTCTTCGCAGCAGGTTGCCGCGTTCGCAAGGAACCTCCGCGGCCACGGCACCGCCTACCACGAGCGCGCCGCGAAGGCTGAGCAGGCGGGCCGCCTCGAGGACGTGTACGCGTCGCTGACGCTTGACGATGACGCGCTCGCCGAGGGGCTCGAGGCTGGGTCGCTCACGCTTGACACTCGGCTGCGAGATGCGCTCCGCGAGATCGCCTCCCCGGCCGGCCCCGCCCCATTCGAGCTCCCGACTGAAAGGGAGCAGCCCCTCGAGCTCCCCCGGCCGACTCTCGTGGACGAGGCCGCACACGCTCTCGACGTCGCCGTGCTCGGCGAAGCCGACGTCATCCGGCTCCAGCGCAGCCTCGACCTTCTCGAGCTGCGGCTGACGGCGCTGGAAGAGCGCGTGCCCGTCCGACTCGTTCGCAGTCTGCGGCGCGTCGTCCGGCGCAGATGAGCGTTCTTACGGGCTCACGGATCATCTTCGTACTCGGCTGGGCCGACCTGGGAGGCGCCGAGCGATACGCGCTTGGCCTCGCCTCGCACCTACGTTCTGCCCATGCCGCAGAAGTGGAGGTTCTTGCGCTGACTGCGCGGGACGGCAGCGCCCGACGCCTCTGGCTAGAGCACGGCGTTACCTGGCACGGCGCTGACATCTCCTGGAGGGGGCGGCGCGCGCACAAGGCGCGCGTGCTGGGCGCAGTCGCGCGGCAGCTCCGCGCGAGGCGCCCGGACCTGCTCATGCCCTACTGCACACGGCCCAACGTCCTCTGCGGGCTCGTCTGGCGGACGACCGGCGCGTCGCTGGCCGTCTGGAACCAGCAAGACGTAAACCCGTCGCGCGTGTTCGGCTCGGCGACGATTCGCCGCGCGCTCGATTGGACGCCGCTCGCATTCGCCAACTCGGGCACGGCTCGCGATTTCCTCGTCTCCGAGTGGGGCGCGCGACCCGAGCGCGTCCACGTCGTCCTCGACGACGTCGAGCCGGTTGTGGCCCGGGAGGCAGGACCGGCCTGGCGGCGGCGGCTGGGGATCGGCGACGACGCGGTCGTCGCCCTCATGAGCGCGCATCTCCATGCCTTCAAGGATCACGCGACGCTTCTCCGTGCCTGGCGGATCGCGCTCGACCGCGTTGCCGACTCACCAGCCCCGGCGCTCGTGCTGGCAGGGCGGCCCGCGGGAGAGGAGGCGGAGCTGAAGGCGCTGGCCTTCGACCTCGACCTTGGCGGATCGGTGATCTTCGCGGGAGAGGTCGCAGACGTCGGGGGCCTTTTGGACGCGTGTGACATCGGTGTGCTGAGCTCTCGTCGAGAGAGCCGCCCCCGCGCGGTGCTCGAGTACATGGCCGCCGGCCTGCCGGTGGCCGGCACCGACATCCCCGGCATCGTCGAGCTCGTGGGGGACGAAGGAGCCCGCTTTCTCGCGCCGCCCGGTGACGCCGAGCGGCTCGCTGAGGTGCTCCTCGAGCTCATCACGAGCCCGGAGCTCCGTCGGGCTGCCGGATCGGCCAATGAGCGGCTGGCGCGGAAGCGGGCCGTGGAGAGCTCGGGCCCGGAACAGGCAGCTGCGCTCGTGGCCGATGCCCTCGAGCGGGCGAAGCGGCATTGACCGACAGGCTCGTCCTCTACAGCCGTCTCGCGTTCTACCCGGTGCACTGGCTCGCGCTCGAGGAGATCGTGCGGCGGTACGACGTTCACGCTGTCGTGCTCGCGGCGGCGGCACCGCGCGATCTGCCGACGGTGCACCAGGCGCACGGGACGGCGGATCCCGCCGACGCGGGGTCGCTGCCGATCGAGGTCCGGCACGTGCCTCGGGGTTCGCGACGGGAGCGAGTGATGTGGATCGCGCGTCAGCTGCGCACCATCCGGCCCGACGTCATCTGGGTGCAGGAAGAGCCGATCGACCCCTTCCTGCTCGAGATGCTGGCGCTCTATCGCTTCCGCCGCCGGCCGAGGATCGCCACCGCCGTCTGCGAGAACATCTTTCCGCGCCCCCGACGTCTCGCGGAGCGGACGGCGCGCCGCCTCCTTTGGCCGCGCCTCGACCATCTGCTGACGGTCGCTCGGCCGTCGCTGGAGGGCATTCGCGCCGCCGGCATGCCCGCGTCCGTGGCGGCGTCGACGCTCGTGGCAGGTGGATTGGAGCCCGCGGGCGACGTGCGGCCGTTGGCGATCGCCGGCGGCTTCACGGTTGGCTTTGCCGGGCGGATCGTCGAGGAGAAGGGCTGGCAGGTGCTCGCCCAGGCCCTTCCCGAGAGCTCGCGACTCGTCCTGGCCGGAGACGGGCCGCAACGAACCGAGCTCGAGGCGCTCGCAGCGAGGGATGAGCGCATCGATTACCTCGGCTTGCTGCCGAAGGATCAGCTGTGGAGCTTCTATGCGGCGCTCGACTGTCTGGCCGTGCCCTCGCTGACGACGCCGCGCTGGAAGGAGCAGTCGGCGAGCACGCTGGTGGACGGGCTCGCGATGGGCCTGCCGATCGTCGCCTCGGACTCGGGCGGCATCGCAGACATCATGGGACCGGCAGGCGTGCTCGTGCCGGAGGGCGACGTCGGCGCGCTCAGGGACGCGCTCGCGCGGCTACGCGACGAGCCGGGGTTGCGTGCGAAGCTCGGCGCCGCCGGACGCGAGCGATTTCGCAAGGAGTTCGCGATCCCGGCGTACGCCCGGAAGATCGCAGCCGCGCTGAAACTTCACGAACGATCGCTAGCCTTGGCGCCGTGAGCGTCCTCGAGAAGGCGGCGCCCGAGACTGCGCCCGTCGAGGCGCCCCCGCGCGACGACCGCGTGACGACGATCGTGCCCGGCGACGCGCCTGCCGAAGCTCGACCTGCGCGAGCTCTGGCGCTTCCGCGAGCTGGCGACGACGTTCGTCTGGCGCGACCTCAAGGTTCGCTACAAGCAAACGTTCATCGGCGTCGCCTGGGTCTTGATCCAGCCGCTGCTCGCGACAGGGATCTTCACGCTCATCTTCGGACGTTTCGCCGAGTTCCCGTCCGACGACGTTCCCTACCCGGTCTTCGTCTTCGCGGGCGTGCTGATGTGGACCACGTACTTCCAGCCTGCCTTCAACAGCGCGAGCGGGAGCATCGCGGGCAACAAGGCGCTGATCACGAAGGTGTACTTCCCGCGCCTGCTGCTGCCGCTCGGTGCGGTCGCGACACCGCTCGTCGACTTCGTCATCGTCTTCCCGCTGTTCGTGGCGATGATCCTGTGGTTCGACGTCGTCGTCACCGCCCAGGCGGTGCTGTTCCCCCTCTTCGTCCTCCTGGCGATGGTGACTGCTTTCGCCGTCGGGTTGCTCTTCACCGCTGCCGGAGTCCGCTACCGGGACGTGCCCTATGCGATCCCCTTCGTCATCCAGATCTGGCTGTTCGCCTCGCCGGTCTTCTACTCCATCAACTCCCTCGACACGACGTACCAGTGGATCGCCGCGATCAACCCGATGACGGGAGCGATCAGCGGCTTTCGCTGGGCGATGCTCGGCGCTCCCTTGCCCGCACACGTCGTTGGCGTGAGCGTCGTCTCCGCCGCCGTCCTGCTGGCCGTCGGGATCGCCTTCTTCCGGAGTGCCGAGCCGCGCTTCGCGGACACGATCTGATGACGGCCGTCGCAGTCCAGGTAGAAGGGCTCGGCAAGCGCTACCGCATCGGGCAGCTCCAGAGCGGCTACGGGACGCTTCGCGACTCGCTCGCGCACGGGGCGCGCCGGCTGCAAGGAGGGAGCACAGGCGGCACTACGAGGACATCTGGGCGCTCAAGGACGTCTCGTTCTCGCTCAATCAGGGCAAGGTGCTCGGCGTCATCGGCCGTAACGGCGCCGGCAAGTCGACGTTGCTCAAGTTGCTGACCCAGATCACGACGCCGACGACGGGCTCAGCGGTCATCCGCGGACGCGTCGGAAGCCTGCTCGAGGTCGGCACCGGCTTCCACCCGGAGCTGACCGGCCGCGAGAACATCTACCTGAACGGCGCCATCCTCGGCATGGGGCGACGTGAGATCACGCGCAAGCTGCCGGAGATCGTCGACTTCGCGGGCGTGGCGACGTTCCTCGACACGCCTGTCAAGCGCTACTCGAGCGGCATGTACGTACGCCTCGCGTTCTCCGTCGCCGCCCACCTCGAGCCCGAGATCCTGCTCGTGGACGAGGTGCTGTCCGTCGGGGACGCCGAGTTCCAGCGCCGCTCGCTCGGCCGCATGGAGGAGTTCAGCCAGTCTGGGCGCACGGTCGTCTTCGTGTCCCACCAGATGCCGGCGGTGGCTCGGCTCTGCGACCGGGCGATCCTCCTCGACGGCGGCCAGATCGTGCGCGACGGCGCGAGCGAAGAGGTCGTTGCCCACTACCTCCAGGCTGTCACGGGTACGGGGTCGCACCGGGCATGGCCGGATCCTGGCAGCGCCCCCGGCGGGAAGTACGCGCGGCTGAAGGAGGCTCAAGTCGTCGACGAGCGCGGTGACCCGGCACACGCGCTCGACATTCGACGACCGGTGGGCATCGAGCTCACCTTCACCGTCCTGCGGGACACGCTGCCGCTGTTTCCGAAGATCAAGTTGCTCGACAACGAAGGGGAGGTCGCGTTCAATGCGATGGACACGAGCCCCGTCTGGTCGGAGCCACCGGCGATCGGTGACCACGTCGTGACGGCGTGGATTCCCGGCAACTTCCTCAACGAGGGCCTGTATACCGTCGACGTCGAAGTCTGCTCGCTGGGTGCCGTCGGCATGCACAAGCTCGTCACGCACGCAGGCTTCAAAGAAGCGCTCTCGTTCCACGTGCACGATCCCGGTGAGGGCGACTCGAGCAAGGGAACGTATCCCGGCCACCTGCGGGGAGCCGTGCGGCCGCTGCTCGAGTGGACGAACGAGCGCCGCTAGGGCGCCTCGGGGTCAACCGAGCGCGTACTTGACCGGTCGTCGAACGCCTCGGCTCCGTCCTCGAGGCTGAAGTTCCGCTCGGTGAGCGACGCGAGCGAGGCGGGCGAGCAGTAGGTCGCCGTCGCCAGCACGCGCGGGGTTTGCGTCACGTAGCCGCCGCGGTGGAAGCCGCTCGTATTGCAGAGGAACATCGTGCCCTTGGGCCCAGTCAGGGTCTTGGCCGCCGCATCGAGCTCGGAGATGACCTTCTCGTCCGGCGGGTAGCTCTCGCCCATCGGGCGCCACGGCAGGAGATGGTCGTAGCGGCCGCCCGGCTGGCTGCCCGGTACGTACTGGAAGGGACCCGTCTGCTCGTCGACGTCCACGAGGTAGACGAAGACCTTGAGCAGGTAGCGGTCGTCGTAATCCCGGTGCCAGCGCTGAGAGCCGCGGCGCTCGGCGTCGTCACCGTGGGGCGCGGTGTACCACAGGTCGAGATACTCGAGCTTCGACCAGAGCCCGAGGTACGAGTTCACGAGGTCGAGGAGGCGACGGTCGGTGCAGACCGAGAGCCACGCGTCGTCGGCTCTGACGGTCGCTCCGTATGCATTGCGCCGGACGACGAACTCCTTGCCGGTGCGACGCAGGCCCGACTCCAGGCCCGCCTGCTCGCGGGCCAGACCCTCTACGCTGTCCGCCACGAACCGTGCCGCTCTCCTCGTCCAATGCCTGCCAGGTTGCGGGATCGGGGAAGAGCTCCGAGAAGGAGATCACCGCATGCCCCTCGGTCCTCAATGACTCGACCAAGCGCTCCTGGAGCGGGTCGAGCGTCGGGACGTCCTGGCTCAGCTTTCTTCGAGCGGCATGGTTCGAGAGCAGCTTGTCGTGCAACGGCGTAGGTCGCCCTGATGCCGCGACGCTCCAGCGCGGTGGCATATCGGTTCACACGCTGGGCGAACTGAGTCTTCCTTCTGTGCACCGGCGTTCCAAGCCTATACCTTGACCTCCGGTGCACTCCGGGACTCCCAGCCTGAGCGTCTTCTACCTGTTCACCGACTCCGACAGGCGCCGTTCGGCGCTCCAGAGGGAGCCCGGATCGGCGGAGCGGTACTGCCTCTACGGGCTGGACCAGCTCGTCGAACGTGGAGCACGAGCTGCGCACAATCTCGACGGACTCGGGCCGTCTCCGATCGCGCGGCGGACGGAGGTCGTGCTCAACCGTTTGGTGTACCGCGCCGGGGGCTTCGGTGGCGAGTTTGCGACCGTCATCTCGTCCCGCCCGAGGATGAACGCAGCCGACGTGGTCTTTGCCACGGTCGACAGCGTCGCCACGCCGGCCGCACTTCTCAAGAGCGTGGGGTTCGTGCGGCGGCCCCTCGTGTACGGGTCGGTCGGCCTGCTCGAGCGCCTCGCTCGGCTGAGGGGGGAACGCACGATCCGCTTCTTCGCCGCCGCCATCGCCCGGGCGGCAGCGATCGTCGCCTACAGCGAGCGCGAGGCGGAGCTCCTGCGAGGCTGGTTTTCCGCCCACGGGCGTCTACCGCGTGTCGTCTTCTGTCCCTTCGGGGTCGATACGGAGTTCTTCCGGCCCGTGTCCGACGGCCGTGCCGATGTCGACGTCGTCTCCATCGGCGCCGACTCTCACCGCGACTTCCCCCTGCTGCTGAGCGTGTCCGAACGCCACCCGGACCTGAAAGTTCTCATCGTCGCCTCGCGCCATAGCGCCCCGCCGCCTCCGTATCCGCGGAATGTGAAGGTCGAGCTCGACATCCCCTTCGAGGGCGTCCGGAGCCGCCTGGCATCCGCAAAGGTCGTCGCCCTTCCCGTCGCGGCGAACACGTACTCGGGCGCGACGACTGTGCTCCTGCAGGCAATGGCCATGGGTAAGCCCGTCGTTGCTTCGCGCACCGAGGCGATCGCGACGGGGTACGGCCTCGTGGACGGGGAGAACTGCCGGCTCGTCGAGCCGGGAGACTCCGGCGCGCTCGAGGCGGTGGTGTGTGGATTGCTGGGCGACGAGGTCGCTCGGGCGCGGCTCGGAACCCGCGCGAGAGCGACGGTCGAGCACTCGCTCTCCTGGCGGCGGTATGCGGACTCGATCGGGGACGTGCTCGAGGAAGCGGCGACCGGGGGACAATGAGGGCGAGCACGCTCCCGACGGCAGCGCTCGCGGTGGCTCGAAGGGCCGGTGGCGCGGTGTCGCAACGGGCGCGGACCGAGGCGGACCGGTTTGCCTCGAGGCACGATCGCGCCGACCTCGCGCTCTTCCACGACTTCGCCCCGCCCCCGACCGGAGGGGGTAGTCAGTTCCTGCGCGCCCTGAGCGCCGAGCTCGAACGGCGGGATCTCCACGTCGAGCTGAACCGCATCTCGGGGCAGACGCCGGCCTGTCTCTACAACTCCTTCAACTTCGACTTCGGACGCCTGCGACGGTTTGCCCGTGAGGGCTGCCGGATGGTTCATCGCGTCGACGGACCGATCGGCGTCTACCGCGGCTTCGACGACGGGACTGACCGGCGGATTCGCGAGATCAACCGAGACCTGGCGGCAGCGACCGTCTTTCAGTCTCGCTTCAGCCTGGAGAAGCATCTGGAGCTCGGGCTCGAGCTGCGTGAGCCGGTCGTGATCCCGAATGCGGTCGATTCGGCGATCTTCCATCCCCCGGAGGGGCACGAACCGCTTGCTGGCCGGCGCGTGAGGTTGGTGGCGACCAGCTGGTCCGACAACCCGAACAAGGGCGCGAGCGTGTTCTCGTGGGTCGACCGCAACCTCGACTGGGAACGGTATGAGCTCACGTTCGTCGGCCGCACCGCCGTCGCATTCGAGCACATCCGCGTCGTCGGGCCGATGGGCTCCGAGGGGGTCGCCAGAGTCCTACGCGAGGGGGACGTGTACATCGCCGCGAGTCGCAACGACCCGTGCTCGAACGCCTTGCTCGAGGCGCTGGCCTGCGGGCTGCCGGCGGCGTATCTCGACAGCGGCGGCCATCCTGAGGTGGTCGGCGGTGGCGGGCTGGCGTTCTCGGACCCGGAGGAGCTGCCGCGTGTTCTCGACCGGCTGGTCGCCGAGCTGGACGAACGGCGTTCCGCCATTGTCGTGCCGCCGCTCGCGGATGTCGCCGACCGCTACGTCGAGGCGCTAGGACTTCCGAAGGAGGTGCAGAGCTGACCACGGACGACGCCCCGCGCTCGGGCCGCCGGATCTGGCTGCTGCTCGTCGACCCGCTCCCGAACCGCGTCTTCTTCGACTGCGGAATCGTGGACGGCCTACGCCGTGCGCTGCCGAGCCGTCTGGTCGGGATCTTCCTGCTGGACGCGCAGCACGTTCGACCCTGGCTGCCGAAGCTGGACGGTGTGCCTCTGGTCGACGAGCAGGAGCTGCTGCCGGCGCGAGTCCAGCTCGACGAACGCATCACGCGTCGCGCCGACGAATGGCTCGACGATCACATCGGCTTCTTCCCGCTCGCTGTCCGCCACAGCCTGCGGCACGGCTTCCACCGCGACCGCTGGCAACGAGGACATCCGAATTGGTTCCTCGACCCCTCACGGGCAGGTCCGCTTCCGCGGTGGGAGGTGCTCGACCGCGGGATGTCGCGCTGGCACTTCTCCGGCCGGCGCTATGCACCGTCGGCTCTCGTGGAGCGCATGAGACGCGACTGCGAGGGCCTGGTGGTCGACAACCTCCAGGCACGCAACTCCGTGCGCTTCCTCACGGCCGCCCGCCGCCTCGGACTGCCTGTGGCCGGCTATGTCGCGAGCTGGGATCACACCGTGGGCAAAGGCGTCGTCTCGCCGCACCTGCGCCGGTACATCGTCCAGAACGAGACGATGAGAGACGACCTCGTCCGCTACCACGGCATCGATGAGGATCGGATCGTCGTCACCGGCTGGCCGCAAACGGACGTCTTTCACCAGCGTAGGACTCGTGCGGCCTACGAGCTGCTCCTCGGGCGGCTCGGCGTCGATCCGTCGAAGCCCGTGGTGCTCTTCGCGGGAAACACGCCCACGAACGCTCCGTATGAAGGCCAGCTCGTCGGCCGTCTCGTCGAGTGGCTGCGGGCAGGCGCGCACGAACGCCTCTCGGTCGTCTTCCGGCCCCATCCACGGGAGTCGAAGACGCCGGATCGCTACGGCGTAGTGGACGGGCAACCGGGAGCGGCGCTCCAGCCCGGGAGCTACACCGATCTGGGCGACCTGGCAACGCTGCTCCAGCACGTCGACTGCGTCGTCTCGAACGCCGGAACGATTCTGCTGGATGCCGTGGTGAACGACCGGCCGTCCGTCTGCGTGCTCTTCGACGAGGGCGCACCGGAAGGCGAACACTGGGCACGCCTCAATCTGGGCGGCGCGCACTACAGCGAGCTCGCCGAGTCAGCGGCGTTCTCCCGGGCTCACGACTTCGATGGGCTCGTCAATGCGGTCGACCATGCTCTCGAGCAGCCCGGCGAGCTCATCGCCGAGCGAGCGCGCATCGCACGCGAGGTCGTCGGCGAGGTCGACGGCCGCGCAGGCGAGCGCGTCGTCCAGGCGATCGTGGGGACGTTCGAGCCCAGGGAAGCGTAAGCGGAGCCATGGCCAACCGGATCGTCGGCGTCATGCTTCTCCACAACGAGGACGTTCACGTCGAGCAGGCGGTTCGCAATGTCGCGGCGTTCTGCGACCGTGTCCATGTCGCCGATCACATGTCAACCGACTCGACCTGGGAGATCGTCCAGGGGCTCGGCCGCGAATACGCACACGTCGACGGTGTCCGCGTTCGCCACACGGGCGACTCCCACGCGCTCGTCGAAGGCTATGCCGGTACCGACACGTGGGTGTTCGGTGTGGACGGCGACGAGCTCTACGATCCCGCCGGCCTCGCCCTCTTCCGCGAGCAGCTGCTTGGCGGTGATCTGCGTGAGTTCTTCAGCGTCAAGTCCAACGTCCTGAACTGCGTCACCCTGGATCCCGGCGAGCGTCAGGCGACGGGCTACCTCTCTCCGCCGTCGCGGTCGGTGACGAAGCTCTTCAACTTTGCCGCGATCGACTCGTGGACGCACGTCTATCGCCAGTACATGCACGACGGCGAGATCGTGTTTCGGCCGGGCTACGAGCGGGAGACGATCGTCCATCTGGGGCAGCGCTACCCCTGGGAGGAGAGCCGTTTTCGCTGTCTCCACGTCTGCTTCCTGCGACGCTCGAGCCTCGATCCGCCGAACGCCGCCGGTCATGGCCGTTTGAGCCCTATCGAGCTCGGCGGCAAGCGCCGCTCACGCCTGACGTCGCTCGTCGACCGGATTCGCCCGGCCTCTCCGCCCTCGCCGTGGAAGGACGAGAAGTACCGGCAAGGGGAGCTCGTCACGAAGGACGCGACGCCCTTCCTTCAATGACGAGCGTGAGTGTCATCGTCGCGACGTACGAGTGGCCGCAGGCGCTCGATGCCGTGCTGTACGCACTCTCGGAGCAGAGCGATCCCGAGTTCGATGTCGTGGTCGCCGACGACGGCTCGGGGCCCGAGACGACGGCAACGGTCGAGCGGTGGGCGGCGACGTTCGGCGACAGGCTCCGCCACGTGCGCCAGGACGACGCGGGCTATCGGCTCGCCCGCGTGAAGAACCTCGGCGCACAGGCGGCGACCGGGGACTTCCTCGCGATGATCGACGGCGACTCCGTGCCGCGGCGTGGCTTCGTCCGGGCAATGCGGACGAGCGCGACCCCGGGCTGGTTCCTCGGAGGGAAGCGACTCGAGCTCTCAGGTGCTCTGAGTGATCGTGTGCTCGCCGAGGGCATGCCCGTGCACCGGTGGTCGCTCGGCCGGTGGCTCCGTGAGCGGGGCGAGGTGCGACCATTCAGCCGCTCTTACGCCGCGAGATCGCCGCCGCCCGGGACGTGCGGGTCTGCCCGAGTTCGTTCCGCACGCGGAGCGTTACGGCTTTCTGTTCGGCGTCTTCCGCGAGGACTTCGAGCGCGTCAACGGGTTCGACATGCGGTTCGAGGGCTGGGGCGAGGAGGACGTCGACCTCGCCGTCCGTCTGCGCCGACTCGGCCTGCGCTGCGGCTGGCCGGGGCCGCAGAGCACGTTGCTGCACCTCTGGCACGAGACACGCAAGGGGGAGCGTCCGAACATGCCGCTTCTCGAGGAGGCACGCGCCAGCGACCGCGTGGAGGCGGTCAGCGGCTTGAGCAACCTCTGACTACTTCAGGCAGACCGCAACGAGCGTGGCCTGGGCATCGACGGCGTCATAGCTCGCCAGGCGCAGCCTCCAGGCGTTCCCGTCAGCGCTCGGGCGGGAGTCGTACGTGACGATGAGGTTGTCGGCCGGTCCCTGGAATCCGCCTCCGATTGCCTTCGCACCCGCGTCGCACGCCGTCGTCGTGTCGACGATCTCGGCGGGGTGGAGCGTCTGGGTCGCCTGCTTGTACACGACCGCTCCGGCGGCCGAGTTGGTCGGCCCGGGGGTGGAGGCGATCTGCTCCGCGGTCTTGCCGTTGAGCGTCGTCGCGGGACCCGGCATGCGGGCCACTTGCGCTGGCGTCTTCCCGCCGAGCTTCTTCGCGTTGTCGGCGACCCTCGCGCGCGCGGCGAGCGGGACGACTTCAGCGGCGATGGCAGTGCCGGTCAGCGCGACGACGAGCGCGACGAGGGCGACGATCAGAGCAGGACTCGGTAGCTGCCGACGCATGGCTGCTCCTCCCAGTTCACGGTGCTGCGAGAGTAGCGCCGCTATCCGACGGCATCGCAGCACCCGGAAGGGGCGCGCGCCACCCCGTGATCTACCTTCTTAGTTAGTGAGTGATCGGCTCCGCGACCTGGCACGCCCCGTCGGCCGTCCCGTGCGCAAGTGGGCGATCGAGACCCGCACGCGAACGTGGCGCGACCACTCGCGCCTGTTCGTGGCCGGCGATGGGCACGACTGGGCAATCGCCGACGACGCCCGGCAGATCGCGCGCCTGGCCGCGCGGCTGGGCGCGCAGGTCGGCAACGAGAGCTGGGTCTCGGCCGTGCGCGACCAGGCGATCTTTCATGCCAGCCAGTTCTCGCTCCTCGGCCAGCCGTTCGAGCGCAACGGCAACAGGCTCGGCGTCGCGTACCTCCACGGACGCCCGGGAACGGAGGGAATGCCCGAGTTCGACACGTGCTACGAGGCGGTGCGCACCCGGCACGAGGAGCTCGACCGGATCCAGGTCCCTTCACAGGCGATGGAAGAGCTCGTGCTCGAGACCGGCGTCGCGGCGGAGAAGGTCTTCCGCATCCCCATCGGCATCGACGTCGAGTGCTTCACGCTCCGGACCCAGGAAGAGCGCGCCGCTGCCCGCGCCAAGCTCCGTCTGCCGGAGGAGGCGTTCGTCGCAGGCTCCCTCCAGAAGGACGGCGTGGGCTGGGAGGAGGGGCTGGAGCCGAAGCTGATCAAGGGCCCCGATGTGCTGCTCGCAGCTGTCGAGCGGCTGCGCCAGCGTGTGCCCGAGCTCTACCTGTTGCTGACAGGCCCGGCTCGCGGCTACGTGAAGCACGGCCTCGAGCAGCTGGGCGTCCCGTACCGCCACGTGTTGCTCCGCGGGCAGGACGGCGTGGCGAAGGCATACCACGCCCTCGACGTCTGCCTCGTCACGTCGCGGGACGAAGGTGGTCCGAAGGCCGTGCTCGAGTCCATGGCGACCGGCGTCCCGCTCGTGACCACCCGCGTCGGCCAGGCTGCGGACCTCGTCCAGCACTCGCGAAACGGCTACATCGTCGACGTGGAGGACGCGAACGGGGTCGCCGACTGGGCGGGCTACGTCGCGGAGGCGGCCGACGAGGATCTCGCGAGGCTCGCGGCCTCCGGGCGCGAAACTGCGGAGCAATGCTCCTACGACGCGCTCGCGCCTCGCTGGCGCGAGCTGCTGACGGGGTTCGTCGCGTTGGATGGGACATGAGAAACCCGCTCGGGTGGCTCCGCGCGAAGGGCCGCGCGGCGCTCATCGCCAGGTCGCGGCCGGCGGCGGGGGAGGTGGCCGTGTCGTACGGCCATCGCCGCATCCCGGCGCCGGGGGCACCAGTCGAGGGCGGCATGGTGAAGTTTCAGCGGCTGCAGCGCGTCTTCCCGCACCGCCCGCGGGACTTCAACCTCCTCTATCTCGGCTCGAGCTCGCTGCCGACGGACGAGCAGACGGTGATCGCGCTCGCGCGCCGGCGCGGCGCGCCGCTCGTCGTCAACCAGAACGGCGTCGCGTATCCGGCATGGGCAGGCGATCGCACCGAGCCAGCTGAACGACCGCCTCCGCGCCGTGCTCGAAGCGGCGGCCCACGTCATCTACCAGAGCGACTTCTGCAAGGGTGCCGCTGATCGGTACCTCGGCTCGCCGCCGGGCACGTGGGAGATTCTCCCGAATGCCGTGGACACGAACGAGTTCACGCCTGGCGAGCCACCCACCGGGGGGCCGGTGCTGCTGCTCGGCGGCGACCAGACGCAGGCCTATCGCCTGCAGACGGGGCTCGAGACGCTGGCACTGCTGCCGGAAGCGCGGATGATCGTGACCGGCTCGCTCGTCGTCGACGCTGAAGCCCTCGCCCGGGAGCTCGGTGTCGCCGAGCGTGTCGAGATGACCGGGCCGCTATGCGCAGCGCGACGCGCCGGCTGTCTACCGGCGCGCGCACGTGCTCCTCCATCCGAAGGTGCGGGATCCCTGTCCGAACGTCGTCCTCGAGGCGCTGGCGTGCGGCCTGCCCGTCGTGCACTCGGCGAGCGGCGGCGTCCCGGAGCTCGTCGGCGACGGCGGGATCGGGGTCGAATCCGAGACGACGTGGGAAGAGGACGTGCCTCCATCCTCAGAGGCGCTCGCCGTTGCGGTGCGAACCGTCCTTGCGGAGCACGACACGTACCGCTCGGCTGCCCGGGCGAGAGCGGTCGAGCGCTTCGATCTCGAGCCCTGGATCGAACGGCACCGCCAGCTGTTCGCGGAGCTCGTCCGATGACCGCGGTCAGCGTTGTCATGCCGGTGCGGAACGGCGAGCGATTCCTCCGCGAGGCGCTCGCGTCGACGCTCGCGCAGACGCTGGCCGACTTCGAGCTCATTGTCGTCGACGACGGTTCGACGGACTCGACGCCGGAGATCCTCGGCGATGCCGCGCGACGCGACTCGAGGGTACGGGTCGAGCGCCAGGAGGCCGCCGGGCTCGCGGCCGCCATCAACGCAGGCTGCGCGGTTGCCACGGCGCCGCTCATCGCGCGCATGGATGCCGACGACGTGATGGTTCCCGATCGCCTGGAGCGCCAGGTCGCGTACCTCGATGCCCATCCGCAGATCGCCCTGCTGGGAGGCGGCATCGTGCTCATCGACGAGGCAGGGCGGGAGATCGATCGCGAGCCGGGCCGCCAGCAGCTCGACTTCCTCGTCCGCAACGAGCTCACGCATGCGACGGTGATGATGCGGGCCGACGCGTTCCGAGCGCTCGGCGGCTACCGGCTCGACCAGTCCGAGGACTACGACCTCTGGCTGCGCTTCGACGAGCGCTACGGCGTGACGGCGCTCGCCGAGCCGGTCATTCACTACCGGCTGCACCCGGGGCAATTCTCGGTCACCGCGCTCGAGCGTCAGGCGCTCGGCTTCCTGTGCGTCCGCGCGGCGGCGGTCGCTCGGCGCCGGGGCGAGGACGACCCTTTGCGCGGCGTGGAGCAGCTCGACGAGACGGCGCTCACCCGTCTTGGGATACGGCGCGAGCAGCTCGACGAGACGATCGTCTCCGATGCCGTGCAGTGGGCGGCGACGCTGGGGCGGGTCGGTCGGCGCGCGGAAGCGGCCGCGCTGCTCGAAGCCGCCTCCTCCGTGAACGGAGCCCCGTCGCGCACGATGCTGGCACGGAGAGCGCGCGGGCTGACCTTCAAGCGGGCGTTGCGCCACGGACGTTTGGGCGAGGCTGCACGCGAGCTCACGGCCTACGCTCGCGGACGATGACCCGCTCCGTTCTCCAGGTCAACGCGTCCGACACCGGCGGTGGCGCCGAGGTGGTGTCGCTCTCGCTCCATTGCGCGTATCGCGCTCGCGGCCTCGAGACGACCCTCGCGGTAGGGCGTGCTCGCAGCGGCGAACACGGCGTCGTCCAGATCGGCGATGCCCAAACGAGGCGTGCGCGGGCGCTCCGCGATCCCACGTGTGCTGTGGGACGTCCTGCGCGGCCGCGAGGACTTCCGTTTCCCGGCGTCGCACGGGCTGCTCGACGTGCCGCCCAGGCCGCCCGACGTGCTCCACTTGCACAACCTCCATGGCGACTATTTCGACCTCCGCGCGCTGCCCGAGCTCTCGGGGCGGCAGCCGACGATCGTCACGATGCACGACGAGTGGCTGTACACGGGCCACTGCGCGTACACGCTCGACTCCGAGCGGTGGCTGCACGGCTGCGGATCGTGCCCGCACCTCGACTCGTATCCCGCGTTGCGGGTCGACGGCACCGCCGCCAACTGGCGCCGGAAGGCCGAGCTTCACGCGCGCTCGCGACTCCATGTCGTCACGCCGTCCCACTGGCTGCTGGAGCGGGCGCAGCGCTCGATGCTCGCGCCGGCCATCGTCTCTGCGCGCGTGATCCCCAACGGGATCGACCTCGACCTCTTTGCGCCGGGCGATCGCGCGGAGGCCAGGGCCCGTCTGGGCCTGCCCCACACGGCGCGCGTCCTCGTGTTCGCGGCGCAGGGTGCCCGGACGAATCCGTTCAAGGACTTCGAGACGCTGCGCGGGGCGCTCACGGAGCTCGGCGAGGTCGTCGTCGCCGTGGCGCTGGGGGAAGCCGGCGAGGACGAGCAGCTCGGCAGCGTGAGGCTGTGCTCCGAGCCGTTCGCCGATCGGGAACGCGTGGCCACCTACCTACGAGCCGCCGACGTCTACGTGCACGCGACCCGTGCGGACAATCATCCGCTGGCCGTGCTCGAGGCGCTCGCGTGCGGTGTGCCCGTCGTCTCCGCCGACGTCGGAGGGATTCGCGAGCAGGTGACCGGGGAGACGGGCGTCCTCGTCCCGCGGGGCGATCCATCGGCGATGGCGCACGGCATCGAGTCGCTGCTTGCCGACGACGAGCGCCGCGCACGCATGGGAGCCGCCGCCGCCGCCGATGCCCGATCCCGCTTCTCGCTCGACCGGCAGGTCGACACGTACCTCGAGCTCTACGACGAGCTGTGCTGACGCTGTTCTCCGTGCCGAAGCCGTTCGAAGGCGAGCTGGACGCGCTCCAGCGCCGCTCCGTGGAGAGCTGGCGTTCGCTGGACGTCCAGGTGCTGCTGCTGGGTGACGTCGCGGAGGCGGCCCGCGAGCTCGGCGTCGAGCACGTGCCAGGCCTCGAGCTGACCGCGCACGGCACGCCCCGGCTCGACTCGGCGTTCGCGCTGGCCGACGCTGCCGCTCGCTTCCCCCTGCGGTGCTTCGTCAACGCCGACGTCATCCTCGGCCCCGACCTGCTCGAGGCCGTCCGCGCTGTATCCGCCGAGAGCGAGCGATTCCTCGTCGTCGGCCAGACGGAGGAGGACGGCAAGCGCCGCGGCGCCGCCGCGATGGACTGGTTCGTCTTCACGCCGGGGCTCTTCGGCGACGTGCCGCCGTTCGCGATCGGCCGCGCCGGCTTCGACAACTGGCTCGTCTGGAAGGCACGGCAGGTCGGGATCGTGGTGGACGCGACGCACGATGTCCGTGCCCTCCATCAGCCGCACGGCTACGCGCACGTGGAAGGCGGCATGCACGAGGCGTACTACGGCGAGGAGGCTGCGCGGAACATCGACCTCGCCGGAGGCAAGAGCCACCTGTACACGCTGCACGACGCGAGCCACGTCCTCCGGGGCGGCAGGCTCCGCCGGAACGTCGGCGCGCCGCTGCGCTGGCGCGAGAACGTCCGCAAGCTCGCGTGGAAGGCTGGTGGTCGAGTGAGAGTCGCCTTCGTCTCGCCCGAGCCGACGCCGTACCGGGCACCGCTGCTCGATCGTGTGGCGGCTCGCGAGGATCTCGAGCTGACGGTCGATCTATGCCGCGCGGACTGTCGCGTCCCGTCAGTGGACCGTGCGACCTCGATCACCCGGCCGTCTTCCTCGACGGAACCGTCGTGCCGGGCGCGCGCACGCTCTTCCGCCACGACTACCCGATCACGCCCGGGATCTTCGGCGCGCTCGGCGACGCTCGGCCGGACGTCGTCGTCGTCTCGGGCTGGAGCACGTTCGCCTCGCAGGCCGCGCTCGCCTGGTGCCGCTTCCGCGCGCGTCCCCTACGTGCTGCTCGTGGAGAGCCACGACGCCGGCCCGAAGGCGGGCTGGCGGCGCACGGTCAAGAGGACAGCCGTCCCGCCGATCCTCCGGAACGCCGCTTCCGTGCTCGTCGTCGGCTCGCTCGCCCGTGAGTCGGTCGTCGCGCTCGGCGCCGATCCCGCCCGCGTCCGCGTGTTCGCGAACACGATCGACGTGGACGCCTGGATCGACGCGTGCCGACACTGCTGCCGGCGCCCGAGAAGCGGAGCGAGGGCTCGGCGAGGGTCACGGTCATCAGCGTCGCGAGGCTGGCGCCGGAGAAGGGCCTCGACGTCATGCTCCGCGCGTCTGCCGTCGGCAGGAGTCCGTGCGGTGCTCGTCGGCTCGGGGCCCGAGCGGGCGCGCCTCGAGGCCATTGCGCCCGACGCCGTGTTCACGGGTGAGCTTCCCGCCGATCGCGTCGCGGAGGCATACGTTGCCGCCGACGTCTTCGCGCTGCTGTCCGCGCACGAGCCCTGGGGCGTCGGCGGTCAACGAAGCAGCGGCGTCCGGCCTGCCGCTCGTGCTCTCAGATCGAGTCGGCGCCGCGGCCGACCTCCTGCGCGATGGCGAGAACGGCGTCCTCGTGCCGTACGGGGACACCGAGCGGCTGCGGCCGCGTTCCGCCGCCTCGCCGCAGACCCGGAGCTGCGCCGCGCGTACGGCGCGCGCTCGCGCGAGCTCGCGTGGTCGTGGGGCTACGAGCCGTCCGTCGAGGCCCTCGTCGAGGCCTGCCGCGAGGCGATCGCTTCGCGGTAGATCTCTTCCTGGTGCGCCGTCACGTGCTCCCAGGACATCCGGCGCGCCGCGGCGATGCCGCCGGCCCCGAGCGACCGGCGTAGCTCGTTCGTCGCCGAGCACCCGGCGCAACGGCGTCGGTGAGCTCTGCTGCGCCATACGGCACGACGAGCGCCTCGCCTTCCCTGAAGAAGCTCGCGATGCCGCAGCGGTCGGTGACGACGACGGGCGTCCCGGCCGCGGCGGCCTCGGCGGCGGCCATGCCGAAGCTCTCGCCTTCGGACGGCAGGCAGCAGCACGTCGGCCTCCTTGTAGAGGTGCAGCGGCGGCTCGGCGGTCGGCCCGAGCGCGTGCACGCGTCCCGATCGAATGGGCCGCGCGCACCTCGTCGATCGCACCGTGACGGTCGTCGGGACCGACGAGCACGAGCTGGAGGTCGGGCAGCTCGCGCACGGCCGAGAGCAGGTGCTCGATCCCCTTGCCGGAGGCGATGCGGCCCACGTAGAGCGACGATCGGCGCGCCTTCGGGAATCGGGAGCTCGCCGCGCAGCACGCCGCGGCCCGGAGGCATCGACTCCGGATCGGGAAAGCCGTTCCCGCGTACGCGCACACGGTCGACCCGCACGCCGCCCGCCCGGACGTGTCCCGCCTCGCGCTCCGAGCTGACGACCACGGCGGCCGCGCCGCCGGCGACCCCACGGTAGAGCGTCGCGTCGAGGCCCGCGCTTGAGCGCGACCTTGCGCAGGCGGGGCTCGAACATCCCGAGCGGCTCGAAGACGTAAGGGATTCGGCGAGCGCGCGCCCACGCCGCGACGCCGGTCGACACGGGATCGCGAAACCCGAGGACGTGCACGACGTCGGGTCGCTCGAGCCGCTCGAGAGCGACCGGCAACGACGGCGTGATGCCCATCCAGCGGTAGCTCAGCGGGCGTCGCGAGGTACGTGACTCGCACCCCGCCACGCGTCTCCGTCCGCGTCTTGGCCGCCGGCCGCGAATGGAGGTCGACGAGCGTCGTCGTCACGACGGAGACGCCGTGGCCGTGCGCCGCCAGCCGCTCCGAGAGCTCCCGCGTCACCGGGATCGGCCCGCCGAAGGCGACCGCCGGCCACCAGGCCGGCGCGGCGAACAGGATCCGCAGGGCGGCTCCCTCCATCGGGGTGGACGGTAGCGTTCTGCCGCCGTGACCGACGCCGCCAAGCCCCGCCTGCTCGTCGTCAACCAGTACTACTGGCCGGGCGTCGAGGCGACGGCGCATCTGCTCACCGAGCTCTGCGAGGCGCTCGCCGACGAGTACGAGATCCGCGTGCTGACCGGGGCGCCGCGCGGCCACGGGCGACTCCCGCGACGCGACGTACGAAACGGCGTGGAGATCGTGCGCGTGCCCTCGACCGCGTTCGAGCGGGCCAAGCCTCGGCCTCCGCGCCCTGAACTACGCCACGTACATCGGGAGCTCACTGCTGCACGGGCTAACGGGGCCGCGGCCCGATCTCGTGCTCACGATGACCGATCCACCGATGGTCGGAGACGTCGGGCTCGCCATCGCCCGTCGGTTCGGCGTGCCGTTGCTCGTCATCTCCGAGGACGTCTTCCCGGAGATCGCGACGCAGCTCGGCCGGCTCGAGAATCCGCCTGCTCGTCGCGACGCTGCGGCAGCTGATCGGCTTCTATCTCCAGCCGCGCCGACCGCGTCGTCGCGATCGGCGACACGATGCGCCAGCGGCTCGAGGAGAAGGGCGCTCCGGCCGATCGCCTGCGGGTGATTCCGAACTGGGTGGACACGGACGCGATTTCACCGCAGCCGGTCGACAACGAGTGGTCGCGCTCCAACCGCCTGACGGGGAAGTTCGTCGTCATGCACTCGGGCAACATCGGCCACGCCCAGAACCTCGAGGCGCTCGTGCGCGCGATGACATTCCTCCGCGACCTCGACGACCTCGCCGTCGTCATCATCGGCGCAGGCGCTCGCCACACCCACCTACAGCGGCTCGCCGGGCGCCTGCACGCCGACAAGCTGCTGTCGTTGCCGTACCAGAGCCGCGACGTCCTGCCTCAGTCGCTGTCGGCGGCGCACCTGCACTACGTGGGGCTCGCCGAGGGGCTCGCCGGGTTCGTCGTGCCCAGCCGGCTGTACGGGATCATGGCCGCAGGGCGCCCGGTCGTCGTTGCTGCCGATCCCGAGAGCGAGACCGCTCAGGTGGTCGAGCGCGTGGGCTGCGGGATCGTCGTCCCGCCCAGCCGACCCGAGCTGCTCGCCGAGGTCATACGCGACGCGTACGAGGGGCGCTACGACCTCGACGCCATGGGTGCGCGAGGCCGTGAGTACGTGACGGAGGACGCCGACACGCGCGTCGCCCTCGGCCGCTATCGGCAGGTCCTGCGCGAGTTGGTCGCTTGATGAAGAAGGTCTTCTGGGGCAGCCTGGCCGCGCTTGCGCTGGACCCATGTCGGGTACCCGGCCGCCGCCGCCGTTGCCGCGCGGATCGCACCGCGGCCGGTGCGGCGCGAGGAGATCCTGCCTTCCGTCACCGTCATCGTTGCGGCCCACAACGAGGAGGACGTGGTCGCAAGGCGTGTCGAGAACCTGCTCGCGCTCGACTATCCGCCGGAGCTCCTCGAGATCGTCGTCGCCTCCGACGCCTCTACCGACCGCACGCACGAGATCGTCCGCGAGCTCGCGGCGCGGGAGCCTCGCGTGTCGCTGCTCGAGTGCCCGCGCGGCGGCAAGGTGGCCGCGCAGAACCTCGCCGTCGGGCAGTCGGAGGCCGACGTCGTCGCGTTCTCGGACGCGAACGCGACGTGGGCGCCGGACGCGCTGCGCAAGCTCGTCCGCGCGTTCGCCGATCCCGAGGTCGCCTACTGCTGCGGGCGGCTCGTGCTGGAGGCGGCCGACGGCACGAACGTCGAGGGCGTCTACTGGCGGATGGAGACGTGGCTACGCGAACAGGAGTCGGAGACGGGCTCGCTCACCGGCGGCTATGGCTCGATCTACGCCGTGCGGCGGTCGGACTATGCCGACGTCGATCCCCGCTTCGGCCACGACCTCTCGTTTCCGTACCTCATGGTGCAGCGCGGTCGGCGCGCGGTGTACGACGGCGAGGCGCTCGCGTTCGAAAAGCCGACTCCGGACGTCGAGGACGAGTACCGCCGCAAGGTGCGGATGTTCGAGCACGGGTGGCTCATGCTGCACAAGGGGCGGATGCTCCAGGACCTGCCGCCGGGGTACCTCGTGAAGCTCTTCTCGCACCGCCACCTGCGCTTCGGGAGCGGCGTGCTCCACCTCGGGCTGCTCGGCTCGAGCTTCCTGCTCGCGCGGCGCGGCGGCGTCTACCGGCTTGCGTGGCTCGGTCACCTCGCGTTCCTCGCCGAGGCCGCGCGGCGGCCGGGGATGGCCCGCTACTACACGCTCGTCACGTGGGGTACGGTCGAGTCGCTGAAGAACTACGTCGACCGTGGCGTGCCGGCGGTCTGGGACAAGGCGCCCGGGACGCGGGTGCGAGAAATTGACGAGATTACGACGTAGAGGCTATCCTGAAGTCATGGCGGCGACGGCATTTGCGACGGAGGCGCTCCGGATCCACGAGCTCGGGCACCTGTCCGATGCCCAGATCGCCCAGGCCACGGGAGCGGCGCCGAGCACGGTGCGAGGCTGGTTCGCCGGCCGCAGCTCCCCGACTGGCAAGCGGGCGGAGAGGGTCGCCGAGCTCGCGGAGATCGTCGATCGGCTGACCCGCATCATCGACCCCGAATACATCCCCGTCTGGATGTCGAGGCCGATCGAGGCGCTCGACGACCGCAAGCCTCTCCAGCTCGTCGCCCGGGGCCGCGCGCGTCAGGTTGCGAGAGTGATCTCCGAGCTCGAGTCGCCCGGCGCCGCCTGAGGCAAGCGCCTTGGCGCTCGACGTCGATCCCGTTGACGTCGTCGGCACCTGGCTGCGCCATACGTCCCACGGCCGTGATCCACGAACCCGTCCCGTCCCGCCCGGGAACAACCGCTGGCAGCGCGGCACGGTGGTCGACGCTCTCTATCTCGCGGACGGCGAGGCGACGATGTGGGCCGAGTGGTACCGCAGCCTCGCGGAGCTCGCGGTCCCGCCGCTGCACCAGCTGCCACGCGACGTCTGGCGCTATCGCGTGCGAGGGCTCGAGGTGGCCGACCTCGGCGAGCAAACGCGGCTTGCCCGCGTCGGCCTCGACCTGCCCGCGCCGGGGCGCCAGACCTGGCGTCTGTATCAAGCGGTCGGCGAGCAGCTCTGGCGTGAAGGCTGGCCCGGGCTCCTGGCTCCGAGCGCGGCGCGACCCGAGGGGCGCGTGCTCTGTCTGTTCGCCAGGGACGGAGAGGTGCCCGTGAAGCCCTGGGGGCGGCCGAGAGTTGTACGCGAGCCTCCCGCGCCGCCATCCGGCATGCGGACCTAGGGGGCCAGCGCGCTACGGTTCGTAGCGCTGTGGCTGGCTCGCTGCTGAGCGAGATTCGCGCTGTCAACTTCCGTAGCGCACGTCAAGTCGTGCTTCGGCCCGGCAGGATCTGCGCGTTCATCGGCGAGCCGGGGGCCGGAAAGTCCAACATGCTCCTCGCTCTACGCGCGCTCCTCGACTCGAGCTTCCAGCTCTCGCCGCGGGACATCACCTCCGGAGAGCGCGAGCTCTCGATCGAGGCGACGCTTGCCGACGGCCGCCTGATCTCCCTCGACGACCGCACCGGCGCTCCGCCGATCGTCCACTTTCCAACCGACCTTCGCGGAACCGACCTCGTGTCGGCCACGATCGACTCCCCCGCTGCGCAGGCGATCCACGTCGCGATCCGGGAGGCGCTCGAGCGCGCCCCGGCTCCGCGTGTCGCCCTCATCCGCGGGCTCGAGAGCTGCGTGTCCGAGACATCCGGCGTCGTGTTTGCGATCGAGGAGCCGGAGTTGTTTCTCGCCCCGCACGCGCACCGGTATCTCCGCCGGCTCATCCGCGACCTGGCCGAGAACGGCAATCAGATCTTCTTCACGACGCACGCTCCGGGTCTGCTGAGCCTCGCCGCGCTCGACGAGGTCAACCTCGTTACCCGCGACGAGCTCGGCGTGACTGCCGTCGAGCGACTGCGCCCGATCAGAGTCGACGACGCGTTTCGGGTCATGTGCGAGTTCGATGCGGAGCGGTCCGAGCTCTTCCTCTCGCGGGCGGCGCTTCTCGTCGAAGGCCTAACCGAGAAGGTCTCCTTCCCGTTCGTGTTCCGAGCCCTCGGCCACGACCCCGACGGCGAGCAGATCTCGATCGTCGAGTGTGGCGGCAAGTCCAACATGCCGCTCTTCATCGAGATCTGCCGAAGGGCCCGGGTCCCGTTCGTCGTCGTCCATGACAGCGATCTCAGGCCGGGGCGCGAGCCGTTGGAGGACAACCTCGAGCTGAACGCGCTCATCCGCCGGCTGGCGGGTGCCCGACGGACGGTCGTCCTCGAGCCCGACTTCGAGGGCGTCGCCGGGTTTCGCGGCAGAGGACCGAAGCCCGAGCGCGCCTGGTCCAGGCTGGCCGACGCGCGCCTCGACGATTTGCCTGAGCCTCTCGTGCGGGCCGTGAAGCTCGCGCTCGCCACAGCCCACCCGCGCCAACCGTCGTACAGCTGACCCTCCTAGGCGCGGTAGGCGGGGAAGAAGCCGTCGAGGTCGATCTCCGACTGGCCCGACAGGCGGCGGTATGTGTCCTCGTCGTGCACGAGCTTCCCGACCCAGAACTCCCGCCGGCCCTCCGGGCTGAAGCGCTGCTTGAAGGCGAACAGGGACTCGCGGCCGCCCGCACCGCCGCCGAGGTGAAACTCCTCGAGCCTCTGCTCCTGGCCCCAGACTGCGGCCGTGTAGAGCAGGAGGTTCGAGGCGCCGAGGTCCCGTGCAGCATCGTCGGTCGCTCCCAGGTGGTAGTGGAGCCAGCGGTCGCCGCGCAGGCACAGCGCCGACGCGACGATCTCGCCCGCGCACAGAGCGTCGAAGCGCACGAGGTGGCCTCCGAGACCGTCCAGCCGCTCCCAGTACTCCGGCGGGAAGAAGTAGTAGCCGCCGGCTCCCCGGCGTTCCATTGTCCGGTCATAAAGCGCTACGAACGCGGACAGGTCGTCGGGGGCCGCCGTGACGTCGACGGCGACGCCTGCCTTCTGCGCCTTGCGGACGGTGTTGCGGTGCTTGCCGTGCATGCCGGCGAACAGGTCGCCCTCGAGCCGCCAGCCCACCGTGGGATTCGAGTACGAGGCGCCCGGCGCGCGTGCGGTAGTTCTCGTAGAGGGGGTGGAAGCGGGTGAAGGTGGCCACGACCCTCCGCTCCGCGCACCAGGCTTCGTACGCCTCTCCGAACTCCCCCTGGCCCACAGGCCCGCCGTAGCCGTACGGCGTGATCACGTCGTACGCGCCGCCGCCGGGGACTTCTCTCACGATGCAGGCCAGGACGACCCCGTCGTGCTCGAGCAGCACGGGCTCGCCGGGATCGAGCACACAGCTCGCCTCGACGTAGGCCCGCAGCAGGTAGGCGTCCGCGCACCCCAGCTCGGCGAGCAGGGCATCCCACTCGCCGGCGGGAACCTCCCTCACCGGTCGGTCTCGGCCGCCCGCGCGCGCTCGATGTTGAGCTCGTCATCGATCGGCTCGGACTCGGCGCGGACCAGCTCGCCGAAGGTCTGGAAGACGATCTTCACGTCGAGCCAGAGCGACCAGTTGTCGATGTACCAGAGATCCATGCGAAAGCGCTCGGCCCAGCCGATCCTGTCCCGCCCGTGCACCTGCGCGTAGCCGGTGATGCCGGGCAGGACGGTCAGCCGCCGAGCCTCCTCGGGCGTGTAGTTCGCCGCCTGCTCGACGAGGTCGGCGCGCGGCCCCACGAGGCTCATCTGCCCGAGGACGACGTTCGCGAGCTGTGGCAGCTCGTCGAGGCTCGTCCGCCGCAGCCGGCGTCCCGCTGCCGGTGATGCGCGGGTCGTCCTTCACGACTCCGAAGGGATCCCGGCTGATGCCCGTCGAGCGGCCGAGCTCGATCGCGTCCTGCACCATCGTCCGGAACTTGAACATCCGGAAGGGCTTACCGTCCTTTCCTGCCCGCGGATACACGAAGAACACCGGCCGCCCCGACTCGACGACGATCCACACGGTGAACACGAGGAAGACGGGGCTGAGGAGGACAAGCGCGATGCCTGCGAGCACCGGGTCTGCGACCCGTTTGACCAGCCTCATCGCGACAGCTTTCGTTTCACGACGTGCCGTACCTCCCGGCCGCGCTCCTGCACGAGCCGCAGCCGGACGAAGTTCACGCCGCGCATGGCTGCGTCGTGGACGGCATACGCGGGCACGAGCGCAGGCGACGTCGTCGCGCCGTTCGTCGCATAGCCGAGCGCGCGCAGCTCGTCGCCGGCCACGCTCTCGAACATCTCCACCTGGCGCGGCGTGAGCTCGGTGCGCCATTTGCCAACGGCGGCGGTCGTGATGCCCGACCAGACATTCGTGAACCAGCCGGCCTGGTCCTCGACGACCTTCGAGCGCTCGGTCTGCTCGATCGCGAGCATGTCTTGCGAATACTCGAGGGCCAGGAAGCCGCAGATCGTCTGAACCTCTCGCTCCGGGCTCGCCACGAGATCCTCGTACCGGATCTCGAGCACGCGGCCGGGGTAGCGAGCGGCGGCTTCGCGACCCTGCCGGACGGCGGTCGCCCAGGAGCGGGCAGCCGCCCAGGCGTTGTTCGGCCCGAACGGCACGCCCATGACCGACAGGGCGACGTCGCGCCCGTCACGGACGAGCACGACGAAGCGCGCGTCGGGCCAGATCGTCGCGAGCCGGTCGACGTGGCGGATGTACGCGGGCGTCTTGTCGCCCCACCGTCGCTTCCCTTCTGCGTCGGCGTAGGCGGCGAACGGCGCGCTGACGGCGAAGCGGAAGGCGTCGGCGCCGTTCAGTCCCTCGGGCAGCGGCGGCGGGTCGCCGCCGAGCCCCCACAGGCGCACGCGCGGATGGTCCCACGCCGTACGGAGCACGTCGTCAGCGGGCTGGCCAGAATGGACGTCGAGCAGGAACATCGACTCCGGCGGGATGGCGACGTCGCCGCGGTCGAGGATGAGCCGCAGCATCGTCGTTCCCGAACGGTCGTGGCCGAGGAGGAAGAAGGGGAAGTCGCTCACGTTCCTGATTCCAGCAGACTACGCGCCGTGCGGATCAGCCTCGCCGATCCCGTGAGCTACACGCTCCCCTACGATCGCAGCCTCGCCGCGGCGCTGGCGCGGCGCGGGCACGAGGTCGATCTGTTCGCCGCGCGTTTCCCTTTTGCCGAGCTGGCGCCGCCCGAGCGGCTACCGCCAGCACGACGTCTTCTTCCGGCACAGCGGCGGCCTGCTGCGCGGCAATCCCCGCTCGCGGCTGCGCTTCGTCACGAAGGGGCTCGAGTACGTGCCGAGCGCCAGGCGGCTCCAGAAGGAGATCGCGCGGCTCGACCCCGATGTGCTGCACGTCCAGTGGCTGGGACTGCCGCGCTACGACTTGCGCTGGTTGGCCGCGGTTCAGCGTGACCGCCCGGTGGTCTTCACTGCGCACGACGTGCTGCCGCGCCGAACGGCCGACAAGCTCGACCTCTGGCGGCAGGTGTTCCGGACGGTCGACCGCGTGGTCGTCCACGGCGCCGGCGCGGTGGAGCAGCTCGTCGACCTGGGCGTCGCGCGTGGTCGCATCGTGCGCATCCCGCATCCCGTCTTCACGCCGACCCGGGAGATCGCGTCCGCCCCAGGGCTCGACACTGCTCTTCTTCGGGCTCATCCGCCGCTCGAAGGGGCTCGATCTCCTCATCCGTGCGCTGCCAGCGATCGCTGAGGAGATACCGGGCGTACGGCTCGTCGTCGCGGGCGATCCCATCGAGCCGGCGGAGCCTCTTCAGGAGCTTGCGCAAGAGCTCGGTGTTGCCGACCGGGTCGACTGGCGCCTGCGTTTCCTTCCCGAGGACGAGGTCGCGGACGTCATGGAGGAAGCCGCGGTCGTCGTGCTCCCGTACCGGAAGATCGAGTCCTCCGGCGTGCTCGCGATGGCCATCGGCCACGGCCGGCCTGTCGTCGTGGCAGACGCCGGCTCGCTCGGAGACACCGTGCGCGAGCTCGCGGCCGGAGCCGTCGTGCCGCCCGAGGACCCCGCGGCGCTTGCGGAGGCGTGCGTCCGGATGCTGCGTCATCCGGTGCCGAGCACGGCGGCACGCGACGCGTTGAGCTGGGACCGTGCAGCCGAGGCTCACGAGGCCGTGTATCGAGAGCTCGTGGCCGAACGGGCGTGATCGTCCGTCACCCGATGTGGGCGCTCGCGACGGGCGCGGGGCTCGTCGTGCTGCTGGAGCTGGGGCGAGTGCGCGGTGGGCGCGACTATCCGTGGCTGCTCGCGGAGGCGCTGGTCGCCGGTGCAGCACTTCTCGTCGCCTGGCGTGCTCAGGAGCGGCTACGGCTGCTGCCCTTGCTCGCCCTGGCGCTCGGCTTCCACGTCGCGCTCGTGTGGCTGCACATCGCGGAGCGCGTTCCCGTCGACTTCGACATCACGGTGTTCACGAACCAGGGACAGTCCCTGCTCGACGGGGACTTCCCGCGGTCGGAGTACCCGACGGGCGCGGTCTCGCTGTTCGCCGTCGAGGCGTGGCTCGGCGACGACTCCGCGCGCACGGCCAACGCCCTGCTCATGATCCCGTTCCAGCTGGCTGCGGTCGTTGCCGTCTGGTCACTGCGCACGCGCTGGAGCGCGTGGCTCGCAGCGCTCGTGGCCGTCTGGCCGCTGAACGCGTACTTCTGGGAGTTCAAGTTCGACCTCGTGCCGGCGGCGCTGCTCGCCGTGGGCCTCGCCCTCGCGTACCGCGAGCGGTTCGGGCTGGCCGGCGTCGCGCTCGGCGTCGGTGCGGCTGTCAAGTGGACGCCGGCGCTCGCTGCACTCGCGCTCGTGGTGTGGATGCTCGGCTCAGGCCGCATCGGCGGGGCGATGCGGCACGCTGCCGGCTTCGTCGTCGCCTTCGTCGTGCTCACCCTCCCGTACCTCGTCTGGGAGCCCGGCGACGTCTGGGCCGCGTACTCGATCCAGGGCGACCGGACGATCACCGGCGAGTCGCTGCCGTACCTGCCGCTGCACTGGCTGGGCCAGGCGGAGCTGGGGGAGGGCTTCACGGTCGACGCGGTCGTTCCGGACTGGGCCGATCCCGCCGCGACGGCCGTCCAGTTGCTCGTGCTCGCAGGCGTGCTGGCGCTCGCATGGCTCGTGCGGGGCCGCCTCGCAGCCGGCGTCGCGGTCGCCGCGCTGGCGCCGGTGGCATTCCTGCTCACGAACCGGATCTTCAGCTCGCAGTTCCTCGTCGTGCTGCTCGTCGCGTGGGCCGTCGCCATCGCCCTCGTCTCCGGGAGCGCGCGGGAGCAGCTGGTGCTCGGGGCCGCCGCCGCCGCGGCGAGCCTGCTCAACGCGTTCGTCTATCCCTTCGTGCTCCCCGGCCCGTCCGGCATCTGGGAGCCGACGTCGGCGCTGATGTTCGCCGTCGCGCTTTCGCTGACCGGATGGCTGCTGCTCGCAAGCAGGCGCGGCGACTACGCTAGCCCGCTATGAGAATTCTCACGCCACCGGGTCGCCGCTGGCAGGATCCTGCCGCCAGCGGCGGCAGCCTCGGCGGAGGTCGGCTTCGCCGACCGGGAGCCGAAGGCGGCCGGTGACGTGAGATGGCTGGTCACCGGGGCTGCGGGCTTCATCGGCTCGCTGCTCGCGCAGACCCTCGTCGCGCGCGGCGACGAGGTCGTCGGCATCGACAGCTTCACGGACTACTACGACCCTCGCCTCAAGGAGCAGAACGCCGAGGGGCTCGACGTGCGGCGCCTCGACCTGGCGGCTGACGAGCTCGACTTCAGCGGGTTCGACGGCGTCTTTCACCTCGCCGGCCAGCCGGGCGTGCGCAGCTTCGGCGACGTGTTCGCGCTCTACGTCGAACGCAACGTGCTCGCGTCTCAGCGCGTCTTCGAGGCAGCCTCCCGGGACGGCGTCCGTGTCGTCTTCGCCTCCTCGTCCTCCGTCTACGGCGAGGCCGAGCGCTATCCGACGCCGGAGGACACGCCGCCGGCCCCGGTGTCGCCGTACGGCATCACGAAGCTCACGTGCGAGCACCTGGCCAGGGCGTATGGCCGCAGCTTCGAGCTCGACGCCGTCGTCCTGCGCTACTTCAACGCGTTCGGGCCGCGACAGCGCCCGGACATGGCGTTCACGAAGGTGGCGCTCGCGCTGGCAACCGGCGCGCCGTTCGATCTCTTCGGCGACGGCCATCAGTCGCGGGGCTGGACCTACGTGGACGATGTCGTAAGTGCCACGATCCTTGCCATGGAGCGCGGCGCGGGAACGTACAACGTCGGCGGCGGCGTCGAGGCGTCGCTCCGGGAGGCGATCGGCATCCTCGAACGGCTCGCGGATCGTCCGCTCGACATCCGCGAGCACCCGCCCGTGCCCGGTGACCAGCGCCGCACGAACGCCGACACGACGCGGATCCGCGCCGACCTCGGCTGGGAGCCGAGGGTCTCGCTCGAGGACGGCTTGCGGGCGCAGTGGGAATGGGCCTCGGCTACAGTCGGCGCCCAATGAGTCCCGATCCAGAGACCGCAGGCCGTCGAGCTGGAGGCCGAGCAGGAGGTCGATTTCGGGCGGTACGGCCGCGCGATCGCTGCTCGGTGGTGGCTGCTCGTCGTGGGCGCCGTGCTCGGCGCCGTGATCGGGTTTTTCGTCTCCCTCTCGGACGGGAGGATCTACAAGGCAACGGCGCAGGTCTATCTCGGCCAGCCGCTCGCGCCCGACTCTGCGGCTGCGGTGACCACGCCACCGACGACCCTCGGCCTCGTCGAGGCGTTCGTCACGAGCGAGGAGGCGATCGAGAAGGCCGCCTCCGCCGTCGGGCTCAGGCCGGGAAGGCTGCGGGACGGAGTGACCGCGCGACCGATCCCCGGCAGCTCGACGACGAGGCAAGCGTTCCCCGCGCCTCTGCTCTCGATCCAGGTGACCGGCTCGAACCGCGCGAAGACGGCCGCGGCGGCGAACCACCTCGCGAGGCAGGCGGTGGACAAGGTCGGCGGGTACACGAACACGAAGATCGACACGCTCGAACAGCAGTTCACGTACATCGACGTCCAGCTGGCGAAGGTCAATGCCCGCCTCAACGCGGCGCGCACGCAGCTGGATCAGATCGTCTCCGATGACAGCCTCAGCACGGTCGAGAAGCTCGTGCTCCAGACGAACGTCAATGCCGAGATCACGTTCGCCGAGCAGCGGCAGGCGACGCTCGAGGTCAACCGCTTCAACCTGACGCGGGCCGTGTCGCTCGCGAGAGACATCGAGGCGAGCCGCGTCACGGCGGCGGCGGTTGCCGTGCGCACCGAGCCCACGAGCCGGCGGACGAGCGTGCTCGTCGGCGCTTTCATCGGCCTGCTGCTCGGGATCGTGGCGGCGCTGCTCTGGGATCCGGTCGCTGGCCGCATGGCAGCTCGCAACGCCACCTAAGCCATGCTCGACGGCAAGACCGTCGCGGTGGTCGTTCCCGCCTACGACGAGGAGAAGCTCCTTCCCGAGACGCTCGCGGGCATCCCAGAGTTCGTCGACCGCATCTACGTCGTCGACGACGCGTCCCGTGACGGGACGGCCGAGAAGGCGGAGGTGGACAGTCGCGCGCACCTGATCCGGCACGAGGAGAACCGCGGCGTCGGCGCCGCCATCGTTACGGGCTACCGGCAGGCGATCGCCGATCGCATCGACGTCACGTGCGTCATGGCAGCAGACAACCAGATGGCGCCCGATGATCTCGAGGCCATCGCGCGTCCCGTCGTCAGCGGCGACGCGGATTACGCGAAGGCGAACCGGCTCGTCAGCGGCGAGGCGTGGCAGCTGATCCCGCACGCCCGCTACCTCGGCAACGCCTTGCTGAGCCTGCTGACGAAGATCGCGTCCGGCTACTGGCACGTCGCCGACTCGCAGTCCGGCTTCACGGCCGCATCGCTCGCCACGCTCGAGAAGCTCGACCTCGACCGCGTCTACCCGCGGTACGGCTTCCCGAACGACATGCTCGTTCACCTCAACGTCGTCGAGGCGCGGGTGCGTGATGTCCCGTCGCGGCCGGTCTACAACGTCGGCGAGCAGTCGGGCATCCGCTACTCGCGCGTGATTCCCGCCATCTCCTGGCTCCTGCTCAAAGCGTTCTGGTGGCGGCTCTGGCAGAAGTACGTGATCCGCGACTTCCACCCGCTCGTGTTCTTCTACGTGTTCGGGATCGCGATGTTCGTCGCCGGGCTGGGGCTTGGCATCGCGGAGGTCGTGCTGCGGATCCTCGGCAACCCGATCCCGCCGGCGACGGTCGTGCTCGTCGCGCTGCTGCTCCTCTTCGGCTCCCAGTTCACGCTGTTCGCCATGTGGTTCGACCTCGAGCGAAACAAGGAGTTGCGCTAACAAGCCCCGAACGTTGCCGGGCTAGCATTTCGCTCGATGAGCACGTGCGTCGTCACCGGCGGGGCCGGGTTCCTCGGCTCCCATCTCTGCGAATACCTCCTCGCGGAGGGCCACCGCGTGATCTGCGTGGACAACCTCGAGACAGCTCGCTCGAGAACCTCGAGCACATCCGGGGCGACGACTTCCTCTTCGTGAACCACGACGTCATCGAGCACATCGAGATCGACGGCCCGGTGGACTACGTGTTCCACCTCGCGGCGCTGGCGAGCCCCATCGACTACCTGCGTCAGCCGCTCCACTCGCTCAAGGTCGGCTCGTACGGCACGCACCACGCGCTGGGACTCGCAAAGTTCAAGCGCGCGCGCTTCCTGCTCGCGTCGACGAGCGAGGTCTACGGCGATCCGCTCGTACACCCGCAGCCGGAGAGCTACTGGGGCAACGTGAACCCGATCGGGCCACGCGGCGTGTACGACGAAGCGAAGCGCTACGCCGAAGCGCTGACGATGGCGTACCACGGCCAGCAGGGCGTGGACACGGCGATCGTCCGCATCTTTAACACGTACGGTCCTCGGATGAGACCGCACGACGGCCGCGCGATCCCGACGTTCGTTCGCCAGGCGCTGGCAGGTGAGCCGCTGACCGTGTTCGGCGACGGCTCGCAGACGCGGAGCTTCTGCTACGTGGACGATCTCATTCGCGGCCTCTATCTGCTGGCCACGAGTGGCGAGCACCTGCCCGTCAACCTCGGCAACCCCGATGAGTTCACGCTGCTCGAGCTGGCGAACACCGTGCTCAAGGTGACTGGTGCGTCCAGCCCGATCGTCTTCGAGGCGCTGCCGGTCGACGATCCGCAGGTGCGACAGCCGGACATCACGCGCGCGCAGCAGGTGCTCGGCTGGGAGCCCGAGGTGGCGCTCGAGGAAGGGCTACGCCGCCTCGTTGCCTCGGTCTCGCGCTCGCCCGTCGTCTAGAGGCCCGTCGACTAGGGGGGCTTCGCGGCGGGGGGGCGGCGAGGGTGTGGGGGGGGGGGGGGGCCCGCGCTGAACAAGTAGGGCGACGCCGCAGCGCGGCCTCCAGCGTGATTCCGGCGGCCAGTCACTGGTTCGCCAGGCCCTCCTCACCCTTCTCCGCGAGCAGCCTTCGGTAGAGGTCGTCGACGTCGCTTACGAGGCGGCTGACCGAGTAGCGCTCGAGGACACGTGCACGGCCTGCTTCCCCCATCCGCTGCGCGAGCTCGCCGTTGGCGGCAAGCCGGCCGAGGCGATCGGCGAGCGCGTCCACGTCGCCCGGATCGACGAGAAAGCCGTCCTCGCCGTCGCGGATCACGTCGGGGACGCCGCCGACCCGCGTGGCGACGACTGGCCTCCCCGCCGCGAGCGCCTCGATGGCGCTGACCGGGGTGCCCTCGTTCGCCGACGGCAGGATGAGCGCGTCGAACGACGCGTAGTACGGCGCGACGTCGTCCTGGTAGCCGAGGAACAGGCAGCGCTCGACGATCCCGAGGTCGTGCGCCAGCTGCTCGGTCGGCTCCCGGTCGGGGCCGTCGCCGACCAGGCAGAGGCACGCGTCGATGTTTTGGTCGAGTAGCCGTTTCATCGCCTCCACGATGTCCCCCGTGCGCTTGACGGCCGTCATCCGGCCGATCCAGCCGACGGTGAACCGGTCGTCGGGGATGCCCATCATCCGGCGCGCGCGAGCCCGTGTCTCGGGCGAGAGGTCGACGCGCTCCGCGAGCTCGACGCCGAGCCGTATCACCGTGAACTTCTCCTCCGGCGCAACGCCGAGCGCGACGAGGTCGTCGCGCACCTCGGGGCTCACAGCGACGAGGGCCGTGGTCGTCGCGGCGAGGCTGCGCTCGAGCATGCGAAAGAACGCCGAGCTCCTCGGCCCGAAGTAGCCGCGGAGGACGTGGCCGTGGAACGTGTGCACGACGATGGGCGGTCGTGCCTCTCCTGCGAGCAACGCGGCAGTGCGGCCGACGGCACCGGCCTTCGCTGTGTGCGTGTGGAGGATGTGTGGCCGATGGTGCTTGATGAGACCGGCGAGACGGTGTGCGGCACGGAGGTCGTGGAGCGGCGAGATCTCGCGGTGGAGATCGGGCAGCTGGACGACCTCGACGCCCCGCTGTTCGGCGACGTACGCCATCGATCCCTCGCCGCGTGCCAGCGAGCCGGCCACGAGCGTCGTCTCGTAGCCCCGTTCCTCGAGCCCTGCGGAGAGATAGGCGACGTGCAGCGCGGGCCCACCTTTGTTGAGCCGCGCGATGACTCGCAGTACGCGCACCGGCCCCTGGCCGCCGAGCGCCTTCGCCGGGCGAAGCCCGGCTTCGCGCTCGACTGACGCCGCCGGCGGCAGGATCCAGCGCTCGGGGCGCTTGGCCGTATCTGAATACTGTCCGGCGCGCCCCTCGCTTGGCTCCTTTGCCGGCGACGTCCCAGGAACCGGTGGCGGCTCAGCTGGAGGCAAGGCTCTCGGCGGTGAGACGAAGCCCGTCCTCGAGGCCCACGTGCGCCTCCCAGCCGAGCGCGTCCCGTGCCTCGGTCGGGTCGGCCCACGAGTCGCGGAGATCGCCGGGGCGCGCCGGCAAGTACGTCTTCTCGAGCGTCTTTCCAAGCAATCGGGAGATCGTCTCCGCCAGCTCGTTGACCGTCGTCGGCGTGCCTGCGGAGATGTTGAGGATGCGCCCGCTGACACCCTCGGCATCGGCAGCGCGGAGGTTGGCTGCGACGACGTTGTCGACGTACGTGAAGTCGCGCGACTGCTCCCCGTCGTCGAAGATCGTCACGGGCCGACCCGCCGCGATCGCGGTGATGAAGAGCGGCACGACGGCGGCATACTGCGACGTCGGGTCCTGTCGCGGCCCGAAGACGTTGAAGTAGCGCAGCACGACGGTCTCGAACGAGTGGTAGACGCGGCTGAAGCTCACGCAGTAGCGCTCCGCCGCGAGCTTCGCGACGCCGTACGGGGAGATGGGGTCGGTCGCCATCGACTCGCGTAGCGGAAGCTCGGGAGCGTTGCCGTACACCGACGAGGACGACGCGAAGACGACGCGGCGCACGCCCTCGTCCCGCGCCGCCAGGAGCACGTTCATCGTGCCTTCGACGTTCACGGCGCTCGTCGTCAACGGGTCCTGCACCGACCGCGGCACGGAGCCGAGAGCTCCGAGATGGAAAACGAGCTCGCAGCCGCGTACCGCAGCGTGAACCCGCTCGTAGCTCCGCAGCTCGCCCTCGACGACCTCGACCTCTTTCTCCAGGCCGGCGAGGTTGCCGCGCCTCCCGGTGGAGAAGTTGTCGAGGACGCGGACGTCGTCCCCGCGCTCGAGCAGCGCCCGCACGAGGTTGGAGCCGATAAAGCCCGCGCCGCCCGTCACCAGGCTCGTCATTTCTTGTCGGCCACCACGTGGAAGTTGAGGAAGAGCGAGCCCGGGATCGGCGCGCGCAGCGAGGGTACCGCCCTGTCGACGAGGCCGCCGAGGGAGTTGAGCGTCCACACCGTCGCGCGCGAAAGCGGCGTGAGGTGCGCCTTGCGGAAGAGGAGGTCGGCGTAGACCGCCGACATGGCGGCGAGGCAGGTCGCGGCGCCTCCGATGGGCGTGACCGAGACCGACGCCCAGTCGGCGCTCCGCTCGAACATCCGCTCCAGCCCGGCGTGCGTCCAGCGCCAGTAGTCGTTCGGCGACGGGTGGTAGACCTGGACGCCGTGCGTCGACGCGAGCACGCGGCCGCCGGGGGCCGTGACGCGGGCGAGCTCGCGCACGGCCTGGCCGGGATGTTCGACGTGTTCGAGGACCTGCGTGCAGAGCACGAGGTTGAAGCTGCCGTCCTCGACCGGCAGGGCCTCCACCGAGCCCTCGATGTCCGCCGCCGGGTTGCCGATATCGACGCCGACATACTCGTCGGCGTACGGCTCGAAGTAGGGGAGGTACGGCTTTTCGCCGCAGCCGACGTCGAGCACGCGGTAGCGGCCCAGGTCGTCGTGCGCGCGCGTCGCCTCCGACTGCAGCCACGCCGAGAGCGCGGCACGTACGTGGTACGTGATACGGCTCTTCTGCGGCTGCCGGTGCTCGGCGCCGGGTGCCTCCTCAGGCACGACCGAGCCTCGCTCCAGCCGCGACGGCCGCCGCCAGCCCGAGGGCGATCCACGTGAGGGCGTCGAGCGGCACGCCGGCCACGAGGCCGACCGCAGTCCACGTCCCCATCACGAGCAGCAGCCACGCGCCGGCCAGCACGCCGGGCAGGACGGCCTCGGGAGGCCCTCGCACCGCGACGCGGGCGGCGAGGAACAGCCCCGCCGCGAACGTCGCGAGCAAGAGCGCGAAGCCGATCACGCCGAGGTCGGCAAGCGCCTGGACATACGCGTTCTGGATCCCGTACGGGCGCTCCGGCGAGGGGAAGGCTTCGTTGGGGGTGTCCGGGAACTCCCGCCGCGCGTCGTCGAGATAGTCGCCGTAGACCTGCTGCTCCTTCGCCGAGGACTGCCAGCCGGCGCCCGCGATCGGGTGGTCGAGGAACACCTGCCAGCCGATGTACGCGAGCATCGTGCGCTGGACGTACGTCTGGACGTTCTCCTGGGCGGACGGATCGTGCTCGCGGATGCCGAGGAAGCGCACGAATTGATCGACGTCGCCGCCGCGCATGACGAGAATGCCCACGGCGACGGCCCCGACGACGGCGAGCGACGCTAGTGCGCGGCGCAACGTCAGGCGTCGCCGGTAGCCGGCGACGATCAGAATGCCTGCCGTCGCTGCCGCGAGACCGAGCCCGGCGGCGGCCGATCCGGAGACCGTGACGCCCACGGCGCCGCCCGCGCCGGCGGTGACGAGCAGCCAGCGCGGAAGGCCGGAGTCGCTGCGCAGCGCAAGCACGGTCATGGCGAAGAGAAGCGCGGCCCCGCAGAGCGCCGCCAGGTCGTAATGACCGAGGAACGAGGGCTGGCGGCGCCCGGGTGACCAGGCGTCGAAGACGTCGACGCCGAAGATCTGGAGCACGCCGACGACTGCCGCCGCTCCAGCCCAGACGACGAGCGCTGAGAGCACGAGCTCGAGGTCACGCGTGCCGCGCAGCAGCAGCGGTACCGCCGGTGCCAGCAGCGCGTACTCGCCGAACTTCGCCGCCGTCACGGCGTGGGTAGAGACGTCGTACGCGTCGTCCCAGATACGTGGATAGAGGCTCGCCGCACCGACGAGGAGGCAGAAGAGGCCACCCGCCACCCAGACCGGCCAGCCCGCGCGGAGCGGCTCGAAGCCGTGCCTGACACCGGCGACGAGCGCAACCACCGCGACCGCCAGCACGGCGAAGTCGGACAGGACGGCATGCGCGGACAGCGATCCGAGCTCCACCGTGAAGCCCGGCTGGAAGTCGATGTGGAAGAAGAGGAACGGGATCGCCGCTGCGAGGACGACCGATGCGGGAATGGCATCGAGCCGCGTGAGCGAGGCCGTCTCGGCGCCCGAGCCGCCGTTCGAAGGCGTGGGTACCGCCACGGGCGGCCACTATACTGGCCCCCGTTTGACGGCCCCGCGCCTCAAACGGCTGTCCGAGCCACTTCGCGCAATCGGCCTTCGACGCTCCGCGACCGCGGCCGGCATCTACGTCTCGGTGGCCTTCGGCTTCCTCGGAACGCTGTTCGCCGCCCGCCAGCTCGGCGCGGACGACTTCGGGCTGCTGGCGATCGTCGTTGTCGCGACCGGCTTCTTCCAGAGCCTCCTCGACCTGACCGCGGAAGAGGCGCTCGTGAAGTACGGCTTCGACTACGCGACGGGGGAGTCGTGGGGGCGTCTACGGCGGCTGTTCCGGCAGGCGCTCCTCGCCAAGGTGGCCGGTGGGCTCGCCGCGGGGGTCGTCCTCGTCCTCATGGCGCCGGCCGCGGACTCGATCTTCGGCGGCACCGACCTCACCGTGCCGTTCCTGGTCGCCGCGTGGCTCCCGCTGCTCCAGAGCCCCGAAGGTGTCGCGAGCGCCGCGCTCATCCTTCGCGAGCGCTATGACGTCCGCGCATGGCTGCTCGCGTCGTCGATGGGGCTGCGGATGACCGGCGCTCGCCGTCGGCGCGCACTTTGGCGTGACCGAGGCCGTGGCGGGCATGGTCGCCGCCCAGGTCGTCGCGACGGCGCTGCTTGCGGTAACTGCGCTCGGCGCCTTCCGCCGCTTCCCCGCTGCGGAGCCCGTGCCGCTGGACGAGGATCGCCGCGGCATCCTCCAGTTCGTGTTCCACTCGAGTCTCGCTACGGGCGTCGTCTCGCTGCGGGGCGCGCTGGCCCCGTTGCTGCTCGGCGTCGTGTCGAAGCCCGTGCAGGTCGGCTTCTTCCGCATTGCCCAGGCGCCGCAACAGGGTCTTGCCTCGCTGAGCGCCCCGGCCCGCCTGATCATGCTTACCGAGCAGACGCGGGACTGGGCGCGCGGGGCGACCGCCGTCGTGTTCGCGGGCGTCCGGCGGTACACGTCGTGGGCTGCCTTGCTGATGGCGCTTGTCGTCCCGCCCGCCTACATTCTCATGCCCTGGCTCGTGCGGGTCCTCTACGGACAGGAGTACGAGGGCGCGAGCGAGGCCGCGAGGCTCGTCCTGCTCGCGGCAGCGCTCCAGTTCGTCTTCGGCTGGTCGAAGTCGCTGCCGGTCTCGATCGGCCGGCCAGGCCTCCGCGTCATGGCCCACGGAGTCGAGTCGGCGGTGATGATCCCGCTCGTCATCGTCCTCGGCCGCGAGTGGGGTGCGACGGGGGCGGCCGGGGCGTGCTCGCCGCGACAGTCGTCTTCTGCCTGATCTGGGTCGTGCTCCTCGCACAGATCAGAGCGACGGCCGCGGCGGCGGCGTGAAGGTCCTCATCGTCACGGGCATCTGGCCGCCTGACGTCGGCGGCCCGGCGAGTCACGCGCCGGAGCTGGCGACGCACCTGCTCTCGCGGGGCCACCAGGTCGAGGTGGTGACGACCGCGGACGCGCCGCCGGCTCCGAAGCCATACCGGGTCAGCTGGATCTCCCGAGCGAATCCGGTCGGCGTGAGACACGCACGCGTCGCCGAGAAGGTGAGGTCTCGTGCGCATCGGGCAGACGTCGTCTACGCGACGAGCATGATCGGGCGGGCGGCCCTCGGCGCGTGGGTGGCCCGCCGGCCGTTCGTGATCAAGCTCACGACGGACGAGGCGTACGAGCGTGCGCAGCGCCGCGGCCTCTATGACGGCGACATGGATGAGTTCCAGGCCTTCGACGGCGGTCCGCGGGTCGCCGCGCTGCGCCGGTCGCGGAACGCCGCGCTCAGCCGGGCGTCGCGCGTCATCTGCCCGAGCGCCTATCTGCGCGACATCGCCGTCTCCTGGGGCGTGCCGCCCGAGCGAACGCTCGTGATCCCGAACCCGGCGCCCGAGCTCCCGCGGCTGCCGCCGCGGGAGGAGGCACGGGCCGCGTTCGGCATCGTCGGCCCGACGCTCGCGTTCGCGGGCCGGATCGGCCGTCAGAAATCCCTCGACGTCGGCCTGGAGGCCATCGCGCGGGTGGCCGGAGTCGCGCTGCTCATCGCCGGGGACGGGCCCGAGCGGGCACGCCTCGAGCGCCGTGTCGATGACCTGCAGATCGGTGGGCGCGTGCGGTTCCTCGGTTCGCTGCCGCGCGAGGAGGTGCTGGGGCTCTTTCGCGGCGCCGACGCGAGCCTGCTCACCTCGACGTGGGAGAACTTCCCGCACACGGTCGTCGAGTCGCTCGCGGTCGGAACCCCGGTGATCGCGACGAGCGTGGGCGGCGTGCCCGAGGTGGTGACAGACGGCGAGAACGGCCTGCTCGTGCCGCCGGGCGACGCAGGCGCTCTCGCCGTAGCGATCACTCGCTTCTACGGCGAGCGCGGCCTCCGGGAGCGACTCGCCGCCGCCGCCGCTCCGTCGGTCGCCGAGTACGGGCAGGAGCAGACGCTCGCGCGGGTCGAGGCAGTGCTCGAAGAGGCGGCGACGTGAGGAGGTTGCTCATGGTCGGCCGAACGCGCTATGCGCTCCCGTTGTCCGAGAGCCTCCAGCGGAAGTTCGACGCGCTGCGCGGAGCGCTCGACGTGCGAGTCGTCGCGTCGTCGGCAGACGGCTCGCGGAGCGACGAGACATTCAGCCTCTGGCCGCGGCTGCCCGCGCTCGACGGCGCGGCCTTCTACGGTGCGCTGCCTTTTCGCGTCGCGCGCGAGCTGCGGCGGTTCCGGCCGGACGCGGTGACGACGCAGAGCCCGTACGAGGCCCTCGCGGTGCTCGCCGGCCGCGGGCTCGCACGCTCGAGCGCGGCGCTCATCGTCGAGCTGCACGGGGACTGGCGGACGTTCTCGCGGCTGTACGGCTCGCCGCTTCGCGCGCGTGCTGTCGCCTGTCACCGACCGCCTCGCTCCATGGGCGCTGCGCCGCGCGGACGCGGTGCGGACGCTCTCGCCGTACACGACCGGGCTTGCCCGCGAGGCGGGCGTGGAGCCGGCGGCAGCGTTTGTGGCCTTCACCGACCTCGAGGCGTTCACGGAGCGGCCGCGCGCCGAGCTGCCCCCGGAGCCGAAGGCGCTCTTCGTCGGCGTGCTCGAGCCGTACAAGAACATCGAGAACCTCGCGGCCGCCTGGCGGCTCATCGCCGAGCGTGTGCCCGGTGTGTCGCTGAGGCTCGTCGGCGACGGGCACCGCCGCGATGTCGTCGAGCGCCTCGTCGCCGAGCTCCCCGACCGTGTCACCTGGACGCCGAGGGAGCCTGTGGACGCCATCGTCAGGGCGCTCGACGAGGCCTGGCTTCTCCTGCTCCCATCACGCGCCGAGGGAACGCCGCGCATCGTGCTGGAGGCGATGTGCCGCGGCCGCGCCGTCGTCGGCGGACGCGTGGGAGGCATCCCGGACGTCGTCGAGGACGGAGTGAGCGGCATCCTCGTCGATCCTGACGACGTCGCAGGGATCGCGGCGGCCGCTACGACGCTGCTCACCGCTCGCGCCGAAGCCGAGCGCATGGGCGGCGCTGCGCGCGAACGTGCGAACGCGTTCCTGTTCACGCCCGAGGAGTTCGCCGAGCGGACGGCCGCGCTCGTGGAACAGGCAGTGCAAGCGAGATGAAGCCTCGCGTGCTCTTCGTCGGTCGCACCCGCTATCGGTTGCCGCTGCCCTCGTGGCTGGAGCGGAAGTGGGAGGCGGTCGGCCACGAGCTCGACTACCGCGTGCTGGCCAGCGCTGCCGACGGGGCGCGGTCGAGCGGACGCTTCGAGCTGGTCTCGCCGGCGTCGTTCGCGGACGGGATTGCGTTCTACACGCGCCTTCCGTTCCGCGTGCGGCGGGCGATCCGGGCGTTCCGGCCGGAGGCGATCGTCGCCGAAGACCCGCGGACGGCGACGCTCGTGATGGTCGGCCGGCGTCTGGCAGGTGGGCCGCGCGCGAAGGTGATCTGCGAAGTGCACGGCGACTGGCGCCACTCGACGCGGCTCTACGGCGCGGGTGGACGGCGGCTCCTGTCGCCGCTCGTCGATGCGCTCGACCGCTACGGCGTGCGCCACGCCGACGCCGTCCGTGCGCTTTCCCTCTACACGGCGACGCTGGTGAAGGCGGAGCGCGGCGAGCTGCCCGACGCGGTCTTTCCCACGTACACCGACCTCTCCGTCTTCACGGAGCGGCCCATTCGCGGCGCTGCCCGAGACGCCCACCGCGCTCTTCGTCGGCGTGCTCGAGCGGTACAAGAACATCGACGGGCTCGTCGCCGCGTGGCGTCGCGTGGCGGACCGTGTCGCTGACGCCAGGCTCGTCGTCGTCGGCAAGGGGCCACTTCGCGCAGATGTCGACCGTCTCGCCGCTGACCTGCCGGATCGCGTGGAGGTCGTCGACGAGCTGACGCCGGAGGGCGTCGCCTCCGCGCTCGACGACGCGACGCTGCTCGTGCTGCCTTCCCGTCACGAAGGCCTCGGGCGTGTCGTCATCGAGGCCTTCGCGCGCGGCCGGGGCGTTGTCGCGAGCCGTGCGGGAGGCGTCCTCGATCTCGTCGACGACGGCGTCCAGGGCCTGCTCGTCGATCCGGAGGACACGGCCGGGCTGGCGGACGCTCTCGTCACGGTCCTCGGGCAGCGCGACGTGGCGCAGCGGCTGGGAGCGGCGGCCTCGGCCCGCTTCTCGGACTGGAACCAGACCGCGGACGAGTTCGCCGCACGCACGAAGGAGCTCGTGGACGCCGCTCTAAACTGATTCTCCGTGAGGGCCGACGAGCTCAAGCAGCTGCTCAAGAACGGCGTCTACCGCACGCTCGGCGAGGCGGCGACGGGCGCCGGGGTCGTCAACGGTCGCGATGGGCGAGCGCTGCGCGTGCTCATGTACCACAAGGTCAACGACCAGCCCGAGAACTCGGTCACGGTGCCGGTCTCGCTCTTCGACGAGCAGCTCGCGCAGCTCGGCGAGCTCGGGTATACGCCGGTCTCGCTCGACGACGTGCTCGCCTACTACGTCGAGGGCGTCGCCCTGCCGGAAGTCGCCGTGCTGATCACGTTCGACGACGGCTATCGCGACAACCTCGAAAACGCGGTGCCCGTGCTCGAGCAGTACGGCTATCCGGCCGTGCTGTTCGTGCCCATCGGCTACCTCGACTCCTCGCGGCCGCTGCCGCACGACGAGCACCTGGCCAGCCGCGGGATTCTCAACCGGACGCTGCAGTGGTCGGACCTCGCCGACCTCGATGCCGCGGGCGTGCGCGTCGAGTCGCACGGCATCGGGCACCGGCCGCTCGCGGATCTCGAAGTAGACGAAGCCGCGCGCGAGATCACGCTGTCGAAGCTTCGCCTCGAGGAGGCGCTGGGACGACCCGTGCGCGCGTTCGCCTACGTGAAGGGCTCGGAGGCGCACTACCGGCTCGTCCACCTGAGCCTGCTCAAGCAGGCAGGCTACGAGGTCGCCTTCACCTCGATCTCCGGCGCGAACGGGCCGCAGACCGACCCGCTTCAGCTCCACCGCTACAACGTCGAGCCCTACCCGGCGCGGACGTTCGAGCTCGTGCTCGCCGGCGCCTGCGACCTCATCGGCGTCAAGGACACGGTGGCGGGCACGCATGCGCGACGCTGGTTCAACGCAGCCCTCGGCACGTCCAGTAAATGAGCGACTTCCGGCTGGTCGGCTACGAGCCCGAGCATCGCGAGGACTACCTGCGGCTGCTGCGCGGCGCGTGGGGCGATGGCGCGATGTCGGGCGACGAGTTCGACTGGTGGTTCGACGGCAATCCCGCCGGGTCGCTCCGGTCGGTCGCCGTCCTGGACGGACAGGTCGTCGGTGTCGCCGGGCACTCGCTGTACGCCGCGGTGCTCGACGGCGAGCTCGACACCGCGAGCTTCTCGGTGCACGCCGTCACGCATCCGTCGGCGCGAGGCCGCGGCATCTTCGTCGAGCTGGAGCGCAAGCACGAGCGGGAGGCTCAGGAGATGGGTGTCGCCTGCGTGCTCGCCTTCGCGAGCGCGCCGACGGCGCCCCTCTTCCTCGGCCCGCTCGGCTGGAGGCCGATCGGCAAGCTCCGCGTCTGGGCAAGACCGGCGTGGGGGACTGCCTCCGAAGGCGGGCTGCGCCCGATCGAGTCGGATTCGGCGGCGAGGCTGGCCGAATCACGTGGTCCGCGACGACGAGTACCTTCGCTGGCGCTATCTCGACTCACCTCGCGGCTACGAGATGGTCGCCGGCGACCGCGGATATGCCGTCGTCTGGCCGGCGAAGCGCCACAAGGGACGGACGATCTCCGTGCTCGCCGACCACGTCGGCTCTTCGGAGCTGCTGCGCGAGGCGCGCGGGCTGGCCGAAGCTCGGGTCCAGTTCGCGCTGCCCGCGCCAGAGCAGCGGGCTGCGTACCTCAAGGCCGGGTTTCTGCCGACACCGCAGACGCTGAACTTCATGGGCAAGGCCCTTGCCGGGCGGCTGAACACGGATCCGCGTGCATGGCGCGTCACCCTCGGCGACACCGACTTCTTCTGATGCGCCGGCTCATCTTCATCACGCAGCAGGTCGACCCTGGGCACCCGGCCCTCGCCGCGACCGTGCCGAAGATCCGCGCGCTCGCAGAGCTCGTGGACGAGGTCGTCGTGCTCGCCGACCGCGTGCTGCCAGGCACGCTTGCCCGACAACTGCCGCAGCCTGAGCTTCGCCTCGCGCACGAAGGCCGGGCGCGGCCGAAGTTCGAGGCCGCGCTCGCGGGGAGCTTCGTCCGCGGCCGACGGCGATCGTCGCCCACATGTGCCCGATCTATGCCGTCCTGGCGGCGCCGCTGGCGCGGCCGCTCGGCGTGCCGCTCGTGCTCTGGTTCACGCACTGGAAGCGCACGCGGACGCTCGAGGCGGCGGAGAAGGCAGCGACGGCCGTCGCGTCCGTCGACCGAGCGCTCGTTTCCCGATCGACTCGGCCGAAGGTCGTCGCCATCGGACACGGCATCGACCTCGACGAGTTCCCCTGCCGGCCCGAGGGCCAGCGTGCGAACGACTTCCGCGTCGCCTCGCTCGGCCGCTACTCGCGCGCGAAGGGACTGGAGACGATCGTCCGCGGCGTTGCCCTGGCCGCGGAACACGGCCTCGACGTGCGATTGGAGGTGCACGGCCCGGCGCTGTCGGCAGCCGAGCGCGAGCACCGCGGCCAACTCGAGCGGCTCGTCGGAGAGCTCGGCCTGGACTCGCGAGTTCGCCTCGACGCCGCGGTGCTGCGCTCCGAGGTGCCCGAGATCCTCGGCCGCGCCGACTGCCTGGTCAACAACATGGAGGCTGGTGCCCCCGACAAGATCGTCTACGAGGCGGGGGCGAGTTGCCTGCCCGTCATCGCGTCGAACCCCGTCTTCGACGAGCTGCTGGACGGCCTGCTCGTGCCGCTCCAGTTCCCGCGCGACGACCCCGAGCAGCTGGCGGCGCGCATCGAGAGGCTGGCGATGATGACGCCGGCGCAGCGCGCCTCGATCGGAAGGGTCCTGCGCGAGCGAGTCGCCGCGGGTCACTCCGTCCAACACTGGGCCGAACGTATCCTCGAGGTGGCCCAGCGATGAGCACGAACGGCGCGAAGATCCTGCACTTCCAGAAGGTGGCCGGCATCTCCGGCTCCGAGGCCCACCTGCTGTCGCTGCTGCCGCGCCTGGCCGAGCGCGGCTGGGACGTGCGCATGCTGATGCTCCACGAGCACGAGCCCGGCGCGTGGGACTTCGCTCGCGAGCTCGAGGCACGCGGCGTGCCGCTCGACGCGATCCCGATCGCCCGTGACTTCGACCCGGCCGCGTTCATGCGGCTCGTGTCGTACGTCGGCCGCGAGCGCCCGACGATCCTCCACACGCACCTCGTCCACGCCGACGCGTACGGACAGATCGCCGGCGCACTCGCGGGCGTGCCGGTTCGGGTGTCGACGAAGCACGGCTTCAACGAGTTCCGAGAGGGGCGCGCCTTCGCGATGGCCGACCGTGGCGTTGCCAGCCTCGCCCACGTGCACATCGCCATCTCGCGCGGGCTCGCGCAGTACCTCGAGGAGGCAGAGGGCTTCGACGCGGAGGACTTCGAGATCGTCCACTACGGCATCGCGCCGCGCGGCGAGCCTTCGCCGTACGCGGAGTCGGCGCCGCGGCTGCTCTGCGTCGGCCGGCTGATCCCGATCAAGGGGCACATCGTGCTGTTGCGTGCGTTCGCGGAGGCGAGGAAGCAGGTGCCCGGCCTGACGCTCGACATCGCCGGCCGCGGGCCGCTCGGAGCCGGCGCTGAAGGCGCTCGCCCGCGAGCTCGGTGTCGAGGACGCGGTGCGCTTCCTCGGCTACGTGTCGCCGATCCAGGACGCGATCGAACGGTCGGCCGTCATCGTCGTACCGTCGATGGGCGAAGGGTTCGGCATGGTGGCGCTCGAGGCGATGGAGCGCGCGCGGCCGGTGATCGCAGCGTCGATCGGCGGGCTCGGCGAGCTCGTCGCCGACGGTGAGACCGGCGTGCTCGTGACGCCGGGCGAAGCGGAGCCCCTTTCCCGCGCGATCGTCGAGGTCGCCGGCGATCTCGACCGGGCGGCGCGAATGGGCGAGGCTGGTCGCCGGCGCGCGCTCGCCGGAGTTCCTCGAGGAGCGCTGCATCGAGCGCACCGAGCAGCTCTACGAAAGGGCGCTCTCGTAGACGGCGAGCGTTCGCTGCGTCATCCGCGCGACCGAGAACAGCGACCGCGCGCGGCCCAGGCCGAGCGTTCCGTACATCCAGTCGGCCAGCGCCCTCACGACGTCTCGCGCCAGCGCTTCAGCCTCCTCGGGCGGAAACAGGAAGCCAGTCATGCCGTCGGCGACGAGCTCAGGCGCTGACCCTGCGTCGGCGGCCACGACGGGCCTTCCCGCGAGCATCGCCTCCAACATGGCCAGACCGAAGCCCTCCCAGCGCGCCGGGTGGACGAGGACGTCGCAGCGGCGGTAGAGGGCCGCAACATCGCCGACCCTGCCCGGCATGAGGATGCGTTCGGCCACGCCCAGCTCGTGGGCGAGCGCTTCGAGGCGTGCCCGCTCGGGCCCTTCGCCCAGCACGAGCAATGTCGCGTCGGGGATCGACGGGAGCGCGCGGATCGCCGTATCCACGCCCTTCTGCGGCGCCAGCCGTGCGACGCACAGCAGCAGTGGCGCATCGTCGGGAATCGGCAGCTCGGGGTTCTCGGCCCAGGGCTCGGGAAGCGCGTCGAGCCCGTAGTGGATGACCTCGATCTTCTCCTCGGGCAGCCCGACGTCCTCCACGTTGAAGCGGCGAACCGCATCGCTGATGGCGACGATCCGCCTGGCCCGCCGAGCAAGCATGCGCTCCGCGAAGCGCCACGGCCCGGCGCGGAACGGGTCGGGGTTGTGCTTCGTGGAGACGATCGGCGTCAGCGTCGAGACCGCGCCGTAGACGTCGGCGTGGACGAGATGGGTGTGCACGAGGTCTGGCTTGGCGCGCCTCAGCGCACCCTGCAGTTGCCACGGCCGCGCCCAGCCGCTCGAATGGGACATCGAGCTCGGCATAGAACGGATCCGCGCCGGGCATGTCGAGCCCGACGAAGCGCACGTCGACCCCCTTCGCGGCCAACGCCGGCAGCAGCGTCAGCACGTGCCGTTCCGACCCGCCGATGCCGCCGATCCGGTGTACGTGCACCACCCTCATCAGCTCACGCGCTGGGGGAACCTCCCGGTTCCCCCAGACCCCTTCCCCGGTCCGCTTCGCGGACGGGCGGCTTCGCCGCCGATCGAGGAGCCAGACGACTGCAGCGCCGGCCGCGAGCGCGAGCACGAAGTCCCACGGCACGCGGTAGCGCGTCGCGCCCGCGAACACGAGCGCTGCGAGCGTGTTGTACGCCAGCAGCGCGACGAAGAGCACGGCGATCCGCCTGGGCATGACGACGAGGCCGATCACGGCGAGCACGTAGAGCGGGATCATGTACACCGGCTGTGCCCACGTGCGGGCGTCGTCGACGAAGCCGCCGGCCTCGGCTCGCCCCTCGGTCCGAATCGAGCGCGGATCCCAGAGCATCCGCGCCGCCTGCCCCATCAAGCGCGCCTTCTCGCCGGGGTGCTCCTGCCAGAAGTCGATTACCTCCCGCCGGTAGAGCCGCATCTGCGCGCACTCGTCCACCGTCGTCGGCCTGCCCTGGACTGTCAGATCGGCCGCCAGCTCCGGCCACGGAGGCGCGCCCGCGCAGGTTGGGGACGTCGTCGATCCAGCGTCCGCGGTCGAGGACGTCGTATGTCGCGAGGTTGTTCGCCTTCCAGAGCGCGCGCGAGTCGGTCGTCAGCGTGAAGCAGCCGACGTTGACGTCGTTGCGCACGAGCCATGGGAGAAGCGCCACCACGCAGGCCGCCAATGTGACGCCCACGGTCTGCCATCCCTTCCTGCGCCAGAGGAGGTATCCGGCGATGACGAGCGGCAGCAGCACGAGGCGGGAGTTGCCGAGGATCGCGAGGCCGAGCGCAAGCCCGAGCAACGCTGCCGCGGCCGGCCCACCACGGCGCTCACCGACGAGGAGCGTCAAGAAGACGACGACCGCCGCCAGCAGCTGATCGAGGAGCTCGCGGTTGACGTGAACGTCGTGCCAGACGAGGTATGGGCTCAGCGTCGCCACGAGCGCGGCCACGAGACCCGCTCGCGGCGAGAGGAACCTGCGCCCCGTCTCGTAGACGACGAGCGCGGTGGCAGCGGCGACGACGATCTGGGCAAAGCCGACGGACCACCACTCGCGCCCGGCAATCCAGTAGATCGGGACGAGGAAGAAGGAATACAGCGGCTGCGTCCACGCAGACGGCTCGCCCGGGATGAAGCCGAACGTGCCGTCGTCGACGAACGTGCGCGCGAATCGGTCGCTCTTCTCCGTGAATGACGCGAGGATGTCGCCCCGCTCGTGCAGCAGCACCACGAGCCGAGGCACGACAGCCGCCGCCGCGACGACGGCATATGCGGCGCGGCGCGTCACCTATCGAGGTGGGTCCGCTGCCACAGCTCGAGCATGAGCAGGCACCACAACCCGTGCCCGTGGTCGGCTCGCCCGGCGACATGATCGGAGAGCAGGCGCTCCACAGCATGCGGCCGGAGCTGGCCACGGCTCCTCGCCCGGGCGTCGAGCAGCACGTCGCCGGCGAGGTCGCGCAACTCCGATGCGGAACCAGTCGGCGAGCGGCACGCCGAAGCCCGACTTGCCCCGCTCCGCGATCTCCTCGGGAAGGTCGGGCGCGAATGCGCGGCGGAGCGCCTCCTTCCCCCGCCGGCCTTTCGTCTTCAGCTCGGGCGGCAGCGAGACGCCGAGCTCGAGCACGTCCCAGTCGAGGAGCGGCGAGCGCAGCTCGAGCGAGTGCGCCATCGACGCGATGTCGGCCTTCAGGAGCAGGTCGCCGGGGAGATATGTCTGGACGTCGAGCAGCTGCAACCCTGCGATGCCGGCTGCCGGCGGCGGCCCGAGGAGCTGCCAGGCCGGTGAGGGGCGCGGCAGGAAGTCGGCGTCGAGGAGGTCGACGCGCGTCTCCGCAGGGAAGACCTCCATGAGCTTTCCGTAGCGCTCGCCGGGCTGTGAGGCGGCGGCCTCCAGGAGACGCGCGGCGCGCACGGCCGTCGAGCGCCGTTCCCTGCCCATCGAGCGCAGTGCCCGCGCCGCCGTCCCCACGCCGGGGACGTGCAGCCGTCCCGCGAGCTCGTGGGCGACGTAGCGCTCGTAGCCCGCGAAGGACTCGTCACCGCCATCGCCCGTGAGCGCGACCGTGACGTGCCGCCGCGCGGCCTCGCAGACGAGGAAGAGCGGCAGCGCCGCATCGTCTCCGAGCGGCTCGTCGAATGCCTCGGCCAGCCGGGGCAGCGCCTCGGCGACGTCCGCCTCGAGCACGATCTCCTCGTGCTCTGTCGCATAGCGCTTCGCCAGCGTGCGGGCGTACCGCCGCTCGTCGTAGCCCTCGTCGCCGAAGCCGACCGTGAATGTCCGCACGGGCTGTGCCGACGCCTGGGCCATGAGTGCGACGACGATGCTCGAATCGATGCCGCCCGAAAGCAGCGCACCGAGCGGCACGTCCGAGATCAGGCGCCGGCGTACCGCGGCCTCGACGCGCTCGCGAACGAGCGCGAGCCAGTCACCCTCGCTTTCGGGGCCGAGCTGCTCGAGTCGCGCGTAGCGCTCGACGCGAACCGTGCCGCCCTCGGCGACGAGCACGTGTCCGGGCGGCAGCTTCTCGACGCCGATGAGGCCCGTGCCGCCGGGGACGTACTGAAGCGCGAGGAACGCGTCGACGGCGTGTGGATCAACCTCGCGGGACACGCCGGGCAGGCGCAACAGCGCCTTCAGCTCCGAGGCGAACGCGAGCGCCGCCGTCGGGCAGCCGCGTCCAGAGCAGCGGCTTCTTGCCGACACGGTCGCGGGCGAGGACGAGGCGCTCACGGCTGCGATCCCACAGCGCGACCGTGAACATCCCCGACAGATGCTCGGCGAAGCGAGCCCCATATTCCTCGTACAGGTGCGGGAGGACCGGCGTGTCCCCCGTGCCGCGGATCTCGTGCCCGCGCCTTCGCCAGTTGCTCGCGGAGCTCGAGGAAGTTGTAGATCTCGCCGTTGAAGACGCAGACGACGTCGCCGGCCTCGTTCTCGACCGGCTGGCTGCCGGTGACGAGGTCGATGATGCGCAGGCGCCGGTTGCCGAGCGCACAGCGACCGAAGGCGTCGACCGAGCCCTCGTCCGGCCCGCGGTGGAAGAGCGCGGCGTTCATCTCCTCGACGAGGGCCGTGTCTCGGCTCGCCGGAGGGTGCTAGGAATCCGCAGATGCCGCACACGGACGAGCAAACGGTACTTGGCCGCGGAAAGTGCGGTCGCTTACGCGGCGCACTTTCCGCGGAGGAGTGCGACTATCGTAGCAAGCGGTCAGGCCGTCGTCTCCTGCCATGTCGAGCGTGTTCTGGACGACCGTTGCTGGCAGCTCTTTACGCGTCTGCAACAACGACGCCCGGGCGGCTTTGCGATCGCGGCGCTGCTACGCCCGCCCGACGAGGGTGCCGGCGAAGACCCCGAGCTCTGGCTGGAGCGGGCGCGCGCGGCCGCGGAGCAGGGCCCGCTCGGCCATCACACGCACTTCGTAGGCCCGGCGCACGCGCGTCCTCGCTCCGGCGGGGATGAACACGCAGAGCGAGTCCGCCGCGAGGCGCTGTGGCTGCGCGATCAGGGTCTCGAGCCGCGGCTGTTCTGCGGCGGCGGCTGGTACATCGACGGGGACGTTGCGGCAGTGCTGGCGGAGCTCGGCTACGCCGACTGCACGGGTACGGCGTTCGTCCCTTCTTACCTGGCCGAGGGCGAGCCCGCGGCTCGCCGCCGACGAGCCCGCGTGGCTCACGCTGCCGACCGGAGGCCGCCTGCTCGAGCTTCCTGCCACCCATTCGCTCGGGATGGCCGCGCGGGCGGCGCTGGCGATCCCTGCCCGACTACGTCCACGTGTACTTCCACGACACCGACCTGCTGTCATCCAAGCGCCGCGCCGCCTTGCGCGTCGCCCTCGTAGCCCTGTCACGGCGGTGCGAGGTGACGGATCTCGACCGCCTCCGCGAGGCCGCAAACGGCCTCCCCCAGCGGAGCTTCGCCGTACACTGATACTTCCGTGGCAAGCGAGCCCGCGCCCTCGGAGCAGCCCGCCGGCGCGCCGGACGAGCGCCGCGACCTCGGAGACATCCGGCGCGCGAAGCCGTACGCCTTTGCCCGCGCGCAGCTGCGGCCGGCGGTGTTCCGCGTCCTCGGCGTCGCGACTCCTCATCGTCCTCGACATCTGCGGGCTCGCGCTCGCGCTCTACGCTCGCGCTCGCGCTGCGGGAGGTGTACTACGGGAACACGCCGATCCTCTGGGGCGTGCTCTGGGAGGCGGAGACGCGAGTGGCTGCCGTTCGTCTCGCTCGTCATGGTGCTCGTGTTCTCGCAGGGTCGGCTCTACGCGAGCCGCGAGCGTCGCCCGGCTTCGGGCAAGCGTCGTCTCGTCGCTCTTCCTCGTTGCGCTGCTGACGTTCGCCTTCGGGATCGGCACCGGCCACGAGTTCTCGACCTTCGGCCTCATCCCGACGACGCTCGTGATCGCCGCCGTGCTCATCGGCCTCTTCCGGGCGAGCTACGACGTCGTCACGCGCGAGATCTTCCACATGCTCGGCATTCGCCGCCGCGCCGTGCTGGTCGGCGAGGGCGAGCACCTCCTGCATCTCTACCGGACGCTCGGCGCCGGTCGCAGCGGCATCGACTACGACCTGCTCGGCGTCGTGTCGGGCCAGGAAGAGGCCGACGTGCCGCTGCCCCGTCTCGGGAGCGCCGAATCGTTACGAGCGGTGCTCGCCGGCCAGCACGTGGACGAGCTGATCGTCACCGACTCCGACTTCGGCGAGCGCGAGCTGCTCGAGCTCGTCGACCAGGCGCACCGCGCGGGCGTGCGCGTCCGGATCGCGCCGAGCACGACCGAGTTGCTGACCGAAGCACGCCGACTACGTGCCCGGCCAGGGCATCCCGCTGTTCGAGATCAGGCCGCCGGTGCTCGTAGGCGCTGGACTGGGCGCTGAAGCGGGCCTTCGACGTCATCGTCTCGCTCATCGTGCTCGTCGTCGGCCTGCCCCTCTGGCTCGCCATCGCGGCCGCCGTGAAGCTCACGTCGCGCGGCCCGGTTCTCTACAGCGACCGCCGCGTAGGCCTCGGCGAGCGCGAGTTCGGGATGTTGAAGTTCCGGACGATGTACGCCGACGCCGCCGAGCAGCAGGCGGAGCTCGAGGACGCGAACGAGGCGCCGGGCGCGTTGTTCAAGATCCGCGACGACCCGCGCGTGACGCGCGTCGGCCGCTTCCTCCGGCGCTTCTCGCTCGACGAGGTGCCGAACGTCGTCAACGTCCTGCGCGGCGAGATGAGCCTCGTCGGTCCGCGCCCGCTGCCGACACGCGACTTCAGCCTGCTCGAGGAGTGGCATCTGAAGCGCTACCTCGTGCTGCCGGGAATGACCGGCCTCTGGCAGATCTCCGGCCGCTCGAACCTCTCCTTCGACGACCTCGTGCGCCTCGACTTCTACTACCTCGACAACTGGTCGATCTGGCTCGACATCACCATCCTCGCGCGCACGATCCCGGCGGTGATCTCGCAGCGCGGGTGCGTACTGATCGCCATACTCCCGCCGTGAAGCCGCCGAAGATCCTCGCGGTAGCGTCGGCGATCGACCTCGACTTCAAGTACGGCTGCACGCCGGCGTGGTGGCAGCTGTGGAAGGGCCTGCACGAGGCGGGCGTCGACCTCATCGTCACGCCGTACCGCGGCCGGCCCGTCGCAGGCGCCGTGGTGGCGCACCGAGCAGAACCCCTGCTACCGCGAGGGTGAGCTGTTCGCCGGCGGCCGCGACCTCGTCGCCCGCATCAAGGGCGACACGCACATCCGGCGTGCCGAGGAGAGCCCGCCCGACACGACGACCGACAAGCTCGTCCGCGACGTGATCTGGCGCTGGGTGACGCCGCGCTGGCAGCGCCACCTCGAGCGGATCCTCGAGCGCGAGGGGGACGTCGACGCCGTCGTCGTCTTCACCGTGCCGATGAGCCACCTGCGCGGCGTGGCGACGAAGCTCCGCGAGCGGTTCTCCGTGCCGGTCGTCTTCTACGACGGCGACGTGCCGATGAGCCTGCCCGAGTTCGGCGGCATGGACACCGGCTTCAACTACTACCACGGCGCCGATCCGTCCGAGTACGACCTCGTCGTGTCCAACTCCGAGGGCGGCCTGGAGCGGCTGCGCGAGCTCGGCGCGCGCCGCGCCGAGGCGGTCTTCTGGGGCGCCGACCCCGAGCTCTTCCGGCCGCTGCCGGTCGAGAAGACGACCGACGTCTTCTTCTACGGGTACGGGGAGAAGTTCCGCGCCGAGTGGATCGACGCGCTCGTGATCGAGCCCAGCCGGCCGCCTGCCGCAGGTCGACTTCACGCTCGGCGGCAACGACTTCCGCGCCGACACCGGCAGCGGCGCGGTACGTCGGCGACGTGCCGTTCAACGTCTTCTCGAACGCGATCTCGGCTGCGCGCATCAACCTCAACATCACGCGGCGGCCGCACGCGACCGTTCCCGCGTCGTCCACGTCGCGGCCGTTCGAGCTCGCCATGTCCGGCGCGGCCATCGTCTCCAACCCGCACGAGGGCATCGAGCGCTGGTTCGAGCCCGGCCGCGAGCTCGTCGTCGTGTCGAGCGCCGACGAGGCCGTGGCGACGTACGAGGAGCTGCTCGGCGACGCGGGCCGCCTGGAGGAGCTCGGCCGCGCGGCGCGCGAGCGGGCGCTCGACGAGCACACGTTCCTCCATCGCGCACGGCAGCTGCTCGCGCTGATCGGCATCGAGTCGCAGGCGCCTGCCAGTTGCACGTGTCTGACCCGGATCCCCGGCTCGCGGCCCTGCGGCGGCTCGCGATCGTGCCGGCCTACAACGAGGAGGGCTCCGTCGCGCGCGTGATCGACGAGATCCGCGCCTTCGATCCCGGCTTCGAGGTCGTCGTCGTGGACGACGGCTCCGGCGACCGCACGACCGAGGTGGCCGAGGAGAAGGGCGCGCGTGTGCTGACGCTCCCGTACAACCTCGGCATCGGCGGCTCGGTGCAGACCGCCTTCCGCTACGCGCTCGAGAACGACTTCGAGCTCGCCGTGCGCCTCGACGGGGACGGCCAGCACGACGCTGCGCACCTCCCGGCGCTGATCGCGCCCGTGCTCGACGGCGAGGCCGACGTCGCCGTCGGCTCGCGCTACCTCGCCGACGGCGGCTACAAGCAGTCCGCGCACCGCAACATCGGCAACCGCATCCTCGCCGGCGCGGCATCGCTCGTGGCGCGGCAGCACGTCACCGACCCGTCGTCCGGCTTCCAGGCGCTGAACCGCGACGCGATCGAGCTCTTCGCGAACGACTACCCGCACGAGTTCCCCGAGGTCGAGGCGACCGTGCTCGTCGCGAAGCACCGCCTGCGCCGGGTCGAGGTTCCCGCCCCGATGCGCGAGCGGCTGGCGGGCACGTCGTCCCACGGCGTCCTCAAGTCCACGTACTTTCTGCTCAAGGTGCTGCTCGCGCTCTTCGTCGCGATCTTCCGCGGCCAGGCCGTCCCCGGGAGACAAGCGGTGACGCCGCTCACCTTCTCGATCGCGGGCGCGATCGCCTCGGTGCTGCTCGTGCTCGTCGTGCTGGAGCTGATCCGCAAGCGGCGCCTGAAGGAGCGCTACGCGCTGCTCTGGCTCGTGACCGGGATCGTGCTGCTCGTGCTCTCGCTCTGGCGATCGGCGACGGCGACGATCGCCGACTGGTTCGGCGTGGAGACGTATCCGCCGGCCGTGCTGTTCGCGGTGGCCGTGTTCTTCATCCTGCTCGTGCTGCTCGACTACTCGACGGCGATCTCGAAGCTCGTCGACCAGAACGTCACCCTCGCGCAGCGGCTCGCGATCCTCGAGGAGAAGGCTCAGGGAGCGAGATAGATCGTGACGCCCTCGTCCGTCAGCTGCCGCGGATAACGCTCCGCGAAGCGCGCGCAATCGAGCGCAGGCCTGCTCGGCGTAGAGCCGGCCGACGACGACCGCCGGACGCCCGTTCGAGCTGCGTCGAGGATCTCGGCGTCGGTCAGCGATCCGGTGCCCAGCCGGACGAACGACGAGTCGACGAGCTGCCCGGGCACGCGCCGGTCGGCGAGGTACGCGACGATCGGGAGGTCGGTGCCGACGAGCTCGTCCGGCTGCGTCCGTCGGCGCAGCTGATCGGCCGCCCAGGTGACGCCGGGAGGATCGCCGTCCTGGCGCCAGAGCCGGCGCTCCTCCTGGACGAAGCCGACCGCCAGGGCGAGCGCCGCAACGCCGGCGACGGCGTAGCGCGCCGGTACCGGGACGCGCGCGACCGCCGCGCCGAGCCCCGCCCCGGCGGGTACGGCGAGGGTGGCCGCGAGCAGGACGAAGTGATGGTCGAGCAGCGGCTGCTGAGCGACGAGCAAGACGCGCCGACGCCGCGATCCACGCGCCGAGCGCGAGCAGCTCCACCCGACGGAGCAGCACGACTGCGGCGACGAGGCCGAGCGGCACGAGGACACCGGCCGGCGTCCGCCAGTCGAGCGGGTGCAGCAGCACTCGCTCGACGTTGTCGCCAGCACGAGGGCCCGAGCCCGCGCGCGTCGCGGTGATCCGACGACGACGGACTCCCACAGCTCGCCGAGCGCGCCGGCGTACGCGATCAGGAGCACCGCCCAGACGAGCGCAGCGCACCGGCCAGCGCCGCGCCCGCGGCGCGCCACGAGCGTCGTGCGACGAGCAGCACAGCCAGCGGCGCGAGCACCGGAGAGCGCGAGCAGCTTGACGGAGATCGCGGCCCCGGCGAGCACGCCGACCGCGCGCCCAGCGCCACGAGCAGCGGCGTGCGTAGAACGCGACTGCGACGGCGCAGAGCGCGAGGGCTACCGAGGCCGTGTCCGCCTGGACGCGCGCGGCCTGCACCGGCCAGGGCGCCGTGATCGCGAGCAGGCCGGCCGCGCCGAATGCGCCCCACGACGCCGGCGAGCTGCCGGCCGATCGCGTACGCGGCTCCGAGCCCGACGAGCGCGACGAGCATGAACGCGACCCGGATTCCCTCCACGCCGTCCCCCGGCAGGAAGGACAGCGCCTGCAGCAGGACGTAGAAGCCGGGCGGCTGCGACGCGTAGACGTCCGTCCCCAGCTCCTGCCCGTGGCGGAGCGCGTCGAGCGAGGCGAGGTAGACGCCCTCGTCGTAGTTCGCCGCCGCCTCCACGCCGCGGATGTAGACGAACGCGGCGACCGCGAGCAGCCCGGCCAGCCCGAGCGCCTCGCGAGGCCACCGCCGTGATGTCAAGGAACGGTGACGGTGACGGGGTTCGAGAGCAGGAAGACGTCGCCCAGCTCGGGATCGTCGATCCAGTTCGCCGCCGCGCCCACCCTGTACGTCCATGTGCCCGGGCCGGGCCGGTCGACGGCGCTCGTCTTGCGGAGCGTGTCGAGCTCGACCGAGACGAGCGTGCAGCGGTCGGCGCCGTCGCCGTCGGTGAAGCAGAGGTAGTCGGTCGTCGGCCGGGCTGCGGAAGAGCTTGTAGAAGACGCGTGTCGAGCCCGTGTCGGGCTCCGACCAGCGCAGGCGGATCACGCGCTGCCCCGTCGCCTCGAGCTCGATGTCCGCGACCGGCACGGCGATCTCGATGTGCTGGAGCACCTCGTCGGGGCCGCGCAGCGGCGAGGACGCGGCCGCCGCGACGACCGGAAAGAGCCCCAGCACCACGGCGGCCGCGACCAGCGCGCGCCGGCCGAGCGCGCGCGGCCTGGGTAACGCCGTCCGTCGTGCGAGCTCGACGCCGTACTTCGGGATCAGCAGCGGCAGCGACGCGGCGAGCAGCAGAAACGCCGGGATGGCAGGCAGCAGGAAGCGGAAGAACGCGCCGCTGTCGACGGTCGCATCGACCGACGAGCCCTTGAGGACGAAGAACCCCCAGAACCAGACGGAGAGCATCAGCGCCACGGGGATCGAGCGGCGCGCGACGGCGATCGCGCCCGCGAACGGCAGCCACTGGAGCACGCGCATGCTCCAGAACACCTCGCGCAGGCTCGCGAGGTTGTCGCCGATGTTGTCCCAGTTGATGTCGACGTACTTGTCGTAGGGCGCCGTCAGCGAGTCCGGGCCGAGCGCGACGACGGTCTCCTGCGTACGCGAAGGCCGGCAGGTAGCCGTAGCCGCGGTACTTCCAGATGGCGAGCGCGAGCACTGCCGGCGCGAGCGCGGCGGCGCCGACGAGCAGCTCGCGCCAGCGGCGGGCGGCGAGCAGGGCGACTGCCGGCGCGGCGAGGAAGATGAGGTTCGACGGCTTGACGACGGCGGCGAAGCCTGCGGCCAGCCCGGCGACGGCGGCCGTGCCGGGGTCGCGGTTCTCGATGGCGCGGAGCGTGAAGACCGCCGACAGGAGCAGGAAGACCGTGCCCGTGTAGTCCGCCATCGCGGTCAGCCCGAGCGGCAAGCGGCAGGAACTGGTCGACGTAGCGATCGTGGTAGCGGTCGACGAAGAGCGGGACCGCGACGTACGGGCCCGAGCGTCCAGAGCGCCGCCGCCCAGTAGCCGATCACCCGGCCGCCGATGCGCGCCCCGAGCTCGTACACGCACCAGAGCGCGATGGGCGCGACGACGAGCGCCTGCAGCAGCAGCGGCCAGGGGAGGCCGCCGAGGAATCCTGGCCCGCCGATCCACGTGAACGGCACGAGCAGCATCGGCCAGCCGTGCGAGACCGATCGGCACGGTGATCGAGCCGTGGCCCATGCAGCCAGCTCGTCGTCCAGAACCAGATCTGGTCGCCGCCCTGGTAGAAGAGCCAGCCGTTGTGGTTCACGCGCGCCGTGAAGACGAGCAGCGCGAGCCAGTGGACGACGAGCAGCGGCACGAGCAAGCCGCCACGGCTCGCGGAGGGGAATGCTGTTCCACGCGCGGACGGCGGCGCGCCAGACGCGCTGCGTCATGCGGTGCTGGCGCGTGCTCTCGGTACCAGGCGATCGTGCGCTCGAGGCCGTCGCGGAGGCTCGTGTGCGCGCGAAAGCCGAAGAGCTCGGCCGCCTTCGTCGTGTCGAGCAGCCGCCTCGGCTGGCCGTTCGGCTTCGACGTGTCCCAGCGTGATCTCGGCCCTCGAAGCCGGTCAGGTCGGCGATGAGCGCGGCCAGGTCGCGAATCGAGATCTCCTCGCCCGAGCCGAGGTTCACGGGCTCCGGGCCGTCGTAGCGCTCGGCGGCGAGCGACGATGCCCTCGGCGCAGTCCTCGACGTAGAGGAACTCCCGCGTCGGCGTCCCGTCGCCCCACAGCACGACCTCGTCGCGGCTCTCGAGCATCTTGCGGATCAGCGCCGGGACGACGTGCGAGGTCTCGAGGTCGAAGTTGTCGCGCGGGCCGTAGAGGTTCACCGGCAGCAGCGTGATCGCGTTCAGCCCGTACTGCTCGCGGTAGGCCTGGGCGCCGACGAGCAGCGCCTTCTTCGCGACGCCGTACGGCGCGTTCGTCTCCTCGGGGTAGCCGTTCCAGAGATCCTCCTCGCGGAACGGCGCCGGCGTGAGCTTGGGATACGAGCAGATCGTCCCCAGCAGGACGAGCTTGCGCACGCCGGCGAGGCGGCTCTGCTCGAGGACGTGCGTGCCCATGAGCAGGTTCGCGTGCCAGAAGCGGCCCGGCTCGGCGCGGTTGGCGCCGATGCCGCCGGCGACGGCCGCCAGGTGGAAGACGACCTCCGGCTCGGTCTCGCGGAACAGCCGGGCGGCGTCGTCCTCGTGCGTGAGGTCGTAGTCGGCGCTGCGCGGGACGATGACGTCGTGGCCGGCCGCCTCCAGCCGCTCGACGAGATGGGAGCCGAGAAAGCCCGAGCCGCCGGTGACGAGCGCCTTCATTCGACCGGCGCGGGCGACGGGCGCTGATCCAGTCGACCCTGCCGGACCACTTGTCGCGATTCGCCGCGTACCACGCGATCGTGCGCCGGACGCCGTCCTCCCAGGAGACGAGCGGCTGCCAGCCGGTCTCCCGCGCGAGCTTCTCGTAGCCGACCTTCAGCGCGAGCACCTCGCTGGCGCCCGGACGATGGCGCTCGGGCACGCTCACCAGCTCGCGGTCGCCCGGCCAGTGGCCCTCCTCCTCGCCCACGCGGAGGATCAGCTCGCCCCAGTCGCGCATCGAGATGTTCTCGCCCTGGCCGTAGACGTAGACGTCGCCGGGAATGCCGTGCGCGGCGACCATGAGATGGCCGCGGACGCCGTCCGTGCAGTAGCAGAAGTCGCGGAGCGGCTCGAGCTGTCCGAGCTCGACGCGCGGCCGCTCGAGCGCCTGCGTGATGATCGTGCCGGTGACGAAGCGCGGGTTCTGCCGCGGCCCGTAGTTGTTGAACATCCGCGTGACGACGCCGGGGATGCCGAACGCGTCGTGGTAGTTCATCGTCAGGAAGTCCGCCGCGACCTTCGACGTCGCGTACACGGACTTGGGGTTGATCGGCGAGCGCTCGTGGAAGACGACGCCGCCGTCGGAGTCGAAGTCGTGCTGGTGCGCGACCGCCTCGCGCGGGTTGCCGTACTCCTCCGACGTGCCGGCCGTGTCGAAGCGCTCCACCTCGAGCTCGTGGTCGAGGATCGACTGCAGGAGGTTGAGCGTGCCGACGACGTTCGCCATCACCGTCTCGTACGGCCGGTGCCAGGACTCGCCGACGTGGGCCTGGGCGCCGAGGTGGAAGACGTACGGCCGGTCGGGCGCCTGCTTCAGCTCGCGGACGAGGTAGTCGACCGAGGTGCGGTCGGTGAGGTCGGCGAACTTGACGTGGACCCGCGAGCGCAGGTGGCCGATGTTGTTCAGCGCGCCGCTCGACGTGGCACGGACGAAGGCGAGGACGTTCGCGCCGAGCTCGACGAGCGCCTCCGTGAGGTGCGAGCCCATGAAGCCGTCGGCGCCCGTGACGAGCACCGTGCGACCCTCGTAGACGTCGCCGAGCTCGCGCCGCAGGTCGGCGATCGCGGCCTCGGTCCAGATGCTCTCGGCAGCCGCCCCGCTCATGGCCGCAAGAGTAGTCACTGGCTGTAAAGGTTTGTTGGTGCGTGCGGTGGGTGGAGCTTCTGGGCTCGAGAGCGTCAGGCTCGGCGCTGCGCCACCTGGTTCGGCACGGGCTATCGCCGCGAGGCAGTCGTGCGCGTCGTCGTCCCGCTCGACCCGAGCCGCTACCTCGAGCTGCCGTGGGCGATCGAGCGGCTGGGCGCGCGGCCGGGCGAGCGTGTGCTCGATCTCGCCAGCCCCAAGCTGCTCGCCGTCGTGCTCGCGCGGCAGGGCGTCCGTGTGACGTCCGTCGACCAGCTCGAGCGCGAGATCGAGACGTGGCAGGCCCTGGCCGGCGACGTGCCCGGGCTCGAGCTGCGAGTCGCCGACGGCCGCTCGCTGCCGTTCGAGGACGCGTCGTTCGACCACGCGTACTCGATCTCGGTGCTCGAGCACATCGAGGAGCCGGGCGACGCCGAGGCTCTGCGCGAGCTGGCGCGCGTCGTGCGGCCGGGCGGCCGCGTGCTCGTGACGCTGCCGCACGCGCAGACGTACCGCGAGGACTGGCGGGACGCTCCCGTCTACGCGAACGAGCCCGGCGAGCGGCCGCTCGTTCTTCCAGCGCTGGTACGACCCGCCGCGTGTCGACGCGCTCGTCGCGGCCGCGCCGGAGCTCGAGCTCGTCTCGCGCGAGGTCGTGCGCATGCAGCCGAACTGGAACGACGCGTACGTGCGGTCGTTCCCGTGGCTCGTGCCGCTGGGGCCGTTCTACGGACTGCTCGGCCGCGAGGTCGCAGCTGCCGACGGCGACGTCGTCCGTCTGGCGTTCGTCAAGCGCTAGCCGCGTCGCGGTAGACGAGGTCGTGGGCGTGGGCGCATGCCTCCCCACGTGAACTCGAGCCGCCTGGGCGAGCCCTCGCCCGACGAGTCGGCCGTCGAGCGCGCGGAGGATCGCCGCTGCCATGTCCTCGGGAGACAGCGGGTCGAAGTACTCGGCCGCATCGCCGCATACCTCGGGCAGCGAGGTGGCGTTCGAGCACGGCCACAGGGCAGCCGCACGCCATCGCCTCGAGGGGCGGCAGCCCGAAGCCCTCGTACAGGCTCGGGAAGACGAGGCAGGCGGCGCTGCGGTACAGGTCGACGAGCTCTTCCGGCGAGACGTGGCCGCGCGACTCCACCCCTTCGGGCAGCTGGGCGCGTTCATGTCCCTGCCCGGTCAGGACGAGCCGAAGCTCCGGCCGCTCTCGCCGCACGCGCACGAATGCCGCGAACAGGCGCTCGTGGTTCTTGTGCGGCCAGCGGTTGGCGGGATAGAGAAGAAACGGTCAGCGCTCGCCTCTCGTCCGGGCGTGAACCGTGCGTGGTCGATGCCGAGGTGAATCGTGCTGACACGCGTCGGGCTCAGGCCGTAGCGGTCGAGCAGCGTCTCCCTCGCGTGCTCCGAGATCGCGATCAAGAAGCGGCTGCGTTGCACCGTCCAGCCGTAGGCCGCGCGGCGGTACGCGTGCTCTGCACGCGAGAAGAACTGCGGATAGACCTCGTGCTGGAGGTCGTGGATCGTCGTCACCGCAGGGGGCCTGCGCGACGCGTGGGACCATCACGCTGAGCGGGAAGTGCAGGGCGTCCAGCGCGCGCACGCGTCGAAGTGTCGGCGAATCGGCGCCGGGCATGGCGGTGGCCAGCGACATCGCGGCGATGCGCCCGGGCATCGTCGTTCTCGCCCGGTACTCGGGCACGACGCGTCGTCGGCAGCCCGTCGCCTGCCCCCGGAGCGACCGTCGGCACGAAAGCCGGCGTAGTCGAGCTCGCCGACGCGCGCGAGGGCGCGGCAGAGCTCGCGGGCGTACGTCTCCGATCCGCCCACGAGCCCGGGCACGAGCGTCAGCAGGCTGATCCCGACGCGCACGGCGTCGAGCCTAGCCGCGGCTAACGATGCCGTAACAGGCCGGGGCTACGATGCGGAAATGCCGGACAGCGGCGGGCACGATGGTGCGTCTGCACAGGCCTCGCCGTCCGCGGAGGTCGATCGCCGTCGAGCTGTTCGAGCGGCTGCGCGAGGAGATCCGGCGGGGCGGCGCCGGGCCAGAGGGCGCTCGCGCGACGTGGCGCGCCCAGGCCGAGCGCATGTGGCCGGTTTCGGCCGAGCGCCCGCTCGAGCGGCGCCCGGGCATCAAGGGCGCGTCGCCTATCCCGTCAAGCGCCTGCTGCGGCCGCTGCTCCGCTGGTACGTCGAGCCGCTCGCCGCGGAGCAGCGGGCCTTCAACGACGCCGTGCTCAAGCTCGTCGACGACCTCTACGAGACGGCCGATCGGGCCGCTGCCGGTGACGAGTCGAGCCGCCGCACGCTCGTCGAGATCGAGGAGCGGCTGCGGCGGGTCGAACGGCGTGGCCCCGGGTCGGCGCCCGCACCCGTGACGACTGTCGCGGCGCAGCCGGGAGCCGCTGCACTCCCCGATTACTTCGGGTTCGAGGCGCGCATGCGTGGCTCGACCGCGGCCGTGCGCGAGCGTCAGCGCGCCGTACGTCGACGACTTTCGCGACGCGTCCCCGGTGCTCGACATCGGCTGCGGCCGCGGCGAGTTCCTGTCGCTCCTGCGTGAAGCTGCCGTCGAAGCGCGCGGCATCGATGCCGACGCGGACATGGTCGCGTACGCGCGGGGGGAGGGACTGGACGTCGAGCAGGCAGATGCCCTTGCGTATCTCGAGGCTCTCAGCCGGACGGCTCGCTCGGCGGGATCTTCGCGGCGCAGGTCGTGGAGCACCTTCCTCCGGGCACGCTCGTCCGGCTGCTCGAGCTCGCCGCCGCCAAGCTCCGTCCGGGCGGGCTGTTCGTCGCCGAGACGATCAATCCCCTCTCGCCGCTCGCGCTGCGCAGCTACTTCGCCGATCTCACGCACGCCCAGCCGCTCGTTCCGGAGACGCTCGCGCTGCTCGCGGAGCAGGCCGGCTTTCGCGAGGTGGAGACGCGGTTCCTCAACGAGCCCGAGGAGAAGCTCGCCGTGCCCGACGATCCGACTCATCGCGGCGAACGTGCGCCGCCTCAACGAGCTGCTGTTCGGGCCGCTCGACTACGCGATCCTCGCGCGAACGTGATGCACGAAATCGGCACACATCCGTCACACCCCGGCGGAGATTTCGCGGTTAGGCTGCAGCCGAGGGCAGGGGAGGTGGGGCAACCCACGCCCGAGAGCTGCGAGCGGGCGGCGCGGCCGTGAGGATCGCCGTCTGCCGCCCGCAGGTGCCGTTCGAGCGCGGCGGCGCCGAGATCTTCGCGGACGACCTCACGGCCGAGCTTCGCCGGCGCGGGCACGAGGCCGACGTCGTCACGCTCCCCTTCAAGTGGTATCCGGGCGCGCGCGTCCTCAGCCAGGCGCTCCTCTGGCGGCTCGCCGACCTGACCGAGGCCGACGGGCGGGCGATCGACATGGTGATCGCGACGAAGTTCCCGTCCTACTGCGTGCGCCATCCGAACAAGGTCGTGTGGCTGCTCCACCAGTTTCGCCAGGCCTACGAGCTCGACCGCACCGAGCTCGGCCAGTTCTCGGAGTCGCCATCCGACCGCGCCCTCCGCCGGCAGGTGCAACGCCTCGATCGGCTCTGCCTCGGCGAGGCGCGCCGCGTCTTCGCCACCTCCCAGAACGTCGCCGACCGCCTCGCGCGCTCGACCGACATCGCCGCCGAGGTGATGCCGCACCCGCCACAGCACCTCGACTACCGCTGTGACGAATACGGCGACTTCGTGCTCTCGGTGGGCCGGCTCGACCGCGCGAAGCGCGTCGATCTCATGCTCGAGGCTCTCGCTGCGGACTCGACGCTTCGTGGCGTCGTCGCCGGAGACGGGCCCGATCGCCCGCGCCTCGAGGAGCTGGCGCGGAAGCAGGGCCTCGACGGCCGCGTGACCTTCTCCGGTCGCGTGCCCGACTCGGAGCTCGCCGACCTCTACGCCCGCTGCCTCGCCGTGTACTACGCGCCGGTGGACGAGGACTTCGGCATGGTGCCCTTCGAGGCGTTCCTCGCCGAGAAGCCCGTGATCACGACCGCCGATGCCGGCGGCCCGCTCGAGGTCGTCACCGACCGCCGCACGGGCCTCGTATGCGAGCCGCGGGCGAATGCGGTCGCCGAGGCCTGCGCCTGGCTCCGCGACCATGTCGACGACGCGCGCGCATGGGGGCAGGCGGGCCGCCAGGTGGCGGAGCAGCTGACGTGGGACCGCGCGATCGACCGACTGCTCTCATGAAGGTCGCCTACTACTCGCCGCTTCCGCCCTCGCGCTCGGGGATCGCGGACTACAGCGCATTGCTGCTCCCCGAGCTCGAGTCCCGGATCGACGTCGAGCTTGCTCGTCCCGGCCGCTTCCGTCGCGCGCCGAAGGCAGACGTCGCGCTCTACCACGTCGGGAACGACCCTGACGCGCACGGCTGGATCGTCGAGGCGCTGCGCCGTCGTCCCGGCGTCGTCGTGCTCCACGAGCTCGTCCTCCATCATCTCGTCGCGGGCATCACGCTCGCCCGGGGCGACGCTGCCGGCTACCTGGCGGCGATGGAGCGCGACCACGGCCTCGCCGGCCGACTCCTCGCCTACGGCGTGCTCGACAACCGGATCCCGCCCCTCTGGGAGACGAGGCCGCAGGACTTCCCGCTCGCCGGCGAGATCCTCCGCCTCGCGCAAAGCCTCATCGTCCACTCGCGCTACGTCGAGGACGGCGCCCGTGCCGCGGGCTATGAGGGGCCGGTCGCGCGAATTCCCCATCCCGCGTGGAGACACGAGGCCGAGGCGCCGCAGAGTCTCGTGATCGGGTGCTTTGGCCACCTCAACGAGAGCAAGCGCATTCCGCAGCTCTATGCCGCCTTCGCACGCGTCCGGGAGCGGATACCGGACGCCAGGCTGCTCGTCGTCGGTGGAGCCTCCTCGAGGCTCGCCGGTCTCGAGACTCCGGACGGCGTGACCCGCGAGGGGTATGTGGACGAAGAACGCCTCTGGTCGCTCATGGCAGGCTGCGACGTCATCGTCTCGCTGCGGTCGCCGACGATGGGCGAGACTTCGGGCACGGTCGTCCGCGCGCTGTCGATCGGCCGTCCGCTCGTTGTCTCCGACGTCGGCTGGTTCTCGGAGCTGCCAGACGCGGTCGCCGTGAAGGTGGCGCCCGACGAGCACGAGGTGGAGGCCCTCGCTCGCGAGCTCGAGCGGCTCCTGGGCGATGACCAAGCTCGCGCTGCAATGAGCAGTGCGGCGCGAGAGCTGGCTCTGTCACAGCACGACGTCGGGCGGGTTGCGGATCTCTACGTCGCTGTGCTCGAGGAGGCCGCTGGGGGCGAGGCGGTACGCGACGCGGTGACCCGTGAGGTGGCGGCTGCGGCCGCCGAGGTGGGCATCGGCCCCGACGATCCCGAGGCGAAGGAGCTGGCCGCCCGCCTGCGTGAGGCAGAGCTTGGGTAAGTACCTCGCCCGCGTGCCGGCGTGGGCATGGCTCGCGGGCATCGTCACCGTCTCGACCGCCGTGCGCTACGTGTTCGGCCGCGGCACGGTAGCGCCGTGGATCATGGTCGACGAGCTCATCTACTCGGAGCTCGCCAAGAGCCTGGCCGAGTCCGGCCGCTTCCTCGTCCGCGGAGAGGCCACTGCTGCCTACGGCGTCGTCTACCCCGCGCTCATCGCTCCGGCGTGGGCGCTCTTCGAGTCGGTGCCGCAGGCCTACGCGGCCGCCAAGGCGATCAACGCCTTCGTGATGTCACTCGCCGCCGTCCCGGCGTACTTCCTCGCGCGGCGCGTGCTCGCAGAGCCGCTGGCACTCCTCGCCGCGGCGCTCACGGTGGCCGTGCCGTCGATGGTCTACACGGCGACGCTCATGACGGAGAACGCGTTCTACCCGCTGTTCCTCGCGGCCGCGCTGGCGATGGTTCTCTGGCTGGAACGGCCGACGCCGTTGCGAACCGCGATCGTGCTCGGGGCGAGCCTCGTCGCGTATCTCACCCGACAGCAGGCCCTCGCACTCTTGCCGGCGCTGCTGACGGCGCCGCTGCTCGTGGCCGGACGAGCAGCCTTCCGTCGCTACGCGCTCGTGTACGGGCTGGCCGCGGCAGGCGTCGCGGGCATCCTCGTCGTCCAGGTGGCGCGGGGACGCTCGCCGCTCGCCGTCTTCGGCGCTTACGAGGTGGCGGGGCGCGCCGACTACTCGGTCGACGGAGATCGCGAAGTGGTTCGTCTACCACGTCGGCGAGCTCAGCCTCGCACTCGGGGTGATCCCGTTCGCGGCGCTCGTGCTCCTCGCGCTCATCCCTCGCCAGTTGACGGAGCGCGACCGGGTCTTCGTCGCCGCGGCCCTCAGCCTCTCGTTCTGGCTCGTGCTCGAGGTGGCCGTCTTCGCGTCCGAGCAGACCTTCCGCATCGAGGAGCGGAACATGTTCTACGTCGGGCCGCTGTTCCTCATCGCGCTGCTCGTGTGGATCGAGCGCGGCCTACCGAGACCGCAGCCGGCGACGGCGATCGCTGCGCTGCTCGCGGCCGGCCTGACGCTCGTCGTCCCGTACGACGACTTCATCGGCCTGAACGCCGTCTCTGACACGGTCGCGCTGCTGCCCCTCGCCTGGCTCGTCGAGCAGGGGCTCGCACTGTCCGATACGTGGCTCGTCGTCCTCGCCGGAGCCGCTGTCGCCGCCCTCGCGTTCGTCTTCGTCCCCAGGCGCTATGCGCTCGTGCTGCCCGGGCTCGTGCTCGTGTATTTCGCGGTCTCCCAGCACCCGATCGTGGAGCAGCATCGCTTCCGCTCGGCACAGCACCTGTTCGGCGGGATCGCGATGGAGCATCGCGACTGGATCGACCGCTCGGTGGGACCGGATGACGAGGTTTCGCTTCTGTGGACAGGCATCGCCGACAAGTTCGCTGTCTGGGAGAACGAGCTGTTCAGCCGGAAGATTGGCCCGATCTACACGACTGGGCCGGCCGTTCCCGGCGGGCTGGCGCAGACACCTGTCTCGATCGACCGAAGCACGGGCTACGTGCGCGGACCCGACGGAAAGCGCGTGCCGGCGTCGCACGTGCTCACCGATGCAACCGGTGAGCTCGGGGGCACCGTGGTCGGTGAGGACGGCGTCAAGCGCCTCGTTCTCTATCGCGTCAACGGGCCGCTCCGTCAGCTTGCATTCGTCGACGGGCTGTACCCGCAGGACACCTGGTCGGGGAAGCACGTCACGTACACGCGCCACGAGTGCACCGGCGGCACGCTCGAGGTAGAGCTCCAGAGCGACGCCGCGCTATTCGATGCGCCGCAAAGCCTGGTGATTCGGAACCGCGGAAAGGTCATCGGACGCGTGCTCGTCGACCCCGCTGGCGAGGGCCGTGCAAACTCGGATCCCGCTCACAGCGGAGGACGGCAAATGCGTGGTGCGCTTCGAGGTCGAGCAAACGGCGATACCGCGGAAAGTGACGAACGGTGACAACGCCGACCCACGCGAGCTCGGCCTGCACTTCAACCGCTTCGACTACCGGCCGTGAGGATCGCCTTCGACGTTAGTCCCTTATCGCATCCCCGTTCGGGGATCGGCACGTATCTCCGCGGATCGCTCGCCGGCCTTGCCGAAGCTGCCGCCGGCGAGCACGAGATCGTCGCGTTCGCGCCCACGAGCCCGCAGGGGAAGAAGGCGATTCCTGCAGCCCTCGAGGGCGTTCCCGTAGAGATCTCACTCCAGTTTCTCCCCTTCGCCCACTTCTGGCGCCAGGGTTGGAGCCGCCTGGGGAGGCCCGGCGTCGAGCGGTTTCTCGGCGCGATCGACGTGCTGCACTTCTCCGACTGGATGTATCCACCGCAGCGCGGTGGCATCCGCGCGACGACGATCCACGACCTCGTGCCGCTGCGGCATCCCGAGTGGGTCCAGGGCCGCACGCGCCGCATGCACACGGCGAAGTACGGGAATGCCGCGCGCAGCTGCGACCTCCTGTTCGCCAACTCGGCTTTCACCGCCCGCGACGTCGTCGAGCTGCTCGGGGTGTCCGAGGATCGCATTCGCGTGGCGCTGCCAGGTGTGGAGCGGGTATTCACGCAGGACGGGCCGAAGGCCGAGCTCGACGGCGACTACCTCCTCACCGTGGCGACGCTCGAGCCACGGAAGAATCTCGCCGGGCTCGTGGACGCATACGCGCTCCTGGGCCGGGACGATCTCCGCCTGGCGGTCGTCGGCGCCGAGGGCTGGGGCGACCAGCCGAAGCTCGACCGGCCGGGCATCGTCCGGCTGGGCTACGTGGACGACGACGAGCTCGCTCGCCTGTATCGCGGTGCGGCTGCCTTTGTCTATCCGTCTCGCTTCGAAGGCTTCGGGCTGCCGGTGACCGAGGCGATGGCATGCGGCGCGCCCGTCGTCTGCTCCTCGCACGAGTCGATGGACGAAGCATGCGGTGACGCTGCCCTGCGCGCCGCTCCGGACGACCCCGCAGCCATCGCTGCCGCCATCGAGATTGCCCTCGACCAGCGAGCAGAGCTCGGCGCGCGCGGAATCGTGCACGCGGCTCGGTTCACGTGGTCGCACACCGGACGCGTCTTCCTGGACGGCTATCTGGAGGCGCAGGGATGAAGGTCGGGCTCGACGTCTCCCCGCTCGACCAGACGCGGGCGGGCACGGCGCGCTACATCGACGGCCTCGCCGCCGCCGAGGGGATCGAGCTCCTGCGTCTCGCCCACCGAGGATCCGGCCGCCTCTCGACCGTCTACCGCGACGCCTGGTGGTATCCCGTTTCGCTGCCTCGCCTCGCCCGCCGCGAGCAGCTCAGCGTCCTCCACTGCCCGACGTTCCGAGGGCCGCTGAAGCCGCCGGGGATGCCCGTGGCGGTTACCGTTCACGATCTCGCCGTCCTGCGCCACCCAGAGACGTTCAACCAGTGGACGCGGCGCTACAGCCGCTCGTGCGTACCTCGGGTGGTGCGGGCGGCGAGCCGTGTGATCGCCGTCTCCGAGTTCACGAAGCAGGAGCTCGTCGAGCTGCTCGGAACGCCCGAGGACAAGATCACCGTCGTGCCGAACGGTGTCGCCGACGTCTTCTCGCCGAATGGGCCAGCAGCAGAAGGCGACTACGTGCTCGCCGTCGGCACGCTCGAGCCGCGCAAGAACCTCGAGCGTGTGGCGCAGGCTGCTCGACTCGCGGGCGCGGAGCTGCGCGTCGTCGGCGCCCGCGGCTGGGGCGGCGTCGAGGCCCCCGGCTGGGTCGGGCGGGTGTCCGACGAGGACCTCGCGCGCCTGTATCGGGGCGCACGGTGCCTGGTATACGCGTCGCTGTACGAGGGGTTCGGCCTGCCGATCGTGGAGGCGATGGCGTGCGGTACGCCCGTCGTCACGAGTGCCGGCGGCGCGACCGAAGAGACGGCGGGCGGTGCGGCGGTACTCGTCGACCCTCGTGACGTCGACGCGATCGCAGCGGGTATCGTCGAGGCAGAGACACGCCGGGAGGAGCTGCGCCGGCTGGGGTACGAGCGCGCCCGCGCATTCACGTGGGACGCGGCCACTCGGGCAACGGCACAGGTGTACCGCGAGGTTGCGGCATGACGGCGCCGCTGGTCGTGGTCGATGCGGACGCCTTGGGCCGCCAGCGGACCGGCGACGAGACGTACGTCCTCAACCTCCTGCGCCACCTGCCCGCCGCGGCCGCAGGCAGGCTGCGCTTTGCCGCCATCACCCGCCGGCCGGATCTCGTGCCGGAAGGCGTCGAGCCCGTGCACGTCGCGGCACGCTTCCAGGAGCTGCGCATGGTGTGGTCGGTGCCTCGCGCGCTTCGGAGGCTGCGGCCCGCGCTCGCGCATTTCCAGCATGCGCTTCCGTTGCGCTGCCCGTGCCCCGCCGTCGTCACGATTCACGACCTCTCGTTCGAGCGCGATCCTTCCGTCATGCCGCTGCATGAGCGCACCGTCTTCAAGACGGTCGTGCCGCGCTCTGCGAGGCGAGCCGCGCACGTCCTCGCCGTGTCCGAGCGGACGAGAGCCGACGTCGTCGAGCTGTACGCCATTCCGCAGGCGAAGATCACCGTGACCCCTCATGGCGTGGAGCCAGTCTTCACTCCTGCGGGCGACGGCCTGGGCGAGTACGTCCTGCTCGTGGGATCCGTCGAAGCGAGGAAGAACCCACTGGCGGCCGCGGACGCTGCGTCGGCCGTCGGGCTGCCGTTCGTCGTTGCCGGGCCGGTTCGCGACGCGGGCCTGGCGCGCGAGCTCGAGCGCAGCGGCGCCTCGCTCCGCGGCTACGTCAACCAGAAGGATCTCGTCGACCTCTACCGCGGCGCGGCCTGTCTCGTCATGCCGTCCCGCTACGAAGGCTTCGGCCTGCCGGTGCTCGAGGCGATGGCGTGCGGGATACCCGTCGTTGCCGCTTCCGATCCAGCGCTGCGAGAGGTCGCAGGCGACGCGGCGATCTTCGTCGCCGTGAACGAGCTCGCAGAGGGGATCCGCCAGGCGCTCGCCGAACGGGACCGGCTGGTGGCTGCCGGGCTCGACCGCGCTCGGCGCTTCACCTGGCAGGAAACCGCGCGCCGCACGGTCGACGTCTACCTCGACGTGCTCGGGCTCGCGTGAAGGTCTCGGCCGTCGTCGTCTCGCACGGCCACCGCGAGGAGCTCGCGGAGTCGCTGCCGGCCTTGGTGCCGCAGGTGGACGAGACCGTCGTGATCGCGAACGTTCCCGGCTCCGATCCAGCCGACACGAGCGGCGTGCGCGTGATCGAGAACGAGCGGCCGGCGAGCTATGCGGCCAACATCAATGCCGGCGTCCGCGCGACCACGGGCGAGCTCGTCCTCGTGTCGAACCCCGACGCGGTCCCCGAAACGGGTGCCGTTGCCCGCCTCCGCGAGTTCATGGAGGCGCACGCACGGTGTGGCGTCGCCGGGCCACAGCTGCTCGACCCCGACGGATCGTGGCAGCCGTCGCGCCGACGATTTCCCACCGTACGAGGCACGATCGTGCGCCGCACGCCGTTGCGCCGCTGGCGTCCACCGCTCGAGCATCAACGGGACCACTACCTGCTCGACGAACGGCCCACCGAGCCCGTGGAGACGGACTGGATGCTCGGCGGCTGCCTGCTCCTCCGCCGCTCGATGCTCGAGGAGCTCGGCGGCTTCGACGAGGGCTTCCGCATGTACGGGGAGGAGATCGACCTCGCCTACCGCGCGGCGAAGGCGGGGTGGGAGCGCTGGTACGTGCCGGCGGCCGTCGTGCGCCACCGCTGGGACGCGGAGACGGACAAGCAGTTCTGGACGACGCGCACGCTGTGGCACTGGCGCGGCATCCTCCGTTTCGTCCGCAAGCACCCCGAGCGGCTCAAGGCCCTGTGACCACCGAGAAATACGATCCTCAGGCCGAGCGCTGGACCGACACCGCGTACGCCGACCCGTCCGGCTATCTCGCGCATCGCGCCGAGTTGATCGTCTCGCTCGGTCCGCCGCTCGCGCCCGGGGACACGGTCCTCGATCTCGCCTGCGGTGACGCCGGCCTGGCGGAGCCGCTGCTCGCCCGCGGCCTGCGCTACGTCGGCGTCGACCTGTCAGGCCCGATGGTCGAAGCCGCTCTGCATCGTCTGGGCGACCGCGCCGAGGTCGCGCTCGGCGACCTCAACGACTACCGGCCTGCCGCCCCCGTCGCGTGTACGACATGCTTTCGCGCGGTGTACTACGCGCGCGACCGCCGCGCGCTTCTTCCAGCACGTCGCCGGCTACACCGAGCGAAAGCTCGTCTTCGATCTCAACCCCCGGCAGTACGGCGTCGAGCACGTCGTTGCCGATCTGCACGCTGCGGGGCTCGAGCGCGTCGCGATGAGCCCTTTTCTCTTCCCTCAACGGCACGGCGTGCCCCGCATGCTCGCCGCGGGGCTGCGCACCGCCGAGCGATCCGGCCCGCTCGCCCGCGCTCTGCTCCGATTTCGCTTCAGCTACGTCGTCAGCGCGAGCCGCGCGGAATGAAGAAGTAGCCGACCTGGGCGCCCAGCTCGCGCCGGTCGGATTCACCCTTGTAGTCCGATGGCGAGAACGTCGGGCGAACCGTAACTTCCACGCGAAACGGCGGGGCCGGAGCGGGAATGACGAACGTCGCCCTCGAGAGGCTGTGGATCTCCCAGCGCCGAGTCGCAGTCACCTCACCGATGTGGGGCTGCTTGTCCGCGCCCTTGACCAGCGTCCCGACGCGGATGAGAACGCGGCCGGGCTTGTCGGGCCCGCCCCAGGCCCACCGACCGAGCCTCACGACCATGTTCCCGCCCTTCCCACTGGGCGACGCGTACTGGTTGTACGCGCTCTCCGCCCCCATCCAACCGTCGACGAAGATGCCCGTCTCGGCGTGCGCGAGACGCAAAGGCCCGTTGAGCTTGTAGACGAACCACCGTCCCGACTCGGGTGGCCTCGCGACGAGCTCGCCGTCGACGTCCACGCCCCGCTCGGCGAGGACGTAGCGCACGCCCGGGTCGGGAGACAGCCGTCCGTCGGTGGCGACGAGATCCGGAGTCAGCACAGGCCCCGGCCCGGGCGCGGTGCCGTCGAGGCTCCACACTTTCTTCGAGCGAGCGGTTCCAGAACTCGGTCAGCCAGATCCCGAGGGCGGCTCCGGTGTTGACGTTCTGCCCGAGGTAGACGACCGGCTCGCCGCCCGTGATGTCGTCGAGCCATGTCAGCGGCTTGGGGTAGTTGCGGGTGATGAGGTCGCCCGAGTCGTTCGAGTACTTCGCTGCGGAGATCTGGCCGGTGAGCGTCCAGGCGAGCACGAGCGCCGCCGTCACGCCGACGACCGTCCGCACTGCCGTCCGGCGAGCGCCGAGCAGCCTGGGCAGCACGAGCAACAGCACCGAGATCGCGAGCGTCACGATCAGCGCCCACTGCACCGCGTTGTCCGTGAACGAGAGGTTGCGGTTGGACATCTGCGCGATGGCCAGACCGAGAGCGTCGGAGTAGGGGACGTTCTCGAGGGCGTAGTTGGCCGAGACGAGCAGGTAGGCGACGAAGCCGGTCGCCGCCGCCAGAGGGAGCCAGCGCAGCCGTGGCCGCTCGAGCCAGAGCGCGGTGCCGACGAAGACGAGCGGGATGACATAGATGAGGTTCCTTTCGACGATGACCGTGCCGAAGGACGTCGAGAGATACGAAGCCTTGACGGCCGTGTAGAGGCCGAAGCACAGCAGCGCTGCGAGCAGGAGCGCCGTGAACGCGCGCAGCGCGGGCGTCCGCTCCTCGTCCTTGGGGCGCACGAGCCCCGCGAGGGCGGCAACAACCGGCAGGACGCCGAGACCGATGATCAAGGCGCCGCCGGCCCAGACGCCGTACTCGATCATCCGCCCGCGGTAGTGGCCGGTCGCGATGTACCAGCTCTGCGAGAAGTTCCCGGCGACGGCCGAGAAGAACACGAGCACGCCCGTCGTCAGCACGATCGCGCCGATCCAGTCCCATGCCGTCCAGCCCGATCGCCAGCGCCGTCCAGCGTCGCTCGTGAGGAAGTAGAAGAACCCCGCGAGCGCGAACGTCACGGCGATCACGCCCAACTCGGCGCGGATGAGAGGCGCCACGAGCGAGGCGACGACGGCGCCTGCGATCCACCAGCGCGTCTGGGCGACGATCGCCTTTGCGATGAGGAAGAAGCAGAGAGCCGCGTAGGGGTACGCGAGCGCTTCCTCGGAGATGACCTGCGAGTACGCGAGCGCGGGCACCGCAGCGGCGCCGGTTGCCGCGAACAGCGCCGCGGGCTTGCCGACGATCGTCCGCGCGAGGAAGTACGTCGGGAAGACGACCGCCGTCATCGTGAAGACGCCGATGTAGCGAACGAGGTCGTACGCCTGGGAGGTGGAGTCGATCCACCACGCGGGCGCGGTGAGGTACGTGTAGAGGGTCTCGAAGAAGTGCGGCTCCCCGCGCCTGGCCGCCTCGCCCGTCTCGGCGATGCTCCGCGAGAGCTGCGTCAGCTCCAGCTCATCGGTGAAGAGCCACGGCGAAGAATGGCGCCAGGACTGGTACGCGTACAGCGCCGCCAGCCAGATGAAGATCGTGGCGAGGGGCAGGGCGGCATATGCGCGATCGAGCCAGGTGCGGTCGCCGGCAGCCGCCGCCGGGGCGGCGGAGGTCGTCATTCGACTGCGGCGCCCAACGCGGCGACCGGGTCCAGATCGAGGTCTCTCCGCACGAATCTGCAGGGTACTTGCGCCTGCTGGCACGCTTGCACCACCCTGTCCAGGAGCTCGCGAGGCGCGGCGGGAATCGTCACGAGCACGAGGTCTGGCTTCGACTGGAGGAGGACGCGCTCGATCTCCGGGAGCGTGCCGAGCACGGGCACGCCCTGCATGCGGCGGCCGCGCAGCCTGCGATCGTCGTCGACGAAGCCGACGACGTGCTCGCCCGGTGTTTCCCGCAGCTCGCGCAGCAGGCTGCGGCCGCTGCGGCCGGCGCCGACGAGCAACGTGCGGCGGCGTTCGTGCCGGTCGCGGAAGCGTCGCGTGCGCGCGGAACATGACGCGTTCGGCGAAGCGGGAGCCTCCGATAAGCACCATGCGCGAAGAGCGCGTCGAGCACGTAGATCCGCTGCGGAAAGTCGCCGAAGGGGCGGCTCGTGAACCAGACGATTCCGTACGCGAGCCCCTCCGAGACGATGACGGCGATGACGATGGCCGCGGCCTCGCGCGCGCCGGCGAAGCGCCAGACGCCGCTGTAGAGCCCGGCTGGGATGAAGCAGAGGTAGCGCGCGGCGAGGATCGCCGGCAACGAGACGAGGAAGATGTGCTTCTGATAGTCGGTGCCGGAGCCGTCCACGAAGAGCAGGTACGCGATCGTGAACGAGGCGGCGATCAGGGCGAAGTCGACCGCCACCTCCACGAGTCGGCGTGGGCTGAGCAGGACCTTGCTCAGCCGTACCGGCCTGCCGTCGACCACGGTCTCGCCCTCGTCGATGTCCGTGAGGAACCCGGCCAGCTGGACGAGCAGCGCGAACGTCACGAGCACCCCGACGAGCGTCACCCACCCGTTGTCGAGGCCCGAGTACGCGAGGCTCGTCAGGCCGAGCCCGGCAGCGATCGCGGTCAGCAGGACGACGGTGCTCTTCTCGGAGATGCCGCTCCGCACGAGCCGGTGCGAGGCGTGGTCGCGGCCTCCCTGGTGGATGGGCCGCCCTTCGACGAGCCGCACGGCGGTGACGAGCGCCGTGTCGAGGATCGGGATGGCGAGGACGAGCAGCGGGATGATGAGCGTGGCGATCGTCGACTCGGCGACCTTCCAGCTGGTGGCCAGGCCGAGGGCCCCGAGCGTCAGCCCGATCACCTGGCTGCCCGAGTCGCCCATGAAGACGGCGGCCGGCTTGCGGGGGCGGAAGTTGAAGGGGAGGAAGCCGGCGACTGCGAGTGCGAGCGCGAGCGAGACGACGAGCAAGAGGTCGTCGGAGTGGATCCAGACGGCGTCGATCGCAAAGAAGAGCGCGCCGACGACGGCGAGGCTGCCCGCGAGCCCGTCCATGTTGTCGAGGAGGTTGAAGGCGTTCGTGATCGCAACGAGCCACAGGAGTCCGAGCGCGGTGGCGGCGATCCCGTTGTCGACGATCTCGACGCGGATGCCGGACGCGATGACGACACCTGCTGCGGCGAACTGTGCGGCGAGCTTCGCGGGTGGCGGCATCGAGCGCAGGTCGTCGAGGAGGCCGAACGCAAAGACGATCGCCGCGCCACCGGCGATCCCGGCCAGCTCCCACGACGGCTCGATGGCGCCCGTCAGCAGGCAGGCGCCGACGCCCGCGAGCAGCCCTAGGAAGATCCCGACACCGCCGAAGGAAGGCGTCTCGTGGGCGTGCCAGCGATGGTCCGAGGGCGTGGCGACGAGACGGCCGCCGAGCCCCGTGCGCAGCAGCGCCCAGATGGTCAGGGCGGCCACGGGAAACGCGACGATTGCTGCGACGGCGCTCATGGCCGAAACGGTAGTGAGGGCGTGTTAAGCACCTGTTTGGCCGTACTTTCGGGTACAGAGTACGACGTGTCCGTGACGCCGACGTTGCTCGAGCTGCTGCGCTGCCCCGTGTGTCGGGGCTCGCTCGAGGACCAGGGCAAGACCCTGCGCTGCCGCGGCTGTCACGCGGTCTTCGCGGTCGAGGACGACATCCCGCGCATGCTCGACGACCGCCTGCCGGGCATCGATGCCAAGCGGCGTGAGATCGAGGGCTGGCCGGCGATGGCGAAGGCGCACGGCTGGTACGAGCGCGACGACGAGGTCGACGCGCACCTGCCGTATCTGAACCGCGACCTCGGCTGGGACGACAAGAACTGGCGCGCGACGGAGCACTCCTTCTCGCTCCTCCTCGACCGGTATGTGCGGCCCGGCATGCGGGTGCTCGAGGTCGGCGCGGCGAAGGCCTGGGCGTCACAGCACCTCGTGCCGCTCGGCTGCGAGTACGTCGCGACCGACATCCTCGCGGATGACGTCATCGGCCTCGGTCGCGGTGCCTTCTACGAGGCACGCGTGGGCGCGTTCGGTCGTGTTCAGGCGGACGGAGAGCACTTGCCGTTCGCGTCTGCGTCGTTCGACGTCACGTACTGCGTCGCCGCGCTCCACCACGCGCTCGACATGTCTGCGATGGTGCGCGAGATGGCGCGCGTTACGCGGCCGAGCGGCTGGGTGTGCGCGCTGAACGAGGGCACGCGGGCGCTTCGCGCGGCCTCCGACGTCCCCGACCAGGCGGAGGAGAAGGGGCACGGCATCAACGAGCACGTGCACACGCTCTATGCGTACCTCTGGGCCTTCGCGCGGTCAGGGCTCGTCCCTCGACGCGTCGAGCAAGCCGAGGGGTACGACGAGCTCGCCGGACGGAGGATCGCCGGCCGCCTGCTGCGGCTGCCCGGCGTGGGGCGCAGCGCCGCGACGTTCTTCTCGCAAAGCTGCCACGGCTACTCCGGCGTGTCCATCTATGCCCGCAAGGGCCGTCCCTAGACTGCCCGTGATGTCTGCCGATAAGACCACGGCCTGCGCGTTCCTCGGCCGTCGCTCGCAAGGGAGGCAAGGGCGCGGCGCGAAGGACAGTACGCCGGGTGCGGCCAAGCGCCGAGCCCGCAGCATCCCGCCGCGAGCGGCGGCAGGCTGCGGCGAAGGGCGGCTTCGCCGCCCGGGAGCCACAGCCGGCGAGGGGCGCGCATGAGCGTCTACGCGGACATCGTTCGCTACCGCGAGCTCTTCTCGAGCCTCTTCCGCCGCGATCTCCGGGCCCGCTACAAGGGCACGATCTTCGGCGTCGCGTGGTCGCTCGTGAATCCGCTCATGCTTGCGGCGATCTACGTGCTCGTGTTCTCCCTGCTGTGGGAGGTGACGTCGATCGACCACTACCCGCTGTTCCTGCTCTGCGGGCTCAGCATGTGGCTCTTCGTGTCCTCGTCGCTCACCGGGGCAGCGCGGTCGATGCTCGACTATGCGGAGCTGATCAAGAAGGTGCGCTTCCCACGCCAGCTCGTCGCGTTCTCGGTCGTCGCCACCCAGCTCGTGCCGTTCGCGGTCTTGCTGGCGGGGTTGATCGTCGTCGACGCGATCGTCATCCCCGAGACGCGAGACACCGTGCTGCTGTCGATTCCGATCGCGGCCGGCATCGTCGTGCTCACTTCGGGCTTGGCGCTGGCGGTCGCGTCCGCGAACGTCGTCTTTCGCGACGTCGAGCATCTCCTGGCGGCGCTGCTTCTGCCCTGGTTCTTCCTCACGCCGATCCTGTACTCGCTCGAGGAGCTGCCCGGCGGTCTCGAGGACTACGACGTCGTCGTCGATCTCCTGCGCTGGGCGAATCCTCTGACGCCGCCGCTCTATGCGCTCCGCGACCCGCTGTTCTACGGGGAGGTTCCGGCAGCCGGCGACGTCGTGTATCTCGTCGTGGCGGCCATCGTCTCGCTCGCCGTCGGCGCCTTCGTCTTCATCCGCGTCGACGACCGCATCGCCGTCGAGCTCTAAAGGGAAAGGACGAGGGAGGCGTCGTACACCCAGGGCTCGTCCGTGGGCGGGCGGAAGGCGGGTAGTCCTTCGACGTCGGGAAGGCGTTCGAGCTCGATGCCGTGAAGGACGGACGGGCAGAGCAGCGGCTGGGCGAAGCCGGGAACACGGCCGGGGCCCGGAGCCCACGGCGCCAGAACCTTGCGAAGGCGGCGCGGTGCCTCGATTGCCCCTGCGACCACGGCGTACCCCTCGGCGTGGAGCGCCAGCACGCGGCTCTCCCACTCCGGCTTGGTCGACGGAGCATGCACGGTCGCCGCATCGCGAAGTGAGGACGCATCGATACGCGGCACCACATCGACGGTCTCGCTCGGATTGTCTTCGGCGTCCCCCAGCTCGGCGAACCAGGCGCGATGCTCGGCGACGAGGTCGAGAGCGAAGCCGTAGCTGCCGGGCGGCATCGGCGCACGCACGGCGATCTCGAGCTCGACGCGCTCGCCGGGCTCTACCGGGCCGGGCAGCCGCGTGCGAACGCCGTCCCAGACGATCGCGTTTCCGCGCTCGTCGAGCCAGTGGTAGGAGGCCGCGATGTCGGGGCCCCACGTGGCCGTACCTGCGTTCTCGATCTCCGCTCGCGCCACCGTCAACTCGCCGGCGCGCGGCGGTTCGAGCGACCACGATCGCCAGCGCGCGCTGAGAGGCCCGGGCACGGCGCCAGTCTATTCCGGCCGTGTCCAGGTGCCAGACCCAGGGTCAGACACTGGGTCTGACCCTGTGGCTGAGAGGGACCGTCGGTTGCGGACTAGGCTTGGCGGCGTGGAAGCGCCGCTGCTCGTCCGCGCTTGCCGCCGCGAGTCGGTCGAGCGCACGCCCGTGTGGTTCATGCGCCAGGCGGGCCGCTCGCTTCCCGAATACCGGGCACTGCGCGAGCGGCACGGCTTCTTCGAGCTGGCGGGGACGCCAGAGCTCTGTGCCGAAGTGACGCTCCAGCCGGTGCGCAGACACGACGTCGATGCGGCCGTGCTCTTCGCGGACATCATGACCCCGGTGCTCGCCATGGGCATCGACGTCGAGCTCGTCGAGGGCGTGGGGCCGATGGTGGCGAACCCGATTCGGACGGCGGCGGACGTCGACCGGTTGCGGCCCGGCGCGCCGCCGGGGGCGACGCTCGACGCCGTCAGGCTCATCCGCGCCGAGCTACCGGCGGACCGGGCGCTCGTCGGCTTCTGCGGCGGGCCGTTCACGGTCGCGTGCTACCTCGTCGAGGGCCAGGCCAGCCGCGACTTCCTCACGGCGAAGGAGCTGATGCACCGGGAGCCCACCGTCTGGCACGCGCTGCTGCGAGCGGCTCGCCGATGCCTTCGCCATGTACGTCGAGGCGCAGGTGGAGGCGGGCGCCGACGTCATCCAGCTGTTCGATTCCTGGGCCGGGATCCTCGGCCCTCGAGACTACGAGCACTTCGCCGCGCCCTACTCGCGCCGCGTGCTCGCGGCTGTCACGGCGCCAACGATCCACTTCGGCACGGGGACGGCGGGACTTCTCAGCCACATGCGCGAGGCGGGCGGCGACGTGATCGGTCTCGACTGGCGCGTCGAGCTCGATCGGGGGTGGGCTGCGGTCGGTCTCGACCGGGGCGTCCAGGGCAACCTCGACCCCGCCGTGCTCCTCGCCCCGTGGCCGCAGGTCGAGGAGGCCGCGAAGGACGTGCTGCGCCGGGCGGGCGGTCGCCGCGGCCACATCTTCAACCTCGGCCACGGCGTGCTGCCGCAGACCGATCCTGATGTCCTCACGCGCCTCGCCGCGTTCGTTCACGAGGCAACGTCATGAGCGATCTCGCGGTTGTGCTCATGGCGTATGGGAGCCCGGACCGGCTGGCCGACGTCCCCGCGTACTACGCCGACATCCGTGGCGGCAGGCCTATCCGCCCCGAGCTGCTGGCCGACCTCGTCGAGCGTTACCGCCGCCTCGGCATCGAGGACTCGAATCCGCTCAACGCGATCACCGAGGAGACGCGGGCCGCGCTGGAGCAGGAGCTCGGCGTGCCCGTCTTCACCGGCATGAAGCACTGGCAGCCCCGCATCGGCGCCGCGGCGGAGCTCGCACTCGACACCGGGGCGCGGACGATCGTCGGCCTCGTGCTGGCCCCGCACTACTCGCGCGGCTCGATCGCGGGCTACCGCCAGCAGCTGGAGGACGGCCTGGCGGGCCGCGCCGAGCTCGCGTTCGTGGAGAGCTGGCACGACGATCCGGCCTTCATCGCACTGCTCGCCGACCGCGTTCGGGGCACGGACGCGCACGTCGTGTTCACGGCGCACTCGCTTCCCGCGCGCGTGCTCGAAGGCGGCGATCCCGTACGAGGAGCAGCTGCTCGAGACGTCGCGGCTCGTCGCCGAGGCGGCGGGCGTCCTGGACTGGTCGTTCTCGTACCAGTCGGAGTCGGCCACGGGCGAGCCGTGGCTGCAGCCGGACATCCTCGACCACCTCGCGACGCTGCGCGAGCCAGGGGCGTCGACGCCGTGTTCGTGTGCCCGGTCGGCTTCGTCTCCGACCACCTCGAGATCCGCTGGGACCTCGACGTCGAGGCGGCCGAGCGCGCCGCCGAGCTTGGCATGCGCTACGACCGGATGGAGATGCCGAACGCCGATCCGGGCATCATCCGCGTCCTCGCCGGCATCGTCCGGCGCACGGCGGCGCTACCTTCAAGCGCATGACACCGCAGCCCGGCGCCATCGAGATCGAGCGGGCGAGCCGCCGCTTTCGCATCTACCCACAGCCGGTCCGGACCCTGAAAGAGCTGCTCGTCGCCGGACGTCGCACCCGCGGAACCGACGTCTGGGCGCTACGGGACGTGTCCGCGAGCATCGCGCCCGGTGAGGCGGTCGGCCTGATCGGCCGCAACGGCTCGGGCAAGACGACGCTGCTGCGGCTCGTCGCCGGCATCATCAAGCCGACGTCGGGAACGGTCGCGGTCGAGGGCCGCGTGGGCTCGCTGCTCGAGCTCGGCGCCGGCTTCCATCCCGAATTCACCGGACGCGAGAACGTCTACTTGAACGGCGCCATCCTCGGCCTCAAGCGCGACGACATCCGCCGGCACATGGAGGAGATCGTCGCCTTCGCGGAGCTCGAGCGCTTCATCGACGTCCCCGTGCGCACGTACTCGGCGGGCATGTATATGCGGCTCGGCTTCGCGATCGCCGCGCACCTCGAGGTCGACGTGCTGCTGCTGGACGAGGTGTTCGCCGTCGGCGACGAGGAGTTCCAGCGGAAGTGCTTCGGGAAGATCTTCGAGTTCAAGCAGCGCGGCGGAACGATCGTCTTCGTGTCTCACGACGCCGCCGCGGTCGACCGGCTCTGCTCCCGCGCGGTGCTGCTGCGCAACGGCGAGGTGGCGTTCGACGGCCCAACGCGCGAGGCGATCACGCAGTACCACCGGCTGCTCGCGGAGCAGCGCGACCCCGACGAGCGAGCCGCCGGGCTCAGCGAGTACGGAACCGGCGAAGCACGAATCGCCGCGTGCCGGCTGGTAGGCCCGGATGGGGAGGAGCGACGGCAGTTCTTGCCAGGCGAGTCATTGACCATGCAGGTCCGTATCGACTCCGCGGCGGACGCTGCCCGCGCCCCGACTCTCGTGGGAGCTCCGCGACGAGGCGGGCCTCGTGCTGGCCGCCGGGAGCACGAGCACCGCCGATATCGGATGGAGGGCAGATGCGGCCGAGCAGCGGTTCCGCTTCGACGTCGCAAGCCTGCCGCTCGCCGACGGCCGCTTTCGTCTCCGGCTCGAGCTGACGGACGAGGAGGGTGGACGCCTCTACCACTGGCTCGACGATGCCGCTCGGTTCGTCGTCTACCCGTCCGACGGCGAAATGGGCCTCGTCCGGATCGACGGTCGGTGGTCCGCTGGACGCCGAGGCCGCTGGTACAACAGATTCGTGAGCTATCGCACCTGCCCCGACTGGCCAGAGCTGATGGAGATCGCCGCCGATCTGCAGTTCAAGCACTACACGGTTTCCGAGGCGCATCTCCCGTCAGACGCGCTCGTGAACCTCGATCCGGCCACGCTCGAGGAGATCGAGATCTGCTGCGACCTCGAGCGGCACGTCTACTACACGGCTCACACGAACCCCGCCGTCGTCGAGGGGTTGCGAGCGTCGCACTGGTTCGACCTCAGCGAGTGGACGACCTCGGGCCCCGGCGCGAGCTCTAGCCAGCCCGGCGCTGTTACAGCGCGAGCTTGTGCGACCCGACACGAGCTACGCGCGGGACGGCGATGTGCACATTGCCTACCAGGTGCTCGGGTCTCTCGCGAGATCTGCGCTCGTGCCCGAGTCTGGCACTCGATCGAGGCTCAATGGGAGTCGCCAGAAGCGCGCCGACTCCGGTCGTCACCCCAGCAGGGATGCCAGCGGACGCGTGTTGACGACGTCTGCGGCCGTGGCCCAGCCACGCCGTGCGGTGCCCACGGCGAGCTCCATGTTGCCGAGGCCCGCGCGTCGAGTGGGCGTCGGTCGAGACGACGATCGGCACGCATGCGTCGACGGCGAGCCGGACGAGCTCGCCGCGTAAGTCCAAGCGGCTCGGAAGACCGTTGACCTCGAGCGCGACACCTGTCTCCAGCGCGATCTCGAGCACGCGCTCGAGGTCGAGGGCATTCTCGGAACGATGACCGATGATCCTGCCCATCGGGTGCGAGAGGCACCGCACATGCGGGTTGCGCAGGGCGTCCTCGACCCGCTTGGTCAGCTCGCGGGGCGGCATGCGCTGCCCGCCGTGCACGCTCGCCTGCACCCAGTCGAGCTCCGCCAGCAGCGAGTCGGGGAGATCGAGGCGCCCGTCGGGGAGGATGTCGCACTCGACGCCGCGCAGGACGCGGAACGGCGCGACCCGCTCGTTCACGCTCGCGATCTCCTCCGCCTGCTGACGTAGCTCGTCCGCCGTCAGCCCCTTCACGGCGCCGACGGCGGGCGTGTGGTCGCAGATCGCGAGGTACTCGTAGCCGAGCGCGCGGGCGGCCTCCGCCATCTCCTCCACCGTCCCTCGTCCGTCCGACCACGTCGTGTGGCAGTGGAGATCGCCGCGGACGTCGCCGAGCTCGAGCAGGTCGGGCGGCGAGCCGCGAAACGGCTGCTCACGAAGCTCCGGTGGACAGAATGGGAGGCCCAGCGCGCCGTAGACATCTTCTTCACGCGGGGCGTCGGGGAGCGGCTCGAGCGCGTGGACGTACGGCGCGGCACCCGTCGCCCTGAGGAGCTCGGTGCCGAACGCATCCGGCGCGGCCACGATCGCCTCCACCGCGACGCCGTCCACCGTGACGCCCGAAGCGCGGTCTGTCTCCCGCTCGACCACGGCCACGATGTCGGGCAGGTCGGCGAACGCGTCGAGCACGGCCTGGGGACGCTCGGACGGGATGACGACCGCGAGGTGTCGCGGCTCGTCCAGCCATCGGCGCACGTCGCCGGCCGGCTCTCCTCCGAGCGCCCTCGCGACCCGGCTGACGATGGCGCGCGCGTTGCTGAGCAACAGCCTTCGCGGCGGCCGCGGTGTCTCGGATGCGTTCAGCCGCTCCAGCAGTCTTGCCTCGGTCTTCGGCCCGATCCCGGGCACGTCGCGGAGTCGCCCCGCCTGGGCAGCCGCCCGCAGCTCGTCCGCCGTGCGCACGTCGAGGGCACGCGCGATCTGCAGCGTGCGCTGCGACGGAGAGCCCGAGGAAGCGACCGAGGCCGATGACGTCGGGCGGCAGCTCGCGCTCGAGCTGTTCGATCTCGGCGATCTCGCCCGTCTCGACGAGCTCCTGCAGACGCGTCTCGATGCTGGGACCGATGCCGCGCAGCTCGCGCACGCGCCCCTGGCGGACGAGCTCGGCCACCGGCGCCTTCGTCTCGCGAACGAGCGAGGCGGCGCGACGGTACGCCCGAGCCGCGAACGGATTGGCGCCCGCGAGCTCGAGCAGCGTCGCGAGCGACTCGAGGCGGTCAGCGATCGCCGGATTTGCGAGCTGGTCTCGTGGTGTCACGTCCCGATAGTGTCCGCGAGCGCATGGCCGCAATCGTCGTGCTCTCCGGGGGCGTGGGCGGGGCGCGCTTCCTGCGCGGTCTCGTCGAGGTCGTGGAGCCGTCGTCGGTCACGGTCATCGGCAACGTCGGCGACGACGTCGAAGTGCTCGGGCTGCACGTCTCGCCCGATCTCGACAGCATTCTCTACGCGCTCGCCGGCGTCGCCGACGAGGAGCGAGGGTGGGGCCGGGCGGACGAGACGTGGCAGGCGATGGAGGTTGCGGCCGGGCTGGGCGGCGCGGCGTGGTTCCGGCTCGGCGACCGCGACCTCGGCCTGCACCTCGTGCGCACGGAAGCGCTGCGCAGCGGGGAGCCGTTGTCTCTCGTGACGGGCCGTCTCGGCGAGGCCCTCGGCCTCGAGACGACGCTGCTTCCGGCGACGGACGATGTCCTGCGCACGTGGATCGACACGCCGGCCGGCTCGTTCCCGTTCCAGGAATGGTTCGTCGCCCGCCGGCACCGCGACGAGGTCGATCGCGTCCGGTTCGAAGGCGAGGCCGAGGCGACTCCCGCACCGGGGGTGCTGGACGCTCTCGACGCCGCGGAGCTGATCGTCATCGCTCCCAGCAACCCGTTCATCTCCATCTGGCCGATCCTCGCCGTCGCCGAGATCAGGGCGGCGCTCGAGCGGCGCGCCGTTCCCAGTGTCGCCGTGAGCCCGATCGTCGGCGGGCGGGCGCTGAAGGGGCCGGCCGATCGGATGCTCGAGCGCCTTGCAGGCGGCACCGAGCCGAGGCGCGTCGCAACGTGCTACCAGGGGCTCGTCGACGCGCTCGTCATCGACCGGGCTGACGCGGACGGCGCGGACGAGGTAGAAGCCGACGGTATCCGGTGCGTCGTCACCAATACGGTCATGCGAGACGGCCCGAGCCGGCGGGCGCTCGCCGAGGCGGTGCTGGCCGCTGCCTGAAGTGCGCATCGTTCCCGTCGAGGGGCTGCCGGAGATCGTCGAGGGGGACGATCTCGGCGCGCTGATCGCCGACCGCGTCGAGCTCGAGGACGCGGATGTCGTCGTCGTGTCGCAGAAGGTCGTGTCGAAGGCCGAGGGAAGGGTCGTCCGGTTGGACGACGTCGAGCCGTCGGCAGCCGCGATCGAGCTCGCCGCCGGCCACGATGCACGCCATCTCGAGGTGATCCTGCGCGAGGCCGCGCGAGTCGTCCGGTCACGGCCTCCGCTCGTCATCGCGGAGACGCGCCACGGCTTCGTATGCGCCTCGGCCGGCGTAGACGCGTCTAACGCGCCGGAGCCGGACACGCTTGTGCTGCTGCCTGTCGACCCCGATGCTTCGGCCGCGGCGATTCGCGAGACGCTCGGCGAGCGAACCGGGCGCGACGTCGGCGTCATCGTCAGCGACTCGTTCGGCCGGCCGTTTCGCACGGGCATCGTCGACGTGGCGATCGGCGTCGCCGGCATCGCGCCGCTCGCGGACTTGCGCGGCCAGGTCGACGCCGCGGGTCACGAGCTGCGTACGACCGTGATCGCCGTCGCCGACGAGATCGCGTCGGCCGCCGAGCTCGTCATGGGCAAGCTCGACGGGCGTGCCCGCGGCCGTCGTCCGGGGTCTCGAGGTGCGCGGCGCTGGGCTCGGCCCGGGAGCTCGTGATGCCGCCCGAGCGAAACCTCTTCCCGTAGCCATGTGGGGAGAGCTACTCGTGGGCCCACTCGGTTCGCTGGGAGCCGTAGCCGTGACAGAACTGTGAGGAGGGGGTAAACGGGGGCCGGGTTCCCCGTTCCATGACCCGGCTACGCGCGTGCGGTCACCCTGTCTGGACAATCCGCTGGCCGGTCTGCACGGTGGGCCGCCCATATGAGGATGATGAGCAGTGCGACCAGGAGCGCATTCCTGCCGAGCAGGATCGCCGTAGGGGCCGACTCTCCCGAGAAGACACCTCGCAAGTACCTCCCGTACCACTCGGGATACCAGACGTGGGTTGTCGCCAGCGCGCCCACAAAGACGGCCGACGCGGCGATCCCGCGACGGCCCCGGACCAGCGGCACGAGCGGCAAGAGCCAGACCAGGAACTGCGGTGACAGCACGCGGCCAAAGGCGACCTGCGCGGTGACTACGGCGGCACTCAAGGCGACGAGGCGGGGGCCAACGACGGAACGGCGAGCGAGCGAGACCGCCGCCCACGCGAGAACGACGAGCGGGACAAGCCCGGTCAGGATCGCGATCAACTCGGCGAAAGCGCCGTCGTCGACAACCGCGCTTCGTACGCCTGCTGTCGTCAGGTCCACGTCGAACGGAATGACGGGAATCGGAATGCCCCGAAGATCCAGCTGGTACGTGAGGACATGAGCTCCGGCCATGAGGCTCGCCCCGAGCGACTCACCCTGGAGGCCCCGACGGAGCTGCTCGCTGACCGACCACCACGTGTTGCCGGGTGCCATGACGAGAAACGGCACGAAGACCGCGGCCACCGTGAGGGCACCGACGAGTGCGGCAGCACCCGCCTCACGCCGTCCGGACCGCCTCCAGATCCAAACGAACGCGAGTGGTACGAGCAACATCGGATAGAGCTTGGTAGTGACTCCGGCGCCGAGGGCAACGGCCGCCAGCCGCGATCGGTCGTGGAGGAGCGCAGCGAGAGCTGCCGCAGTCAGCACAGCGGGAAGCGCATCGAAGCGCGTGAACACGAGGTCACCCAACAGCAGAGGCGAGAGCGCAATCACCCCGAGCGCGGTCGCCGCCTCCGTCGTCGTCGATCCGAGTGCGGTCAGCGACCATGCCGTCAGCGCGATCAGCACGCCGACGAGGGCGAACATGAAGATTGCAAAACGCAGCGTCCAGTTTCGCGCCGGCTCGTTCATGGCCGGCGTCCAAACGGGAGTGCTCGAGCGTTCATGGATCAGGCTCGGCACCACGAACGTGGGCAGTGCTCCTGGTGGGTACTCGACCCGGAAGTCGCGGTACGGTACGTGGCCAGTCGTCACGAGCTCCCCGTAGCGCTCGAAGACCACGTGCGCTGCCGTTGACCTCACACGCAGCTGCGACCAGGCCAGTAACGCCGACAGAACCAGGACCGCCAACGCGCAGGCGGTCATAACGCCGAGTCTGCGAGAGCTCGGGCTACTCGCCACCGCAGGGCCGATACGCAGCTCGCCTTCGACTTCTCAGTCCCACGGCGCTAGAGCCGCGGCACGACGTCGGCGCAGAACTGGTCGAGGAAGCGGCGCTGGTCCTCGCCCGGCGCATGGAAGACGAGGTGCGTGAAGCCGAGCTCGGTGTATGCGGCGATCTCGGCTGCGACCTGCTCCGGGTCGTCGGAGACGATGAAGCGGCTGTGCGCACGATCCGCCGCGGCGTCGGCGAGCCTCTCCATCTCGACGGGATCCTCGACGCCGGTCTTCTCCTCGGGGGTGAGCGAGAGCGCCGCCCACCAGCGGCAGGCGTCGCGCGCGTACTCCGCATCGTGGTCGTACGAGACCTTGACCTCGATCATGCGCACGATTGCGTCCGCGTCGCGACCCGCCGCTTCTGCGCCTTCGGCGACGGCGGCCAGCAACTCCTCGTAGAGCTCGGGCCGCTTGCCGCTCGTGCAGATGAAGCCGTCGCCGACGCGGCCGGCGAGCTTCGCGGCGAGCGGGCCTGAGGCGGCGACGTAGACGGGAACCGGCTCGTCGGGCCGGTCGTAGACGGTCGCCCGCTCGGTGCGGTAGTACTCGCCGTCGAAGGTCACGCGCTCCTCCGTCCAGAGGCGGCGCATGAGCTCGATCGCCTCGCGCAGCCGCATTCTCCGCTCCTTCGCTCCCGGCCATTCACCGCCCGTGGGCGGCGTCTCGTTCATCGACTCGCCCGTGCCTACCCCGAGAAACACTCGGCCGGGCGCGAGGCACGCAAGCGTCGCGAACGCCTGCGCGATGACCGACGGGTGGTAGCGCATGGTCGGGGTCAGCACGGAGGTGCCGAGCAGCGCCCGGCTCGTCCGCTGGCCCAGGGCTCCCAACCAGGGCAGGACGGCGGGACTGTGCCCGCCGGTGTGCCGCCAGGGCTGGAAGTGGTCGGAGACGGCGACGCTGTCGAGCCCGAGCGTCTCGGCGTGGACCGAGAGGTCGAGGAGCTCCTGCGGGCCGAACTGCTCGGCGGAGGCCTTGTAGCCGAGTGCTAGGTCCGCCACTTCGCGAGGTCCTCGGGCGTGTCGATGTCGAACGCGAGGCCTGGGCAGTCGAGCACGTGGGCGTCCGCGCCGGCCAGCCAGGCTGCCCGCTCGTGCACCGCCGCCGAGTCCGGCTCGCCGAAGTGCGTCTCCACCTTGCCCGGCGGGCGCATGGAGACGGCGTTCGTCCCGCCGTCAGAGGCGCGCGCGATCGCAATCCCGCACTCCGGCGTGGCCATCACGAGCGCGCGCACCTCGTCGCCGTGTCAGGAGCGGAAGGTCGGCGGCCACGATGACCGCCACCGGCTCCTCCACGACATCGGCCATCGCCGCGGAGAGCGCCTCGTTCCAGGGCAGCTCACCGTCGTCGAAGCGCGGGACGCCATCCAGTTCCAGCGGCTCGGCGGACACGACGGTCACCGGCCCGACCTCGGCGTCCCTCACGACGGTGAGCACGTGCGCGAGCAGCTCCCGCACGAGGTCGGCGCGCTCGCGAGGGATCGAGGGACTCGGCCAGCCGGGACTTTGCCCCGTCGAGCCGCTTGACCGGCACGAGCACGTGCGCATTCACGCTGCGTATTCTCACACCGTGCTGTCGAGAAGCGAAGCGCTACCGCTCGTCGAGCTCCGCGCGGAGGATCTCCTGGCGCCCGCCCGGCGTCTTCGCGAGCGGGGGACGGGCCGCCTCGTCACGTACTCCCCGAAGGTCTTCATCCCGCTGACGAAGCTCTGCCGGGACGTCTGCCACTACTGCACGTTCGCCGCCCCGCCGAGGAAGGGCGAGCGTGCGTACATGTCCGCCGACGAGGTGCTCGAGGTGGCTCGGGCGGGTGCGGCCGCGGGCTGCCGGGAGGCGCTCTTCACGCTCGGCGACAAGCCGGAGCGCCGCTACCGGGCCGCTCGGGAGGAACTGGCCGAGCTCGGCTGCGCGACGACGATCGAGTACCTCGTGCGCATGTGCCGCCTCGTGCTCGAGGAGACCGGCCTGCTGCCGCACGCAAACCCAGGCGTGATGACACGCGAGGAGCTGGCGGCCCTACGCGAGGTGACGGCGTCGCAGGGGATCATGCTCGAGACGGCCTCCGACCGGCTGTCGGAGCGCGGTGGGCCGCACTTCGGCTCACCCGACAAACGGCCGGCCGTCCGTCTGGAGACGCTGCGGCTGGCCGGCGAGCTGCGCGTCCCGTTCACGAGCGGGATCCTCATCGGTATCGGCGAGACGCGCGAGGAGCGGATCGAGGCGCTCCTCGCAATCGGCGAGCTCCATGAGCGCTACGGCCACATCCAGGAGGTGATCGTCCAGAACTTCCGTGCGAAGCCTCAGACGAAGATGGCCGCTGCGCCGGAACCGTCGCTCGAGGAGCTCCTGTGGACGGCGGCCGCCGCGCGACTCGTGCTGGGGCCCGAGATGAACATCCAGGCGCCGCCCAACCTCTCGTACGACGACTTCCCGCGGTTGCTCGACGCGGGCATCAACGACTGGGGCGGTGTGTCGCCGGTCACGATCGACCACGTCAACCCCGAGGCGCCGTGGCCGGAGGTCGAGCGGCTCGAGGCGGAGACGCGCGCGGCGGGATTCGAGCTGGCCGCGCGCCTCCCGGTGTATCCCGAGTACATCGACGGCGCGTGGATCGATCCGGCAGTCATGCCGCGCGTGCTCCAGGCGGCGGACTGCACTCGGCCTCGCGCGGGAGGGCGACTGGACGCCGGGGGCCGACTCCCCGCTGCCGTTCGTGCCCCGTGGCGCGCTGCCTGTCGACTCCCGCGACGAGCTGGGCGAGGAGGAGATCGTGCGTCTCTTCCAGGCGCGCGGCGCGGAGCGGGACCGGGTGTTCGCCGCGGCCGATCGCCTGCGCCGCGACGTGAACGGCGACACGGTCACGTACGTCGTCACGCGGAACATCCAGTACACGAACGTCTGCTACTTCAGGTGCGGCTTCTGCGCCTTCTCGAAGGGGAAGCTCGCCGAGAACCTTCGGGGACCGGCGTACCTGACACCGCTCGACGAGATCGTCAGGCGGGTCGAAGAGGCCTGGGAACGCGGTGCGGTCGAGGTGTGCCTCCAGGGCGGCATCCATCCGGCCTTCGACGGCGACTACTACCTCTCGATCGTTCGCGCGATCAAGGATGCCGTGCCGGGAATCCACGTCCACGCGTTCTCGGCGCTCGAGATCTGGCAGGGCGCGGCCACTCTCGGCCTGCCGCTCGACGAGTACCTCGAGCGGTTGCGCGACGAGGGTCTCTCGTCGCTTCCGGGAACGGCTGCCGAGGTGCTGGACGACGAGGTACGCCGCGTGATCTGCCCGGACAAGGTGACGACCGACCAGTGGCTCCGTGTGCATGACACCGCTCACCGGCTCGGCCTGCGCTCGAACAACACGATCATGTTCGGACACGTCGACGGGCCACGAAGCTGGGCGCGTCACCTGCTGCGTGTGCGGGAGCAACAGCGGGCGAGCGGCGGCTTCACGGAGTTCATCCCGCTCCCCTTCGTCCACATGGAGGCGCCGATGTACCTGAAGGGGCTCGCCCGTCGCGGCCCGACATTCGGCGAGTTCCTGCTCATGCACGCCGTCGGTCGCCTCGCACTCCATCCGTGGATCACGAACGTCCAGGTCTCGTGGGTGAAGGCCGGGCCGGAGGGCGTCAAGGCCGCGTTGCGGGCCGGCGTGAACGACCTTGGCGGCACCCTCATGAACGAGTCGATCTCGAGAGCGGCGGGCGCCTCGTACGGCCAGGAGATGCCGCCGGAGCGGATGGAGGACATGATCCGCGCCGCCGGTCGCGTGCCGCGGCAACGGACGACGCTCTACGGCGATCCGGATCCCGAGCGCGTCGCGACATCGTTCGGAGCGGCGCCGCTCGCCGAGCCGCTGAACCCGCCCGTTGACACGAGCGAGCTCCGGCGGCCGGAGATCCTCGTTCGCCCCGGCCTTGCCGCAGCCTGAGTCGGAGCCGGTCGCGCGGCTGGCGACGATCCGGCCGGACGGCTCGCCGCGTGTCGTGCCGATCTGCTTCGCGCTCGAGGGCGATGTGCTGTACACGGCCGTCGACGAGAAGCCGAAGCGCACGCGGCGTCTCGCGCGCCTCGCCGACATCGAGCGCGACCCCCGCGTAGAGGTCGTGATCGACCACTACGACGACAACTGGGCGCAGCTCTGGTGGGTGCGGCTGCGTGGGCGTGCACGCGTCGTCGACCACGACGAGCGCGGGCTCGAGCTCCTGACCGCGAAGTACCCGCAGTACCGGGAGCGGCCGCCGCAGGGGCCCGTTCGTCGTCGTCGAGATCGACGAGCGCGCGGAGTGGCCCTAGTCGCCCGCCGAGTCGCCGAGCAGCCGCTCGACGATGACGCAGTCCCGCCACTCGCCGTCGAGCTTCGCGTGTCGGCGATAGACGCCCACCTCGCGGAAGCCGAGTGACCGGCAGAGCGCCAGGCTCGCCTCGTTCTCCGGGAAGATGCGGCTGACCAGCTTCCAGAGGCCGCGCCGCTCGCACTCCTCGATCAGCGCCTCGATGGCGGCGCGTCCGAGCCCACGACCTCGTGCGCCTCGGGCGACGTAGACCGAGAAGTCACCCACACCTGCGTATGCGCTGCGGTCGCGGTAGTGGTGAGCGACGGCCCAGGCGACGACCTCGCCGTCCGACTCGACGACGACGAGCGGCACGTCCTCCTCGAACCACGCCTCGATGTCCTCAGCCGTCCTCGGATCCGTCTCGAAGGTGGCGACGCGATCCTCGATGCCCTCGTTGTAGATCGCGGCGATCGCCGCGGCGTCGTCCGGCCGGGCGAGCCGCGTCTTCATAGGAGCGCCTTTCGGAGCGCGTCCACACAGAGCATGCCCATCGCCTCGCGCGCCTCGTGTGTCGCCGAGCCGAGATGGGGGACGAGGACGACGTTGTCGAGCTCGAGCAGTGCCGGCGTGACCTCGGGCTCGTTCTCGTAGACGTCGAGCGCCGCGCCGGCGATGCGGCCCTCGGCGAGCGCGCGCGCCAGCGCCGCCTCGTCGACGACCGGCCCGCGGCTCGTGTTCACGAGGTAGGCGGTCGGCTTCATCAGCGCTGAGCTCACCGCTCGCCGATGAGGTGATGGGTCTCGTCGTCGAGCGGCACGTGCAGCGACAGGATGTCGGCCATCTCGAGGAGGTCGTCCAGCGAGAATTCGCCTGCGTGCACCACGTGCATTCCGTGTGCCCGACCTAGCTGCCCGACTGCTTGCCCGATGCGCCCCAACCCGACGATGCCGAGCATGAGGCCCGCGAGCCCACGGCCGAGCATGAACGTCGGCGCCCACTGCCACTCCTCGCGGCGGCGGAGAAAGCGATCGCCCTCGACGACACGTCGCGTGAGCGCCAGCATGAGCGCGAGCGTCATCTCCGCAGTCGCCGCGGTGAGCACGTCCGGCGTGTTGGTGACGACGATCCCGCGCCGCTCGCACTCGTCGAGGTCGACGTTGTCGAGGCCCACGGCGTAGTTGGCGACGACCCGGAGCGACGGGCCGGCGGCGTCGAGCAGCTCCGCGTCGACGCGATCGGTCAGCATCGTCACGAGGCCGTCGCGGCCAACGACGCTCGCGAGTAACTCGTCGCGTGGTGGTGGCAGCTCCTCGTCGTGGATGTCGACGATGAACGACCGCTCGAGCTCCGCCCGCACGCGCTTCCGGCACACGCCGCGTGACGAAGACTCGCGGCTTCACGCCGCGGCCGGTGCAACGGAGTGGACGTAGCGGAGCCGCGGAGTGACCCGCGCGGTGACGATCTGTCCCTGCTCGAGCCCCGCGTAGAGCTGCGGCCGCACGAGCCAGGCTCGCACCTCGGGCGACGTGCCGTCGTCGACCGCGACGTAGTGCTCCGGTGTCGTCGCCCTCGGTCTGGGTCACGCGCAGCCGGACGATCTCGCCCGTGACCTCCTTGCTGGAGAAGAGGTCGGCTCCCGCTCGGAGCGCGAAGTAGGCGCCACCGACGACGATCGCGACCGGCACTGCGATGACGCCGATGAGGATCAGCCGTGCGATTCCGTCCGCGTCGTCCAGCGCGTCCCAGAGCACCGGCCCCGCGATCCATAGGAAGAGCAATCCCAACACGACGGGGATCAGTCGAATCATCAACGCCCACCCGGGGTGGAACCCCCACTGCGGCGCGTGGCGGAAGCGGACGTCTACCTGGTGCCATCGCCCGCCGTACGTGCTCCAGGCGCGGTTCTCCGGTTCGGCACCCATGGGAATCGGCCGGATCGCCGCCGGGGCGACTCCGAGCGCGGCGCCGTAGGCGAGCAGCCGCTCCCAGAGCTCGACCGCATGCGGAGGCTGCTCGGCGAAGACCGGATTCTCGGCGAGCTTCGCCTGCACGGCGCGCCAGCGCGCGGCCGCCGCAAGCCCTTCGGGCGTGTCCCGTTGCCGCCGGTCGTAGCGGATCAGGGCGATCACGGCTGCCGGCAGGACGAGGGAGACGTAAAACGCGTCTTCTCCCCACGCGATGCCGGCAACCACGGCTGGAACAGCCGCACCGAGAGCCACGACGAGAGCCAGGCGCCGCGGCCAGAGGTCACGTGACAAGCCGCGCTGCTGCGCGTCGTCGACGACCTCGTTGACGAAGCCCTTCCACCACCGCTTCGACTCGTCGCCGGGGCCGGTCGTAAGCGCCTGCGCGGGCACAACGCGGCCCCGGATCCGCCTGCGCAAGAGGTTCCACACACGCAGCTCGTAGCGCGTGAGCTCCTCCTGCGGAGCATCGCCGAGCTCGCATGCGTACGTGTTCACGTCCACGCGCTTGATCTCGGCGAGCCCTCGCGCGCAGAAGTCGAGCAGCGTCGACGGCACCGCGTCGCGCCGAACCTTGAAGTTGCCTGCAAGGAAGCCGGCGAGCGCGGGCGGCTCTGGCCCGAGCTCGAGGGTCGGCTCCAGCTCCGCGGGCTCACGCGGTTGGCGGCGCACGCGGACGGCGCCGACGATCAGCAGCCACACGGCAGTCGTCGCAGCTACGGCGATCGCGTAGACGACGTCCGCGCGGCTCACGCCGGGCTAGGCGGCGTAGTGCTCGTCTGCGATCGCGAGGGCTTCGTCGAGGATGGCGAGGCCCTCGTCAAGCTCATCGCGCGTGATAGTGAGCGGCGGCGCGACCATGATCACGTTCCAGTGCACGAAGAGGTAAAGGCCTGCCTCCATGCGCGGCCTTGGCCACCCGTGTCATCGGCTCAGCGTCCTCGCCGCCGGCGTTGAACGGCACTAGCGGCTCGCGCGTCTCGCGGTTGCGGACGAGTTCGAGGCCCCAGAAGAGGCCCCGGCCGCGCACGTCGCCGATCGACGGATGGCGCTCGGCGAGCTTCGGCAGCTCCTCGGCGAGCACGTCGCCCATCGCGGCTGCGTTTTCCACGATGCCTTCGTCCTTGAATGTCTCGATCGAGGCGACGGCAGCGGCGCACGCCAGCGGATGGCCCGAGTACGTGAGCCCGCCGGCGAAGAACGTGTCCTTCATCGCCTGGTACACGTGCTCGCGCACGGTCATCGCGCCGAGCGGCACGTAGCCGGAGTTGATGCCCTTGGCGGTCGTGATGATGTCCGGCACGACGCCCCAGTGGTCGCACGCGAACCACCGGCCGGTGCGACCCCAGCCCGGCCATGATCTCGTCGAAGATGAGCAGGATTCCATGGCGCTCCGTGACCTCGCGGATCGACTGGAGGTAACCCTCGGGCGGGACGATGATGCCGTTCGTGCCGACGATCGTCTCCATGATCACGGCCGCGACCGTGTGAGCGCCCTCGTACTGGAGGATCTCCTCGAGGTGGGGCCCGCCCGAGCAGACGGGGCACGGGTCCGGATGACCGGCGGGGCAGCGATACGTGTACGGGTCGAGCATGCGCACGACGCCGGGTAGGCCGGGCTCCGCGAACCAGCGCCTCGGGTCCCCCGTGAGCGTGATCGCGCCGCCCGTCGCGCCGTGGTAGGAGCGGTAGCGCGCGATCACCTTGTGCCGCCCTGTCACCCAGCGCGCGAGCTTGATCGCGTTCTCGTTCGCCTCGGCGCCGCCGTTCGTGAAGAACGTGTGCCCGAGGTCTCCCGGCATCACCTCCGCGATCAGGCGCGCGGCCTCCGAGCGCTTGTCGTTCGCCATCGGCGGGCCGATCGTGCAGAGCGTGTCGGCCTGGTCCTTGATCGCCTGGATGACGCGCGGGTGCTGGTGGCCGATCGAGACGTTGACGAGCTGCGATGCGAAGTCGAGGTACCGCTTGCCGTCGTAGTCCCAGAAGTAGCGGCCTTCGGCGCCCGCCACGGCGAGCGGCTTCAGCGCCGACTGCACCGACCACGAGTGGATGAGGTAGTCGCGGTCGTCTGCGAGGATCCGCTCTGCGTCTGCGGCGCGGTCTTCGATCGTGGCCATGACCCGATGGTAACGCGCTACGCTCCAGAGAGATGACCGAAGTCATAACCACCGCCGGAGGAGCAGGCCGGAGCAGAGCTCCAGCAGGTCGGCCACTGGATCGGCGGCGCCCGGGTCGCGGGTGCCTCCGGACGGAGCGGCCCGATCTACAACCCCGCCACCGGCGAGCAGACGAAGGAGGTCGCGTTCGCGTCGGTCGAGGAGGTCGACGCGGCAGTCGCGGCGGCTGCAGACGCGTTCCCCGCCTGGCGCGCGACGTCGCTGTCGAAGCGCACGGAGATCTTCTTCCGCATCCGCGAGCTCGTACACGATCGCCGCGAGGAGATCGCGCGCATCCTCACCGACGAGCACGGCAAGGTGCTCTCTGACGCCATGGGCGAGGTGCAGCGCGGCCTCGAGGTGATCGAGTTCGCCTGCGGCATCCCGACGCTCATGAAGGGCGGCTTCTCCGAGCAGGCGGCGACCGGCATCGACGTGTACTCGATTCGCCAGCCGCTCGGCGTCGTCGCCGGCATCACCCCGTTCAACTTCCCGGCGATGGTGCCCATGTGGATGTGGGCGCCGGCGCTCGCCTGCGGCAATGCCTTCGTGCTCAAGCCTTCCGAGAAGGACCCGTCGGCGTCGATCTACGTCGCCGAGTTGCTGCAGGAAGCAGGCGTGCCCGACGGCGTCTTCAACGTCGTCCAGGGCGACAAGGTCGCGGTCGACGCGATCCTCGAGCACCCCGGCATCGCCGCCGTCAGCTTCGTAGGCTCGACGCCGATCGCCCGCTACATCTACGAGAACGGGACGAGGCACGGCAAGCGTGTCCAGGCGCTCGGCGGGGCGAAGAACCACATGATCGTGCTGCCTGACGCCGACATCGAGATGGCCGCGGACGCTGCCGTCTCGGCCGCATACGGCTCGGCCGGCGAGCGGTGCATGGCGGTGTCGGTCGTCCTCGCCGTCGGCGACGTCGCAGAGCCGCTCGTCGAGGCGATCAAGGAGCGGCTGCCGAAGATCAATGTGGGGCCGGGCCACGAGGAGGGGTCTGAGATGGGCCCGCTCATTACGGGCGAGCACCGCGACAAGGTCGCCTCGTTCATCGAGTCGGGGCGCGAGCAGGGCGCGACGCTCGTCGTCGACGGACGCGAGACGGCGCCCGACTGCGACGGCTTCTTCCTCGGCGTCTCGCTGCTCGACGACGTCAAGCCGGACATGCACTGCTACCAGAACGAGATCTTCGGCCCGGTGCTCGAGATCGTCCGCACGGAGACGTACGACGAGGCGGTCGGCCTCGTGAACGCGAACCCCTACGGCAACGGTGTGGCGATGTTCACGCGCGACGGCGGCGCCGCGCGGCAGTTCCAGTTCGACGTGAATGTCGGCATGGTTGGCATCAACGTGCCGATTCCCGTGCCGGTCGCCTGGTACTCCTTCGGTGGCTGGAAGTCGTCGCTCTTCGGCGACCTCCACGCGTACGGGCCGAGAGTCGATCATGTTCTACACAGGCGGCAAGGTCGTGACGGCGCGCTGGCCCGACCCGGCTACGAGCTCCGTCAACCTCGGCTTCCCCGCAGACCAGGTAAGCAGCCGCTGACCTGGCTCGGGCTCGAGCGCGGCGCTCGCGATCCTCTCTTTCGATGTCGACGCCGAGTCGGCGATCCTCGCCGAAGGGCGGCAGTACGCCGAGCATCCGAGCGCCATGAGCCACCAGCGCTACGGCCCGCTCGTGGGCGTGCCGCGCATCCTCGGCATGCTCGAGGATCTCGGCGTGCCGGCGACGTTCTTCGTCCCTGGGTGGACCGCAGAGCGCTACCCGGAGACGGTCGAGCGGATCGTCGCGGCCGGGCACGAGATCGGCCATCACGGCCACGGACACTTGAGCCCGTTGCGCATGACCGAGGACGAGGAGCGGCGTGATCTCGATGCGGGTCTGGCGGCGCTCGACCGCTTCGGGATCAAGCCGGAGGGCTACCGCACGCCCAGCTGGGAGCCGAGCCCGCGAACGTTCGACCTCCTCGCCGAGTACGGCTTCGGCTACGACTCGTCGCTCATGGACGACGACCGGCCGTACGTGCTCGAGACGGCCAACGGCCCGCTCGTGGAGCTGCCCGCGCACTGGAGCCTCGACGACTGGAACCAGTACATGTACCTCCCCGATCCGCGATCCGGCCCGGGCACGGTGCATCCGCCGTCGCGGGCGATCCGGCTCTGGCGGGAGGAGCTCGACGGCATGCGCAGGCACGGCTGCCTGTTCTGTCTGACGATGCACCCGTTCCTCTCTGGCCGGCCGGGCCGCGTGGAGGCGCTGCGGAGCCTCGTCGAGCACGCGCTCGGCTGCGGAGACGTCGAGCTCGTCTCGTGCGGCGAGGCGGCCCGCCGGGCGCGCGGCGACGACAGCCTGCCGCGGCGGCCGCTGCCCGTCGTCGAGCTCGGCTCCGTCTATCAGGAGTAGGCTCAGAGTCCGGCTATCGCGAATAGGCTCAATCCCGTGACAGGGCCGCCGTACCGGCCGATCGACGCGCGCGTCTATCCACGCTTCGCGGGCGTGCGGACGTTCATGCGGCTGCCGCACGTCACCGACCTGACCGGCGTCGACGCAGCCGTCTACGGGATTCCGTTCGACACCGCCGTCACGTACCGGCCGGGCGCGCGCTTCGGCCCAGAGGCGATCCGCTCCGCGTCGGCGCTGCTCAGGCCCTTCCACGCGGGGTTCGGCATCGACATCTGCGACGAGCTCTCGATCGTCGACTACGGAGACCTGCCGGTGGCGCCCGGGGACACCGAGGGCACGTACCGGCGTGTGGAGGAGGCGCTGGCGCCCGTCGTGGAGGCCGGAGCCTTCCCGCTTGCCCTGGGCGGCGACCACTCGATCACGCTCGCGGAGCTCCGCGTGCTCGCGCGAACGCACGGGCAGCTCGCCCTCGTCCAGCTCGATGCGCACGGCGATACGTGGGACGAGTACTTCGACCAGCGGTACTTCCACGGCACGACGTTCCGCCGCGCTGCCGAGGAAGGGTTGATCGACCCCGCGGCGTCGGTGCAGGCCGGCATGAGAGGCCCGCTCTTCCAGGGGTCGGACCTCGATGACGCCCGCGACCTCGGCTTCCACGTCATTCCGGCCGAGGAGCTGCGGTCGCTGGGGCCGGAGGCGTACGGCGAGCTCGTACGTGATCGCGTCGCGCGATCGCACGGTGTTCCTGTCCTTCGACGTCGACTTCCTCGATCCGGCTCACGCGCCGGGAACGGGCACGCCCGAGGTGGCAGGTTTCTCGACCGCCGAGGCGATCGGCTTGCTGCGTACGCTGCGGGGCATCACGCTTGCCGGCGCCGATGTGGTCGAGGTGTCGCCGCCCTACGACGGGCCGGGCCAGACGACGGCGCTCGCCGCTGCGAACGTCGCGTGGGAGCTGCTGGCGCTGCGGGCCGTCGTATGATCGACCGACCAACCGACGCAGGGAGGCACGGATGAGGACGATCATGCTTGTCGATCACCGCGTCGCCGACTTCGACGCCTGGAGGAAGGTGTACGACGAGGTTCGAGGCTGGCAGCACGAGCACGGAGTGCACTTCCAGCAGGTGCTGCGCCACGCGGACGACGGCAACCGCGTCGTCGTCACGCACGCGTTCGACTCGCGCGAGGCCGCCGAGGCCTTCGTGAACAACCCGGAGCTGCAGGAGGCGATGGGACGAGGAGGCGTCGATGCATCGTCGGTGAAGATCGAGTACTTCGACGAAGTGGAGATGGAGGACGTTTAGCGGGCGGCCCGCTTTGCGGGCGGTTCAGGCCCCGGGCGGCGTGAGCGCCTCGAGGTAGCGCTCGAGCGCCTGCTGGCGCCGCTTCGAGTCCTCGATCTGCTTCTTCGAGCCTCGCCACTTCTTCTAGCTGCTCCTCGCGGTCGACCTCGGGCGACTCGCCCTGCATGAACTCTGCGAGCCAGTCCTCGTCGGCCTCCCCGTCGACCCCCGGCTCGAAGGCGTCGCCCGTCTCGAACAGGGTCTGCCGCACGATGTCGACGTCTTCCGGCGTCATGCGCGCGAACGTCTCGCCGTCCACGCTCGGCCCCTCCAGCTCGGTGATGGTCTCCTCGAGTTGTTCGCGAAGAACAGCCTCGCGGCCGCGCTCGAACTCGAGCGCTTCCAGCCCTTGCCGCCTGCGACGGCCCCGCGCGATCTCTCGGAGATCCACGCGCTTACGATAGTTCAGCGGCGGATTGCATTTTGTATGCTCGCCGCGTGCCGAAGATCCTGCAGGACGGGGCGTCGCCGCTCGTACGGAACGCAGGCGTCGTCGCGACGGAGGTGATCCGCGAGGCCATCATCGACGGCAGGCTCGCGCCGGGGGAGCGCTTGAAAGAGGAGGAGCTCGCTCGTGAGCTCGGTCTCAGCCGCACGCCCATCCGCGAGGCGCTCGCGGTTCTCCAGGCGGAGGGTCTCGTGGACACTGCTCCGAACAAGGGAGCGACCGTTCGCTCTCATGACGCGGAGGACCTCGACGACCTCTACCGGCTCCGCGCCCTGCTCGAGGGATACGCGGCGGGCCGCGCTGCGACGAAGATGGAGCGGGAACAGGTGGCCGAGCTGTTCGCGAGCTGCGAACGCTTCGAGGCGCTGGCCGACGGTGACGTCGCGCCGCTCGTGAAGGAGAACATGCACTTCCACAGCACGATCGTGGACGCCGCGGCGAGCGGGCGGGTCGCCGAGCTCGTGCGCAAGGTCATCGAGATGCCGCTGGTCTACCGGTCCTACATCTGGTACTCACCCGAGCAGCGCCGAATCTCCGCCCACTTCCATCGCCAGATCTCCGTGGCGATCGAGGCGCGGGACGCAGACCGCGCCGAGTCGCTGATGAAAGAACACGTCTTCGAGGCTCGCGACCTGCTCGTGCGGCACGTCCGCGACCTGGAGCGCGCCGGGTGACCGAGACGATGGCGGAGACGGAGGTCGCCCGCGACACGAGCGGTCCTGGCCCGCTGGCCGGTGTTCGAGTCATCGAGCTCGGAATGCTCCTCGCCGGGCCGTTCACCGGACGGCTGCTGGGCGATCTCGGCGCGGAGATCATCAAGGTCGAGCCGCCGGGTCAACCGGATCCCCTTCGTGACTGGGGAAAGGCCCGCTATCACGACCGCTCGCTCTGGTGGCCCGTACAGGGCCGCAACAAGAAGTGCGTCACGCTGAACCTGCGCGAGGAGGAGGGTCAGCGGCTCCTGATCGAGCTCGCGAAGCGCAGCGACGTGCTCGTCGAGAACTTCCGGCCCGGAACGCTCGAGCGGTGGAACGTCGGCCCGGCGCAGCTGTGGGAGGCGAATCCAAGGCTCGTCGTGTGTCGGGTCTCGGGCTACGGCCAGACAGGCCCCTACGCGCCTCGTGCGGGCTTCGCCTCAGTGGCCGAGGCGATGGGCGGCATTCGCCACATCAACGGTTTCGAGGGCGAGCCGCCGCCGCGCATCCACATCTCGCTCGGCGACTCGCTCGCCGGCATGTTTGCCGCCATCGGCGTGCTCTCGGCGCTCTACAAGCGCGATTCGCTCGGCTTCGGTCGGGGACAGGTGGTCGACGTGTCGCTGCTCGAGGCCTGCTTCGCGCTGCTGGAGAGCACGGTCCCCGAGTACGACCGGCTCGAGATCGTGCGCGGGCCCGGGGGCACGGGTCTGAAGGGCGTGGCGCCGTCGAACATCTTCAAGTCGTCGGACGGGAAGTGGACGGTCATCGCGGCGAACGCCGACAACGTCTATCGCCGACTCTGCGAGGCGATGGGACAGCCTGAGCTGGCGGACGACGCTCGTTTCAAGACCCACCTCGACCGAGGCGAGCACCAGGAGGAGATCGAGGCCATCGTGGCCGAGTGGGCCGGGCGGCACACCGCCGCCGAGATCGACAGGCTCCTGAACGACGCCGGCGTCATCTGCGGCCCGATCTACACGATCGCCGACATCTTCGACGACGAGCATTGCTGGGCCCGGGAGATGCTCGTACGGCACGTCGATCCCGAGTTCGGCGAGTACATAGGGCCGGGCATCGTGCCGAAGCTCTCGGAGACTCCGGGTGAGGTCCGGTGGTCGGCCACATGGGACGAGGGCAGTCACAACGAGGAGATCTACGGCGGGCTGCTCGGGCTCTCGTCGGAGGAGATCGACAGGCTCAAGAGCGAGGCCGTGTTGTGACCGAGCGCAGCGTTGCCATCTGCGACGTCGCCCCGCGCGACGGCCTCCAGAACGATCCCAAGATCCTCGACCCGCAGGTGCGGGCCGAGCTCGTCGACCGCCTCGCAGAGGCCGGATTGCCGCGCATCGAGGCCGTGAGCTTCGTCAACCCCGCGCGCGTGCCGCAGATGGCGGGGGCGGAGGATGTCGTCGCGGCGATCGAGCGACGCCCCGGGGTCGTCTATGCCGGTCTCGTCCTCAACGAGCGCGGCTACGACCGGCTCGTGGAGACGGGCTTGGACGAGGCGCACATGGCCTTCGCAGCGTCGGAGACGTTCAACCAGCGAAACCAGAACGCGGCCGTCGAGGACTCGGCGCAGGCCGCAGAGCGCATCGTGGCGCGGGCGCACGAGGATGGGATTCGGGCGACCGTGACGATCGGGACCGCCTTCGGCTGCCCGTTCGAAGGCGCCGTCGATCCCGGGCGGGTGCTCGAGCTGGCTCGGCGTTTCGCCGCAGCCGAGGCCGACGAGGTGGTGTTCGCTGACACGGTCGGCGTTGGCGTGCCGCGACAGGTACGCGAGCTCGTGGGCACGGCCGCTTCGGAGCTGTCGTGTCCGGTCGGCGTTCACCTGCACAACACCCGCAACACCGGGTTTGCTAACGCCTATGCCGCGGTCGAGGCGGGTGCGGCAGTGCTCGACGCGTCCGTCGGCGGCATCGGCGGGTGTCCGTTCGCACCGCGCGCGACGGGCAACATCGCCACGGAAGATCTCGTCTACCTGCTCCACGGAGAAGGGATCGAGACAGGCATCGATCTCGGCGGGCTCGTCGCCGTGGCCGAGTGGCTGGAGGCAGTGCTCGAGCGCGAGCTCGAGGGTCAGATCTATCGCGCCGGGGTCTTTGCCCCGGTCGCCGGCTGAGATAGGAGGAACGGATGGCGCACAGGCTCGGAGTCGACGTCGGGGGAACGTTCACCGACCTGCTCCTCGTGCAAGACGAGAGCGGAGCGATGCACCGGGTGAAGACCCCGTCGACACCGGCAGACCCATCGGAGGGGGTTCTCGTCGGCGTCCAGCGGATCTGCCAGGAGTCGGGCGTCGCGGCCGGGGAGATCCAGTTCGTCCAGCACGGGACGACGGTCGCGACGAACGCGATGCTCGAGGCGAAGGGCGCGCGCGTGGGTCTGATCACGACGCACGGCTTCAAGCAGATCCTCCACCTCGCCCGCTCGCAGACGCCGGGCCCGCTGGCCGGATGGATCATCATGATCAAGCCCGATCCGCCGGCCGCGCTCGAGGACACGCGCGAGGCGAAGGAGCGGATGAGCGCACAGGGCGAGGTCGTCGAGCCCGTCGAGCGCGATCAGGTCGAAGGGATCGTCCGCGACCTCGTCGACTCGGGCGTGGAGACGCTGACCGTCTCGCTCATCAACTCGTATGCGAATCCGGCGCACGAGCGCGAGATCAAGACCATCATCCATGACCTCTATCCGGGCTTCCCGGTCACGATCTCCGCCGACGTGCTGCCGGAGTTCCGCGAGTACGAGCGGACGCTCACGGCGTGCCTGAACTCCTACGTGCGGCCGCGCGTCGAGGCGTACGTCCAGCACCTCGCCTCGTCCCTCAAGTCGACGGGCGTGGCGGGCGGAGCTCAACCTCCTGCGCTCGGACGCGGGCCTGATGACGGCCGACGTCGCTTCCGAGCAACCGATCTACGGCATCCTCTCCGGCCCGGCCGGCGGGGTGGCCGGCGCGCTGTACGTCGCGCGACGGGCCGGCTACGACAACATCCTCACGTTCGACATGGGTGGCACGTCGACCGACGTCGCGCTGTGCCAGGACGGCCAGGTGACGATCGAGCGGCAGACCGAGGTGCCGTACGGCTGGGGGCTTCCCGGCGAGGTGATCCCGATCAAGGTGCCGAGCGTCAACGTCCGCTCTGTGGGCGCGGGCGGCGGCTCGATCGCGCACGTGCCCGAGGTGACGGGTGCCCTGCGGGTCGGGCCGCAGTCCGCAGGCGCCGACCCAGGCCCTGCCTGCTACGGCAAGGGCGGCGAGGAGCCGACCGTCACCGACGCGAACGTCATCGTCGGCCACCTCCCCCCGCAGCTGCTCGGAGGCGAGATGGAGCTCGACGCCGAGGCGTCCAAGGCGGCGGTGCAGAAGATCGGCGACGCGCTCGGCCTCGATGTCCACCAGGCGGCTGAGGGGATCCTCGACATCGTCAACGAGAACATGGCGGGCGCACTCCGCCTCGTGTCCGTGCAGCGCGGCTATGACCCCCGCGACTTCGCGCTCGTCGCGTTCGGCGGCGCCGGGCCGATGCACGCGAACGCCGTGGCCAGGGTCATGGGATCGTTCCCCGTGATCGTGCCGCCCGCACCCGGCCTGCTCTGCGCAACCGGCGACCTCGTCGCGGACTTCCGCGGGGAGTTCGCACAGACGTTCATCCGGACGGTCGACCGTACGAGCGGCGACGAGGTGCGTGGCATCCTCGACCGACTGGGGCAGGAGGCTCAGGGCTGGCTCGAGGGCGAGGGCATCCCGCAGGGCTCGCAGCGCGTCTCGTTCAACGTCGACATGCGCTACTACCGGCAGGGGTACGAGATCCCGGTGGAGATCGACCCGGCGCTGCTCGCGGGCGACGGCATGGCGATGCTCGCCGACCGCTTCAACGACCTCCACGAGCAGTACTACCGCTTCCGGATGGAGGACACGACCTGCGAGATCGTCAACCTCCGCGCGATCGGCTACGGCGACGTGCCGAAGCCGCAGCTCGTCGAAGCCGAAGACGGCGCGGGCGCCGACTCGTCCCACGCAGTCACCGACGAGCACGAGGTCTACTTCGGCGGCGAGTGGCTGCCGACGAAGATCTACGACCGCTCGCAGCTCCAGCCGGGCAATCGTGTCGAAGGCCCGGCCGTGATCACGGAGTTCGACTCCACGACCGTCGTCCTCTCAGGCTACGCGGCCGAGGTCGACCGCTATCTCAACTTGATCATCAATCCCGTCGAAGGCAAGGAGGCGTGATGAAGGTCGCAGCCATTCCTGACATCCAGGTCGACCCGGTCACCCTCGACATCATCGAAGGAGCGCTCAAGTCCACGCGCTTCGAGATGGACGCGACGCTGTTCCGGACGGCGATGAGCCCCGTCATCCGAGAGCAGCACGACGAGTTCCCGATGATCACCGATCCGAACGGGCGGATGGTGGTGGGGCAGTTCGGCTCGTACATCTCCGAGATGCTCGAGACGTTCGACGAGCCGATCGAGGAAGGCGACGTCATCTTCAACTCCGACCCGTACAAGTGCGGCGGCGCGATCTCGCACATCAACGACTGGCTCGTCTGCCTGCCGATCTTCTGGGAGGACGAGCTCATCGGCTGGGCGAGCATGTTCGGCCACCAGATGGACGCGGGCGGCCCGCTACCGGGCTCGCTGCCGACCGGCGCGAAGACCGTGTTCGGCGAGGGCATCCGCATCCCGCCCGTGAAGATCTTCCGCAAGGGCGAGCTCAACAAGGACGTCCTCGGCGTCATCCTCAACAACGTCCGCATGCCCGAGATGAACCGGGCAGACCTGATGGGGATCATCGCCGGCTGCCGGACTGCGGAGAAGCGGGTCCACGAGCTCTGCGGCCGCTTCGGGAAAGAGACGTACCTTGCGGCGTGCCAGCAGCTGCTCGACCGCACGTACCGCGCGATGGCAAAGCTCATCCTCGCCGCGATCCCCGAGGAGCCGCAGTCGTTCGAGGACTGGGTCGACGACGACGGTCTCGGCAACGGCCCGTACAAGATGAAGCTCACGATCTGGCGCGAGGGCGAGCACGCGTACTTCGACTGGTCGGGCACCGATCCGCAGGCGATGGGCCCCGTGAACTTCTACCTCTCGGAAGCGATGTTCAAGATGTTCATCGGGGTCTACCTGATCATGGTCTTCGACCCCCAGATCCTCTTCAACGACGGCTTCTATCCGCTGCTCCACATCGTCATCCCCGACGGCTCGCTGCTGCATCCGAAGTTCCCGTCGGCGCTCGGCTGCCGCACGCACGCGCTGACGCGGCTGTTCGACATCCTCGGCGGCGCGCTCGCGCGAAAGAGCCCCGAGCACACGACGGCGGCCGGCTACGGCACGAGCCCGTACATGCTCTACTCGGGCTGGGACCGCGGCGGCGAGTTCTTCTACCTCATGGAGATCTCGTACGGCGGCATCCCCGGGCGGCCGATCGGCGACGGGATGGACGGTCACTCCTGGTGGCCGCTCTTCCAGAACATCCCGACCGAGTACCTCGAGGCCTACTACCCCGTGCGGATCGACGGCTACACGACCATCGAGGACTCGGGCGGCGCCGGCTTCCACCGCGGCGGCAACGGCATCGAGAAGCGCTACGTGTACCTCGAGCCGGGCGAGGTCTCCATCCACGACGACCGCTGGCTCACGTACCCGTGGGGCATCCTCGGCGGCAAGCCGGGAAGCCGCTCCGAGAAGGTGCTCGTGCGCACGGACGGCACGCGGGAGCGCCTGCCGTCCAAGTGCGACGAGATCAAGGTCGAGCCGGGCGACATGCTCGTCTACCGAACGGCTGGTGGCGGCGGCTGGAAGGACCCGCTCGAGCGGCCGGTGGAGAAGGTCGAGGCGGACGTCGCCAAGGGGCTCGTCTCGGAGGAGAAGGCGTACGAGGACTACGGCGTCGTCGTCGGTGACGCGGCATGCGACCGAGAAGCACCGCGAGCAGCTGCGCGAGAAGCGAGGCGAGGTGAAGGACTTCGACCTCGGCCCGCCGCTCGAGGACATCCTCCACCTGGCGAAGGAGGAGACGGGCCACGACCCGCCCGTGACGCCCGAGCCGCTGCCCTGGGCGGAGATGGAGTCGCCGGAGGAGGCGATGCGCGCGCGTTCGGGAGTTCGGCGACAGACAGATGACGCAGACGGAATGAGCGGAGATCAGGTACGCGGGGTTCCACGGCCGGGCAGGTCTCGGCCGTCACCCCGCGCTGATCGTCGTCGACGTCAACGTCGGCTTCACCGATCCCGAGTCGCCGCTCGTCTGCGACCTCGACGAGGTCGTCGTCGCCATTCAGCGCCTGCTCGGCGAGATGCGTTCGGCCGGTCTCCCCGTCGTGTACACGACCGTTTCGTACGACGACGGTGACAAGGAGACCGCCGCGGCGTTCCTCGACAAGATTCCGGCGCTGCTCACGCTCGAAGCCGGGAGTCGCTGGGTCGAGATCGATCCCAGGATCGCACCACGGGACGGCGAGCCGGTCCTCAACAAGCTGTTCGCGTCGGCGTTCTTCGGCACGGCGCTGGCGAGCTTCCTCACGGCGAACGGCTGCGACAGCCTCATCGTCACCGGAGCCTCGACCTCCGGGTGCGTCAGGGCGACGGTGGTCGACGCGATCCAGCACGGCTACCGCCCGGTCGTCCCGCGCGAGGCCGTCGGCGACCGCAATCCGGATGCCCACGCAGCCAACCTCTACGACATCGACACGAAGTACGGGGACGTCGTCTCCGTCGACGACGTGCTCGTGCACCTGGAGGAAATCGGTGCCGCACACGCTCGCTGAGAAGATCCTGCTGGAGCACGCCGATGCGGATGACGTGCGGCCCGGCGACGTCGTCACCGTCCGCTGCGACGTCGTCATGGCGAACGACGTCAGCGGGCCCGTGGCGTTCCGGGTCATGGAGCAGATGGGTGCGGAGCGGGTCTTCGACCCGACGAAGGTGGTGATGGTCGCAGACCACTTCATGCCGGCGAAGGACGCACGCTCGGCCGAGCTCCAGCGACGGCTCAAGGAATGGTCGGATGCCCAGGGAGTGACGTTCTTCGCTCAAGGCCGTGGCGGGATCGAGCACACGCTGCTCTGCGAGGAAGGATGGGTCGTTCCCGGCTCCGTCATCGCCGGGGGTGACTCCCACACCTGCACGTACGGCGCGCTCGGTGCGTTCGGCAGCGGCTTCGGCTCGACCGACATCGCCGCCTGCCTTGCCTTCGGCGAGTTCTGGCAGGCGGTCCCGGCGACGATCCAGGTCGAGCTCACGGGCAGGCTCGGCCCATTCGTGGCGGGCAAGGACGTCATCCTCGCCGTCATCGGCGAGATCGGCGTCGGCGGCGCCACGAATTGTGCGCTCGAGTTCGTCGGCGAAGGTGCGGAGGCGCTGTCCATCGACGAGCGCCTCGCTGTCTCGAACATGGCGGTGGAGGCCGGCGCGGACACCGGCCTCTTCCCGGCCGACGAGACGACCGCCGCGTACCTCGAGGGGCGTACGCAGCGCCCGTGGCGCGCCGAGCGCACCGATCCGGATGCCGAGCTCGCCCGCCGCGTCGAGATCGATCTCTCCTCCCTCGAGCCTCTCGTTGCGAAGCCGCACCTCCCGGGGAACGTCGTGCCGGTCTCGGAGGTGGCCGGGACGCGTGTCGACCAGGCGTACATCGGCAACTGCGCCAACGGCACGATGACCGACCTCCGGCAGACGGCCGACGTGCTGCGCGGGAACCGCGTCCACGCGGATTGCCGGCTGATCGTCGTGCCCGCGACGCAACGCATCTACCGCGAGGCGCTCGCGGAGGGCCTGCTCGACCTCTTCGTGGAGGCCGGCGCGATGGTGTCCACGCCCACGTGCGGCGCGTGCTTCGGCGGCGGTATGGGCGTGCTCGCTCCGGGAGAGCGTGCCGTGACCACCACGAACCGCAACTTCCGCGGCCGCATGGGCTCGCCCGAGGCCGAGGTCTACCTTGCGAATGCGTGGGTTGCCGCGGCGGCCGCGGTCGCAGGCGAGCTCGTCGATCCGGCGGCAGTCATCGTCGGAGCCGCGCGATGATCATCGAAGGCACAGCAGTGGTCATACCGGGGGACGACGTCGACACCGACGTCATGTACCCGGGCCAGTTCCTGAACATCGAGGATCCCGAGCTCATGAAGGCGCATCTCTTCGAGGGGTACGACCCCTCGCTCCGCGACCAGCTCGGGCCGGACACGATCATCGTCACGGGGGAGAATTTCGGCCTGGGCTCGTCGCGCGAGCACGTCGTGCAGGCGATGAAGGCATGGGGCGTCCGCTGCCTCGTCGGCACGAGCTTCGCCCGCATACTGCGCCGGAACGCCGTCAACCTCGGGCTGCCGGTGCTCGAGTGTGCAGGCGCGGCCGGCGCTGCGCGGCCGGGATCGAAGATCAGGATCGACACCGACACCGGCGAGGTCGACGTCGACGGCCAGAAGTTCCATGCCCAGCCGGTGCCGGCGTTCGTCGTCGACCTCGCGTGCTCCGGCGGCCTCGTGCCGTGGGCCAGGGAGCAGCTCGGGGCGGGGTCGGCGTGATCGTCAGGGATCTCGGGGATGCATGGCAGGTCGTCCTCCAGACCGACCACGCCGACCTCTGCGGCCAGTTCGCAGAGAGCTGGGCGGACAACGGCGCCGTCTCCGAGTCACTGAAGATCGCGACGGGGCGTCACGACGACGGCTGGGCCGTCTGGGAGCGCGCGCCCAGGGTCGACGGCGACGGTACGCCCGTGAACTTCCTCGACGTGGATGTCCGCTCGCACCTCGCCTTCTATCGCGCCGGCATCGCGGCGATCACGGAGCAGGACGAGCACGCGGGCCTGCTCGTGTCGATGCACGGCGCCGGCATCTACCGCCAGCGCTACGGGCTCGATCCCGGACTCGGGCTCTCCCGCGCGCCCGAGGCGCAGGAGGAGATCGAGGCGTTCGTCGCCGAGCAGGAAGCGAAGTTCGGCGGCGAGCCGGGCGAGCATCGCCCCGACTACGAGCTGCTCCAGATCTACGACCGCCTCTCCCTGTACTTCTGCATGCGCGACGTCGTGGCCGGCGAATCGGCGGAGATCCAGGGCTACCGTCTCGAGCCCGTCGGCCCGTGGCGGGTTCGCATCAACCCGTATCCGTTCTCGGACTCGCCCGCCGGTTTCTCGCTGCTGCGCCGCATTCTTCCGAAGTCAGGAACGACCGACGTGCTCGGGTCGGCTCCCGAGCGCGTCCCGCTCACGCTCGAGCGCTAGCCCTTGCCCTGGTCCCACGCGAGCCAGCGGATCGGTTCGATCTCGACTGCCGTCCGGCCCTCGAACCAGAGCATCTCCTCGAGCTCGGGGCCGCTCGCACCCTCGAGATAGCGAAGCTCCATCTTGCGCGTCGCCTCGCGGACGGCAGCCTCATCCTCGACGAGCGTGGCCAGGCCGAAGCACACGACCGACCGAGGCGACTGCGTCAGGTCGGTGATCCTCGGGTCGTCGTCGACGCACATCGTCACGTGTGGATCCGCCGCGATGTTGCGGAGATGGCGGCGGCTCTTGCCGAGCGACAGCAAGAAGCGGCCGCCCTCCCACACGTACCAGATCGGCGTCACGTGCGCCCAGCCGTCTTCACGGTTCGAGGCGAGCCGTCCGACGCGCTTCTCGGCGAGAAACTCGTTGCGCTCCTCGTCCGTAAGCGCGTTCTCCTTTGTCGCGGTCGTGCGGTTGAGCAGCGTGCTCGTCATCTCACACCTCCGGGATCGCGACGTCCTGCACGGGAGTCGAGTCTGACAGACTCCGCCCCATACCAGGAGGAGGCGTGATGGAAGGGACGGCAGAGGTCAACGGCGTCAACCTCTGGTACCGCATCACCGGTGAAGGCGAGCCGGTCGTCCAGATCCACGGCGCCGGCTTCGGTCACTTACAACTTCGACCCGGCGACGCCCGAGCTGTCGAAGCACTTCCGCGTCATCGACTACGACATGCGCGGCTACGGCGCATCGGACCGCCCGGTTCAGGACTACGACATGGAGGTGTGGGCCGACGACCTCGCCGGCCTCATGGACGCGCTCGAGATCGAACAGGCGCACGTCCACGGCACCTCGATGGGCGGGATGATCGCCATCGTCTTCGCCGGCAAGTACCCCGAGCGCACGACGTCGGTCGTGATCAACTGCGCCGCCGCGAAGCTCGGCGTCACGGGCCGCCTCATCTTCAAGAACTGGATCGACATCGCTCGCCTGGATCCCGACGGCCCCGGCAGCCGCATCCTCGCCGAGCTGATCACCTGGCAGGCGCTGTCGAAGCGGTTCCTCGAGGAACAGAACGCCGAGGAGCTGACCGACCTCATCCAGCGAATCCTCCGTGACTCGAACCGGATCGAGGTCTTCACGGCCGCTTGTCAGGCCATGTGCGACATGGACTTGTCCGAGTGGCTGCCGAAGATCACGTCGCCGGCGCTCGTGCTCGGCGGGGACGAGGACGTCATGACGCCGTGGGACCAGGGGCCGGGCGGGGTCGGCCAGCAGGGCATCTACGAGGGCATCGACGGCGCCGAGAAGCACGTGATCCGGGGCTCGAACCACTCCACGATCTTCGACGGGATCGACGAGCACAACCGCGTCGTCATCGACTTCTTCACGCGCCACTCGCGAGCGGCGTAATGCCCACCGTCGAGGAGTACGGCGTCGAGCCGATCCCGCAGGAGCTCAAGACGGCGGGCTGGCGCGACCTCTTCGCCATCAACTTCACGTTCTTCCTCAACCCCGTCATGTACGTGCTCGGCGCGCTCGCCGTCGTCGACGGCGGCTTGCCGCTGTGGTGGGCCGTGCTCGCGATGGTGGTTGGCCAGGCGCTCGCCTACGCGATGCTCTGCATCGTCGCCCAGCCGGGCGTCGACTACGGGCTGACGGGGCCTGTGCAGATGCGTTCGCACCTCGGCTACTGGGGCTCGCGCCTCTTGTCCTCTCCGTACCGCGTGATCGCCGCGACGTACTGGTTCGCCGCGCAGGCGCTGACGGGAGCGCTGGCCATCCAGGCGCTGTACGGCGCGATGACCGGCGACCGGCTGCGGCTCGTCCCGCTCGCTCTCTGTCTCGGCGCCGTGCACGCGGTGCTCGCAATCCTCGGGTTCGACGTCATGCGGTGGCTGCTGAAGGTCGTGCTACCGATCTCGCTCGCGTTCACCGTCGTCCTCGTCGTGCTGTTCCTCGGTACGGACAACGCAGACTACGCCGTCGCTCGCGTCTTCGAGTCGCCGGATCAGCAGCTCACGTGGACAGGCTTCGCGACGTACGTGACGGTGATGTGCGGCGCCTCGCTCACGCTCGTCGCGAACATCTCGGACTTCTGCCGGTACACGCCGACGCGCCGTGACATGCGGATCGGCCTCGTGGGATCGGCGGTTTCGGCCGCGGCCGTGACGACCTTCGTCGGTGGCTACGCGGCCGCAGCAACCGGAGAGACGAACCCGTTCATCGCGGTAGCCGAGCTCGTCTCGAGCGACGCCCTGCTCGTCGTCCTGATGGGCGCGATTGTCCTCCAGGGTCTGGCCGCGAACATCATGAACATCTACACAGCCGGCCTGTCGCTCGTAAACACCGTGCCGCGGCTGGGTCGCCTCGTGGCAACCATCGCCGTTGCTTTGATCGCCGTCTCGTTGTCCGGCTTCCCCGATCTGATCGAGGATGCCCAGCGGTGGATCACGCACCTCGGTAACTTCGGCGCGCCACTCACCGGCGTCGTGCTCGCCGACTACCTCGTCGTCAAGCGGCAGCGAATCGACGTGGAAGCCCTCTTCGACCCGCGCGGGCGCTACCGCTATCTCAACGGCGTCAACGTGGCGGCGGTGCTCGCGGTCGCTGCGGGCTTCGGCCTGTACTACGCCGTTCCCGACGCCTGGCTCAAGGTCGTCGTCGGCGTCGCCGCCGGTGCGTTGCTCTATCTCGCGCTCGTGGTCGTGCGGGCTCCGTCCCGAAGGTTCGAGGCCACGACCGAGTCGCAGCGCGCAGCCTGAGGGGGCGCTCGGGGAGCGCGCTCAGCTCGCCGCCAGCCGGTTGAACGCCGCCAGCGAGCGCTCGAGCTCTCAGCCGCGGCCGCTGTCGCACTGACTACGCGGCGTCTGGGAACAGCAGCTCTCGGCGTCCGGATCGCCAGCGCACGACGGAGAGGCGATGTCCGATCTGGAGGCCGCTTGCGTCGAGCTCGAAGGCGCCGAAGCAAGTCGTCGTCCGAAGGCTACGCGCGGCTGCGAGCGGGTCGGAGCGGTTGAGCTCGTGGCAGTGGTCGGCGATCAGCGCAGCGGCGTAGGCCTGGGCGGCGATGTAGTCGTCCAACGGTACGGACGCAGGCCCGAGCTCTGCCCCCCGTCCGAGGTCGGGATGCCACTGAACAGGGGCGAGCACGCCCTCTGGGTCGGCCCCGAGAAGCTTGTGGAAGGCGGCGAGGCCGGGAGAGAGGCCGCCCAGCAGCTTTCCCGAACCGATCAGTAATCGCAGACGCTCGCACTCCCACTGCAGCGGGCCGCAGAGCAGCACTGCCTCTGCGTCTGCGGGGTCGGAGACGAGCTGGATCCCCAACGAGCCGGCCTCCCGCTCGAGCCCTTCCCGCGCGAGATGGGCGAATCGCCCCGGCGCTGTGACGACTGCGACTGCCGCTTCTGGCACCAGCTCAGCCGCTACCCGGCCGAGTGCGACGAGGTAGCGGCTCGCGGGGGTCGCGACCGAGACTACGCCGGGTAGACGCTGGACGTCGTCTGCCGCCGCCCCGTGGTTCCAGACGACGGATCCTGCTCTCGCCTCGGCGAGCTTCCGTGTGCAGTCACTGCCATAGGGGCCGAGCACGAAGCGACACCCGCGGGCTATGAGCTCATCGTGAATGCGGGCGGCCCGATCCGGCTTCGACATGTCGTCGACGACATCTACTCGGACGCCCGCGTGCCGGCCCCACAGCTCGAGCCCGGTGCGCATCAGCGCTCCCTGGACGGCGTAGCGTCCGGTCAGCGGGGCGGGCGCTCCAACCGTCGAGCTCTTAGCCCCCCATCACCATGGCGTGGGTCGGCTCGATCAGAAACGTCACGCGCCGCTCCCCTTCGCTTCGCCACGGGTATGGCGTCTGTCCGATGTACTTCTCCGCCAGCGAGTCGATGTCCGCCTCCGCCTGCTCACCGACGATCGTCTCCACCACGTAACCCTGGATCTGCATGCTGTGATACCCACCCTCATCGTGCTCGTGCCAGGAGAGGGCGACTCGCGGTTCGTGCTCGATGTTGCGCGGCTTGACGCGACCGAGGGCCGAATTGACGAGAATCTTGCCCTCGCGCGTGTGCACCCAGACGGTCGTCACCTGTGGCGAGCCACTTGGGTTGACGGTGGCGAGGTGCCAGAAGTTCTTACCTTCGAGCGCCTGCTGGACGTCGTCGCTGAGCTCGATGGTCGGTTCCACGTGCGTTCTCCTTTCTATTCCTCCTATTGTGGCTCGCCTGCCCGGCCTTCCGACAGACGGTTGAAGACGGCGAGCGAGCGCTCGAGCTCCCCGCCGTCGAAGCCGCGGCCGATGAAGACGATCCGCGAGCGCCGGTCGTCGTCCGGCCACGCCGCCAGATGCTCTGGCGGATGGACGGCGTGCTGTACGCCGTTGAGCAGCAGCGGCCCGTCGGCGCCGACGTTGAGCATGCCCTTGACCCGCAGCACGTCCTCGCCCCGCGCCTGGAGGAGCATCGTCAGCCAGACGCCGAAGGCGGTCCAGTCGACCTCGTCGTCGAGGAAGAGGCACACCGCGTGGATGCCGTCCTCGTGCTCGTGGCCCGACGGTGTGATGTCACGAGGGTCGCGTGAAGGCCGCCCGAACAGCCGCTCGGGCTCGATGTCGCCGAAGGAGGCCTCGATCACCTCCGCCGTCGGGTTCAGCCGCTCGATCCGCCGCACGACCGGGCCCGTCTCGACGAGGTCGCCCTTCGTGACGACGAGCGTGTCGGCGATCGCTACCTGCTTCACCGACTCGTCGTGACGTAGACCGTGGACGGCGTCGACCGTCGCGACGACTGTCTCGAGCGAGTAGTGATGGCGTACGACCGGCTCCGACAGGAGCGTGTACACGATCGGAGCGGGGTCGGCAAGACCGGTTGTCTCGACCACCACGCGACGAAACGGCGGAATCTCGCCGCGCTCGCGTCGGCTCAAGAGGTCGCGCAGCTCGTCCGCCAGGTCGCCGCGGAGCGTGCAGCAGACGCATCCCGAACGCAGGAGCACCGTACGCTCGTCGACGCGCCGCAGCAGGTGATGGTCGATGCCGACCTCGCCCAGCTCGTTGACGATGACCGCCGTCTCGCCCATGTCCGGGTGGCCGAGCAGCCGCGAGATGAGCGTCGTCTTGCCGCTCCCGAGGAAGCCGGTCACGAGGCTCACCGGTGTCTTAGGCAAGGCGTAGCGAGGAGGTCGGGATCGAGCGGGTCGAGCGGTCGTCCGCGCGAGTCGCTCGGCCTCGCGCCAGATCGAGCTCAGGTCCTCGACCACGGCGGTCCGGCCAGTTCGGTCGCGCAGCACGTACACGCGACCTGCCCACTCGTCGAGCCGGAGGCCGAAGTGGGACAGCACGCGGTTCATGAGCCGTAGCCGGAGCACCCGAGCCCGCCGGTCACCGGCCTGCTCGGCCCAGCTCTCACTGAGCAGGACGCCGCAGAGGCTGCACATTTATGGTCCGGGTTCTACCAGCGACGGGAGGTGTTGACATGGCGAAGGAGATCTTCTGTGCGTACGGAGTCGACGTCGACGCGGTGGCGGGCTGGATCGGCTCCTACGGCGGCGCCGAGTCTCCCGACGACATCTCGCGCGGGCTGTTCGCAGGCGAGGTCGGTGTGCCGCGACTGCTCGACCTCTTCGAGCGGGCCGGCCTGAAGACGAGCTGGTTCATCCCCGGCCACTCGATCGAGACCTTCCCGGAGCAGACGAAGCTGGTGGTCGACGCGGGCCACGAGATCGGAGTCCACGGCTACACGCACGAGAACCCGATCGCGATGACGCGGGAGCAGGAGACGGCAGTGCTGCTGCGCTGCATCGACCTCATCACGGACGTGGCCGGCAAGCGGCCGACCGGGTACGTCGCTCCCTGGTGGGAGTTCTCGCCCGTGACGAACGAGCTCCTGCTCGAGAACGGCATCAAGTACGACCACTCGCTGATGCACAGGGACTTCGAGCCGTACTACGTCCGCGTCGGCGACTCATGGACGAACATCGACTACTCGAAGAACGCCGAGGAATGGATGAAGCCGCTCGAGCGCGGCCAGGAGACCGAGCTGATCGAGATCCCCGCCAGCTGGTACCTCGACGACCTGCCGCCCATGATGTTCATCAAGGCGGCCCCGAACAGCCACGGCTTCGTCAACCCGCGAAACCTCGAGCAGATATGGATGGATCAGTTCGACTGGGTCTACCGCGAACTGGACTACGCCGTCTTCACGATGACCATCCATCCCGACGTGAGCGGCCGGCCACAGGTGCTGCTCATGCACGAGCGGATCATCGAGCACATAAACAAGCACGACGGGGTGCGGTGGGCGACGTTCGACGAGATCGCCGACGACTTCGCGAAGCGCAACCCGCGCTCGGGCTGAGGCTTGCCACTAGGAAGGTCTGACGTTTCGAGGCGAAACGACGTCGAGCCCGACCGCCGACGAAGAAGACCAGCCTCACGGCCAGAGCGGCAACGAATAGCGCGATGGCCACCGTGAGTTGCCCAGCCAGAGCCAGAACAGCCCAGCGCCATGCCGAGCCGCCGCTCCCGACATGGGCGGGAGCGGCTCACGATGGCTCTCGGAGAACACTCACCGCCTGGAAATCGACAGATTTCCAGGCGTCATCTGACGTCGGCTTCGCGCAGCGACGTCGTGTAGATCTCCTCGCTCAGATCGGCGAGCTCGCGCGTGTCCGTCCAGATCGGGTGCGCGACGCCGCCGGACGGCGGCGACGCCCTGGTGATAGCCGTAGTGGCCGAGGGCGTCGGGCAGCGTCTCGTCGGATGGCACGGAGGCGGCGCGGACGGGCGTGCGCCACGTCCGGCCGCCGTTCCGGGAGACCGTGCACGAGTAGAACGCGCGCTTGCGCGCGGTATCGCCGAGCGTGTCGTAGAAGCACGTCCACACGGTGCCGTTCGACTCGTCCACGGCCGATTGCGGCCAGAACTGGTCCGCCCCGCGAGCGGCGGACGCCGGTGCCACGGGCCTCCCCTCGCGCGTGTCGGGATCCCGCCCGATCCGCCGGAGCTGCGGGTCGAAGAGTGCGATGTGCGCCGCCTGGCGGCCGCGAAACTCCGTGCGGGCATAGCTCACGTACACCCGTCCCGAGTACGGCCCTCGCGACGTGTCGACTGAGACGATGGGATTCGCGTTGACGCAGGTGCGCGGTTGGGCAGGGATGACGATCCCCGAGCCGCAGTGCGGAATCGTGACCGCGACAAAGGACGCCACCTTGCGATGGTCTCGGAAGGTCTTGCCACCGTTCGTGGAACGTGCCATCCAGATCCCGAACTCGTCGACGTCGTCCCACGCGACGTAGACGGCTCCGGTCGGCCCTACGGCCACGCTCGCGTACGTCAGCACGCGCCCCTCCTTGTTCACCTTGACGGGCTTTGACCACGTCCGCCCGCCGTTGTCGGAGTGGCTCAGGACGATGCTGAACACGACGTTGCGGGCAATCCGCGTCCAGGAGACGTACACGCGTCCGCGGTGCGGGCTCGTGGGCGAGGTATCGACGGTGATGGCCGGCTTGTCGTCGAGCCTCGCTCTGCCCAGCGACGCGACCCGGATCGGCTTCGACCACGCGTCCTCCGGCCCCGCCCGGACGACGACGTAGACGTACTGGCGCGCGCCGTCCTGGCAGGGCGTTGCCCGCACGAAGGAGTAGTACTGGCGGCCCTTCGAGTCGATCGCGACGCCAGGGTCGGAAGAGCAGCTGCCCAGCGCCTTTGCCGGAGGAGGATGCGCCCTCACCGTCGTCCAGGTCCGCCCGGCGTCCGTCGAGGAGTAGATGCGCATCGTGCCCTCCTCGATGCTGTTCGATCCGGCGAGGAGCGTGTCGCCGTTCGAGGGATCGATCGCGATCGTCGCTCCCGTCTGGAGCTCCGGAAGACGGGAGACGTTGACGTTGTCCGAGTCTGCAGCGATAGCACCGGCCGCGAACGGCAGGACGCAGAACGCGACCGCGCCCGCGAGGACAGCCCGGCTCGAGCCGATGGCACGCACTACCGGCATTTTGTGGGCATTCGCGCGTTGGCGGGAGATCGGATTGCCGCTGCCTGCTACCGCTGTGCCTCGTCGCCCGCGGCGGCGAGACCGGCAGCCTCGAGGCCTCGTGCCTCGCCGAGCTCCTCTTCTTTCGCCGGCGCGGCAGGCCGGCCGCCGAAGAAGCGAAGCCGGATGCCCGCTACGACGAGCAGCAGCCCGATCGCCAGCAACGAGACGAGCGTCGTCGCAGTTCCCAGGGCATAGAGGTCCGGCCTGATGGCGCCCGTGAACGTCAGCCCGCCGATCGTCAGCGGCAGCGTGTCCGTCGACGCGTTCTGGAACAGCACCGTACGGTCGTAGTCGTTCCACGCAAGCGTGAACCCGAACAGGAATGCGCCGAAGATCCCCGTCCAGATCAGCGGCAGCGTCACCTCGCGGAACGTCCGCCGCTGGTCGGCGCCGAGATCGCGGGCCGCTTCCTCGACGCGGGCGTCGTACCGGTTCCAGACGGCGACCATGACGAGGAAGCCGAACGGGATGCCCCAGATGACGTTCGCTCCCAACGCCGTCTTCCAGATCGTCGCGTCCTCCCCGATCTTCGCCCAGAAGATCTGCGTGCCGACGGCCAGGAGGTAACCGGGCGTCATCAGCGCGAGCATGACGATGTAGAAGCCGACGGCGTCGGACCCGAGCCGCCACCGTTTGCGGAAGGCCATGGAGAGCGTGAAGGAGAAGAAGGCGACGAGCGCTCCGGCGGCAAGGCTGAGGTAGAGCGGAGTTCTCGCCCGCCACACGGATGTCGTTCGCATGCGAGAGCACATCGGCGTTCTGGTCGAAGAGCGACTTCCACCAGTGGAGGCTGATCGGGCCCTTGAACGGCCACGTCAGCTGCCCGAAGTCGCCCTGGAAGCTGAGGACCGCCATAAGGATCATCGGCGCATAGAGGAAGACGAGGAAGAGCACGAAGTACGCCCCGAGACCCCACTTCGACCAGTCGACGCGTCGGCGCACGCTCGTTACAACTCCTCTCGCAAGTTCGAGAAGCGCGTGATCACGAAGACGCCCGCGATGAGGGCTAAGACGAGGAGCACGGCGGATGCCGCTCCCTGTGGGTACTGAACGGCGCCCTCGACCTTGGAGTTGACGATCGTGCCAACGGACGTGACGGCGTTGCCACCGACGAGCTTCACGGTCCCGTACTCGCCCATGGTGAGAACGAAGACGAAGATCGAGCCGATGACGACGCCCGGCATCGCCTGCGGGACGATCACCTCACGGAACGTCCGCCACCAGTTGCCGCCGAGGTCGCGCGCCGCCTCGATCGCCGTCCGGTCGACCTGGGACAGCGTGAAGAACAGCGGCGTGATCATGAAGAGGATGTACAGCTGGATCATCGCGATCGTCACGGAGGTCTCCGAGAGCGGCTCGATGAGCGGGTTGTCGGGGCCCCACCAGCCGATCATGTCGCCGAGCTTGTTGATCGCCCCTTCGCGGCCGGTAAGCGGGAACGTCCAGGCGATCGACCGGGTCAGCGTGCTCGTCCAGAACGGCGCGAGGGCGATGATGAACAGCGCTATCTGATTGCGGAGGCTGTTCACCTTCAACGCGAGGAAGTACGCGATCGGGAAGCCGAAGACGAGGCAGGCGGCGACGGCGATGAGCGAGCGGTAGAAGCTCGACAGCATGTTGTCCCAGTAGACGTTGTCGCGGAACAGCTCGCGGTAGTTGTCGAGCGTCCAGTCGGTGACGAAGCCGAACTCCGCGCCTACCTGGTACGTCCAGAAGCTCATCAGGACGATGAAGACGAGCGGCGCGATGAGGAAGAAGCCGAGCCAGACGGCGCCTGGGAGCGCCCAGACGGCTGTCATCCACCCGGCGCGCTGCTCGCCGCTCTCGCCAAGCGCGGCCTCGGACGGCTGCTCGATCTCCTCTGCCTCTTCGAGCTCCTCGACGTCGAGGTGGGGCGATCGCTCAGGGCCTGAGGAGCTGGACATCCTCCTCCTTCCAGGAGATGCGGATCGGCTCCCCCTCGCGCCCGCGCAGGGATGCGTACTGCTCGCCCGGCACCTTCGCGAGTAGCCGTTCTTCCCCGACCGTGAGATGGAGCTTCACGAGGTCGCCGAGGAACTCGACGAAGACGATCTCGCAGTCCGCGGTGTTCAGCTCCGAGCCGCCGCCGCGCCGGCGGAGTCGAGGGTGACAGCGGCCGCCCGGACGGCGACGGCGATCTCGTCGCCCACGTTATGGTCGTCGTCCGGGGCGACCACGCTCGCCCGGACAGTGCCATCGTCGATCACGAGACGGTCGCCCTCGCGCCGCGCGACCGTTCCCTTGAAAATGTTGTTGTCGCCCATGAACCGGGCGACGAGCTCGGTCTCGGGCTTTGTGGCGACGGTCAGCGGGTCTCCGACTTGCTGGATCTTCGCGTCGTTCATCACGACGATCCGATCCGCCATCGAGAGCGCCTCCTCCTGGTTGTGCGTGACGTGGATGAACATCAGGCCGAGCTGCCGTTGGAGGTTCCGCAGCTCGACCCTCATCCGCAGCTGGAGCAGGCGGTCGAGGTCCCCGAGCGGCTCGTCGAGCAGCAGCGCCTTGGGTTGGGTGACGAGCACGCGCGCCAGGGCCACGCGCTGCTGCTGGCCGCCCGAAAGCTGACGTGGCTTGCGGTCGGCGAGCGGGTCGAGTCCCACCATCTCGAGGGCCGACATCGCTCGCCGTCGTCGTTCGGCCTTGCCGACGCCGTGCATCTTGAGCCCGAACTCGACGTTCTGGATCGTGGTGCGGTGCGGAAAGAGGGCGAAGTGCTGGAAGACCGTCGTCGTGGGTCGCTTGTGCGGGGGCAGGTCGACGAGCGACTCCCCGTCGAGGAGGATGCGGCCACTCGTCGGGAACTCGTGGCCGCCGATCATGCGCAACGTTGTCGTCTTCCCGCACCCCGAGGGACCGAGCAGGACGACGTACTCGCCGTGGTCGACGTGCAGGTCGAAGTCGTCGACGGCGACCGTGCCGCCGGGGAAGACCTTCCTGACGTCGATCAGGTCTAGGCCCGTCTCTCGATCAGAGGGGGCGGCGGGTGCCGCCCCCTCCGAAGGCCCAACGGGTTCCGCCATGTCCTACGCGCTGAGGAACTCGTTGAACTTCTTCACCTGGTACACGTTCTCCTCGTAGAACGAGTTCCAGACGGTGTACTTGCACGACCGCTTGACGAACGACCCTCCGTCGCGGCACTGTCCCTTCTTGATGTCGCCCACCTTGCCAGTGATTCCGGGCAGGTCGCGGACCGCCGGCTTGCCGAGATACCAGAAGTCGTACTCAGCCGACGTGAACGCCGGCGAGCCCTGGGATCCGTTCCTCCTGATCCAGGCGAGGAGGTTCTTGCCGTTCGCGACGTAGTAGCCCTGGCGCATGATCTGTGCGCCTAGCCAGCCCTCGTACATCCAGTTGAGGTACCGGTAGACCGCCGCGAGCTTGTCGCCCGTCACGTGCGTGGGAATGCCCTGCGCGCTGCACCAGCCACGTATGCCCTCCTTCGGGAAGGCGTAGCGGCAGTCCACGCCCTGCGCGACGAGCAGCGCCACGGCCGGCGACCACATCGACTCGATGACGACCTCCTTCGAGGCCATGAGGTTCACGGACTCGTTGAAGGTCGCCCAGAACGCACGGAACTGGCCGTTCTTCTTGTACCTGGTCAGGATCTTGAACAGCCTGTCCATCTCACCCCGGGTCATGTTGCCCAGGTCCTTGATCTTCATGAGCCCAAGGGCTTTCACGGCGTTGCCGAGGTCGTCCATGGCGATGGCCGGGTCGTTGAGGACGGCGACGCGGCCCTTCCACTTCGTGTTCAGCAGCTCGGCCCAGGAGACCTGCCCCGGCGCCTTGTTGAGAACGTTGCCGTCGTAGCCCATCGAGTCCATGTTGAAGTGGGCCGGCGGGCCCAAGATCCACCGAGGCTGCGGCTTGCCCCCGAACGCCTTGTTCGAGGCCTGGTTCCACCACTGGACGATCTGCTTGTTCTGCGGTCCGGCTTCCTTCGTCTTCGGCAGCCCGGTAGAGCCGTTCGGGTCGAGGAAGAGCATCCGGTAGGGCGCATCCCCCTGGCCCTGGGTGCATCCCCTGTTCGTCAGGAGCACCTTGCCCTTGGTGAAGATCGGGTAGAAGTCCTTCCAGGCCCTGATCTTGAGCCGGTCGACTGGCTGGAAGTTTCCGGTCGGCCAGATCGGCTGGAACTGGTAGTTGTAGAGACCCCCGATGTCGAAGCTCCTCGGGGCGGTGATCGACTTCTGGACCTGGGCGTTCGTCCCCATCAGCTGGACGTTGAACTTGACGCCGAGGGCCTTCTCGGCCTGCTGCTCGGCGCCCGGAGGCCATTCGACGCCCAGTGAGATCATGTTGAGCGTCCCGGTGTACTGCTCGGCGCTCGACGTACCGCCGGCAGCCGGGCCGGCGAGCGCGCCCAGGCCGGCCGCCGCTGCGGCTCCGATGCCGCCCTTGACCAGCAGGTCGCGCCGGCTCACCCGGAGCTCCCCTGGCGACTTCGCCCGCTCCGCTGTCGGATCGGTGAAGTCGTTCGTCGTGAGTTCGTCGACGTATCCGAGTTGCTCTGCGTACTCGATACGGATCGAACTCGTGGTCCTCGCTCATGCACACGCTCCTTTCCCCCCGCCGCATCTCGAGAATGAGCAACCCTCCGCCGCCGGGCATCCGGGAATCGTCACGCCGCTACCGCATATGACGCCCGAGCAGAGGATGACTCTGTATACAACTGCGGGGAGCGGTAGTCAAATGAGATCCGATGCGATTCGGTCGAGCCGACGGAGCCGTCGCCGACCGTCGGGTTGCCGTCCGCGCGGCATCGACGTAGATTCGATTCTTCCCTGCGGAAGGAGCCTGCCGTGACGAGCTATCCGCACCTCTTCAGCCCGCTCCAGATCGGGACCATCACCGTGCGGAATCGGATCATGCAGACGGCGCACGTGAAGCTGTTTGCCGCCAACGCCGTCGACTCTCAGCGCAACGTCGACTACCAGGTCGCCCGCGCGAAGGGCGGCGCCGGCCTCCTGATCACCGGCAACCGCGTCGTCCATCCCACGTCGACCACCGGCTTCCCGCGCGTCGCGTGGGCGTACCTCCCCGAGGCGCTCGAGGCCGACCGGCGGCTCACCGATGCCGTCCACGAGCACGGGGCGGTCATCTTCGCGCAGCTGAATCACTTCGGCCTCAATGCGTCCAGTGACTCCGCGGACGACCTGCGCGTGTTGTGGGGACCGTCTGCCGTGAAGTCGCCCGCGTACGGCGAGACGCCGAAGGAGATGGAGCCCGAGGACATCCGAGAAGTGGTCGACTGGTGGGCTCGCTGCGCGGAGCTCTCGCGCGAAGGGGGCTTCGACGGCACCGAGGTGCACATCTCGCACAGCTACCTGCTGCACCAGTTCCTGTCGCCGCTCTACAACAAGCGTACGGACGAGTACGGAGGCTCGTTCGACAATCGCCTGCGCTTTTCACGAGAGGTGATCGACGAGGTGCGCCGCCGCGTCGGCCGGGACTGGGTCGTCGGCGTGCGCATCAGCCTGACCGACTTCATCCCCGGCGCGCTCGACATCGAGGACGCGGTGCGCGTCGCACAGAGCCTCGAGGCGGACGGGCAGATCGACTACGTCAACGTGACCGCCGCGGGCTACCACAACATCTTCATGGCGATCCAGCCGTCGGACGAGCCCGACGGGTACCTCGTCGACCTCACCTCGCAGGTCAAGGCTGCCCTGGCCGAGCTGCCTGTCTTCACCGTCGGCGGGATCAAGGACCCCGTGCTCGCCGAGGAGATCGTCGCCTCGGGGAAGGCGGACATGGTCGCGATGACGCGAGCGCAGATCGCCGATCCCGACTTCGCGACGAAGGTGGAGGAGGGCCGCGAGGACGAGATCACCCACTGCATCCGCGGCAACCAGGGCTGCATCGGCCGGGTCTTCAAGGGGTTGGCGATCTCGTGCACCGTCAATCCGGCCGCCGGCCGCGAGGGCAGGCTGGGCGCGCTGCCGCCGGCCGATCCGCCCGCACGCTGGCTCGTCGCAGGCGGCGGCCCGGCCGGGATGAAGGCGGCGGAGACGCTCGCGAAGCGTGGACACACCGTGACGCTGGTCGAGAAGGACGACACGCCTTGGTGGCCAGGTCAACCTCATCCTCAGGACACCGGGACGCGACGAGTTCGGATGGATCACGCGCGACCTGGAGACGCAGCTGCAAAGGTCTGGCGTCGAGATCCGGCTCGATACCGAGGTGACCGCCGAGCTCGTGGACGAGCTCGCCCCCGACGGCGTGATCGTCGCGACCGGGGCCGTCCCCTCGCGCACGGGCTACTCGAGCGTGAACCCGCTCGTGGAGACGCTGCCCGGCGTCGACCAGCCGAACGTGCTCCACGCCTGGGACGTCCTGCTCGAGTCGCGACCGATCGGCAAGCGCGTGGTCGTGCTCGACGACGACGGCTCGCGAGCCGTCGCCGGCGTGGCGGAGGTGCTGCTCGACCGCGGCTCACAGGTCGAGCTCGTGAGCCGGTGGAATGCGCTCCTTCCCTTCACGCTGACGACGCTCGACATGCCGACGCTGTACGCCCGGCTGCTCTCGAAAGGGCTCGTCTACCGCCTCAACGCCTGGGCCGCGCGCGATCGAGGGCGACACGGTCTCGGTCTTCAATCTCTACACCGGCGCCGGGGAGTCGATCGAGGGCGTCGACACGGTCGTCCTCGCGACCGGCTCGAAGGCAAGCGACGAGCTCTATTTCGCGCTCAAGGGCCGCGTGGAGAACCTCCACCGCATCGGCGACTGCCTGGCGCCGCGCAAGCTCGACCACGCGATCTACGAGGGGTACCTGGCGGGACTCGAGCGCTGGTCGTCCGATGAGCGCTACATCTACGAGGGCGAGCTCGAGCGCTGGGAGGAGGCGACCGTTCCCGTTCGATAGCTGCGGGCGGGGCGTGCCATCCCCCGAAGGTGACGGTTCAGCTTCCTAACTCTGCGGGCATCGCTCCCGCTCGACGATGCGGCCACGGCCGACCGCGCTTGCGCGATAGCTCTGCGTCACGCGCCACTCGAAGCCTCTGATCTTCGCGCAGATCGACCAGAAGTCGAAGCTGCCGTACGCCCTGTCCCCAGCCGCGTTGAGCACGATTCGACCAGTCACGCCGCGGTAGCCGTTCGCCGTGCGCGCGAAGGCCCGCTTGAACCGGACGACGTTGTCAACCCCTCCCGCAGCCTCGTTTGCGTCGACTGCGATCTGAAGCGCGTCATAGGCCGTCAGCGCGAACGCATCCGGCTCCCTGCCGAGCCTTGCTCGGACGCGGGTGCGGAGCGCCGCCGAGCCTTTCGCGGCAGCGGCGTCCAGACCGAGCGTCGGGTTCGGGTAGCCGCGGTTGACGGCGAACGCCGCCGCGTCGGCACTTCCGACCAGGCGTGTGCTGAGCGCCACGCCATCGCTCCCGTACCACGGCACGGAGCTCAAGGTGGGATTGCCTGTAGCGGCCCGGAAGAGCTCGACGACCTCGTCGAAGGCGGCGAGGTAGACGGCCACGTCGCGTCCGCCCGACCGGAGCGTCTCAACCTGCCTGGCGAGGGCGCGGACCTTCCCCGAAAAGTCCCTTTGGTCCGGGTGGTAGGAAACCCCGGAGGAGATCGCTCCGCGGAACTGTCCGCGCACGGATCGGACGAGGCCGGCGTTCCCCGCGTCGGCCCGCCATATCGGTGCGAGGGCATCGATGTCGTCCCTCTTCAGCAGAGCGACCATCGCCTCGCCCTCGCGGAGATCGTCGGGCACGAGACGGAAGATGTTGTCCCCAGCGATTGCGAGCGAGTGTGCGGTGCTCCCCTGGCTGATCGACAACACTCCGCGGGCGTTCGCAACCCCGCGTACCGCCTTGACCGCCGAACTCGACTGCGGACCGACGAAGATCCGCACACCCTCGGCCGCGAGACGGCGCAGTTCGCGCCGGGCGACCTCGGGCTCTCCTCGAACGTCGACGATGCGTAGGCGGACGCGCGTCTCCGACCCGGTCCTGCGGAGTTGCCTGTTCGCGTCCTCCGTCGCCAGCTGCAGGGTCACCCGGCTCGCTCGCCCAAGTGTCGTCCAGCCTGTCCGGAGGTCGAGCAGCGCGCCGATGACGAGCTCGTCGCCGCCGGATTGCGCGGGAGCGGCCCTGACGCTCGCCGCGCCGCCGAGCCCGGCCGCGGCCAGACAGGCGAGCCCGAGCGTCGTGAGCCGGAATCCTCGTGTGGAGCGTGTCCTCATCGGTTCCTCCCGTTTCTCCATCAGTACGACCTCGGCAGACCGAGGACGTGCTGACCGACGTAGGCCAAGATCAGATTGTTCGACACGGGCGCGACGGAGTAAAGCCGCGTCTCACGGAACTTCCGCTCGACGTCGTATTCCTCCGCAAAGCCGAAGCCGCCATGCGTGTCGAGGCATGCGTTCGCCGCCTGCCACGACGCCTCCGACGCGAGCAGCTTCGCCATGTTCGCCTCTGCGCCGCAGGGCAAGCCCTGCTCGAAGAGCCAGGCAGCCTTGTACCGGACGAGATCGGCGGCCTCGATCGCCGCGTGGGCACGCGCGATCGGGAACTGGACTCCCTGGTTCTGCCCGATCGGCCGCCCGAATACCACCCGCTCCGAGGCGTACGCAGCGGCCTTCTCGACGAACCACCTCCCGTCGCCGATGCACTCGGCTGCAATGAGGATGCGCTCGGCGTTCATCCCGTCGAGGATGTAGCGGAACCCCTTGCCTTCCTCGCCCACGAGCGCGTCTGCGGCTACTTCGACGCCGTCGAAGAAGATCTCCGTCGTCGCGTGGTTCATCAGTGTCCGGATCGGGCGGATCGTCATCGTCCCGGCCGCGAGCGCCTGCTGCATGTCGACGATGAAGGTGGACAGGCCATCAGTCCTCTTCTCGACCTCGTCGAGCGGCGTTGTCCGAGCCAGTAGGAGCATGAGGTCGGACTGGCGTGCGCGCGAGGTCCAGATCTTCTGCCCGTTCACCCGGTAGCCGCCGTCGACGCGCTCGGCAGTCGTCTGGATGCTCGTGGTGTCCGAGCCGACGGTTGGCTCGGTGACGCCGAACGCCTGGAGGCGGAGCTTGCCCGACGCGATCGCCGGCAGGTAGCGGTCCTTCTGCGCGTCGGAGCCGTGGCGCAGGATCGTGCCCATCGTGTACATCTGGGCGTGGCAGGCGCCGGCGTTGCCGCCGGAGGCATTGATCTCCTCGAGGATCACGCTCGCTGCCGTGAGGCTGAGGCCCGCACCGCCGTACTCCTCGGGGATCAGCGCGGCGAGCCATCCGTTCTCGGTCAGCGCTGCGACGAATTCCTCCGGATATCGATCGGGCTCCAGGCCGCGCCAGTACTCGCCTGGAAAGCCCGCACAGAGCTCGCGGACGGCGGCGCGGATCTCGTCCAGCTCTTCGGGTACCGCGAAGTCCATCAGACAACTCGCCGAAGCGCTTGCTCTGCCTCGGCCATGAGTCGTCGCACGATCTCGGTGGCCGGCAGAACCTCGTCGACGAGACCGGCGGTCTGCCCCGTGAAGGGCACGAGCTCGTGAGCACGTCCCGCCTCCAGCGCAGCGCGAAGCTCGCCGCGTAGCTGCTCGGCCGCCGCCGGCGCCTCATGGCGCCGCTTGTTCCACTCGTCGACGAACGGTGTGCGCAGAACGCGCGGCTGTGCCGGATAGCTGCCCTCGTCACCGGGCGGGAACGCCTCGTCGGCGAATTCGACCTTCACGGCGTCCTGGGACCGGGCGGCGAGGATCTGCTGCTGCCAACTTTTCGGAACAGCGGCTTCTGTCGCGGCAAGAAATCGCGTGCCGATGTTGATTCCCTGCGCACCGAGCACGAGTGCCGCCGCGAGGCCACGCCCATCCGCGATGCCGCCTGCGGCGACAACAGGCGTCGGCGCAACGGCGTCGACCACCTGCGGAACGAGCGCCATCGTGCTGACGAAACCTCCGAACCCTCCGGCCTCGCTTCCCTGGGCGATGATCACGTCCGCACCGGACTCCGCCGCTTCGGTCGCCTGCTCCACCGTGGTCACCTGTTGCACGAAGTGCGCGCCGACCTCGTGAACGCGGTCGACCAGGGCCCGCCGGTGCCCGATGGCCAGTGAGACCACCGGCGGACGGAGCTCGAGCGTCAGCGCGAAGTTCTCCTCGTTGAACGGGCGGAGCGTGTGATTGATCGCGAACGGGCGGTCGCTTAGCTCGCGTATTCGATGCACCGCCGCAAGCAGCCGGTCACGGGTATGCAGGGCGGTGCCGTAGCTCCCTAGCGCGCCCGCGTTCGAGACGGCCGCGGTGAGCTGCGGATCGCTCCAGGGCCCGAGCGACCCCTGGATGACCGGGTGGTCGATTCGCAGCAGGTCGCAAAGAGCCGTTCGCAGCATCAGTCGGCGTAGCGCTCCAGCAGGCGTCGCGCGATGACGAGCTGCTGGATCTCGTTCGAGCCCTCGCCGAGGATCAGCACGGGCGCGTCGCGGTAGAGCCGCTCGACGACGAACTCCTGCGAGTAGCCGTAGCCCCCGTGGATGCGCATCGCCTCGAGCGCGACCTCGGCCGCGGTCTCCGTCGCGAAGAGCTTCGCCATCCCGGCTTCGAGGTCGGCGCGGTCGCCTGCGTCCTTGCGCTCGGCGGCGTGCATCGTGAGCAGGCGTGCGGCCTCGATCTTCGTCGCCATCTGCGCAAGCTTGAGCTGAATCGCCTGGTGCTGCGCGATCGGCTTGCCGAATGCCTCGCGTTCCTGCGCATACGCGATCGCCTCCTCGAACGCCCTCGTCGCGATCCCGACGCCGCGCGCCGCGATGTTGACGCGGCCGAGCTCGATCGCGCCCATGAAGTACTTGAACCCCTCGCCGACGCCTGCCTCGCCGCCGAGCACGCTGGACGCCGGTGTGCGGAACCCGTCGAACACGAGCTCGGTCGACTCGACGCCCTTGTACCCGAGCTTCTTCAGCTGAGGCGGGATCGTGAGCCCAGGTTGCTCCGACGACGCCGGGCTCTTTCTCGAGCAGGAACGCCGTCATCCCCCGGTGCGGCGGATCGGCTTCGGGATCGGTCTTCGCGAGCAGCATGACGAGGCCCGCGCGCAACCCGTTCGTCGCCCACATCTTCTGGCCCGTGATCACGTAGTCGTCGCCGTCCCGGACGGCCGTCGTGCGGATGGCCTGCACGTCGGAGCCCGCGTGCGGCTCCGTCATCGAGTACGCGGAGCGCAGCTCGCCCGTCGCCATGCGCGGCAGGTAGCGCTGACGCTGCTCCTCGGTGCCGTAGCGCTCGATCATCCAGGCGGAGAGGAAGTGGGTGTTGAGCACGCCGGACAGCGACATCCATCCCCGGGAGAGCTCGATCTGGATCAGCACGTACGTCGTGAGATCGAGCCCGAGGCCCCCGTACTCCTCGGGGATGATGACCCCGAAGAGGCCGAGCCCCTTCATCTGCTCGACGAGCGTGTCGGGGAATGCGTCGGCGTGCTCGAGCTCGGAGGCGGACGGGATCACCTCCGCGTCCACCCACGCACGAACGGCCGAGACGATCTCCGTCCGCTCGGCAACCGTCACGCCGGCACCCGCTCCGCCGCGAGCAACGGGAAGACACGTGCGCACGCTCTCCTGCTCGTCGAGCGCGAGCACGGCTGACTTCCAGCGCGTCGACGCGCGTCGGCGGAGAGCGCGAGCAGGGCGTTCTCGCGGAACTTCGCGCGCACCTCGTCCGGCGCTCATCGGGTTCTCGGGGCCGCCCTGCTGGTAGGGGAAGTCGGCCTCGAGCGTCCTGCCGTCCCGCGTGCGGATGCGGACGCCGCCCGGGAACGCCGCCGGGTACGTGGGGTAGTCCTTTGTCTCGTAGCGGATGCGCTTCGCCAGCTCGAGCGTGGCCGGGTCGGCCAGCGCCTCCTCGGTGTACGTCTGCACGCCGACGCGGCCGTGGACGAGCATGGCGGCGGTCGAGTACTGGAGGCTGAACTTTCCCTCGTACTCAGTGCGCGGCGCAGTCTTCGCGCTCTCCGGCTCGAGCACGAGCGAGACGCCGGCCTCGGGGACCGTCACGACCACCTCTTCGATCTCGTCGCGGGAGATATCGCCGAGCAGGCTCGCCGTCGCGCCGAGCGAGCCGTGCATGTAGTGGCAGGCGGGGTACGGCTTGTACGCGATGCGCGGCGTCTCCCAGCGCTCGCCGAGATCTGCCAGCTGGCCGTCGATGTCGATCTCGCCTTTCTCGGCGCCGAGGAACGCGTGGTAGAGGCCGAAGCGGCCCTCGAGCACGCTCGGCGGGCCCTCGGCGCCCAGCGCCGCCAGTCGCGCGGCAAGCACCGAGCCGTGCGCCGCCCACGCCGCGTGCATGGGCTTCGTTGCCGTGCCGTCCTCGAGGTAGGCGAACAGGCCGCCTGCGAAGGAGCCGGCGATGCCGAGCGCGCTCGCCGTCGTACGAGCGTCGCAGCCGGCGAGCCGCATGGCGACGGCCGTGCCGCCGAAGATTCCGCAGATCGCCGTCGGGTGGAAGCCGCGCTTGTGGAACGCGCCCGACGCGGCCATCCCGACTCGCGTCACGATCTCGTTCCCGGCCACGATCGCCGTCAGCAGCTCCCGTCCGTCGACGTCGTCCGCCTCGCCTACAGCGGCGGCGACCGGCACGACGACGGTGCTCACGTGGGCCACGGAGTCGGAATGCGTGTCGTCGTAGTCGAGGCCGTGGCAGAGCATGGCGTTCGCGAACGCAGCCGAGGCCGCCGGGATATGCGCGCCGTAGCCGATCACCGACGCCTGAGGATCTCCTCCCAACTCGGTCATGGCCGTGCGTCCTTCGGTCGCGATGCCGAGCGCGCTCGCCGCGAGGCCGCAGCCGAGCGTGTCGAGGAGGTGAAGCTTCGCAGCGTCGATGACGGGCTTCGGGATGTCGTCGTAGTCGAGCGCCGTCGCGAAGCTCGGCGATGCGCTCTGCTGCAGTGGTCATGGTGTCTCGCCTCCTACGGTCCAGTCGGTGTCGGTGCCCGGGAACGTGTCGCGCACCTCCTCGGCGTCGCGCCGGTAGACCATGAACGTCCGGTCGAACTCGATCACGACCTCGCGGCGCTGGTTGATGCCGCGGCAGCGCATGGAGACGATGCCGACACTCGGGTTCGAGCGCGACTCGCGGACGGACAGGATCTCGCTCTCGGCCCACAGCGTGTCGCCGACGAAGACCGGCTTGGGCAGCGTGATGTTCCCCCAGCCGAGGTTCGCGGCGGCGTTCTCGCTCGTGTCGGCCACTGTCAGGCCGACGACGAGCGCGAGGGTGAACGTGCTGTTCACGAGCGGCTGGCCGAACTGCGTTCGCTCCGTGTACGGAACGTTGAAGTGGACCTGGTTCGTGTTCATCGTGAGGCAGGTGAACCAGATGTTGTCGGTCTCTGTGATCGTCCGGCCGAGACGGCTGCGGAACACATCGCCTACCTCGAAATCCTCGTAGAACCGGCCGCGCCACGTCTTCGGCGCCTCGACTGCGTCAGCTGGCATCGACTGCGCTCCTTTCCGCGAGCGCGAGCACCTGTCGCGCCCGCTCGACCACAGGCAGGTCGATCATCTCGCCGTCGAGGGCCGTCACGCCCTCGCCCTCGCCGACCGCCTGCTCGTAAGCCTCGACCACGCGGCGCGCTTGCGACAGCTCCTCATCGCTCGGCGTGAAGACGCGGTTCACGATCTCGACCTGATCCGGGTGGATGCAGGCCTTCCCGCGGAAGCCGAGCGACCGCGCGAACTGCGTGTCGGCCTCGAGACCGCTCCCGTCGCGGACATCGAGGAACACCCGGTCGACGGGCCCGCGAATTCTCGCGGCGGCCGAGTCGAGGACGACCTTCGAGCGGGCGAAGAGGATCTCGAGCCCGTCCTCGCGCGGCTCGAGGCGAAGCTCGACCCCGAGATCCACCGTTCCGACCACGAGCGCCTCCACCCGCGGCCTCGACGCGACCTCGTAGGCATGACGCAGGCCGTCGGCGGTCTCGACGATCGCCACGACGGGCGGCCCTTCCTCGTCAAGCGCACCGACTGCCCCGGGCGTCGCCTTCGGCAACACGACGACGTCAGGTCGAAGCTCTTGCACGAGCGCGATGTCTGCGGCGAAGAACGCCGTGTCGGCGCCGTTCACGCGGATCGCGACGAGACCGCGGTAGGGCTCGTCGGCGAGAGTGCCTCGCACGACGTCCCGCGCTGCATCCTTCTGCTCGAAGGACACCGCGTCCTCGAGATCGGCGACGACGACGTCCGCCTCCGACGCGAGCGCCTTCCGCAGCTTGTGCTCGTCGCTGGCCGGGGCGAACAGGAACGAGCGGGCGGCGGCGAGCGTCGGCATCGAGGTTGACAGAATCACCAATGTCAGACATAAACACAAGCTCGGTCGGCGGCGGGAGGAGGAGCGGCGGTGAAGGCGGTCGTCTTTCACGAGTTCGGAGGCCTGGACGTCCTGAAGCTGGAGGAGGTGGACGACCCTCAGCCCGGCCCCGGCGAGGTCGTGCTCGACGTCGCGGCGAGCGCTCTCAACCATCTGGACGTCGACATCCGCGAGGGAATCTCGCGGTTCCCGATCGAGCCCCCGCACATCCTCGGCGTCGAGGTCGTCGGCCGCGTGGCCGAGACCGGCTCGGACGTCAAGGGCTGGCAGCCGGGGGATCGCGCGATGGTCTTCCTGATGGACGTCTGCAAGGACTGCCGCTACTGCCGCACGGGCCGCGAGTCGCTCTGCGTCGAGCCCGGCTTCGTCGGGTTCTCGACGTCAGGCGGCTATGCGGAGAAGATCGCCGTCGGCGCAGGCCACCTCGTACGGCTTCCGGACGGTGTGCCCGACGAAGAGGCGGCGGCGCTGCAGATCGCGTTCGCGACGGCCTGGCACATGCTGTTCAGTCGCGGCCGGCTGCGGGCCGGCGAGACCGTCCTCATCAACTCCGTGGGCAGCGGCGTCGGCTCGGCCGCAGTCCAGCTCGCCCGCATCGGTGGCGCCACGATCATCGGAACGGCGAGCACTGACGAGAAGCTCGAGCGGGCGGTAGAGCTGGGCATGGATCACGGCATCAACCACCGCGAGCAGGACGTGGTGGCCGAGGTAATGCGGCTGACGGACGACGAAGGTGTCGACCTCGCGTACGAGCACGTCGGCGGCGAGCTGTTCCAGAAGGCGCTCGACTCGCTCTGCAAGGACGGCCGGCTCGTGACCTGCGGCGCCCACGCGGGGGAGGTCGTGCCGTTCGACATCATCCCGTTCTTCCGCGGCCAGAAGAGCATCATCGGCTCCTTCGTCTACAACCGCGACGAGCTCGAGCGGTGCATCAAGCTCGCGGAGAGCGGTGCCATCAAGCCGCTCGTCCACAAGGTGTTCCCGCTCGAGGAGGCGCGGGAGGCGATGGCGATGATGGAGCGGCGCGAGCACTTCGGGAAGATCGTCCTCAAGCCCTAGGAGGAGCGCATGAAGCGGCTCGGAGTTGACGTTGGCGGCACCTTCACCGACCTCATCTACGTCGACGACGAGGCGGGCAGGATCCTCGTCCACAAGCTGCCGACGACGCCGGCCGATCCCTCGCAGGGAACGGTGCAGGGCCTGCGCGAGGTCGCCGACGAGGCCGGGGCCTCACCGTCGGAGCTCGATCAGGTCTTCCACGGCACGACGATCGCGACGAACATCGTGATCGAGCACACCGGTGCTCGCGTGGGGATGCTCACCACCGAGGGCTACCGCGACATTCTCCACATCGCGCGGCACAAGAAGCCGCTCAACTTCTCGAACTACCAGGATCTGCCGTGGCAGCGCTACCCGATCGTGCGGCGGCGCGACCGGCTGACGGTGCCCGAGCGGATCGTCAAGGACGGCTCCGTGCTCGTGCCCCTCGACGAGGAGCAGGCTCGCGAGCAGGTGCGGGCGCTCAAGGAAGCCGGCGTCGACGCGGTGGCGGTCTGCTTCCTCTTCTCGTTCGTCAACGCCGCGCACGAGGCGCGCGTGGCCGAGATCGTCCGCGAGGAGTTCCCCGAGGCGTTCCTCTCCGTCTCGTCGGAGGTGCTGCCCCAGTACCGCGAGTACGAGCGCTTCTCGACCGTGTGCCTGAACGCGTACGTGGGCCCGAAGGTGGCCGGCTACGTGTCGAGGCTCCGGGAAGAGCTCGAGCGTCTCGACGTGCGGACGCACTTTCACCTGATGACGTCGGCGAGCGGCGTCGCCACTCCTGACGCCGCGGTCTCGCGTCCGGTGAACCTCCTCATGTCCGGGCCGGTAGCCGGCGTCGTGGGCGGCATCTGGGCCGGCAGGCAGGCGGGCTACGACAACGTCATCACGCTCGACGTGGGCGGGACGTCGGCCGACATCGGGCTGGCACAGGAAGGCCGCCTGCGCATGAAGCACCTGCTGGACACGAAGGTCGGGCCGTACCAGGCGATGATCCCGATGGTCGACGTGGACACGATCGGTGCCGGCGGCGGCTCGATCGCGTACGTCGACCCAGGCGGCATCTTCCGCGTCGGGCCGCGCTCGGCCGGCGCCGACCCCGGCCCCGCTGCGTACGGGCGCGGGGGCACGGAGCCGACGGCCACCGACGCCATGGTCAACCTCGGCTGGCTGTCGCCGGAGAACTTCCTCGGAGGCGGCATGGCGCTGCGCGCCGAGCTCGCTCGCACGGCCTTCGAGGAGGGCCCGGCGAAGCAGCTCGAGATGTCGGTCGAGGAGGCCTCGTACGGCGCCGTGCAGATCCTCACCCACTCGATGGTGCAGTCGATCGAGGAGAACTCCGTCCGTAAGGGCTACGACCCGCGCGACTTCGCCCTCGTCGCCGAAGGCGGGGCCGGCCCGCTCTTCGCCGCGCAGATCGCGCTCGAGGTGGGGACGCCGTGGGTGATCGTGCCCCGCTATCCCGGCGTCACGGCCGCCATGGGCCTGCTCGCGACCGACATGGTCTACGAGTACGTCTCGACCGTCTACCAGCGCCTGAGCAAGCTCGACGCACCGACGGTGCAGCGCGCCTTCGAGGAGCTGGAGGAGCAGGCGCGCACCCAGCTGGAGGCGGACGGCCTCGCGTCCGACCAGATCGTCCTCCAGCGTGTCTGCGACTGCCGCTACCTGGGCCAGGGCTACGAGCTGCGCGTCGACGTCCCCTCGGGCGGCATCGACCACGACTGGATCGAGAAGGTGCGCGCCGACTTCCACGACATCCACGAGCGCGAGTACTCGCGCCGGTTCGAGGAGTCGGACATCGAGCTGCCGAACGTCCGCGTCCGGGGCATCGGGGTCATGCCCGCGCTCGAGATGCCGGAGGTCGAGCACGGCGCGGAGTCGCCCGAGCAGGCGCTCACGCACGAGGGCGAGGCGTGGTTCCGCGTCGACGGCGAGCTGAAACCCGTTGCGACGCGCTATTACGACCGCGAGCAGCTCCTGGCGGGGAACCGGCTCCAGGGCCCGCGATCGTCACGCAGTACGACTCGACGACGGTGATTCCGCCTGGGCTCCAGGCACACGTCGACCGCTACGGGAACATCGTCATCGAAGTGGGGGCGTCCGCCGAAGCGAGACAGCTCGCTGCCGGGATGGAGGTGACGGCCTGATGTCTGTCATGGAGTACGAGGTCGGGCGCCAGCCCGGACCACCCACCAGGACGCGCGTCGAGGTCGATCCGATCACGTTGCGTGTGCTCGGCGGCGCCTTCCACGCCATCGCCAAGGAGATGGCAGGCGTGCTCTTCCGGATGAGCTACTCGTCGATCATCCGCGAGTCGGAGGACCTCGGCGCGGGCATCTTCGACGCGGAAGGCCGCGAGCTCTGCGAGTCCGACTCGACGCCGATGCACATCGGCTCGCTGCCCTGGTACATCCGCGGCTTCATGCACACGCTGGGGGGCGAGATCGATGAGGGCGACGTCATCGTCCACAACCACCCCTACCTCGGCGCTTCGCACACGCCGGACGTGGCCGTCGCCGTCCCCATCTTCTGGGAGGGAGAGCACCTCGGGTTCGCGGCCGTGACGGCGCACGTGCTCGATGTGGGCGGCTCCTTCCCCGGCATCAACGCCGACGCCTTCGACGTCTACGCCGAGTCGAAGCTCTACAACGGCCTGCGCTGGTACCGCCGCGGCGAGCTGAACGAGCGATCTCGACCGGATGATCTTCGAGAACGTCCGCACGGAGACGATGAACCGCGGCGACATGAACGCGATGCTCGCCGCCTGCCAGCT
>CAWHNJ010000010.1:0-40187 GCA_963830835.1 uncultured Actinomycetes bacterium | reverse complement strand
CCGTGCTCGCCGTGAAGGCAAAGGAGGTCAAGGGCAAGGGCGGCGCAGAGGCGACGATCCGCTCCAGCCTGCGGCCGACGGAGAGCGGCACGCGTGTGGATCTCGCCACGGAGCTCGAGCTCCGCGGAGCCGTCGCCCAGTACGGCCGGCCGGTGCTCGGCAGCGTCGCCGAGGAGCTGACGAGGCAGTTCGCGGCCTGCCTGGCAGCGATGCTCGCGGAGGAGGCCCGAGGCGGAGCACCAGCAGGCGAAGCCCATCGGCGGCCTGCGCCTGCTCCTCCGATCGCTCTGGCGGCGGCTCTTCCGGCGCGGCTAGCCGGCGGGCTCGCAGAGCTCGACAGCCGCGAGGGCAAGCACCTGCGCGATCGTCAGCGCCGCCTCGTCGCCGTCCTGCGACGCGAACTCGGCCGCACCCTCGTCCGTGTGGAACGCCCAGCCGCCCTGGCGGCCGACGCCGATCAGCGCGGCCGGGCAGCGACGCGAGATGTTGCCGAAGTCCGTCGCGAAGGGGAGCCGCGGCGGGCTCTCGACGAAGTCGCGACCGAGCGTCCGGAAGGCCGACGCCACCGCCGCCGTAACGCGGTCGTCAGGCCGCACGGCTTCGACGAGACCGCCGAGGCTCCAGGTCGCGCCGGGCAGCGCCTCCTGCACGGTCGCCAGCCCCTCGCTCCACCTCCTCCTCCTCGTCGCCGAACAGCAGGAAGGTCGCCTTGAGCACGAGCCCCGTTCCTCCTCGACGTCTCCTTCGTACTCGAGCCGCTCGAGCATGACGTCGTCGGGGACGAGCGAGCGGGTCGTCTTCGAGCGCCGCCAGCAGCCGCGCGCAACGGCGGCTGGTCGGCTGTCGTGAGCGACCGCGTGCCCGGCGACCGGCCGTCGCGCGACGCATCCACCGCGACTCGAGCGACACCGTGTCGATGAATTCCGGATGCGCGTAGAGCGCGGCATCGACGCCGTCCCAGAGCCCTGCCTCGGCGCTGATCGCCTTGCCGCCTCCGCGCTCGATCGTGCCCGGGGCGTGGATCTCGTCGGCGGGACAGCCCATGACGACGACCGTGCCCGCCAGGCCGTCGCGAAGCTGAGAGAGCGCGAGGGCGGCGGCGGTGACGGCGCCGGCGATCGGCCCGTGTCCGCAGGAGTGGACGGCCTCGGTCCGCCCATCCGGCCGCACGGCCGCGACCGCGTCGTAGAGGCACACGAAACCGGTCGTCCGGCCCGGGCGCGCGCCACGCAGCGTCGCGCGGAAAGCCGTCTCCATGCCGGCCACGCCTCGCTCGACCTCGAGGCCGGCGGCGGCGAGTGTGTCGCAGAGGTAGCGAGAGCACTCGTGCTCCTCGTGCCCGAGCTCGGGATGGTCGTGAACGAACCGGCTTATCGCCGAGATGGTCCCGGTCTGCGCTGCGACGGCGTCCAGCACCGCCTGCGCGTCGGTCATGCGAGCGCCTCCCGGAACGTCCGCTCGACGAGCACTTTCACGAGCTGCGCCTTGTAGTCGGCGGAGCCGGTGGCGTCGTCGACGGGCGCCGCGTCCTCGGCCGCACGCTCACCTGCCGTCCACAGCATGCCGTCGAGCTCCGTGACGGGCGCTCCCGTCAGGGCTTCCTCGGCCGCGCCGACCGGACAGGCCGCGCGCCCACCGACCCGACGGCGACGCGGGCCTCGGCCAGGACGCCGTCCACAACCCGCGCGAGGCAGGCCACCGTGGCCGTCGGCCGCTCGTGGAAGGAGAACTTCGCATGGGCGACCGACGCGCCTTCGGGAAGCGCCGGGATCCGCACCGCCGTCAGCAGCTCGCCGTCCCCGAGGCTCGTCTGGTACGGCCCGACGACGAAGTCGGCGATCGGCAGCCGCCGCGCCTCGCCCTCGCCCCGCCTGCACTCGACCTCCGCGTCGACGGCGAGCAGGAACGTCGCCGGATCCGAGTGCGGATCGGAGAAACAGAGGTTCCCACCGAGCGTGCCCACCTCGCGCACGCGAAGGTTGGCGACGCTGCGCTCCATCTCCGCCATGGCCGGCAGCCGCTCGTAGGAGCCTCCGAGCGCTCGAGATCGCGGTGGGTGACGGCGGCGCCGACCACGAGCGTCGCCGTTCTCCGCCCGCACGCCGCGCAGCTCCTCGATCCGCTTGAGGTCGATGAGATGGCCGAACGACGCGAAGCCGAGCTTGAGCAGGAGCAGGAGCTCGGTGCCGCCGCAGTAGAACGCCGCGTCCTCGCCGTAGCGCGTCGCAAGCTCCGTCGCCTCCTCGAGCGACTCGGGGCGGTGGAGCTCGAAGGGCGGCAGCGTCATGCCATGACGGGCGCAGTCTCCGAGAGCACCTCCATGGCCGCCTCGACGCCGTCCCCGACCTTCACGGGAACACCAAGGTCGGCGAACGTACGAGCGACCGCCGCGAGTCCCACGGCCGGGAAGGCCGGGCGAGCGGTTGGCCCCATGTGGCCGATGCGTACGAGGTTGCCTGCGCCCTGGCCGCCGGAGATCATCACGCCGTACCGCTCGCGGCAGTGCCCGCGCACCTGGACGTCGGTGAGGCCGTTCGGGACGGCGATCGCCGTGACGCAGGCCGCCGTGACCTCCTCGCTACGCGGCCAGAGCTCGAGCCCGGCCGCGCGGACCCCCGCACGGCAGGCCCGGCCGCAGAGCTCGTGGCGGGCGATCGACGCGTCGAGCCCCTCCGCCAGCACGACGTCGACGCAGGCCTCGATGCCGTGCATGTCGACGACGGACGGCGTGAAGGGGAACTTCTCGCCGTCGATCCACTGCTCCTTCCAGTCGAGCATCGAGAGGAACGACGCGCGCGGCGCGCTGGGATTGCCCGCATCCGCTCCCAGGCCGCGTCGCTCACCGTCATCAGCGTGATCCCCGGCGGGCCGCCCAGGCACTTCTGCGCCGCCGCGACGGCGATGTCGATCTGCCAGTCGTCGGTACGGAACTCGATGCCGCCGAGCGACGAGACGCAGTCGACGATCGTCAGCACGCCGCGGCTGTGCGCCATGGGGCCGATCGCCGCCACGTCGTGGAGCGTCCCGGACGGCGTCTCGCAGTGGACGACCGTCAGCACCTCGATCTCGGGATGCTCGTCGAGATACCGCTCGACGTCGGCGGGGTCGACCGAGTCGTTGTAGGGCACCTCGAGCTCGTGCAGCTCGGCGCCGAAGTCCTTCAGCCAGTAGCCCATGCCCTTGCCGAACACGCCGGACACGAGGTTGAGCACCGGCGTCCCGGGCTGGACGAGCCCGCGCGCCGGCGGCCTCGAGCCCGAGCACCGCCTCCCCCTGCATGAGCAGGATGTCGTTCTGCGTCAGGAAGAGCTCGCCGACCTTGCGCTCGGTGCGGCGGAAGAGCTCGATGAAGGCCGGGTCGTAGTGGTAGGTGATCTGCTTGCCCTGGGCGGCGAGCACCTCCGGGTACGCCATCGTCGGGCCGGCGCTCAGGGTGATGTCGGGATCGCGCATGAGGTCTCCTTTCAGCGGGTGCCGCGTTCGTACGGGAGCGCGAGCGCGGCCGGCAGGTAGGCCCGGCGTCCGAAGAGGACGAGGACGAGCAGCACGAGGATGAAGGGCAGCATGAACACCACGTCCGTGAACGTAGAGGATGGCAGGCCGAAGTAGAAGTTCGCCACTTGCGCCCAGTCGGCGATGGCGAGCGAGAGGCCGAACAGCAGCGCCCCGGCGACGGCCCAGAAGGGACGGCCGCGGGCGAGCATGGCGAGCACGATCGCGATGAAGCCGCGGCCGCCGACGACCGTGTCCTGGAAGAGGCCCGTGCTGACGATGGAGAGGAACGCGCCGCCGAGGCCCGCCATGGCGCCCGCGAACAGGACCGCGAGCGAGCGTGTCGTGAAGACGCTCACGCCGGCGGCGTCGAGCGCTCCCGGCGCGTCGCCGGCGGCGCGGACGTTCAGCCCCATGTGCGTCCGCCGCAGCATCCAGGCGAGCAGCACGGCCAGCCCGAGACCGAGGTAGACGATGAGCGGCTGCGTGAAGATGCTGCCGTCGGACTCGCCCTTGCCTCCCACGACCGGCAGCTCCGAAGCGCCGGGAATCGCCACCTTGTCGGCCGAGCCGAGCGTCGGCCGGCTCTCTGCGAACTCGGACTCGAAGATGAGCGCCGTCGCCCCCTGGCAGAGCAACGTGATGCCGATGCCGATCACGATCTGGTCGAGGCCGAGGCGGACGCAGCAGAGCACCATCAGGAGCGACACGCCGGCGCCCGCCGCCGCGCCGGCGGCGAAGCCGTACCACTCGCTCTCGCCGTGGTAGGCGGCCACGAAGCCGGCGTAGGCGCCGATCAGCATCATCCCCTCGAGCCCGATGTTGAGCACGCCTGCGCGCTGTGAGACGAGCTCGCCGAGCGCCGCGAACATGAGCGGCACGCCGGCGAGGATCGCGCCGGCGATGAGCGCGGTGAAGGCCGCCTCCGAGAACGCGTCGGATGCAGCGAGCACGCCGGTCATGCGGCCGTGTCCTCGGACCGGCGGCGGCGGAAGGTCGTCCCGGGCAGGTAGCTGCCACCGAGCTCCGCCCGGCGCGCGATCCATTCCGTGAGCGCCATGAAGATGAGCGTCAGGCCGACAAGGAGGAGCGTGAACTTCGAGGTGAGCCCGGCGTTCTGCGCGGCGTAGTCGCCCCCGATGGAGGCGAGCGAGAGCGCGGCGACGTAGGGAATGACGCCGATGGGGTGCAGCCGCGCGAGGAACACGAGCGGTACGACCCAGAGCCCGAAGGCCGGATTCGAGTCGGCGCGGACGTAGCCCTTGACGCCGAGGATCTCGACGGCGGCGGCGAAGCCGACGAACATCCCGGAGAGGAGGAAGCCGACGACGATCAGCCGGGGCACGTCGAGGCCCATGTGCCGCGCCGAGCGGGCCGACGCGCCGAGCACCTGGAGGCGAACGCCGAACGATGTCCGGCTGACGAGGAACCAGACGAGCACGGCGGCCGCCAGCGCCACGAGCACACCGACGTGGATGCCCGGCCACAGCCGCTCCGACGAGTCGGTCCCTGGGATGAAGGGAAGGCGCTGGTCGCGTTCGAGCGCGCGCGTCTGCGGCGTCGTCGTCGTCGGGTCCTGGAACGTCCCCTTGACGAGGACCTGCGCGAGGTTGATCCCGATGAAGCTCATCATCAGCGTCGTGATGATCTCGTTGAGCTCGTAACGAGCCTTCATGAGCGCCGGCGGGATCGTCCACGCGGCGCCGACCGCGCCCGCGATGAGGAACAGGAGCACGAGGTTGAGCCCATTCGGCAGGTGGTTCTCGAGCCGCGGCCCGATACCCGCGATGACGGCCGCGGCGAGCAGGAACTGGCCGTCCATGCCGAGGTTCCAGATCCCGGCCTTGAAGACGACGATGAGGCCGACCGCGATCAGGAGCAGCGGCGCCATCCGCATCGCCGTGTCCTGCCACGCCGCGAACTCGAAGCCCCCCGACCAGACGTCCTTGTAGTACTGGATCGGGTCGACGCCGATCGCCCAGAGGATGATCGCGCCCGTCCCGAGCGCGAGCACGAGCGGCAGGATCGACCGCAGCAGAAAGTCGCCGACGCGCCCGACGCGCGGGCCCATGGGCGTCGCCTGGCCGGGCCGCGGCCCGCGCAGCTCGGCGGCGGCCGTTGTCTCGGTCACGCTGCGGCCCTGCCGCCCACCATCAGCTGGCCGACGAGCTGCTGTGCGTTCGGGCCGTTGTCGACCACGCCCGCGATGCGACCCCGCGAGAGGACGGCAATTCGATCGCAGAGGTCGAGCAGCTCGTCGAGGTCGGTGGAGAGCACGATCGACGTAACACCCGCCTCGGCCTGGTCGCGGATCGTCTGCCGCACGCTCCTCGTCGTCCTCACGTCGAGCCCGTAGGTCGGCTTCGAGTACACGACGACCTTCGGGTCGAACGACAGCTCGCGCGCAAGCACGACCTTCTGGACGTTGCCGCCGGACAAGGCCGCGACACGCGTGTCCGGGCCCGGCGTCCGGATGTCGAAGCGCGCGATCACCTCACGTGCCTTCTCCACGATCGCGGCCTGGCGGATCCGCCCCCGCACCCAGAACGGCGGCTTGCCGATCTGTTTCAGCACGACGTTCATCGCCACCGACAGCGAGCCGACCGTCCCCTCGTGCAGCCGGTCGTCGGTCACGTAGCGCAGGCCGAGCTTCTCGCGCTGGGCCACCTTGAAACGCGCGATCGAGTGGCCGAACAGCCGGATGTCGCCGTCGGCGACGTGTCGCTGCCCGGCGATCGCCTCCGCCAGCTCGCGCTGGCCGTTCCCGTCTACGCCGGCGATGCCCATGATCTCGCTCCTCCGCACGGCCAGGGACACGTCGCGGACCCCGATCTCGCCGGGTTGCGGCTGGATCGTCACGCTCTCCAGCTCCAGGGCGGGGTCGGCATCGCTCAGACGGCGGGCAGGTTGCCACTCCACCTCGTCGGTCAGCTCGGCGACGTCCGCCGCCTGCTGCAACTGGCCGCCGAACATCAGCGCGACGATCCGCTCCTGGAGCTCCTCGTGGGTCGCCGTGTGCAGTTCCTCGGGCTCGATCGCGCCGACGAGCCTCCCCTGGCTGAGGACAGAGACGCGATCGCCGATGGAGACGGCCTCGTGCAGCTTGTGCGTGATGAAGATGACGGAGAGCCCCTGGGCCTTGAGCCGCTCGAGGATCTGCTCGAGCTCGGCGACGCCGGCGGGCGTAAGCATCGAGGTCGGCTCGTCGAGGATGAGCACCTTCGAGCCGCGCCAGAGGGCCTTGATGATCTCGAGCTGCTGCTGCTGGCCGAGCGCGAGCGTGCCCGTCGTCGCCGAGGGGTCGACGTCGAGCCCGATCGAGCCGCCGAGGTCGGCCAGCCTGGCACGCGCAGCGGACGCGTTGAGGCGGACTCCCTCCCCCTCGCCCAGCATGAGGTTCTCGAGCACCGTCAGCTGAGGCACGAGGGACGTGTGCTGGTAGACCATCCCGATCCCGAGCTCGATCGCGTGCTTCGGGGAGTGGATCTCGACGGACCGCCCCTCGAGGCGGATCTCGCCCGAGTCCGGGCGAAGCATCCCCGAGAGGATGTTCATGAGCGTCGACTTGCCGGCACCGTTCTCGCCGAGCAGGCAGTGCACCTCCCCCCGCCGGACGCTGAGCGAGATGCGGTCGTTGGCGAGGACGCCCGGAAACGCCTTCGTGATCCCGACGAGATCCACCGCCGGCTGCGCCCGGCCGTCCAGCGCGGTTGTCGTGGGGCTGCCGGTGGTCATCGCGATGTGGTGAGGGGGCGGCCCGTCGAGGCCGCCCCGCCCACCGTTGCTATCTCAGCTACGCCTTGCAGTACCTCTTGACTGCCGCCTCGGTCGCGGTCGAGACGACCTTGATCGAGCCGTTGGCGATTCTCCTCTGTGCGGCTGCGACCTTGGCCCAGGCCGAGGCCGGAGCCTTGTTCGTCTTGAGCAGCGAGAGGCCGTTCTTCGCGTCCAGCACGTACGTCGTGCCGAACGTGCCTGCGTTCACGGCCCTGATGGCACGCGTGTAGATCGGTGCGAAGTCCCACAGCTCCGAGGAGAGCAGGACGCCCTTCTTGTCGATCCTCCGCTTGTCGCCGATGACGTCGATGAACCACACCTTCCTCGCCCCGGCGGGGGCCTTCGCCGTCTCGACGGCCTGCATCATCCCGAACGACGAGCCGTCGCCCATGCCGAAGACGACGTCGGCGCCGGCGGCGATCACCGTGCGCGTCACGCGCCTGCCGCCTGCGGCGTCGGCGTACGACGCCTGGCCGATCCGGGCGTACTTGAACTTCACGCCCTTGTTGACCGAGCGAGCACCCTGGCAGTACCCACCCGACTGCTTGAACCAGTTCTCGTCTGACGCCGACACGACGATGCCGAGCGTGCCGGTTCGCGACTGGAGCGCGGCGAGCACGCCCGCGAGGTACGCGCCCTGCTGCGCCTGCGTGATGACGTTGGAGACGAGCCCCTTCTTGACAGCGCCCGCCTTGGCGTCCCAGACGACGACCGGCACGTCGAACTCCTCCGCGACCGTCGGCCCGGCTTCGTTGTAGCCGGAGGCGTGCGCGATGATGAGGTCGGCGCCCCGCTGGGCAAGCCGCCGCAGGTTCGGCTCGACGTTGTCGTAGCCGGAGCCTGTCGCGTCGAGCACCTTCGCGCCCGTGGCCTTGGCCGCTTTCTTCGCGCCGATGAGGCCCTGCTGGTTCCAGCCGTAGTCGGTGGGCTTCTCGGGCGCGGCGAAGCCCACTTCCGTGACCTTCTGGGTGGTGCTCGCTGCGCCGCCCGTTACCACGACGAGCGATACGGCGGCGGCAAGCGCCAACCCCGTAAAGCCCACCACCTTTGACCTTCTACCCATCGTCCCTCCCTTTCGTTCGTTCGAAACGGTGACTACGTTGCCGTGCCAGTCGCTCCCAGGCTCGTCACCTCCTCTTGCTGTGCCGCATCGTCCCCCAAGAACAGTCTTCGTCCACTGCGGTGTAGCACGTCCTCCAGCTCAGCGGGATTAAGGCCGCTCACCTGCACGCGCAGGATCTCGACGGCGGGATGATGGAAGGGCGCGTCCGAGCCGTACAGGACGCGCTCCGTGCCCACCCGCTCCACCGCTTCCGCGATCTTCGTGTGCATGGGCATGCCCGAGGTCTCGAGGTAGACGTTCGGGCGCCGCTCCGCGATGTCGATCGCCGCGTTGATGTAGACGGCGTTGCCGTGGCCCATGTGCGCCATGACGACCGGCACGTCGGGGAACGACACCGCCAGCTCCTCGATCGACCACGGCAGCGTGAAGATCGGGTGGCCGGAATGGACGAGCACCGGCAGGTTTCCGTGCGCCCGGAGCAGCTCCATGAGCGGATGCACCGAGGGATCGTTCGGCAGGTAGCCGTCGATCAGCGGATGGAGCTTGAGACCCAGGAACTTCGGATGCTCGAGGAAGCGCTCCACCTCCTCGAGGTTTCCCGGCACGCGCGGGTTCCCCCAGGCGAGCGCGTACGCCTCGGGTATCGACTCGACGACGGTCTGCACGTACTCGTTGTCCGGGTAGAACACGAGGCAGCCGTCGTAGCCGTGCTCGTCGATGATCGCCGCGAGCCCGTCGCGGTCGAGCGAGACCCCGAACAGCGGCCCGAAGTCGCCCACGTGCATGTGAGCGTCGAAGATCACGTCGCCTCATCCGCCGTGTCGCCCTCCACTGAAGCTTGTTAGGGTCGGCTGCTGAGTGTTGACAGTCAACGCCAACGGTTTCTAACAGATGACGGCGGAGACGGCGAGCCCGGTCGAGAACCTCACGCTCTGGCAGCGCGTGCACACGCACCTGAGGGAGGAGATCCTCTCCGGGCAGCTTCCTGCCAGGCAGCGAGCTGCAGGAGGTGGCGCTCTCCGAGACGCTCGGCGTCAGCCGCGGGCCGATCCGCGAGGCGATCGGCCGGCTGGCGGCGGAGGGCCTCGTCACCGTTCGGCCGCGCCGAGGCGCCGTCGTGCGGGCGCTGTCGAGCGAGGAGTTCCTCGAGGCGTACCAGGTGCGGGAGGCGCTGGAGACGATGGCGGTCGCGCCTCGCCGTTCCGAAGCTGACCGGCCGAGAACGTCGCTGCCCTGGAGCATGCGATCGACGAGATGTCCGCCCGCGGCGACTGCCGGAGACGTTCAGGGATTCTTCGAGGCGAACACCGCTTTCCACCGCGTGTTCTTCGACGCGGCCGGGCAACCGGATGCTCGGCGACCTCTACCGGCAGCTCCGCGCGCAGATCGACCGGCACCGGCTCGCGCTCGCTCGAGCTGCGCGGCAACGTCCGCCGGTCGATCGCCGAGCACAAGGCGATCCTTCGCGCAGCGAAGGCGGGCGACGTCGAGCGAGCCGTCCATCTCGTGTCCGAGCACATCCGCGTACCGCAGATCCGGCTGCTCGTCGAGGACCACGCAGGAGCCGGCGTGAGCGAGCTCCAGTTCGGCGTCAACCTCAACAACCGGGAGCCGCTGATCGCTCCCGACTACGACCTCCAGATGCTGCTCGACCTCTCCGAGGTCGTCGAGGCGTCCGGCTTCGACTCCGTGTGGGTCGGCGACAGCCTCTTCTCGAAGCCCCGGTACGAGCCGATCGCGCTGCTGGCGGCGATCTCGCAGCGCACGTCCCGCGTGAAGCTCGGCACCGCGTGCATGGTGTCGTCGACGCGCAACCCGCTCTACCTCGCGCTCGAGTGGGCGACGCTCGACCAGATCTCGGGCGGCCGCACGATCTTCGGGACGGGGATGGGCAACCCGGAGGAGGGTGTACGGCGAGAGTTCGAGGCGCTCGGGCTCGACTACGTGCGGCGAGGCGCGGTCTTCGAGGAGGGCCTCGCCGTGCTCCGCGAGCTCTGGACGACCGGCGCAGTGACGTTCAAGGGCCGCTTCTTCGACTACGAGGACGTCGGCTTCTACTCGGGGACCGAGATGGGCCCGCTGCATGCCCGTGCAGCAGCCGCCGCCGATCTGGGTCGTCTCCAACCCGCGCCTGAAGGGCGACGCGCCGGCCGACGTCATCGCAGCGGCGGCTCGAGGCGGCGACCCGCCGGATCCTCCGCTACGGCGACGGCTGGATGACGTGCTGCCGCGCCCAGCATCCCGAAGAGCTCGTCGACCAGCTCGAGCTGGCTGCGGCAGTCCGCGGACGAGTACGAGGCCGACATCGACCGGCTCGTCGTCTCCTACCAGGTGACGATGAACATCGGCGACTCCGAGGACGAGGCCCGGACCGCCTTCGGCGACTACATCTCGAAGTACTACCCGGAGCTGTCCCAGGCGATGGATCTCTCCAACTGGGGGCCGGTCGGGACGCCCGAGCAGATCGCGGACTGGATCCGCACGTTCGCCGAGGCGGGCGTCGACCACTTCATCTGCCGCTTCGGCGCCATCGACCAGTTCGGCCAGGTGGACCGGTTCGCGAGCGAGGTCCTGCCACGGTTCACACGCGAGCAAGAAAGGGTGATGTAGATGGCAACGATGGTCGAGCAGCGACGCACTCATGAGGACGCGGCGCTGATCGTCGACGTCTGCTTCTCCGTCGAGGAGGGCGACGTCGTCACGATCATCTGCGACGACGACCGCGCCGACGAGGCAGCCGCCGTCGCCGCCGTCTGCGTCGAGCGCGGCGCGTGGCCGGTGATCATGAACAACGAGACTGCAGGTGCGGCGCGGTCGCGCGGACGTCCGCTTCCCGATGGCGCCGCCGGCGAACCTCCACCGGGCGATGGTCGGCTCGGACGAGGTCATCATCATCGCGAACCTCGAGTGGGCGAACCGCTTCGCGCACGTCAACGCGGTCCGCGAGACCTGCGAGGCGAACGGGAAGATCGCGTCGATCGAGCCCGGGCATGGGCGCGTGGGGGCTGACGCGCGAGGATCTCGAGCGGTCGGCGCAGCGGACGAAGGACGCGGTCGCGGCGCTCGAGGGCAAGAAGCGCGTGCGCGTGACGACGGCGATGGGCACGGACTTCACCGTCTCGATCGAGGGCCGCTCGCCGCTCGAGCTGACGCCGTACAAGGCGCGCGGCCAGATGATGAGCCCGATCCCGCTCTGGACCGAGGTCGCGTTCGCGGCGATCGAGGACTTCACGCACGGGACCGCCGTCGTCGACGGCGTCATGCTCGGCATCGGCCTCGAGGGCCAGGTGAAGGAGCACGATCCGCTGGACGCTCGAGGGCGGCAAGTGCGTGAAGATCGAGGGCGGCGAGGAGGCCGAGAAGCTGCGCCAGGCCATCGACGGGCGTCGAGAACGCCGACGTGATCGGCGAGTTCGCGTTCGGCACGAGCGAGAAGGCGCCGTTCGGGACGCCGTCCGAGAAGGGCCGCATCGGCACGGTGCACCTGGCGCTCGGCGACAACCACAACGCGTACCCGGGCGGCCAGAACGTCTGCTCGCTCCACCTCGACGGCGTCTTCCTCGACGCGACGATGTGGATCGAGGACGACGACACGTACATCCTCAAGGACGGCGAGTGGGTCCTGTCGTAGACATCGTCAACCTCGACGAAGTCGAGCCGATCGAGCTGCCGGGCGGGAGCTGGTCGCGCATGGTGGCGAAGGGCGAGCGGAGCTCGCTCGGCTACTCGGTCTTCACTCCGGGCACGGCGCTGCAGCCCGTGTGCCACGAGACGGAGGAAGTCGCCTACGTCGTCTCCGGCACGGGCGAGCTGCGGCTCGACGACGGCGCCGTGCCGTTCCGCGAGGGAGACGCCATGCGCATCCCGGCCGGCGTCTGGCACGCGGTCGTCAACACGGGCGACGAGAACGTGGTCATGGTCTTCGGCTTCCCGCACCCCGACTACCCGCCGACGGAGCGCCGGTGACGGTCTCCGCAACGGCCCAGTCGGTGCGCGAGCAGGTCGCCTGGGCCTGTCGCATCCTCGCGCTCGAGGGGTTCTCCGACCTCACGCTCGGCCACGTCAGCGCGCGGCCGGCCGGAGGCGAGCACCGTCTACATCAAGCGCAAGGGGCTCGCGCTCGACGAGGTCGGGCCCGACGACGTGGTCGAGGTGGACGACCCCTCGGCCGCGCTGCATCTGGAGACGGTCATCCACACGGAGATCTATGCGCTCGCGGCCAGACGTCGGCGCCATCGTCCACGCCCATCCCCCCTACGCGACCGCCTTCGGCGCGACGACCGCCGAGCTCGAGCTGCTCACGCACGACGCAGTCCTGTTCGCCGACGGCGTCGCCGTACTTCGAGGAGACGTCCGAGCTGATCACCGAGGAGGAGCAGGGACGGGCCGTCGCCGAGGCGCTCGGCCACCGCCGCGCCGTCATCCTCCGGAACCACGGCGTCGTCGTGGCCGACGTGGACGTGCGCTGGGCCGTGCTCAGCTCGATCACGCTCGAGCGGGCGGTCCGGCTGCAGTCGATCGCGACGGCGCTGGGCGAGCTGCGGCCGATCCCGCGCGACGACGCGGAGCGCATGCGCGCCGACAAGTACCAGGATCGCTTCGTCGACGAGTACTGGGCGGCCTGGATCCGCACGCGTCCGCGAGAGCCGGCGCCGACCACGGCATGCCTCCGGAATGAGGCTCGAGCTGCAGGTCAACGGGCGGCCCGTCGTCCGCGAGATCGAGCCGCAGGAGCTGCTGCTCGACGTTCTCCGCGACCGTCTCGGGCTGACCGGCGCCAAGCGTTCGTGCGAGATGCAGGTGTGCGGAACGTGCACGGTGCTCGTGGACGGCCGTCCCGGTGTCCTCCTGCTGCTTCCTCGCAGCCGACGCGGAGGGACGCGACGTGCTCACGGTCGAGGGCCTCGCCGAGCGGCCCGAGTTCGCGCGACTGGAGGACGCCTTCACGCGCCACGCCGCGCTCCAGTGCGGCTTCTGCACGCCCGGAATGCTCCTGACGGTCGCCGCGCTCCTGGAGACGGGCGAGCTGACGAGCGCCGAGGAGGTCAAGCGAAGCCTCAACGGCAACCTCTGCCGCTGCACGGGCTACCGCGGCATCGTCGAGGCGGTCTGCGAGCTGGCTGGGGTGGCGGCGTGAGCAAGGCCGGTCCGGACGTGCTGTTCGCGCTCATGGACGCTCACGCTCGGCGCGCGGAGGCGCTCCAGCCACGCCGCGCTCTCGCCGAAGCGCAGGAGCGCGACTGGCCTCCCGCTACCGCAAAGGAGGGGGTCTCGTGGGGGAACCACGGGTTCCCCCACGCTGAGGCGGCGGCATGAGCGACGTCGTCGCAGCACCGCCCCGCGGTGCCGTCGGCCGCTCGGTCCCGCGCCGGGACGCGGCCGAGAAGCTCCGCGGCCAGGCGCAGTTCGCGGGCGACATCGTCGTGCCGCGCATGGCGCACGGAAAGGTCCTGCGCTCGCCGGTCGGCACACGCGCGCATCGTCTCCATCGACGCCTCCGAGGCCGAGCGCGATGGCCGGCGTCGTGTGCGTGCTCACCGCGGCGGACCTGGCGGACATCGATCCCTACTGGGGACACGCCATCAAGGACCGGCCGGTGGTCGCCGTCGACCGCGTCCGTTTCGCCGGCGAGCCCGTCGCCGCGGTCGCGGCCGAGGACGAAGGGACAGCGCTCGCAGCTCTGGAGCGCATCCACGTCGAGTACGAGGACCTGCCCGTCGTAGGCACGGTGGACGAGGCGCTGTCGGAAGACGCGCCACTGCTCCACGAGGGCCCACTTCGTCCGGGGCTCTTCCATGGCTTGGGCGAGCTCGAAGCCGCTGGACGGCAACGTCTGCTACCGCTACCGCATCGACCGCGGCGAGCCGGAAGCGGTCTTCGCCCACGCCGAGCACGTCGTCGAGGGCGAGTACACGTTCCCGGCCGTCTACCAGTACGCGATGGAGACACACACGGTCGTCGCCCAGGTGGAGGGCGACGAGATCACGCTCTGGGCCTCCTGCCAGCACCCGTTTCTCGTCCGCGCCGAGATCGCCGCCCTCTTCCAGGTGCCGATCGCCAACGTCCGCATCGTTGTCCCCTACCTCGGCGGCGGCTTCGGCTCGAAGTCGTATACGAAGATGGAGCCGCTCACCGTCGCGCTCGCGCGCAAGGCCGGGCGACCGGTGCGCATCCAGAACCGCGTCGCCGAGTCGATGGTCACGACTCGCCGGCATGGGATGCGCTGCCGCATGCGCACGGCGATGAGCGGCGAGGGACGGCTGCTCGGGCGCGAGGTCGACTGCTGGTTCGACACGGGGGCCTACGCCGACAACGGCCCGCGCGTCACGGCCACCGCGGGCGATGCCGCACCCGGCCCCTACCGCTGGGAGGCCTACCGCGTCGACGCGGCCTGCGTCTACACGAACACCGCGCCGGCCGGCTCCTACCGCGCGTTCGGCGCGACCCACCTGCAGTGGATCGGCGAGCTGCAGGTGGACGAGCTCGCGCGCCGCGCAGGCCTCGACCCGCTGGACGTCAGGCGACAGAGCCTTTGCACGCCGGGCGACGAGCTGCGCGCGGGCGGCAAGCCGCTCGACGCCGACCTCGTCGGCGATGTCGAGAAGGTCGCGGAGGCGATCGGCTGGAACGGCGAGCGCAAAGCCGGGGTGGGACGCGGGCTGTCGGTCGGCCTGCTCGCCGCCGGCGCCCACCCGGTCTCGAGCGCCGTCGTCCGCATGGAGGCCGACGGCAACGCCGTGGTCCTCGTCGGCACCACCGAAGTCGGCCAGGGCGCGCGCACCGTTTTCGCCCAGATCGCGGCCGAGGAGCTGCGTCTGCCGCCCGAGCGCGTGACTGTGCGCGGCGCCGATACGCGCTTTACGCCGTACGACCGCTCGACCGGCGCCAGCCGCTCGACGACCCTTGCCGGCATGGCCGTGAAGCGCGCGGCCGAGCAGGTGCGCGCGCAGCTGGTCGAGATCGCGGGCGACGAGGACGTCCAGTCGGACTCCTACCCCGAGCTCTTCGTCCGCCACTTCGGCCTGGCCGGAGGCGAGCTGATCGGCCGCGGGGAGGTGGCGCCTGAGGGATCGGGCTCCTACGCGGAAGGCCCTGTCTTCTGGGAGGTCTGCGTGGGAGCAGCCGAGGTCGCCATCGACGAGGACACGGGACGCGTGCGCGTGCTCAAGACCGCGACCGTGGCCGACGTAGGCAAGGCGATCAACCCACAGCTCGTCGAGCGCCAGGACGAAGGCGGCACGCTGCAGGGGCTCGGCAACGCGCTGTACGAGGAGATGGTCTACGAGGACGGCCTGCTGCTGAACGAGACGCTGCTCGACTACCGGGTACCGGGCTTCGAGGACCTGCCCGAGGAGATGCACACGATCATCGTCGAGAACGGGGACGGGCCCGGCCCGTACGGGGCGAAGGGCTGCGGCGAGGGCTCGTTGGCCGCCGTCACCGCCGCCGTTGCGACGGCCGTTGCCGACGCCGGCGTTCCCGTGACAGAGCTGCCGCTGACGCCGGAACGCGTCTGGCGGCGAATCCAAGAACTGAAGAAGGAGGGATCATGGCCGAGGTACGACGCGCAGCAGTGATCGGGACGGGGACGATGGGCCCCGGCATGGGCGCGGTGCTCGCCCGCGCGGGCATCGAGACGGCGCTCTACGACGTCTCGGAGGAGGCCCTCGAGCGGGCCAAGGGCGGCGTGACCATGGCCGAGGGCGTGCTCGAGCGGCTCGACGCGGCTTCCGAGGACGGCGGCTCACTCCGCTTCGAGACCGACCTCGCGGCCGCGCTCGAGAGCGCCGACTTCGTGCTCGAGGCCGTGCCGGAGAAGCTCGAGCTGAAGCACGAGGTCTTCCAGCACTTCGAGCAGCACGTGGCCGAGGACGCGATCCTCGCCTCGAACACGTCGGGCATCCCGATCACGCAGATCGCGTCGGTGTGCGCCCATCCGGAGCGCGTCGTCGGCATGCACTGGTCGAATCCGCCACACCTGATCCCGATGATCGAGGTGATCCCCGGCGAGCAGACCTCGCAGGGGACGGTGGACGCGACGTGCGAGCTCGTGCGCCGGATCGGCTACCACCCCGTCGTCGAGAAAGAGGTGCCGGGCTTCGTCGAGAACCGCATCCTCTACGCGATCCTCCGCGAGTGCCTCGACCTCGTCGACCGCGGCATCATCGACCCGGAGGGGCTCGACCTCAACGTCCGCTGGGGCATCGGCTACAAGCTCGCCGTGATCGGGCCCATGGAGCTCCTCGACATGGCTGGGCTCGACATCTACAACGCCGTCGGCTCGTACCTGAACCAGGATCTCTCGACGTCGGGCGACGTCTCCTCGACCATCCGCGACAAGATCGCCGAGGGCAAGCTCGGCATGAAGACGGGGAGCGGCCTCTACGACTACACGCCCGAGGACATCGACCGGCTCCGCGCCGAGCGCGCGGCGAAGCTCGTCGCCGTGCGCAAGGCGCTCGAGCAGCAGGAAGTGGCCGCGCAATGAGGATCTGGCTGCTCGACAACGGCTCGCTCGTCATCGAGCACACGCAGTTCATGTGGAACGTGCCCGGAGCCGCAGGTGCGGATCCCTTCCTACGGCGTGCTGATCGAGCACGAGGACGGGCTGTTTCTCTTCGACACCGGCTTCGACCTCGAGCACACGAACGCCGTGCTGCCGTTCGAGCTGCCCGAGCAGACCCCCGAGCAGACGATTCCGGCGCAGCTCGAGCTGGCCGGCTTCTCGACGTCCGACGTGACGACGCTCGTCAACTCCCATCTCCACTTCGACCACGTCGGCGGCAACAAGCACTTCTCGGGCATCCCGAACGTCGTGCACGAGGCAGGAGCTCGCCCAGGCGCGGAACCACGAGCCGTTCGAGTACTTCGGCTACTCGGACAAGACGTGGGACCACGACGGCGCGCAGTTCCAGACAGTGACGGGCGACGTCGAGCTGGCGAAGGGGCTGTGGCTGTTCGAGACGCCCGGCCACACGGTCGGCCACTACTCGCTGCTCGTCAGCGGCGACTCGGAGGCGAAGCCGATGCTCTTCGTCTTCGACGTCGTCTACTCGGGGCCGGCGCTCGAGCGGGGCGTCCAGCCCGGGTTCCACATCGACCCGCGGGCGGGCGTGCGCTCGATCCAGCGCGTAAAGGACGTCGCCGCCGAGCACGGCGCCGACGTCTTCTTCTCCCACGACCCCGACACGTTCCAGACGTACAAGCTCGCTCCCGACTTCTACGAGCTCTAAGGAGGACAAGGCATGGGCAAGCTGGACGGCAGGGTGGCGATCGTCACCGGCGGCGGACAGGGCATCGGCAAGGCGATCGCAGACAAGCTGGCGGATGAGGGAGCGACCGTCGTCGTCGCCGATATCAAGGGCGCGGAAGCCGCAGCACCCGAGGGCGGGATGGGTCTCGAGATCGACATCTCCAAGGAGGACGACGTCAAGCGTATGGTCGAAGAGACCGTCGGCGCCTACGGGAAGCTCGACGTGCTCGTGAACAACGCCGCCATCGTCCCCTTCACCGAGTGGGACGACATCGACTTCACCGAGTGGCGCCGCATCATGGCCGTCAATCTCGACGGGACGTTCCTCGCGTGCCACTACGGGCACAAGCCGATGCGCGAGGCCGGCTACGGCCGGATCGTCAACCTCGCCTCGAACGTCGTGCTCGCGGGCACGCCGAACCTCGCGCACTACGTCGCGTCGAAGGGCGGCGTCTTCGGCTTCACACGGGCGCTGGCGCGCGAGGTGGGCAAGTACGGCATCACCGTCAACGCGGTCGCACCCGGGCTCACGGAGACCGAGGGCGTCATGGCGAGCCCGCACCAGGAGGCGTTCGAGTTCGTCCAGATGCTCCAGGCGATCCCCCGCCGTGGGGTCGCCGCCGACATCGCACCCGCCGTCGCGTTCCTCGCGTCCGAGGAGGCCGGCTGGATCACGGGGCAGATGCTCGTCTCGGACGCCGGCATGTCCCACAACTGATGGCGAAGCGGCCGGCATGAAGGCCGTCGTCCTCCGCGCCCCGAACGACGTCCGGTTCGAGGACGTCGCCGATCCGCAGCTGCTCGCCGACACGGACGCGATCGTGCGCGTGGACGCCGCCGCCATCTGCGGCGCCGACCTCGGGCCGCTGCACGGGCACGTTCCCGGCTTCGAGTACGGGACGATCATGGGCCACGAGTTCGCCGGCATCGTCGAGGAGGTCGGTTCGGCGGTGACGGCGGTCAAGCCCGGCGACAGGGTCGTGAACATGAGCCTCGTCGCCGACGGCACGTGTCCCGCCTGCCGCGCCGGGCGCGTGACGCAATGCTCGGGCAGGGCGCTCTTCGGGTACTCGGGCGTCTACCCGCGGCTCGACGGCGCCCAGGCAGAGCTCGTCCGCGTCCCCCACGCCGACACCGTGCTCTCGCCGCTGCCCGACTCGGTGTCGGACGAGGCGGCCGTGTTCCTCGCGGACAACCTGCCGACGGCGTACGACGCCGTCGTGCGAGGAGAGGTCACGCCCGACGACCTCGTCTGCGTCGTGGGGCTCGGCGCGGTCGGGCTGATGGCGGTGATGGTGGCGCTCGACATCGGCGCCACCGTGGTCGCCGTGGACGGGGTCGAGCAGCGGCGCGCCCTGGCGGAGAGCCTCGGCGCCCGCGTGCTGGAGCCTGGCGAGGCCCAGGACGCGATCGCCGCCGACACGGAGGGCCTCGGAGCCGACGTCGTCGTCGAGGCGGCGGGCTCGCCGGGTGCGCTGCAGGCCGCACTCGGCCTCGCGCGCGGGCGCGGCATGGTGTCGGTCGTCGGCGCCCATTTCGAGCCCGACTTCCCGCTCGACAACGGCCTCATGTTCACGAAGGAGCTGACGATGCGCTGGTCGATCGGCGACTCGCTCGGCAACCGGCAGCGGCTGATCGAGATGATCTCGGCCGGCCGACTCGACCCGCCGGCCGTCGTCACCCACCGCCTGCCGCTCGGCGACGCGCCCAAGGCGTACGAGCTGTTCGACAACCGCGAGGCGACGAAGATCGTCATGACTCCGTGAGGGGCGCGGCAGCGCTCGTGGGGGCGCTGGCGCTGCTCGCCGGCTGCGGCGGCGGCAGCAGCACCGAGGTCACGCCGGGCGCCGTGAAGGAGGCGCTCGAGGCGCGGCTCGTCGACAGGAAGCTCTCCTTCGAGTGGGTCTACTGCCTGCGCACGAAGCGGTCCTTCGAGGGCCGCCCCATCGTCCGTTGCAACGTGAACTTCGGCGAACCGCACATCGTCATCTACTGCGCGACGCTCGAGGACGGCGGGCTCGTCACGAACCGCGAGCAGCCCGAGCTCCGCTGCGGCCGCGACGCAGCCTAGGCTCCTCATATGAACTCCCACCCTTCGCGCCCGCCAGGGTGGCGCTGTCCGGCGAAATCGGCTACTCGTACGGAATCGCTAATAGGAGCGAGATCGAGGCGCGCTACGAGGCGCGGCGCGAGGCGGCAGGAGTCGTGATCGTCGCCGTCGCCGTCCTCGTGGCGCTTGCGCTCACCAGTCGTAGCGAGCATCGGGAGCTCAAGGGGGCGCGCTGGTGGAATCTGGCTCATCCTCGCGATACCTGTCCTACTGCTCTGCATCCATTCTCTTGGCTCGTGGCGAGCGGCATCCCGCGTCGTGCGGACGCGGATCGCGGGGCTCGATCTCGTCGGCATCGTCGTACTCGGAAACGTCGTCCTCCCTCGTGCTTCTCATTCGTGGTCCTGGTCACCGAAGCAGCGACAGCTCGGTGGCGGGCAGCTCTTGCTCACGCTGCGGCGATCTGGATCGCGAACGCCATTGTCTTCGGCGTCGTCTACTGGACGTCGACCATGGCGGGCCGTACGAGCGCGCGACGCACCACCGCATCACGCCCGACTTCCAGTTCCCGCAGGACGATAATCCCGCTCGCTCGCCGTGGCTGGCGTCCCCGGGTTCGGGTCTACCTCTATGTCTCGCTGACCGCCGGCACGGCCTTCAGCCCGACCTACACGATGCCCCTCTCCCTCACCGCCAAGCTGATGCATGGCGTGCAGTCGGTCGTGTCGCTGCTGATCGTCGCGCTCGTGACCGCGAGAGCGGTCTACGTGCTCGGCAATTAGTCGGAGCGTGGAGAGCGCCGGCCCCGGCCCTCCACGCTCCGAGGAAGCGCGCTACGGCAGCTGGATGTCTCGCACCCGGATCGCGGCGATCACGAGCGACTGGACGAGAGATCGCTCGGGCCGGACTCGTCGCCGCCGCTGAGGTGGATCTTCTGATCCCAGTCCTTGCGCGCACGTTTCCGGGCTGGATGTCGGTGATCGTCCCGCCGTTCGTGGACAGCCCGTGTACGACGGCACCACCGACCGCGAGTGCCCGCGATCGCGTAGACGGCAGACGCGAGTGCGACGACTGCACGCTCCGACAACTGTGACGACGCGCCAGCCGGGTCCTCGTGTGCCCATGACACACCCCCTCGGTCGCTAACTGCTGGAGGCGCGGCCTACCCCTAGCCCGCCCTCGGGATGAGAGAGAGTCGTCCCGCCACTTACCTCGACTCCCGCCGGACTATGCGAGCTATTTCGTGATCGGGTGCGCCGCCCTAGACTAGACCGCTTCACGGCGTAGTCTATGACGTCGCGTACTGCGACTGCCGTACGCCGAGGCGCTCCAGGTCTAGTCGAGATCGAGAACCGATCGAACAGGCGCTTGCCGCCGCCCAGACTACCGGGGCGATGATGATCTACAGCTCGTCGACGAGGCCTGCCTCGAGGCTTGGCGTATGACGTCTGCACCTCCCATCACGTGGACGTCCTTGCCCCCAGCGGCCTCCATGGCTCGCTCTACGCTTCCTCCACTCCGTACACGAACGTGAACTGCCCTCCTTCAGGCTCCTCTTCGGGTCGGTGCGTGACGATGAATATCGGCAGCCCCAGGATTCTTGTCGCCCCAGTGCTCTGCGGCCTCGTACGGTCCACCGTCCGCTGACGACGGCCCCGACTCCCGACATCGCCTCGGCTCAACCATTCGTCGTCGTCGCCGGTCGGTTCGCCCTCCTGGCTCTATCGTCTTACGTCCACTGTCCCACCGAAGACCCAGTAGTGCAAGCGCTCCGCCTGCCCCCGCCGAGGCCCACACCCCAGCGCCGTCATCCGCGCCTGCTACAAAGCCGTCCACTCACTACATCGTGAACCCGCCAGCACCTGCTGTCATTCACCACACCCCTCTCCATCGTGCCGAGCTCTTCGCACCGGAACCCTCCAGGACTTCTCATCGCTGCTAGCGCGACGACGCTGCCGAGCTCGTCACCCTCGAGCCTGCAGCGGGTCCAGCTGTCGCCTCGATCGAGGCTTTCCCAGAGCTCCCCGTCGGCCATGCCGGCGAAGAGCCGATCGTCAGCCGCGACCAGGGCGTAGGGCATCGCCTCGAGCGGCTCCGGCAGGCCGCCGGCAAGCGGCGCCCAGGGCTCGCCGTCGCGTCTGCGATAGAGGAACGCCTGCGGGTCTCGGTCGCCATGAGCGGCGAACGGCCCGGTGCTCGCCGACACGTACCAGCACTCGGGATCCTCCGGGTCGACGGCCACCGCCCACGTGTAGTTGCGGTCGCGCCCAGCGTCCGACGGCTGCCAGCTCTCCCCGCCGTCCATGCTCAACGCCGCACCGCCTCCGCCCGCCTCGTACGCCCTTCCCGCCACGCGGGGGTGCCACACGATGGAGTGCACGTCAGGTTGGGCGCCCGGCCTGTGGTCCTGCCAGGTCTCGCCACCGTCGGCGGAGCGCATCAAGCCTCCGAGCTCGATCCCGACGAGCAGCAGGTCGGCATCGTGGGGGCTGGGAGCGATCCAGCGCACGTGCGACGTCCACGGTCGCGGCGGGAAGCTCCAGTTCGGCCGCGACGGCAGCTCGAGCAGTGCCTCGAGCTCGCGCCAGGTTGCGCCCTGATCGTCGCTGCGGAACAGGCGGCTGGGCTCGGTGCCCGCATAGACGGTGCCGTCGGCCGCGCTGACAGCGAGCGAGAAGACAGCGGCTTCCGGCAGCGCACAGTCCACCCAGGTACGGCCGGCATCGGCCGTGCGTTGCACCCCGCCCTCGCGCAGCCCCGCGTAGACAGTGTCGGGATCAGCGGGGTCTACGGCGAGGCACTGCGCTCCCGTTCCCGCCAGGGACAGCTCCACGCTCCACGCGTCGCCGTCCTCGTCGAGCCGTGCTATCGCGTCACCGGTCGCCGCGTACAGCCGTGCCACATCCACAGCGTAGTCATGCCTTGTTGACCGGCCAGGGCCCTGCGAGCACTAGGGTCCATCACGTCACCAGGTACACGTTCGTGGACGTGGACGACCTGCCGGGCGAGGGGCCGGGCGGAGCCGTCAAGAAGCTCCGGCGCGTGCTCGGCGCGCAGGCGTTCGGCTTCGCCACTTCCAGCTGGTAGCTGGTGTCCAAGGCGCCGAGCACGACGGACGGAGTCGAGCCAGGAAGAGGTGATGTTCGTCGTTGTCGGCTCTTGTACGCTTACGAGTCGACGGTCGTCGAGATCGAGCTCAAGCCCGGCCGCTTCGTCCGGCTCGATCCCTCAGCTCTTCGCCAGCCGGTCGCCGGGCCGACGGCCTGACGTTCGTCACCTTCGGCTCGCCCGCTGAATCGAGCGCTACGAGCCGCCCTCCTGGGGCTAGGCCGCTACCCGTACTCGTCCGACGCCGAGGATGTTTCCGTCCTGATCCTTGAACCACGCGGCCCTTGTCTTCTCCTAGCGTGGCGATGCCGTTCTCCGTCTTGATGTCGCCCATGTCGTACTCCTCAACGTCACGCCTCGCCCGCGCAGCTCGTCGACGCGCCTCATTCGTCGACGATGAAGCCGACCAGCGTGTGCCGGCTCTCACCTGCCCCGAAGCTCTTGTAGATGAGAACGGTGCTGTCGCCCACGGCATAGCGGATCATCGGATTTGCAGCGGGCCCGTCGTAGCGAAGCCACTCACCTCGCTCCAGGCCCAGACGTCTCCCCATGTAGAAGCCTGCCGACCGATCGAGATCCGAGACCGGAACGAACCGGCTCCGCCTCCGCGTTGGCCATCATCGCTTCCCCCTTCCCTCTGCTCGCACACACTCCGCCCAGCGTAACGAGTCTTCGAGAGCTCAGCTCCGGCTCGACTCCGCCCAGATATTGATGTCGGACTCCGTCGCGTAGCGCTCGATTTCGTCGAGCTCGTCGTCCGTGAAGTCGAGACGGTCCACCGCTGCGAGGTTCTCCTCGAGCTGAGCGACGCTCGACGCGCCGATGAGCGCGGACGTCACCCGTTGGTCGCGGAGCACCCACGCGAGCGCCATCTGCGCGAGCGTCTGCCCGCGGCCGGCAGCGATCTCGTTCAGAGCGCGGATCTTCTCGACCGCTTCCTCCGTGATGAGCGAGGGCGACAGCGACTCGGGGCGGCTCGCGCGTGAGCCCTCGGGGATCCCGCCGAGGTACTTGCCGGTGAGCATGCCCTGCGCGAGCGGCGAGAAGGCGATGCAGCCCACGCCGAGCTCGCCGAGCACGTCGAGGAGCTCGGGCTCGATCCAGCGGTTCAGCATCGAGTAGGACGGCTGGTGGATGAGGAGCGGCGTCCCCAGGTCGCGAAGGATCGCAGCCGCCTCGCGCGTCTTCGCGGCCGAGTAGGAGGAGACACCGACGTAGAGGGCCTTCCCCTGTCGGACGGCGCTGTCAAGCGCGCCCATGGTCTCCTCGAGCGGCGTCTCCGGGTCGAACCGGTGTGAGTAGAAGATGTCGACGCAGTCGAGGTTCATGCGCGCAAGGCTCTGGTCGAGGCTCGCCAGCAGGTACTTGCGGGAGCCCCATTCGCCGTACGGCCCGGGCCACATGTCGTAGCCCGCCTTCGTGGAGATAACGAGCTCGTCGCGGAACGGCCGCAGGTCGTGTTCATGAGCCGCCCGAAGTTCGTCTCCGCCGAGCCGTACGGCGGCCCGTAGTTGTTCGCAAGGTCGAAGTGCGTGACCCCGAGGTCGAACGCGCGCAGGACGATCGCCCTGCTCGTGTCGAACGGCCGCTCGCCTCCGAAGTTCCACCAGAGCCCGAGCGAGATCGCCGGCAGCTTCAGGCCGCTGCGGCCCGTGCGGCGATAGGGCATCCGGTCGTAGCGGTCTGCGGCGGGAGCATAGGTCGTCACGAGCCCATTCTCGTCGAGCCGGTGCCGCGTGTGGCGTGCGAACTCTGCATACGTGGCGAGCTACTCGTACGCTTCGCCGCCCGTGAACGAGACCACCGTGCCGCCTTCCTGGGGTTAGCCCGATGGCCGAGATCGAGAAGGTCATCGAGATCGACGCGCCTCCCGCCGACGTCTGGCGTGTGTTGACCGACTTTCCTGCCTACGGGGAGTGGAACCCGTTCATCCGCTCGATCGCGGGGACGGCGCAAGAGGGCGAACGGCTGACGGTGCGGCTCGAACCACCGGGCGGCAGCGGCATGACGATCAAGCCGACGGTCCTCGCTGCGGAGCCCGACCGCGAGCTGAGGTGGAAAGGCCGACTCCTGATCCCCGGGCTGTTCGACGGAGAGCACACGTTCCGCATCGAGCCCATCGACGGGCAGCGCAGCCGGTTCGTCCACGGGGAGCGATTCACGGGCATCCTCGTCGGCCTCGTCAAGGGGACCCTTCGCAAGACCGAAGAGGGCTTCGAGCAGATGAACGCGGCGCTCAAGCAGCGCGTCGAGGAATCGCGATGACGTACACGATCGTCGACGCCGTCGTCTAGGACACGGCGAAGAAGGCCACGGCCACGTAGTGGCACGCGACAGCCGCGATCACGAGCAGGTGGAAGATCTCGTGATACCCGAACGTCGCCGGGTACGGGTTCGGTCGCCGCGTGGCGAAGATCACCGCACCGGCCGTGTACGCCAGGCCGCCGACGACCACCAGCGCCGCGCCGCCGGCGCCGATATCACCCGCGAGTTGCGGCGCGACCAGGACGCCCACCCAGCCCAGGCCAATCGCCACGACACCCGTCAGCCACTGCGGCGATGACCTCCATGCGAAATTGACGAGCACCGCGCAGGCGGCTCCCCCCCACACGATCCCGAGCACGACCCATCTCCACGGGCCGTCGAGCACGAGCAGCCCGAAAGCCGTGTACGTGCCGGCAATGAGAATGAAGATGCCGGCGTGGTCGAGCGTGCGCAGCCAACGCCGGGGCGTGATCGACCAGTTGCCGCGGTGGTAGAGGCTGCTGAGGCCGAACATGACGACGACCGCGGCCCCGAACGCGCTTACCGCCACGCGCTCGCGGGCGGTGGTGGCGTACAGGCCGAGCAGAACGCCGAGCGGCAACGCGGCTACGAAGGCGGCGAGGTGGAAGATGCCTCGCAGCCGCGGCTTTATCTGATCCGGCAGCGACGGCAGCACGAGCGAGAGCGTAGACGCTCAACCGAGGCGTGCCGCAAGCGCTCAGGGAGCTGCTCCGCACGGCGATACGCGCGACGACGCGCTGAAGGCATGGTCGGTCGCAGACGTTCGCTGAGAGGGCCGAGGAGGCCGGAAAGAGCGAACCTCCCGTCGACGTTAGGGAAAGAGATGCCACACACGAACTGCCGGATCCTCGAGCTGCGGCGCTATGCCCTCAAGCCGGGCGCGCGGGAGACGCTGATAGAGCTCTTCGACCGTGAGCTCGTCGAGACGCAGGAAGCGGTCGGCATGCAGCTGCTGGGGCAGTTCCGGGATGTCGACGACCCGGACAGCTTCGTCTGGCTCCGCTGTTTTCGCGACATGTCGACGCGAAAGCGCGCGCTCGAAGCGTTCTACGGAGGCCCGGTATGGAGGGAACACGCACCCGCTGCCAACGCCACCATGGTCGACGTCAGCAACGTGCTCTTGCTCCACCCGCTCTCTGGATTCGAGCTCGACACCGACGACCGACCCGCGCACGACTCTACGCAACCGCAACCCGGCATGCTCGTGGTCACTATCTACTCGTTGGCAGCCGACGCCATCGACATCCGCGGGCTCTTCGAGAGCGAGCTCGAGCCGGCGCTACGCGGGGCGGGCATCAACGTGCTCGCGACCTACGCCACGGAGCACAGCGAAAACACCTTTCCAGCGCTGCCGGTGCGGGAGGAGAACGTGTTCGTGTGGTTCGCCATGTACGCGGACGACGCGGATCACGCACGACACCACGCTGCGCTCGAGGCCGCGCCGGCATGGCGCGACGAGATCGCGCCGGCTCTGACTCGCCAGCTGACGGGTGCGCCGAACGTGCTCAGGCTGACTCCGACCGCCCGCTCGCTGATCGCGGCATCCCGCTAGGCGTCGCGTAGCTCACGGACGCCGCGCGAGATAGACGCCGACCAGGCAGACCGCGCCGCCGGCGACGGCGAGCCAGGGCGGCGTCTCGCCGAGCAGAGCCCAGCCGAGCACGATCGCGACCAGCGGAACGAGGTACGTGATCGATCCCATACGGCCCGCGCTCGTTCGCCGCAGCGCGAACGTCCACGTCGCGAAGCCGAGCGCCGTGGGGACGAGGCCGAGGTAGATCATCCATGCGATCACGTCGGCGCCGGCGTTCGACGCCTCGCTTGCCAGCGTCGGCGCGAACGGGAGGCAGGCGATGGTGGCGGCCGCGCAGCCGAGCCATGTCACCTGGAGCGGCGAGACTCGTGCCAGCACGGGCTTCTGGACGATGACGGCGAACGCCCAGGCAAGCGCCGCGACCATGCAGAGCGCCGCGCCCAGGCCCGCACGCGAGCCGGACTGCCCTGTCGCGATGCCGATCAGGACCGTGCCGCCGAAGGCGACGGTAAGCCCGGCGAAGAGCCCGGGTGGAAAGCCCTCGCGGAGGAGGAACCCTGCGAGCAGCGCGATGAGGATCGGCCCCGTCGCGACGAGCATCGCCGCCGTCCCCGCGTCCACGTGCCGTTCGGCCGCGTTCAGGGCGACGCTGTAGAGCCCGAGCCAGAGCACGCCGAACATCGCAATGGCGAAGAGGTCACGCCGCTGCGGCCACGGCTCGCGCCGGACGAGCGCCGCCCCGCCGAGCACGGTGCTACAGACGAGCAGCCGACCGAGCGCGAGCGCGCCGGGCGAGAGCTCGTCGCCGGCAGCCCGGATGCCGACGAACGCCGAGCCCCATACCGTCACGGTCACGAGCCCAGCGGCGAGCGCGGCGACATCCGTCCTCCTGCCGACGGTCGCCGTCGGCGCGGACTCGGCGCGCACGCTCATGACCGCTAGAACGGCGACGAGCCGCTCGTTGTGAGATCGGCGCGCTAGTTCAGCGGGTTCGTCCCGTCCATCCAGATGATGACGCGGGAGAACTTCCCGTCCTCGTTCACATCGAAGAAGTTGCAGTTGTGCATCTTCGTCGTGCCATTGCGGACGAGGTCGACGTGCTGCTCGGTCGCGACCTTGCCGGCGCCGGGCTCGACCACGATGTTCGTGATGTCGTGGACCATGGAGTCCCAGTCGGCGAAGAAGTCCGTGAACATGCGCGCGATCTCCTCGTGACCCGAGAAGGTCACGCGCGCGGTCTGGACGGTGAGGGTTGCGTCCTCGGCGAAGTGCTCGAGCACCGCGTCGACGTCGAGCGAATCGACGGCGCGGAAGTAGGAGGCGGGAATCGCGGCCAGACGGTCACGCTCTGACGTCTCGGTCACGGTGGTCATGGGCGTCTCCTTTCGGTCGATCGTCGCTCGGATCGTACGACACGCTGTGTCGACGACTCAAAGGCGCTGCCACGCGACGAGGGGAGCAGCCACCCAGGTCGGGCGCGGGGACTCGTACAACTCCGCCGCGTCGGTGTAGGTCAAGTCGAGAATCTTCCCTTCCAGCTCGCCCCGCAGGTAGCGGAAGACCTGGCCGGCGTCGCGGGCGTCGCTCTTCGCCTCGACGCAGTGCGCGTCGTAGCCGGCATAGTCGCCGTGGGCGAGGAGCTCCATCCCCGCCTCGATCGTCTCGCGGGCAAGCTCGAGGCCGCCGCTCTCGGGAGGCAGCGCCCGCTCGGGAGGATCGCCGTAGCCGATCCCGTGGTGAAACGGGTCGGCGGTCGACACGACGACGGCGTCCTCGGCAAGCTCCGCGAGCTCCTCGATGCCCGGGAGCCTGTCTGGGTGACCGCCGGCGAGGTACGGATAGCGCTCGACGACCTCCGGGGCGACGATTCCCCGCCGCCTCGTCTCGGCCTCCCAGAAGTGCCGGAAGCTGATGAGCGAGTGGTCGTCGCGCCATTCGTCACGCCCGTCGATGCCCGGCCCCTGGATTCCCCAGAACGGCCAGGCCGACGGATCCTCACCGCCCGAGACACGCTTCCGGGCGTCCTCCATCTCGTCGGTGAAGGCATGGAGGACGCTGATCACGACCACGCGTTCGGCGCCTGAGTCCAGGCAGCCGTGGACGACGGCGGCGACCTGGTGCCCGCAGTCGAAGACACCCGCGTGCGGGAAGACAGCCACCCCACCGGCAGCCAGAGTCGGGGCGAGATTCCACTCCCGCCCGCGCTCGAGGCGCTCGAGCGTTCCTCGCTCGCCCATCGCCTCGTGCTCCGAGCGGTAGAGCTCGTGGATCTGCTCCTTGAGCCGACGGCGATCGAGCTTCATCGGGATGGAGTCTCCCCGATCCGTGTGGCCGGTGCAGCGAGGCCTCCCGCCGAGCGGTGGGAGGCGCTGAGCGGTTCAACTCAGGCGTAACGCTGCAGCGCTACCGCTCGAGCTAGCGCGGGGTCCTGATCCCCCTCTTCGGAGCTCCACAACGGTTGCGCGGGCGCTGACTCGAGCGCGCGCCGAAGCAGGGTCAGGAGGTCACGCCGCTCTTCTGCGGTGAGCCCTGCCAGCACGTCGTCTTCCGCCTCAGAAAGCATCCCCCGAGCGCGGCCGAGGAGTCGGCGACCCTTCGGCGTGATCGCAATCTCTCGGGCTCTGCGGTCCTTGGCCGACGGCCGGCGCTTGGCCAACCTCGCACCCTCGAGCTGATCGACCAGCGAGACCATCGTGGTGCGATCGATGCCCATGGCCGCGCCGAGCTCCTGCTGAATCGCTCCTTCGCGCGCTCCGATGATGTTGAGCAGGCCGAAGAGGGCCGGCGTCAGACCAACCGTCCCCAGCACGTCCGCGGCGCGCACGTGCGATGCGCGCCATAGCCGAAAGAAGAGCTGGCCGGCGAACTCGGTGACCGGAGCTTCGGCGGAAGGCTGTGCAACCATTCGGTCAATACTTGCATATTTCGTCAGTCTGTACAATAATCAGTTTAACAAATCATCAGCACGGAGATGGGAATCATCCGGCGAAGGAGGTAGTTCGAATGGCCGAGAGCAAGACTGCAAAGAAGGGCACCGCGTCCAAGGGATTCAGTGCCGAGGAACGAGCCGCGATGAAGGCTCGCGCCCGAGAGCTGAAAGCAGAAGAGCGCGCGAGCAAGAACAGAGCGGAGGGGGAACGCGACCTGCTCGCGGCGATCGACGCGATGAGCGAACCGGATCGCGGCATCGCCAAGCGCCTCCATGCGATCATCACGGCCAGCGCGCCGGACCTCTGGCCGAAGACCTGGTACGGGATGCCCGCCTATGCCTCGGACGGCAAGGTCGTCTGCTTCTTCAAGAGCGCCGAGAAGTTCAACTCGAGGTACGCGACGATCGGCTTCGAGGAAGCGGCGAACCTCGACGAAGGCGCAATGTGGCCGACCTCGTTCGCGCTGAAGGAGTTGACTGCCAAGGAAGAGACAACGATCAGCGCGCTCGTGAAGAAGGCGGTGAGCTGAGGCCGACACTCGCCATGCGGCGCGCGGGTGAGCGTCAGGTCGATGAACGTGTTCGCATGCACACGTACTGCGTGACTCCGGCAATCCGGCCTTCCATGAACCGGACCACTGGCGGCGCGGGCCGGAGCTCGGGATCGGTGATCAGCTCGGGCTCGACGAGCTCGACGACCTGACCGCGTGTCTCGAGCGAGCAGGATCCCGCGGCCAGAACGTTCTTCACCCACTGCACGTCCGACCCGTAGGTCAGGAAGAAGACGTAGTCGTCGCCTCGACGGAAGGCGTTGATCGGCGTGTGATAGGTACGTCCGGTCTTTCGGCCTCGGTACGTCAAGACGCCGAAGGTCGGAAGCCTCCGCGCGACAGGCCGCACGACGGGATTGACGTAGCGCTGCGCAACGTGCCGGAAGCGCCACATGCGCGTGCGGAGCGTGTGCACAGCTAGTCCCCGGTCGGGACGACAGCCGCCGACTCGACCATGACGATGAGCGTCTGGTTGAACCACGGTTCGCGGCTGGCAGCTTCGGCCGCGATGTCGATCACCGCCAGCCGGCCGTACTTGTCGTCGAGGTTGATGTTGTTCGCCTCGGGCATCGTCTCCTCCTGCGAGGGTGTCTGCTACGAGGCTACGTGAGCCCGCCTCGCGGCCATTGGTAGGGTCGGCGCCGTGCGTGGAACGGGCATCCATCACTTCGACCTCGTCGTGTCCTCCCTCGATCGCAGCCTTCCGCTCTATCGTGAGCTGCTCGAACCACTCGGCTACACACGCGCGGGTGAGATCGTGGGCGAGCTGCGGCGAGCGTGTCGTCTATCTGAGCGGAAGCGGCATCGTTCCCTTCAGCTTGCGCGAGGCACAAACCGACGGCGCCCATGACCGGTACCGAATCGGCATCCACCACGTGGCGTTCGAGGCGCCGTCACGCGAGGTCGTCGACGATCGGCTCCGCTGGGCTCGAGCGCATGGACTGGAGATCGAGAACGACCCACGCGAGTACGACTACGGCCCCGGCTACTACGCCGGCTTCTTCTACGACCCGGACGGCATCAAGCTCGAGATCGTCCACGTTCCCTGATTTCCGGTGTGATTGCGGCACAGACGTCTTCTGCATGATTAGTTCCGGCCGCTCGCGAGTTGAACCTGATGAAGGCTCTCGTTCACGCGACGACGGACACGACGGGGGCAGGGAGCCCTGGCTGTTCGAGCAGTGCGGGCTGCCGTCGAGCTGAGCTGAGCGCGGGTCGCGCGCGTAGCCACGTCCCAGCCATCGACTGACGGCACACTCGTACGTCGTGCAGCTCAGGCTGCGGCCGGCAACCCGTCAGCGGCCGTCGACCAGCGGGAGCCGTCGCGAGCTCGGCCCTCACTCGAGCGCCGGGACGATGCGGGGGAGCCGAGGCCCGCCCGCCGGCACACGTCGGCGACGGCCTCCTCGGAGTCGGCGACGAAGACGTGGAAGCACGTCTCGTCGCGAGGCAAGAACGTCATGCGGACGTAGCGGATGCGCTCGCCGGTGCGCGAAGCCGCGTTCGCCTCCGCACGGGCGCGGCGCCCGGCCGCGCGAGCGTCCCCCGGGCGAGCCTCGGGGACGTACGTCTCGACGAGAAAGCTCGGCACGATCGCCTCCTAGAAGAAGGGAGGAGCCGGGCCAGCCACCCGGCCCCTCCCAGTGGAGTGGATGTCAGCCCACAGGCTGGAAGTAGTGCTTGCGGAGCCAGTGCGCGACCTTCTTGCCGATGACCGCGCCGCGGACGTCGTCGGTGCGGAAGTGGATCCCGCCCCAGACGCGCGCGTCGACGATCTCCTTCAGCACCGTCGAGAAGCGGTCGAAGTGCCGCGGCGGGATCGGCTGGCCGTCCAGCGTCCGTCCCGAGACGATGTCGAAGCCGTCGGGGACCTTGTCGGTGCCGAAGAAGTCGGCCATGGTGTTGAGAACGGCGCCGCTCAGGCAGCCATGGCCAGACGGATAGGCGGGGAACGGCGGCGTGACGAGCAGCGGCGACGTCGTCCGTCGCCGGAGTGAACAGCGGCTCCCAGTTCGTGTCGGCGATCGTCGCCGGATTGTCGTCGGTGTCGGCCTCGCGGATCGCCGCCCTCGGTCGCCAGAACATGTAGTCGTACTTGCTGTCCCAGCAGGCGGTCGCCCCGTCGGCCCCGGCGAGGTTTATCTGCCCGTAGAGGCGAGCCTCGTCGGCTCGGTCGAGCCCGAACCGGCCCGCGAGGCCACGCGCCAGCGGGTTCCAGAGCGCGATGGGTGCGAACTGCCAGAACACCGCGGCCTTTGTCTCGTCGTCCGTGCGCGTCGAGCTGTCCAGCTCCCCGAGCTCCTTCACCTCGTTGAAGTCCTCCGTGTACTGCGGCGCTCGTGAGCGCGGGCGGCTCGTCTGCGCGGAACTGCGACGGGCTCTTGATCAGGAACGGCTTCAGATTGCGGACCCAGGGGTCCGGGTCGTAGACGGGCGCAGTCGGCCAGCCCAGCGGCCGCCACTCGCCCGCACCGGTGCCGATGGTCGGGCTGAACGGCACCATGAACCCGTCTCCCTGCCGGAAGGCGATCATCGCGGCGGCCGCGGCCTCGCCGGCGGCCTTGCCTGCCTCCACGTCGGGGCCCCCTCCGAGCAACGCCAGCGTGTCGTTGTACATGGTCCGCAGCGGCATCGTGCCTGGCGACTGGCGTGATCTCGAGAAGCACGTGGTACGCCGCGCTGGCCGCGGCGGCGTCCATGGACGCCCAGCTCGGCGCGCCCACCTCGTCGAAGTCGACGAGGTACGGCTGGTGGCCGCGATCGATGGCGTTCACCGCGTCGTACATCGCGCCCGCGACCATCGCCATCCCCCGCGCCTGGCCATGAGCCGTCGGCCGAAGCGGCAGCGTCTCCGCCTGCGCGATGGCGTTCCAGTGGGCGACCTCGTTGGCGCGCGCGACCGCGGGCGCGGCGAGCACGACCAGAGCCGCGGCCGCGGCCAGAATTGCCCCTCTCGGTCTCATGCGAACCTCCTCGCTCGTTGACCGAGCAAGGGTCGCCCCGACGCCCTCGCGTGGAAAGCTGGAAACCTCAGCTCTTTGCCGAGAGCCGGCGCGACAGCGCCGTGCGCGAGCGAACTCCGAGCTTGCGGTAGATACGCGTGAGCGCCGTTTCGACGCTGTGCTCGGTCAAGAACAGAGCGGCCGCGACCTCGCGGTTCGAACGCCCTTCGGCGACGAGCGCCGCGATCCGCCGCTCGCTCTCGGTCAGCTCGTCACGCGACGGTGCGCGCCCGCCGATCCGCGCGAGCTCGGCCCGCGCCTTGTCGACCCACAACGGCGCCGGCAGGGCGGCGAAGAGCGCCATCGCCTGCTCGAGCGTCTCCCTGGCGGCGCGCCGCTGCTTCGCGCGCCGCTGGGTGGCGCCGAGCGCGAGCAGCGTCCGGGCGCGCTGGAACGGATCGTCTGCCCGCCCGTGCTCGACAAACGCGTGCTCGAAGCCGGCCAAGGCCGCGTCGAGGTCGCCTCTTGTCGCAGAGAGGAGCGCCCGGGTTCGCGCCGCGATCGCCAGCGCCCACGCCCGGTCGAGCGCACGGGCTCGGCCCTCCCACGGTGCGAGCGTCTGCTCGACGCCGTCGGTGTCGCCCGCGGCGAGAAGCGCGTCGAGCAGATCGGGCATGTGCCACAGCAGCGCGGGCTCTCGGATGCCGAGCTCGGCAAGGATGCGGTCGGCCCGGGAGAGGTGCTCGAGTGCCCCGGGCACGTCGTCCAGGGAGAGGGCGACGAACCCGAGCACCCACTCGTAGCCCGCCTCCGCGACACCCGGCCGGCCGGTGACGCCGAGCCCACGCTCCGCCAGCTCGCCCGCCCGGTCGATCTCGCCGCGGTGCGCTGCGATCACGGCCGAGGGCCACGACGTGATGGTCGACGACTCACGACCGAATTGCTGGCTGATTCCTACAGCCTCCTCCGCCGCGGCCACGGCGGCCGCCCAGTTCCCGGCGCGCCACTCGAGCAGAGCGAGGTACCAGGCTGCCTCCGCGGCATTGGACTCCTCCCGGGGGCCCAGCCAGGCCGCAGGCGGGCCAGCACCGCGCGGGCACGTGCCGCGTCGCCCGCCCAGACCAGCTGATGGGCGACAAAGGGCGTGGCCAGCGTCGAGGGGCTGCCCACCAGCGCCGCCTCGAGCGCTAGCGCCCGCTCGTTCGCCTCGTGAGCCGATCCCGCGGCCGCTGTTGAAGTGAACGAGGGCATAAGCGGCCGTGGCCTTGCAGGTGAGCTCGTCGTCGCCTATGCGTTCTGCGGCCTCGACAGCGGCCTCCAGATGTACGAGGGCTGCGTCGGTTCCCTTCGGCGAAGCGGAGGAACTGGCCGAGCTCGAACAGGATGCGCGCCTCGAGCTCCTCGTCACCTCCCGCTTCCTCGAGCGCCTCGCGCCACAGCGCGACAGCCTCGACTGGTCCGCTCGTCTCGGCTCGAAGTCGAGCGAGCCGGAGCAGGACAGCCGCGCGGGCCGGGCCCGAGGGCGCTTCGTCGCCCGCCTCCCGGACAACGGTCAGGGCTCGCTCGAGGTCGCCCGCCTCGAAGTGAAGGTCGGCGGCTTGCAGTCTCCGATGCCGGCGGCCGTCGTCATCAGCGGCCGGCGTGAGAGCGACGGCCTGCTCCGCGAGCTCGGCCGCAGCGCTTGGCGACCCGCGAGCGCGAGCATGCCGCGCCGCGGCGTCGAGCGCCTCGGCGACCCGTGTGCTCGGAGCCGAGGCCGCGAGTGCCAGGTGGCGCGCGTGCTCCTCGGGATCAGTCGCGAGGGCAGCGAGCCGCTCGTGAGCGAGCGCTTCCGCTCGCCGATCGTCCTCGCGGAGATGGCCGACGCAAGCAACGGGTGCGTGAACCGGAGGCGTTCGCCGTCCGGCTCGAGGACGCGAGCTTGCAGAGCGTCGTCGATGCCGGCGGCGGCATGCTCGACCGCGAGCTCGACGAGTTGGACCGTCGGCTCGGCAGACGCTGCGACGACCCGACAGACGTCGTCGGCCTCCGGGCTCAGTGCCTGGAGCCGTTCAACGACGAGATCCTCCAGCGTCTCGGGGACAGGAAGCTCCGCACCCGGCTCGATCCGCCCTCCTCGGCGCTGAAGCGCCCGGGCGAGCTCGAGAGCGAAGAACGGATTGCCCCCCGAAGTCTCCCAGATCCTGAGCAGCACTGGTCTCGGAAACTCCGCGTCGAGTCGCCCCCGGAGCAGCTCGTGGACGGCGCCGACGCTCAGCGGGCCGAGCTCCAACTCGAGCACGCCCTCCTGCCGGCTCAACCACGAGGGGACGGCACCGCGGACGGTGAGCAGTGCAGCGATCTGGGCGTCTCCGAGGCGCGGCAGGGCGTACCGGAGCAGGGCGAGCGACGGCTCGTCGAGCCACTGCAGATCGTCGACACCGAGCAGGAGCCGCCGTTCCTCCGCAAGCCCCTTCAGCGCACTCAGGAACGCGAACGCGACGAGACGCTCGTCGATCGAGCCGGCGGCTTCCGCGATTCCGAGCGCAGCGTCCAGAGCGCGCCGCTGTGGCGGCGGAAGGTCCGTGACCACGTCGCCGGCGACGCCGCCGACCAGGTCCGCGAGACCTGCGAACGAGTAGGCGGTCTCGGCCTCCGTGGGACGGCAGGACAGCGTCCGGTAGCCGGCGGCCGGCTCCCGGCTTCCACGGCGGCGAGCCAGAGTGCCGTCTTCCCGATCCCCGCCTCCCCTGCGACCACCGCCAGTGCCGGCAGGCGCTCGGGATCGTCAAACAGAGCGAGGAGCGATGCGAGCTGCTCCTCCCGCCCGACGAGGCTTTGAGTGCCTACTGCCACGAACTACCCCGGCGATTGTACGCCCGGCGCTCGCGAATCGGAGGTGCTACCCGAACCCCGGCGGCCTACCTTCGTCTCGCTTCGAGTAGTCGCACACGCCGCCGGGGAAGATCTGCTTCAACCTCGCCGCCTCGCTCTCGCTCGGTTGCCACGAGCCGTATAGCCCCGGTCGATCGCGGCGGCGACCGGCTGGAGCTTGCACTTGTAGAGCTCCTCGTCGAAGGGCGCGCCCGCGACCGTCCGCGACGTGCCGTTGATCGGGAAGACCGATGCGCAGGGGCCGAACGGGCCGGCGTCCAGGATCCCGTTCCAGGCATCGGCGCCCGCATAGATGGGCGCACCGTTCGTCGCGAAGCAGCGGTCGACCGCGTCGGCGGGCTTGTTGCCCGCGACGCCGAGCTCCGGCTCCGCCCGGATGTTCGCCAGCCACTCGTCCATCACGGCGAGCGCCATCGGCGTCTGGTCGGACGCGCGGGCCGGCCGTGCATCCGTGAACCAGATCACCTGGTTGGACGCGTCTCCCTGCTTCAGCAGCCGCGCTCGGGCGGCAAAGGACTGCCGCGCGTTGTGCATGTCGAGCTCGCCGTCGAGGTAGTGGCGCCAGTCGATGATCGGGATGTCGATCTTGCCGTCGAAGACGAGGCCGCTCTCGTAGGCGGCGCGCATCGCGTCGATGCTGCCGGCGGCTCGCGGCGCGGGCGTCACGCCGCCGTCGGGCGAGAGGTTCATGTTCCGCTCGCTCCAGACGTCGATGTCCGTGGGGCACGCCGTAGCGACGTACGGGCATCCCTCCTGCACGGTGTCCTGTGGCGGTTTCCAGGACCCGATCTCCGCATTGAGCTCGAGGAACTCGCCCGGCGTGATGTGCCCGTCGAGGAGCGCCTTGCAGGCCGTACTGAACGCCGACGTTGTCCCAGGTCGAGCGCGCGAAGCCCGTCGCCGGGTCGCGGCCGTAGACGTTGACGACGTCGTTCCAGTGCGTCCACTCGACTGCCGCCTGCTGCGCCGGCGTGATCCCGGGCGCGGTGCCGAAGTGCGGGTTGAGCGCCAGCGGGGAGAGGCCGCGCCAGCCCCTTGACGCACTCAGTCGAGCCGGGGGCCGCCAGCCACGGTGTCAAGCGGCTGGTACGGATTGGCGATCGTGTTCGACGAGCTGAAGCCCCTCGAGCCAGGAGCGGTTCGTCCACACGCGCCACTTCGAGCCGGCCCCTCCTCCTGGACTTTCCGGTCCATCCAGCGCTCGAGCAGCTCGCAGTCTCCGACGTGGATCGTCTGCGTGACCATGTCCGGGTAGGAGTACTGCGGGATCGCGCCGTCGAGCAGTCCCGGTGGTTCTGGCCGTAGACGTACTGCTGGATGGCGCCGCCCGAGCCGCCGAGCCCGACGGTGTATTCGGGATCGTCGTACTCGGTGACGAAGCGCGACTTGACCATGAGCGCGGTCTCGCCGCCGAGGACGAGGTTGTAGTGCGTGTTCGTCTTCGTCCCGGTCGACCACGCGATCGCGTAGCCCTGGCCGAGGCCGTAGACGTACCGGGACTCGCTCTGGTTGTTCGAGCCCTGGTAGTGGCCGATCGCCACGCCGCCGCCGAAGTAGTAGATGAGCTTCCGGTTCCAGTAGGGAAGCGACGACGGACCGCTCGCAGTGGGGTCGAGGACGGCGATCGTGTAGATGAAGCGGTTGATCGTGCCCCGCTCCCAGCGGATCACGAAGTCGACCGTTTCGCCGTCGCTCGTCGTCGTCTGCGTCATGTCCGCCGGGCGAGGCGCGCCTGGCGTCGTACGGCTTCCAGGTCGCGTTGGTGGCCCGGTAGTAGTAGTCGACGTCGCGTCGCCAGCGAGCAGTTCGCGTCGAGGAAGGGGCCGGTGAGGTCGAAGCCGGCCCGATGCGCCGGCGTCGAGCAGAAGAAGTCCGGCTGCTTCGGGCCAGCGAACATCGGCCCCGTGATCGGGTAGTTCACGAGCGTCAGCGTCGCGCGATCGTTCGCCGACTTCCCCGGTCCCGGCACGCTCGCCTCGACCGTGCTCGGGCCGAGCGGCAGGCCGGTCAGAACACCCTCGAGCGCGTGCGGCGCCCGGTCGTCCGGCGTGAAGGAGGACGTCACGTCGACGCCGTTCAGCTCCACGGTCGCTTCGACGAGCGGCACCGCAGCGGGCACGACGACGCGGACGCGCGCGGCACCGCCGCTGACGTACTGCGCCGGGCCCGAGAGCGTCTCGAGCCGGAGCGCGTCGTGCACGCCCGGCGGCGGCCCCGCAGCAACGCTCGCGGCCGCAGCCGACGATGCTGACGAAACAGACCGTTCCCAGACGCGACGATGACAGAAGCTCGGCGACCCATGGGTCACCCCTTCCGTCTCCCCTGATTCCTCGGCGCCTGCATAACATCGTTCACGCGCGCCGTCAAGACGATTTGCCGCGCGGACGAGGTCGCCGGGAGCTCGCCCGCCGCATCCGACGCGCGCAGCAACGGCTAAAGGCCGCGAATAGGGTAAATGCGAGCCATGGCCTCCTACGCGGTGAATGAACGTGGGGTCGCCCGTGCCCGGGAGCTGATCAAGGCCCGGCAGTACGTGGTTCGCAGTGAATGGGGTGAAGTGCAACCTCGAGCCGCCGATGAGAACGCGTTCCTCGAGGACGCATTCCTGGGACGAGTACGCGGAGTGGCACCTCGGGCTCACCGAGGGTGTCTCGGACGAGACGAAGGCCAGATACGCCTTCGTCTACGGAGACTTCCGCCGGATCCACCGCTCCGGAATCATCGCCTGCCACTACCGCGCTGCGGAATGGGAGCACAAGGAGATCGAGCTGGCCGCGCATGACTTGCTGCAGCTCCTCGACGGCGCACGAGCTTAAGCCTTGAGGCGTTCCGCGACCCAGCCGACGACGCGCTCGACGAGCGCCGCGTCGACTGGCCGCTTCAGTTGCGACCGATACCCGGCAAGCCCAGGTGCCCCTCCGCCTGGCGCAGCAAGTGGGTTAGGCGTTCCGGGGTCGAGCCGGTAAATGGCCCGCGCACGATGCGGCCGATCTCCGCGACGTCCGCAGGATCGACCTGAACGTCATCAAAGCCGGTGATCGCGAGCACGGGGCATCGGATCCGAGAGACGTCCGCGCGCGGGTCATAGGCCATGAACTCCCGGAGCCACCTCCCCGGCAAGCGCCGCATGCCGATCCGGACGACGTCGCCCCTTGAAGCGATGGCCCGCCTTCGGACGCGCGCCTGCCAGCGGAGCAGCATCGGGCCCCAGAGCCTGGCGCCGCGGAGCGTGGCTGCGATCATCTCGGACTGCTGAGCCATGACCTCGTCGCCGCGGCGGGCGGCCGCGGCCAGGAGCACGACCGCCGCGAGATCCGAGTGCTCGGCGGCGAGGCGCACAGCGATCGTCGCGCCGGCGGAGTGCCCGATGATGCCGATCCGCGCGCGATCGACGGCCTCGAAGAGCGCCGTCAGCGCCGCGCGGGCGTCATCGGTCTCCTGCTCGAAACCCGTACGGAGGTAGTCGCCCTCCGATGCTCCGACCCCTCGCTTGTCGTAACGGAGCGTCGCGACGCCGCGCTGCGCGAGGCCACGGCCAGGGTCTTCGCGACGTCCAGCTTCTGACCGGGCATGTTGGAGTCGCGGTCGAGCGGGCCAGAGCCGCTCAGCAGAAGCACCGCCGAGCACGGCTCGCCTGCAGGCTCGACGAGCGTCCCGCGCAGGTGCGGTCCGCCTGCCGACCGGAAATCGAATGGCTTCTCCAAGAACGCAGCTTCGGTTGTTGACAAGAGATTGAAGCGCCGGGAAGGGGAAGCAGATGATCGAGCTCGACGGCGTGGAGGGGCTCGTCCTCGTCGAGGGCGTAAGTGACCAGGTGGCGCTCGAGACGCTCGCGCTGCGTCGCGGGCGAGACCTCGCGGCGGAACGCGTCGCCGTCGTCCCCATTGGTGGGGCGCAGGCGATCGCCAAGGTTCTGAGCATGATCCGCGCGCACGGCGTCGAGACGCGGCTCGCCGGTATATGCGACGCTCCCGAGGAGCGGAGCTTCCGTGACGCGCTCGAGCATGCCGGGCTCGGTTCCGACCTCAATCGAGAGAAGATGGAGGAGCTCGGCTTCTACGTCTGCGACACCGACCTCGAGGACGAACTGATCAGCGCCCTAGGTGCAGCGGCTGTCGAGGAGGTTCTCGCTCGGAACGGAGACCTCGCGTCCTTTCGCACGTTCCAGAAACAGCCGCAATGGCAGGGTCGGCCGACGGAGAGTCAGCTCCGCCGCTTCTTCGGGAGCAGCGCCGGCAAGATCAAGTACGCGGGCCTCCTCGTCGAGGCGCTCGACCTCGCCCGAGTTCCCCGACCGCTCGACGGCGTCCTCGCCCACGTTTGACGGC